>NZ_JBWMBC010000003.1:0-383522 GCF_056521285.1 Rhodoferax sp. GT1R46
CCGGCCAGCACCGGGTAATTGAATGACTGAAGTGTGCACGTGTCCACCTTATTGAAGTGGACACCATGCTCCCAACTATTGCCGCCTCCAACAAGATGGGTTTGCCGCGCGCTTACATTGGACGCTCCAATTGCCATTTCATTGCGAATGTTTACGGGGCATTGGGGTCTTTTGGGATGGGGCTACCTTTTCAAAGAAGGTGTCCATCCTTCCTGGCAAGTTCGAATTGGAGGCTCCAATTTTTCAATTTCCTTCATCAGATCCTTGTCGTCTCTCGATTTAAAGCCAGAAGGAACCCTGAAAAAATGTCGCTAAACAGCTAACTTAATTTCAATCACTGGGGGTGAATTCCCCGCCCCTTGGGGCGTAACGGTATTCGCAATATAGCCCTTATAAATGCTTCTAACACTGGCAAATAATATCAAATATGCCATGCTACACAATTTCAATCAGAATGAAAGTTTCTATATAATACAAACATCTACTACTTTTTACTTTTCATTTCTTGCTATATTTCTTTTAATGCCTTCAAGGCTGCTTTCTTGCTTTTTTTAGATTCTTCCATTGCTCTTTGCTCATGAATTGCATCTATAGCTTTTTTCATATATAAATCCAACTCTTCTTTGCTTAAAGTTAAAAGACGCAAGTATTCAGGGTCTTTATGCAGTTTTTCCATTACGTCGTCATCTTGACTCATGATTTATCTCCACAAAAAATTCATATTTTCACGAATAGCGTTTAGCAGTCGCCGCCTTGATGCCTGCCAGGAGCACTGCTGCAGAACGGCGGGTACAGTGTCCGAAGGCACTGAAAAACGTAGGTGAGCCCAATCGGAGCGATACCGCACCCCTTGGAGCGCGGATGTTCACTCACCTACCAGCGTCAAAAATTTCGAGGTGAGTAAATAGCAGCCAGTTCTTTTCATGAAAGCTTGCGGCAATCAAAGAATGTAGGCCGGGGGTCTCCCTTAAGTGCCAAGTAAGCAACAAGTCATTTTTCCAACCTCACCCACATCGGTAAATGACAAGTTGCATGATCGCTCTTCAGCGATCATCTCAGCACTATGCTATTTTTATGCTGAGATCCAATAGAAAAAATAAAATTTACTGGATCCAGACCGGTTCAAATTTTCCTACGAAACAATTCTAATTGAATTCATGAAAAAATGCAACACAAAGTCCTGAAAATATGCATGCAATTATGTGGATTTTAATGGAACTTTAAATTCATATATTGTCGTTAGTGCTAAGCATACAAGTGAAAGTTTTTCGCTGAAGAAAAAATCCTGTTAAATTCAATAAATTCAACAGCCTAGAGCCGAATCGGCGAACTATATTATTGTTATAGCTAACAGACTAGACGAAAATATAAGACCAACCTAGAAGATCAAATTTTTACCCTCTCATCAATCAAACGAACCCAATTTTTCGATTGTTGATTATTGAGTTGTTGCTGCAAGACCACGAATTCATGTCGATTTCACTTTTCCGGTTAGCAACTGCAATTCCGATAGCCGATTGAAAACGAATTTTGCACTGACGCAAACTCAAACTTTGAGCTTGGTCAAGAATGTTTTCCGGCAAACTTTTATCAAAAGCAATGCCCAACTTATCAATTTCTTCTTCGAAAATACTTCGCGATACTTTCCTCAATTGACATGGCGTTAGTGGTTCAATTTCAAAAGTTAGCACACGAGACATTATTGGTTCTGGTATCGAGGCTTCATTACCCAACAAGATGAATCGTACAAAGGACGCATTGATGCTGATGCCCGGTAGGGCCTGATCTTCAAACACTGTTGCAGTGTCTTCCTCAAGCAGAGAATAGAGGCTTGCAAGTGGGTCGTAATCTTTTGCCCTTGCCTTTTCAACTTCGTCAATGACAACGAGGGGGTTAGCAATTGGCCCATACCCATTCACTGGGTATGCAAGTCGCTCAAACAGCAGCCCAGGACTTGAGTTACTAAAGAACGTAGAGGACCCGCCAAGGCTCATACCGTTTGTCTCCGCCGCTATGACGATATGCAGGGGCTTCGTCACGTTAAATATCTTTTGCAATGACCTAGCGAACGCATTTTTTCCACAACCGGACGATCCCAGCAGGAAAATTGGTTGCATCCGATGAGCGCCTAATCCACCATGTGTAACCAACGCTAGATGAGGCCGAATTACCGTGGAAATTACGCGTTCGAAATTGGGAAATTTTACGGCGAGTACATCCAGTTCCGCTTGCCAGTCCGATACAGGAAGTCGAAAAGGCCGAGTCGGGCCTGACTCAAACAAACTCATCATGATTTTTTTGTAGCGCGTACGTACATCGGAATCACGAGATACGGTCACAGCCTCCGCTTCTGCTTCGAATACTAGGTTGCCAAAAATAATGACCTGCTTCTCATTTCGACCATTTACCGATACCTCTTGGCAATCACTTTTCGTGTCCTGTGATTGGGCATTGTTTGGCTTCGATTTATGAGCTTTGAAACTTTGCATTTCAAACATGTCTTCTGTACCAAATAGTTTTTCATCATCTGAATATATCGACCAGGCCATTTTCTTGAAGTCGGCTATTGCGCGCTCGATTACTAGCGCATGTCGCCTCGTCAGATACGGGCGGGCACTGAATTCGATTTGTAAATGTCCTTGAAACTCATCGAAGCCTACGAAGGCAATTTCAGGCGGTTTTGTCAGTAAAAGTAACTCGACAGTTTTCAAAAATGCCTCAGTTATGAAAGTCCATTTTTTCGAAAAATCGCTGGCGTAATTAACTTGCATCCAAGCTGGTAATTGTGACTTCCTACTCAATTCAAAATCATTCATTTTTATGCAACTCCTGCACTTATAGCGCGAGGAAGTTGCACTTCAACTGAAGCACAAAAATAGTTTTTGGAGAGCATAAGTTTTCCGGTTGTGCCAACCTTGCGAATACATAATTCGCAGCTACTCACTGAAGTAATTTCAATGAAAAATCCGGACAATCCGGATGACAAAAACGGAACGCGATCACGCAATGAAACAGTATTGCGTTTAGCGTAAAGATTTAGATAAAAATACTGTTACTTCAGCTGTTTAACGTCCTCGTTGAACTAATTTCAACAGATAGAAATCAACAAAATCGACAGCGACTTTGGTTGCTGATAGTAACAGTGAGTATTTCGCAATGCATGTACGTAATGTACGATTGATTCCGGAAGTTTTGTGCAGAAATGTTGCGTAAAAAAAACGGGCACGAAATAGATAATTTACTACAACACGACGGAGTCAGTCTATCGTATACGCAACTCCGTCGCTTCTATACGACTAAGCTATTCTGCAGTTTTCAACTTAGGTGGACGTCCAGGTTTTGCCCCTGGTTTTGGTACTTTCTTTACACCTTCCCCATTTGGCGCACGTGGCTTGCGCAGCACAATGACACTTTTAAGCTCTGCTAGTGTCAACTCGTATTCTTTGATGGTCTTAAGTACATCGGCAAGCGCAGCTGCTCGCCCAGCTTTCTTTGCAGCTTTAATTTTTTCGGCGATTTTTGCTTGATCTTCGAGCAACGTTTCCAGAGTTTCTGGCTTTTCTATTTTCATATTTCCTTAGGATTGAAATTAAAAAACAACACGAATAATGCCATATTTTTGAAATTTAAATTAATTTTCTTAACTTTCAAAGAGCATAGCGTCATTCGACCCCAAGCGCCTTGAACACCGCATCCACAGGATCCGAATAAAAACTGGTCTGGAATTTTGCAAACAGCTCACCGGGCACGGACGGAATGTCGGTAACGCTCGACATAGGCAGCAAGATCCGCTTTGCACCAGCATCAAACGCAACCTGCATGCTTTCAGCAAGGTTGCGCACCTGCACAACGGTGCCGCCAAGGCTCATGTTGCCCATGACGGCCAGCTGGGACTGCACAGGCTTACCCAAGGCAGCGGAACATAGAGCAATGAAGCTTGCCAGAGTAAACGTCTGCGGCATACCGCAGTTTTGAAGATCAACCAGGTGGGTGTGAAAATCGCGCTCACCGGGCTTTATGGATGCGCTGATGCGAGATGAATTAGCTTTGAAGTAATCAAAGGCTACCCAACTTGAACCATTTATCGATGGCATCGGCAAAGCTCTGCTTGCGCATTTCGCGCAGGTATTCAGCCAGGTAGTCAACGATCAAGCCGTATTGGTTGGTGAAGAATTCAGGCCGCATTTTCGGGATTTCCCAACCTGGCACATAGGCATGGAAGCGGTCGAAAAACGCAGAGTCAATCATTGCCTCGGGGAATGGCGAGAACAGATGACTGGTCTTCACCAATGATTCCACGGACTGCCCTTGGGGCAAGTTGCCAACAAACACCATGGCAGCACTCGCATTGATGGATTCACGGCCACGGCTGAACGAGCCTGATGCCATGTAATCTTTCATGATCTGAACGCCATCGTGGTCTTTGAAATTGATACCGGCCACTTCGTCAAAGGCCACCACATCCCAAAGGCCAACCAAACCCACCTTGCGCGCACTCATGTTGTAGAACAGATTCGCAACGGTTGTTTGCCCACCGGAAACCAAGATGCTGTTGGGGCTTATTTCCTTGTAGATGTGGCTCTTGCCAGTACCGCGTGGCCCTAGTTCGCAGAAGTTGTAATTGTTTTCAACTAGCGGAATCATCCGGGCCAGCAAATGCCATTTGGCTCGCTCTTTAAAGTGGCTCGGCTCCATTCCAGTGGAACGAATCAGGGCATCGATCCACTGCTCGTCCGTGAATGACTTGCGCGCCTCAAACAACTGCGGCATATCCATGTTGGGCATCTGGATTGGCTTGAGCTCAGTGACTGAAAAAGGCGAGCCTTTTTGGTCTTCTTCAAAGTGGTATTTCAGGGTAACGATGCACCAGATTCCACCCACCAGCAGCTTCTCAAACTGGCGCACATAGGTGTCAGAGATCTCAGCATTTTTTACACCCAGGTTCGAGAGCAATGCTTCATACACATCGCGCTTTTCATTCAGCTTGACGGTGACCTTGTCGATTACTTTATACGTACCACTTTCGCGCACATTCGACTTGACCTTCTCGGCTTCGTCGGGGCGCACATAGTTCTCCGTGAGGATGCGTTTGACGTTGACCAGACCGTTCTTAATTACCGCTTCGTCATTACTTGCGCAGTACATGCCTAGCAGGTACTCCAGCACATAAACGGGCACGTTGGCCCCCTCTTTAATGAGCTTAGTAAGGTCTTTGCGGACCACTTTGCCGGCGAAATGCGTGTTCAGCAAATCGTCAAGGCTGGTGTCGCTCACGATGTCGGCCTGTGGCTCTGGGGTTGAAGTTGTTGTGGTCATTTATTGATCTCAGAAATCGTTCCCAAACGCCAGATCCACCTTGATGGGTAGGCGCATCACTTCCACTTTGCTGACGGCATCACGCATTACTAGGTCATAACGCTTGTGGGGGTCATGCGAGCCCGCCAACACGGTCAACAAAACGGAGCGTTTGCGCTCATCCAGCAGTTGCGAGGTGCTGTCAAACGTAATGGACTGCACATCGCTGATAGGCTTGTCTCCATCCTGGCTGTCGCGCAGTGAAACTACAACTGATCTTGGCAACACTTTTTCGGATACAGCATCGGTCTGGATAAATTCAAACCTTTGGGTGTTGGTCACCACCTTGTTGACGGCACCCAACAGACTCACGCTCACGAATTTTGTTTTAGCGGTTTCGGATTCACTTTCGCGAACGGTAATCACTGGCACCACCACCTCCTGCGGCATGGCACTGCCATGAACAAAACGCGCGCCGCCAGCAAAATGAAAGCGGCTGGCACCTTTGGGCACCCAAAAGTCCAGGCTGCCTTCAGCTGTAGTTCCAGCAGTGATAGCGGTATTGCCAGACCATGCTTTTGAAGAAGCACCCAAGTCACGACCAATCAAGTACCGCTTTTTCGCTTTGACTGTGCCAGCGGGTTTGTCGTCCAGGGTCGATTTATCAGAATCATCCAGCGCGGATTCCTGGTACATAAAGCCATGGTCGGCGGTGACCAGCACGGTGGAGCCATTCAGTCCATTAATAATAAAACCCAGCACTTGCGATAGCTCTGTCACGGTTTGCGCAGCCGCCTCAAAGGTTTTGGTCTCCGACACCTGCTTATCGCCAGTCATGTCGATACGGTCGTGGTAGATGTAAACAAGGCGTTGGTCACGCACCAGTTCTCGGCCCTTTTCTTTACCTAAAGCCATCAGGTCCTCTGCTTTGATCGCAATGCCGCCGAAGGTCCTCAGGTGGTCGTTGCGCTGCTCCAAGGAAGCCACGGAATGACCATCGGCCAACACATCCAAGTTGGCATTTTCTTTATAGCCCAAGGTTTGGTGCGGCAACAGTGCGGCCATGCCTAGCGCTGTATAGCTTGGCAATACGCCCAACATGCCATCCAGTGATGCCTTGAACCGGCTCTTGTTATTAGTGTGCTGAACAAGTTGTTGGGCAACTTCAAACCGGAATGCGTCAGAAATTAATACGTAAACCCGCTTCACACCACCATCAAACAGCGGCAGCACCTTGCGCGCGTAAAAATCCTGCTGAGGAGTGACATCGGGCAGTTTCCAATGGCTGAGCAAGCCCTGCGGGCCTTCCATTACCTTGGACCAAGCTGTGCTGAGTTGCGGAATAAACCATCCGGAATACACGCCCTCAATGGTTTCCCGCAACTCATGCAACACCGCCCACCCTGTGGGCTCCACGGCATCGGCGGCAGTATGAAAGTAGCGGTATAGCTGATCGAAACGGAATAATTCATCACGATATTTGGCGTACGCAGTGGACGGATCTGCAAAGCTGAAGCCCGCTGCATGCGTGGCCTTTAAACTGAAGAAATCGGCAGCTGCAGTCAATGCGTCGTAACACGCTGCCAAGGCGCGTGTGCGGTCACTGGCGCTGGCCAGCAAGGGGTTGGCCCAATGCCCTTCGCGCCGGCGTGCCATCAATGCGCGAACCACATCCATGTTGGCACCTGCACCAGTAACAATCCTCTTCTTGAGGTCTTGCACCACCCGCAATTCCACGTCCTCAAAAGTCATGCACTCGACCAGTTGCTCAGCGGTCTGGCTGGAAAGCAAGCCCTCTAAATTCAGCTCTTTGGCAACTGCCTGAGCCAAGGCGTTGTAATTGCCAAACTGGGCAATATCAGAGCGCCACCGCCCCACGAATACCGACGCATTGGCAGCCAAAGTTCGATCCGGCAACACAAAATGGGCCAACTGCCTGGGTGCATCACCCATCAAGCCACGGCAAAAGTCGGTTACCAAAATTCGCAACAATAAATCACGCAAATTGGGTTCGGCATCGGCATACCCCAACTGCAATTGCACAAGCGACCAGAAAGCGGGTGTCAGATCGTTGGCAGCAATTTCCAGCCAAGCCTTCGGCTGCGCCGACAAGTCAGCAGTGCCATCCGCCACCATCGCCCCATAAAGCCGCTGCAACATGGCAAACAGCTCTGGCTGATCGGCTCTAGACAGAACCGCAAGCATCTTTCTATCAAGGTCCACCGCTGTATCACCAGGCAGTACCAATCGTTTCAAGCGATCCACACGATCCTTGGCACGCAAAAACTTGACGCGATCTTTCAAGTGCTGGCGAAGACCCTGCGTGGTCAACCCCAAGTCTTCCAACAATATGGATGTGGAATCAGCGCGGAATAATTTACTGCGCATGCGTACATCCAGCAGCCAGTCTTTTGCAGGCTCCGGCTCTGGCTTGTTGCTGTACACCAGCCAACGTTGATTGGCGATGCGCTCCAGATCCAGCTTTACGCGCAATGTGGGTACGTCATCTAGGCGGATCAACTTCACGCCATCAAGGTTCAGACTGTCGAGACTATTTGCAAATTCAGCTTCTACGTCGTGCCAGAACACAACCGCATGGGTGGTGAACAAGGATGCCAGACTGTCAGCAATTCTTTGATTACTCATGAAAATGGATCGCCAGTTGCGTCAATTTGATTTCTGATTTTTGCTGCAAATATGCCAAGTTCATCTGGCACATTTGATCTTCGGTGTATTGCTAATTGCCCGACCGTTGAGCGTGATCCAAGTGCAGACAGATACGGTGACTCTGCACCCTTATCGGTAAGCAAAAGAAGTCTATGTTCAGCACGCGTCATCGCCACATAAAACAGCCGCCGTTCTTCATCAAGAACAGCACGCGGCGTAACCCCAAACGGCATAAACAGCAAGTTATCAGGGTGAATTTTCGGGAATTGCCTTTGGGTTGCATCCAAAATAATCACCGTGTGTGATTCTTGCCCTTTGGAGCCATGGGCAGTCATTGTGGAGATTTGCCCCTCTAAGGACTCTTTTGTTGCTGCGCTGAGCTTGCACAGCGCAGCAATAAGCCGATCTTTGAACGCACTGAGCTCGACCCCATAGACAAACCCGCCCCTGGCCAAAATCATGGTCTTTTCTTTGGGGGCTTCCAGAAACTTTTCAGCACAATATTTCAACGCCTGCGCAAGTCTTAGCATCGAGGGCGATGGTGCCCTGTTGTCTTCACGCTTTGGAAGAAAAAGTCGATCCTGATCTCGCTCCACCTGGTATTGATCACCATCACGGAACTCCAACCAAATATCACCCAGGTTTTGAGTTTTGATCAGCCCAAGGTTTGACTTACTGCTTTTGGCCGGCTGCCCCCGCCCCGCCATCAACCGGTTGCCAGCAGCCACCACCAACGAATCGCTGCGGTAGTTGGTTGTAACTCCCACAGCATCCGAGTTTGGGAAAAAACTGCCGAAGTTATTAAAGAATCGCAAATCGGCGCCGGCAAAGGCGTTGATGGCTTGCCAGTCATCGCCAACGGCAATCAGACGGATGCTCGGATTTGCCCTGAGGACCGCGTCGAGCATCTGAAAGTACAGCTCTGAAAAATCCTGATATTCGTCAAGCAACACCCACCGCAATTGCCCCAGCGGCATCATTCGGCCTTCACCCAGGTGGATACTGGCAGTTGTTCCCCGAACACGAACTTCTTGTGTGGCCTGCATGAGCAGATCGTCAAAGTCCATGGCTTGCTCTTCGGTCAGCATGGCTTCGTATTCACGATAGGCCCTTAACGCCAGTTCATGGAAAAGTCTCGCACGTGGCTCGATGTCTGGAGAATCGGCCAACTGTGCTGCGACTGTATCGACTGACCAGGCTCGCTTCTTTGACCGCTGAATGAATTGCAGGAACAACTCAGCCATACGGGAAATTGCGAAATCATTTTCAAAGACACGCCGAACAATTTCAGATTCCGACAGCAATGTGCATTTGATACCCTGCTTCTCCAGGATCCTTTGCAAGCTGGCCTCAAAGCCAACCCTACCGCTGCGAATCAACCCCGTGTGAGTCTCCAGAAGCGGGATCTGATGGCCGACCCTCAACACCCACAATGTGGACAGCACATGAAAGTCCAAACTCGCTTGCGCCATCAGCCGGAATTCAGCTTTTGGTTTCCCATCTTCACTTAATTTACAAAGATGATTCCATTCGTCAGCAGGCGAGGAGAAGAGCACGCCGTTCTTGACATCCTTACCCAACTCCGGCGACTTCAGTGATTTGGGTACCAATGTCCAATTACCAAGAAAGCTGCTGGCTTTGACCCATTCCTCATCGGCGCCATTTAACTTCGTCAGCAGGGACTGCAAATTCGCTTCCAGGTCGTCCTCGTATTTGGCAATCTCATTCGGCTGAGAGTTGGTCGAATAGTAGAGATCCACCTTGGCCTTACGGTAGGCCATGCCGAGGTCGACAAGGGTGAATTCCGATGGTGGAGTCTTGCTACTCATCCCCCGCTCCACCCGTAACCGCCTTTACATCCGCCAGCAAATCCCCGAACTTGCCATAGTTGACCTTCACCCCATCATCCAGATCCAATGTGATACGCATATCAGCGTAGTGGCGCAATTGTTCGTCGTAGGCCAGTAGCTCTACGTGCTTCTTCTTTAGCTTTTCCACTTCCTTGGCCAGCTTGTTGCGGACAGCGGTGCTGCTGGCGGCATTGGCATCTTTTTGCAGCATCTCGATGCGGCTGTGGATTTTGCCGGTGAGAGGTACGACGTATTCGGCGCGTAGGCGTGCCAATGTGCCTTCGGAATAGCGGTGCAGGTAAACCAGAGCCTGGAAGGCACCTTGTTTGCCGCTGCTGAAGAGCCAGTAGATTGGACGCTTCTTATAGGTTTGCAGGTGGTCTTTGAAAAACTTGTCTGCAATGTAGCGGCGGATAGTTTCGTCCGGAGTTTCGGTAGGCTTGGCACCTAAGCTTTCTGCCAACCAAGCCATGTTTTCTTCCAAAGTATCTGGCCCCCAGACAGCCTGCAAGAATTCGCGGATGCGGCTGCAGGCATCGTCGGCGAACCAGAGTTCGTCGGTGATGGGGACGATGCCATCCGCATCTGCGGGGAGGGTAACGTAGCGGCTAGACTCGAAGCCGACGTTGGCGTTGTCCATCCACCTTGATGGGCCAAGCCTGACCGGCAATAACGGTAACGTCACCCTGAGGTTGGCTGGGTGCTACTTCCAGCTTGTCGCCTTTGCTTGACAAACCTAATTGATTGGCACGGGCTGTGACAGCAGCGATGAAGTCTTTGCGTGCTTGCGGGGCGTAGGACTTGAGATTTGACTTGTTCATGTTTTTATATGGGAAATAGGGCTGTATCCCGCGTGAATTGTGCGGTAGCAGCTATCAAATTAGGAGTGGATGGTGGCTGATTTTGAGCGGCCACTACGCACAACTAAAGTCGGCCAACCAGGCAATTTGGCCGAGGTTTTGGGCCTTGGCGAAGTAACGACGGTCCGCCGTGACCAGCACCGCACCAGGAATAGAAAGTGCCACTGCGTGGTAAAGCGTGTCGAACAGGTGGTGGTCAAGTTGGCGAGCCAGTTCAATAGCTCGGCCGTAGGCCACTGTAGGAGCTGCCCAGGTGATGTTGAGCTGTGCCAAATCATCAATATATTGTTGTGCCCGATCTGGCTTGAGGCGGGACACCACTGCCGCCACTTCCGCCAAAAAATGGGGTGGCTGATAAAAGTCCAAGGTGCCGCGGGTGCTGGCTTTCAGAATCTCTAATGCAGGATCAATATCGTCTTCGCGCAATGCCCAGTCGCCTTCAGCAAACCATTTGACGGCCACGCTGGCATCTACGACACAAATCATGGACGGCCTTCTTCGCGGGCCACCCTGAACTCCGCCTCAGAAAATCGAGGGGCATTGATTCGATTGGCCAAAATGCGGTCTACGGCACTGCAATGCTGCTTGCGGCGCTGTTCGCGCTCCACTGCATCGCGCATTAAATCTGCAATGACGGCGCTTTTGTTCTGGCCTTCAAAAACGGTGTTGAACGCATTCTTGATGTCCTCGGGGACGCTGAAATTGACGGTAGACATAGTGAACCCTCGGTTGTTGAAACTTTCAACAACATTGTGATGCGTAAATCTGGATCCGTCAAATTGGCTCGAATGAATAAAGCCCTGATCCGTTGCGGCAAGCCACAAGTTCACGGAGCTTTTGTCCATTTTTGACGCGTTATGTATTACTTGTTGATACTTATCGCAATGAAAGTGGCGCATTAGCGCGTGGCTTTACTGCAGCCGTGCAAGTTGTCCGGAGCGAATGGCCGCCAGTAGCTCTGCTTTAAGCTTGTCAACACAGGCTTCCACGTCAGCTTCAGTTTCCAAATAATTCTTTGTAGAAAAGTCCGCCACCCTAATTACGCGGGTCGTTTTCGCCACTACCACCGGCACATTGGGATGACCGGTTTGCAACGGCTTGGCGGTGTCTCCAGGCATGGCCACCTGGTGGGGTGGTTTTACGGTGGAAGATTCGATCATGCTCACAGCATCGTCCATAGCATCACCACCCTGACCTTGCAGGTACAAGATCTGCGCAATGCTGGTTTGACTGGCGATGCGAGTTTTGATGTCTTGCAGTACTCGCAAAGCCTTGTTGCTGAGGTCTGATGAGGCGGCAGATGCGTTGAGCTTGGCCTGGACTTCGGCAATCTTGCCGTCGATAGACAGCAAGGCTTTTTCTCTCTTTTCTTGGGCCAACTGCTCATTAATAGCGCCGACAGTGGCCAACAAAGGCTCGATGCGGTTGAGGTCATTGGCGAACGCCTGTTGACCAAAACAGAAGCTGCCCATATTGCCTTGCGTGATGTGTTCGCCGCCAAAGGCGATGTTATTAATAACCAGCTCAGCTTCGTTGGCAATTCAGTGAGCTTGCTTGGCTACAAGGATGCTGCAGACTTTGTGGCGGTGTATCCCTTTGCGCCTTACCAGTTCACTTTGCTTCAAAAGATTTTTGAGGCTATCCGCAAGGTCGGCGCTACTGGCAAACACCTGTCTCGTGGTGAGCGCTCGTTGTTGGATGCATTCCAGTCCGCCGCAGTCCGCAATGCGGATCAAGGTACGAGTGTGCTGGTGCCGCTGTACGACTTCTATCCGTCTATTGAATCTTTCATCGACGGCATTGCCAAGAAATCCATTGATGAAGCGCCACTGAACCCTGGTTTGCAGCCCGCTGATGTGCTGCTGCTAAAAGCCATGTTTCTCATCCGCCATATCGCGGACATCGTCAAACCCAACGTCGAAAACTTGGCTACCTTGTGCTGCCCAGAAATCGATGCTGACAAGTTGGCTCTCAAGCGAAGCATTCAAGAGAGTCTTGCTCGCCTAGAGCAGCAGCGCCTGGTCAGCCGCAATGGCGACCTTTGGTTCTTCCTCACTAATGAAGAGCGGGACGTAGCAAGAGAAATCGGTCACGTAGAAGTCTCCGCAGCCGAAAAATCACGCTTGCTGGCGGATATCGTTTTCGATGAAATATTAAGCGGCCAAACCAAAGTTCGCCACCGTGACACCAAGGCAGATTACGAATTCAACCGCCTTATTGATGGTGCGCCTTGGCGCCAAGCCAACCAGACACTTATTTTTGAAGTCATCACGCCCTTAGGCGATGAATACGACCGCCTGCAGCCCGCCAAATGCATTTTGCGCAGCAGCGAAGGCCTGGGGCGTGCTTTGATTCGTTTGGATGAAGGCGACCGCCTGGACATCGAAATTACGCTCTACCAGCAAATTGAAAAGTACATCGTCAGCCCCAAGGCTGACCAAGCTACTCCATCGTTAAAGCGCATTTTGGGTGACCGCAAGGAAGAAAACCGTGAGCGTAGATTGCGTTTGGTTCATCAGATCTCGGGCCTTATCACTTCGGGTGACTTTTATGCGCTCGGCCAGCCGGTCACCATCAAGGCAGCAAACCCATCGACTGTGCTCGATGAATTGCTCAATTATTTAATCACCAACACCTACGCCAAGCTGCCTTATTTGAAGGTGCGCCAAGCCGACCCGATTGCTGAAATTAAAGCCGTTTTGATGGCCGACGATCTGGGGCAGCACGCCCTTGGTCTTGACGGCGATGCTGGCAACGCATTGGCCGTTAAGGAGATGCGCGACTATTTGCATATGGCCGCAAGCCAAAACCGTGTGCTGTTGTCCGATGTGCTGAACCGCTTTTCCGGCATTCCATGGGGATGGCAGCCCGAATGGGAAACAGTGCTGCTCATCGCGCGCCTGTTCATGGCTGGCGAAGTCAAACTGATGCTGGATGGATCTGAGCTGGACCCTGCTGCCGCTATGGAGCCATTGACCAAGTCCGCCAAGTTCAAACAGGTTTCCATTCTCAAGCGGAAAACCGCTGATGCCACCGCCATCAAGCGTGCGCGTGAGCTTTATAAAGATCTTTTCCAAAAACTTGGACGGGAAGAAGAAGACAGCCTGGTCACCGACTTCCGCACCCGTTTGACCGATTGGCAGTCGGACCTGAAAAGCTATTTGCTTATCGTCCCGAGCACGCAAGTAGCGGCGAACATCAGGGTGAATGTGTTGTGGGGTCAACTTCATGGAGCGGCCATTTTCCAAATACTTGGCCTCAACCAGAATGCGAACAATAACTTGAAAAAGCTTGGCTTTTGTAGATTCAGACCAGGCGGCCACAGCGGCATCTTGATGAGAACACTGGGTCAAAAAGTCTTGCCAGTCCAGCGGCGACAGTGCTACCTCAAGGCGCCGCTGGCGATCAGCGTACACATTGCGCATGAAGTCGCCCAAAAGCTCGCTGTGCTTTACTGAAGCGGCCAAAAGGAGCTGATTGACCACTTCGCTCTCCCGCTCCGAGATCATTTTCCAAGCCTGGTCATCAAGCGTCGCTAGACGACGCTGGATCAATCTAGCCTGGCGGCGTGCGGTAGCTGGGGTCTTTTTTTGCAGAATATTGTCGACTTCGATGGCCCGAAGCCAGGCGGCATCATCTGGATGCGTCAAAAGCAACGCGGCAATGCGCCTGCTCTCGGATGGCATCAGTGATCCAGCTGAAATTTCTGCGTTGTACTGCGTCATCCGAGCGCAGCGATGATGGAAATGCGAGTCATGACTCCCCTCTGTTATGAGGGGAGTTTAACGGGTGAAATATGAAGGCTTTGGCGTTAGCGTCAGCGGCGAAAGAGCCAAGGATTTAACGTTATCCGTATCCGGTGGCTGGTTCATTTTTTCTAGGCTTCAGCAGCGATTTTCCACAAGTCACGGTTAGCGGTTTTGACGGGTGCGCTGAATCGCCCATGGTGAATGAATGCATCTCCTCGCTTTAAAAAGGCAGTGAACAACTTCATTTGACGGCCATTCAAGTTGGCCTTTTGGATGTTCTCAATGCGGAAGTCCGCGGTGCTCTTGGTCATTTCAATCTCCCAACCCCTGTACCCGAGGTGCGGTGTCAGCGTTTTGCTGACTATGGTTTGAACTATGCGCACAGTGCGCGTTAAAAATAATATATGTGACGTAAAGTGAAATTTTGATAACCTGAATTTCACTATCAATTCATAACTGATGTGCCACTAATTAAACGGCGTACTCTTCATCACAATAAACGTATCTAAAAAATCCCATCAAATGAATTGGATTAAATTTACCATCTTTAATTTTTATGGAACTAACAACAACAGGATGATCATAGATTTCATGGTAAAGATTATAATTTTCAATTAAATCACTGAGATTATGAGAATCAACAATCATTCCATTTTTATCCTGCATCCAGCGCGCAGCAACTAAGTGCTTGACTTTTAGATTTTTTCTCACAAATCCAACGCTTCCGTTTTTTTCACCAGGATAAATTCTTAAGAATTTATCATAATTTTTCAGTAGGTTTTTTATATCCGATTCAATCATAAAACTCCAATAGTTAACTTAAACACAATTTTATATTTATTAATAAATTAAATGTTGTGATTTTCGAGATATTGGCATGTATATTTAATACAATTTACTTAAAATCCAATTTTATTAATGGTATTTAGATTTATACCGACCGAATTCAATACGTATTTAGCCGCGGATTGTGGAATTTCACCCATTTGAACTTGCGCCTGGAGTGCCTCTGCGAACGACAAGTCACGATCTTTAGCAGCCGCAAGCCCTTCTTTCAGCATCGCGTCATTTGCAGCACTGAGTGCCATGACGTCAGCTCGACCCAGCTGCTCTTGCAGGCGGAAATTGAGCGCCTGATTTTCAGCATTGGCAATCGAAATAATTTCGCGCACTCGCGCTTTTTGTTCCATCAACTCCTGGGCTTCTCGCTCAACTTCTGCACGTTGAAGACTTAGCTCCTTGGCGCTGCGGTAATCGAGCCTTGGTTTTGGAAATTCGCTCTTTCGATGAAGACTGCATTTCACTCCTACGCGAGCATGAAAGTGGTCTTGCATTTGGACGTAACCTTGGTTGTAAATACCGACCAGCTCTCGACCCTTGATGCCCTCTGCCTTGGCTTTCTGGACTTCAGAAAATCCGGCCATAAGGTGCCGCACTGAAGCGCCTGGGTTTGCCCCATTCTGGGCAATGCAGTGCACGTGACCATAATTTTCATCCTGGTGGCAGATAACGGAGACGAGGTTGCGGCCATACTGCCGCTTGCACCATGCGGTAACCATACGAACCCATTTGGCATAGACTGGATTGTCGAGGTCGTGCTTTTCTGGGTAACTGAAAACCGAAGCGATCATCACTACAGTCGAAGATCTCTGCTTACGCGTTACAAGCTTGCCTGTCTTTTTGAACGTCATGGTCTCAGTTTGCACCGCGGCCCTCCGTTGCAAATCCTCATACCAGCCAACCAGCTCCTCCGGCTTCTTGCCCCACAAATGGATGGCTGGCTGTGGCGCGTCAATATGCAGGAAGTATTTTGGGGCTTCCCTAATTGCCTCGCCGATTACATCGCGTGCAGAAGCCTTTTTTCTGCCCACCTTTACGCTCTTGCGAACACCATCCACGGTCAGAACCTTTGCCCGCCGCTGTCCTTTTGTGATTGCGTAACCAGTTTCGTGCACGAATTGAGCGGAACCAATTCCGGTCGCGCCCTTGATTTTCGAATTCGAGGGAGTCTTCGGTAACGTAGATTTCGTTACTGTAGAAATTGAACTATTCGGCTTCGTTTCGCCCCGCCTAGTCAGCGAAGGAATAGATTGATTGATTTTTGACATTTGTTTGCATTCCTATTATTTTTTTTATTTGCAAATTTTTCTACACTAACGAATCACATGTTTACGTCATCTAATAATTTCGCGATCGAATAAATTAAATTTACGCTTAATACATTAGCTATATCAACAGACTTAGCTAATGTTTAATTCTCACTACTAGCCACAAAATATGGCTAGTGGTAATTCTATGAAGAGGAATTTCAAATTGGTGTCGGAGAAGATGATTGATCAACTTCTTTTAACTTGAAATAAACTCAATCAAGAAGCAGGTACAACAACATCAGCCAGCAATTCTTGTAAAAATTTAACCAACTTTTCACGCAAATCGATAGTCTTTTCAAACGACTGATCTGTTTTTAAAGTTGCAGTAATCTCGCCCTTACTGTTAATTTTTACCTCTGCAACTGGGTATCCTGAAACAGATATCTGCATTGGCTGACTAAAAGCTGATTTTTTTGAAGATGCTGGCGTCTTGGCTGTAACGACATCAACAAAATCTCTTGCTGAAATAGGGCCAGATTTCTCAAGGCTTTCCCTGGCGATTTCAAGTAACTTTTCTGGATCCTTTTTTAACAACCCACTGAGCTTGTCCGCACTGTGAATGCTTAGATCCTTCGGGCAGTCAATCGCATTTGTAACCTCCAGAGGCAGCGACGCCAGAGTCATGCATCGCGACACGTCACCGCGATCACGTCCAAGTGCATCAGCCATTCTCGCCTGCGACTCGAACAGTTTGTCCGTATGCAGCATGCGATGAAACAGTCGACCTTGCTCCAACGGTGATAAATCCTTGCGAAGACTGTTCTCAGAAAACATCTCCATAATCAAATCACGATCGCTCAATTGGACGATGATTGCAGTTACAGGTACATGTGCAAGTGCGCACGCTCTATGTCGCCGATGGCCATAAACAATTTCATAAACTTGCCTGGGAAGACCCGTAGCGTTGGAGACTCCAACGGTTCGAATTGGGCGCACTTTTATAGGGACAGTATTGGTATGACCAGTTCGTATTGATGTGCGAAGATCTTCAAAATCACTGTCAGCATAGGAAGCCTCACTACGGTCAGCCCACTTTGAGGGGACGACGTCATTGGCATTGAGTTGCACAACAGTTGATGGAGTGAAATTACCTTTCGGAACTTCATCTATCTCAATGTCCAATAACAAGTCAATTTCAGGCTTTATGAGTGTCAGGTGTGACATCAAATCTTTTGCGACATCAGACGAATATTCATCCTCAGATGAATCTTTGTTGGTGCGCTCATTTCGAACGCGGCTAAAACGCTTTGGCATAAATTTTCCAATATAAATAAAATAAAAGACAGGCGAAAATTGATTCAATTCGGACGTCAATATTGATGTCAGAAAGGAACAAAATTCAACTAAGAACAAGCTACATCTCTGTAACTTGCTTCAATGTGATAGCGCCCGCTTCTATCTGGTTTAAAAAGGTCGGTGGGCCCGAATATTTCGCTGATTCGGTAGCGTCTGCTGTTTTTATTGCTAGTAATTTAATGTGACATATCGATGCCACTTATTTAAGTATAATCGCATGAAATAATAAATGTTGATATTTTAATAGTTAGCGTGCTTTTATTTAATGCATTTAAATTAAATTAAATATATTCGCCACTCTCAGCCAATACAACTACACTTTCCAGCGAATTTTCAGCTTCTTCTGTTCGGTCTGAACAAGCTTGAATTGATCCCATAGTTTTCGCATCTGATGCCCACCACCGTGCTCGGTAAATTGTTACCATTAAAGCCGTCTCCGCATACTCACCGTCAACCATAAATCCAAAGTAACCATCTTTGTAAAGAAATGATTTTTTATTTCCATTTCCATAAATTTGCGTTGCTTCTAATGTTTTCGTTGCAATTGATGTTTTATTTATTGATTCATGAAGTGAAATTTCAAAGTCCGGTGATTTTGAATTTTCGACAAATACAACATATAGGGGTTTCGCTCCTGGTTGACTAAATTTTTCAAGTGGATCGTCCGACCACAACACGTGAGCCGAATACAAAAGATCTGCAATTACAAGATTCTCAACTGCAACTTTAATGCGATCTTCCATCTGAATCCCTGCATTAAATTCCGGTAAACAGGAGAAAACGTTTTGCAAAAAATCATGGTTCCACAGTTTCTCTTCCGGATTTGCTCTTACGTGATTTAAAGTCCAGTCTACAGTCCCTTGTACAGGAATACATGAAGGCCAATCCTCCAAAAAATCAGGGCCTGCATCGTCAAATTGTGAATTCACCACTTTAGGATCAATTCCTGAAAATTTGAAAAAATCCTGATGTTCGTGAAGAGCAAGAAATAGCATTATTGCATCTAGACGCTGCTGATCTTTTGTGATATCTCTCTTCGTTAGAGAAATCTTTTTACAAAAATGCCGGAGACTTCCGACGTTTCCATTTTTAAAATTTTCTTCTTCAGAATGAAATATTTTTTGCGATAAACACGATAAATCAGTGACGTATTTAGGATCAACTCTGCAAGTGTAGTAAAACATTAAATTAGGATTTTCTTTTTCCAGTTTTTCTATGTATCCAAATCTAACTAGCTTTTCAATCGCTACTTCAGCAAGACTCTCTGAAAGCCCAGCCCTTTTGTAAACACTTCTTCTCCAATGTCTGCTGGCACGTGGATTTGCAGCATCCTCGCCATTTACTCCTCCAGCTAAGACCAGGTAAGAAAGAACACCGTGTAATCCAAGATCTGGATTGCATGCTATTTCTACTATCCGCGGGTATGAATATTGGAAGTATCCAGTATTTGAAGCCTCCTTCTTTCCTTTCCTTATTTTTTTTGATTCATCTACCGTTTTCGTATCGACTATTTTTTTCACTAAATTTCTCCTTTTTTGACATTAATGATTAATTGAGCAACTTTGCCTCAACTAAAATATAGTTTGCCAAAAATATTTAATGAATGGTTGCAATTTTTGAAGTTAATGCAACTTTATTTTCAAATAACTTAGATTACCAGAAAAAATTGCGAGGGCGAATTTCTTTATATTCTTTATTAGGATGTGTTTCAATCTAATTGTCTTTCCGTTACTTTTTTTGAATTTCCTCTTAAATTTCTAAATTTCATATGATCACACTCATCATGATAATGATGTATGTTCTTGACGTTTGATTTTTTAATGCATTGATACATTTATACCTTGATATCTTGATGTCCTAGAAATTGCAATTTTTCCAATGAAATTAACATTTTTCCGCATGTTAAAAAAGTACAATAGATTTTTGTGGTTAGCCTGCTAAAATAGCCTTCGGTATTTACCCAGCAATTGGCATTCAGTACGCGCTTCAAGCATCAATCAATGCGGTGCTACGTATGAATCAATTGCAGAAAACTCTGGATTTACCGTCACCCCAACAGAATCCATGATTTTTCAGAAAAAGTGTTATTTATTTTTAAAAGTCAACAAAATAAGACACTTTTGATGAATTTACAACACGGAACGATAATGGTGGAATAAAGTCCGCAAATCGTGTAGCAATTCTGCTGCCGATGTAATTCTTCCAACATGCGCCCTTTCCTAAGCGACGATGAAGTCGCCGAACTTTGCGATCCATTGATCCAACCCCACGCTCAAAAAAAGCACCTAAAGAAACTTGGCATTCCCTTTAAGGAGAAGCCAAATGGTCGTCCTATCGTTGATCGAGATTCGGTCTTCAAACTGGCTGATCAAGCGATCGCCAAGGCGCGTACTACGCCAAACAAAGCAGCTCTCCTTGCAAAGTTGGGGAGGTAAACCATGGGGCGACCTCGAAAAGACCCTGGGCAGGGGCTACCAATGCGTGTCTACCTGAAATCTGGCCAGTTCTACTACGTGCACCACAACAATAAATGGGAGGGTCTGGGGCGCGATCTGGACGTTGCAACTAAGAAGGCGGAAGCTTTCAACGCTGACAGTCCAACGCTGGGCACTATGGGTTACTGGCTGACAAAGTGGCACGTCTATCTTGATCAGAAGGTGGCTACAGGTGGACTGGCCTACCGAACAGTTGAAGACTACAAGGAAGCCACTGTATACCTAACGGAGTATTTCGGCGAAATGTTCCCGGCTGAAATCGAAGCCGTAAACATCCGTGACTACTTGGATATAGGCGTTCAATTGGATCGACCTGTTCGCGCAAACCGCGAGAAGTCAGCACTGAGCTCTTGCATGACTTGGATGATTGAGTACAGCCTTGGCAAACTTAAAACAAATTACTGCTTATCGGTAAAGAAGAACAGCGAGACACCGCGAGACCGCTACATCACCGACGATGAGTATCAAGAGGTTTATCAGCGTGCCAGTGCCCCCGTGAGAGCAATGATGGTGCTGATCTATCGCACTTTACAAAGGCCTTCCGATGTCCTTGCCTGGACTCATAGCAATATCAGCGAAAAGAAGGGGCAAAGGATCTTAAGCTTCAGGCAATCCAAAACCAAAAAGCCTATGTCGATCATATTGAATGACGAAATCGAAAAAGCGCTCAAAGAAGTTCAAGATGGCCGCGAAGTCAGTAGTCCATACCTGATTTGCACACGAGATGGTGAGCCGTACACAGAAATGGGCCTCGCCTCAATGTTTCGCAGGCACGTTCAAGACTCGTCTGTTCGCGACTACGCGCTGTACGATCACAAAGCAAAGGGCGCAACTGACATGCATGAAGATGGGGTTCCATTGGAGATCATCTGCGAACTTTGTGGTCATAGCAGCGTCAAAGTCACAGAAATCTACATCAAAACCCACACGCGCAAGCCGGTTGAAGCGAACGGAAGGGTCATGGAGCCTTCTAATACTCAAAGCGCTCCAGAGGGACCAAAGAAGAAGAGCCGCAAGAAAGTATTAGAAAAAGAGGTGTGAAAAGTGGGCTATAATTCGAGGCTTACACAATGAATATTCCTCGATAGCTCAGTTGGTAGAGCGCCGGACTGTTAATCCGTAGGTCCCTGGTTCGAGCCCAGGTCGAGGAGCCATGACAAGCCTTATGGGCACTAGAAAGCCTGCTACTTAATTGCTAGCAGGCTTTTCTTTTTGTGGCCTGAAAGTGTAATTCCTGTGTAATTGCGTCAGGAAACCCATATCAGTTCAAACCGTCAAGGGCTACCAAAAAGTTCAGGGAGTCAGCCGACGGGTCATGCGACAGTGAATCAGCACAGTTTTGGAGCCTGGGCCAATGTTTGGTGAACTTGCATTTCTCATAGAGCCATCTTCGCACTGGAATGCTTTTTCTTATGTTCCTGCACGACGGCGGCCAACCTGTCCAGCAAAGACTTGAATCCACTGAAGTCAATTTTCGCTGCATTCGGGAGAACAATTTTTTCTACAAAAACTGTTTTTCCATAGTGCTTTCCTTTGTCCTTTGTGTTGTTTGATTTGTCGAACAATTTGCCATCAAGCTCGATACTCAGTGTCTCTGGCTTGTACAAGTCTTCAATGCAACCCTCTGGCTTTCCAGGTGGCGGCGGTATGCAAACCACATACAGGTTTGTGCATACGTGATAAAAGGTCTGACTGCCATTGGCACCGCCTCCAATCGCGCCACCTATCGTTTTCCAGCCGTTGTCCTTGTCCACCACCACGATGAGTGGTTGGCCCATCTGAAGCACATCGAATTTCTTGGTTTCAGCTTTGTATGCGTGCAGAAAAGCCGCCAAATCAGAGGTGCCACCACACAGTCCCAGCAGCGCGTTTGTCCTGCGAGCCAGACTGGGGAAAATGCGAAACAAAAGGGTCGGGGGCGAGCCAGTCACATCCACCAAATCGGGATATCCATTCCCAAGTTGTATCGCGGCAACTCGAAGGTGAGTCTTGTCCGTTTTCCCCTCTGTCAGGATCATTGGCTGACTGGCGGAAAAGAAATTGCGGTAAAGCAAAAACTTTCGGTACTGTTTTTCCTGTGAAGTTAAGCCTTCCAGGCGGTGAGATTTTGTCTTTGTGTGCGCCTGTGCTTCTGGAGATAGGTGCCGCGCATTGGCGGTGGATCGCAAGTCAATCCAATCAATAAAGCCAAGCATGCCCTGCAGTTGACGTAAAGGGTCAACTTGCTTTGTGCGTTTGTTAGCAATGCGGTGTACACGGGCCGGTTGCATTTCAAACTTACCAGTAGTCACGAGTCTGTCAAGCATCGCGCGAACTGTTTTGCGATATTCCCGCGTGACATTGACTCGTTTGTTGACCACGAGTCCCGTAACTTCTTGGCGACTTTTGAAGTATTGAAGCCGAGTTTTTTTGGGGTTTTCGACAAACCCAGCTTTCACTACCGCTTCGCGAATTCTGTCGCCCAAGACCCAATCGTGCGTGGTATCAGTTGCAAGTTTTGCAAGCTGTTCAGGAAAATCAGTTTTGTTGGTTGAAAACGTAATGTCGTCGGCAAAGCGCGTGTAACTGCAACCATACCTCTTGGCCAAGTCAACGAGCTTCAAGTCGAGTGGTCGACCAACTATGTTTGAAATGATCGGTGATGTAGGTGCGCCTTGTGGCAGTGCATTCTTGTAGCAAGAAATTTGCGCAATCAGTGTTGCAACTGTTGGATGCAATAAAAAATTTCGATCCTTTATCAGAATACCGCGAACACGACCAAAATTAATGGTGCCGAAGAAATCGTGAAGATCAAGATTCAAAACCCATCGCTTGTTTCGATGGTTCTTGGCATTTGTGGCGATTGATCTTCCTTTAACGAAGCCATGCACGAACGGAGTTTTTCGCTCTCCGGTGGCCTCCACTTCAGAAAGGCAATTTGCCAGCAAATCTGCCAAATTTTTTTGCAGTCTTTTTAGTCTTTCCGTTGGTGCCGAAATCGTTCGTTTTCCACCGGATTGCTTAGAAATTTCAAACTCAGTGAATTTTTGCGTGTCTGTGAGTTTGAAAAGAATGTAGGTAATGGCTTGCGGCTTGAAATTGACTAGTTGCGCGAGGTCATCAAGGCAGGTCGCTTTACGAAGGCGGTCAAGCTGCGACATTGTCAGAGTCAGTCACAAGTGAAAGTGGCCCCCAGAAACTCTTATGCAAAGCAAGAGGAAGCACTGAGGGTACAGCGCAAGGCAGATAGAGCGCAATGGCTCTACCCGTTTCGGCCATGCCGCCGAAACAGCGGCAAAAATCTATCTGGGGGCCGGTGTTCATTCTAGTTTATCTATTCTGCTAGGTAAAAGAGGGGGTCCAACTTCATTGGATTGGCATTCAAACGGCGTGCTCAAAAAGACGTTTTCCCCCTATATCGCTCCGATAGCTTATCCATCGCCGTTTGAATGTGCGCCCCGTTCTGGTGGCTGTAGCGTTCGACCATGCTCAGGTTCTTGTGGCCGCTGATCCGCTTCACGGTGGGTAGGTCAACACCGGCCTGCACTAAGTGCGTGATCGCGGTATGGCGCAACGTGTGGCGCACCACCTGTTTGACATCCAGCCCCGCCGCCAGCACGCAACGGCGAAATGGTTTGTCCAGATTGACCGTGCGCCCGTCCTTGGCTGCCGGTGATGGAAATAGCCATTGTTCGCCAGGTCGCAAGGTGGCGACGTAGGCAGCAAGGTATTCACCAAGGTCGGCGGTAATGGGCTGCTCACGCGCCCCGGCCTTGGCCTTGGGGATGTAGATGACAAGCTGTTGCAGGTTGATGTGCTCACGCCGAATGCTCAAAATTTCCGTCTTGCGCATCGAGGTGTCCAGGCCGATCTTGATGAACGGGTGAATCTGGCGGTTCTGGTCGCCTTCGGCCATTTTCAGCAGCCGCTCGATTTGCTCTACCGTCAAATAGGTGATTCGCCCCGAGTGCTCTTTCAAGCGCTTGATGGTGGCGGGTCGGTGATCCACCCAGCCCCACTCCACCGCCTTGCTGAACAGGTGCGACAGCGCCGCCAATTCGCGGTTGATCGTGGCCGGTTTTGTTTCGCCGCCGACGGATGGTTTACCGCCTGGCCCATTGGGGCGGACAACCAATTCGCTGCCGCGCTGTTTCTTGTACCGTTCCACGTCAAAGGTGGTGATCTTGGCAAGCTGGGTATCACCGAAAAACGGTGTCAGGTGCATGTTCAGGCGGTAGCCCTTCATGGGCAGGTCTTTGCCGTCTTCCTGCACCAGCTTGGCGAGGTATTGGCTGGCTGCCTCGGTGAACGTCAGCGCCAGCTTTCGGCCCTTGGGCAGGTTCAGACGACCCGCCTTCGCGTCTTGGCGCGCCTTGTCGATAAATTCCTCAGCCTGCGTGCGCGTGGTGCCGTCGGATTCGCGGCCAATGACGCGGTGAATGCGCTGGCCGTCGACCATGACATTGACGCTGAACACGCCGTCGCTGTTTGCTTGGCGTTCAAATGTGATGCCGTGCTCGTTGAGCTTGTCGCCAGCAGCCAGCTTGCGCATGGCCGGGCGGGTGAGTTTGGTGAAGGTTTTGGACATGATTTGACCGATCAGAACGGGATGTCATCTGACATGTCGTCAATGTCCGACTTGGTGGCGGTCGAGGGGGCGGGTCTGTTTTCCGGCCATGTGGGCAAAATATCCCGCGCCGCTTCGCCGCGTGCAACATTGCAAAAGTCATCCCAACATGCACGAAGTCGGTCAAAGCACAACGAGTCCTCTTCGACTCGCCATGTCCATTTGCTGCCAATCTTGGCGTATTGACCTTTCCAGAGATAACCGTTTTCACGAATTAGCTTCCAGCGCTTCTGCTCATCGTGTGTAAGTAGATCTGGATATGTCAACGCGAGTTTGGCGAACCGGTCGGCATCATCAACGTCCCAAAGTTTGGCGGCCACGTCGGCAACTGATGTGCCTGGATCGTTCCCATAGCCGCCCTCTTGGAGATACACCCGACTTAGGCTGTCTTCGATAGCCCACTCGATAAAGCTGGATACGGTGCGCCGTTGCTTTAAGGCAGCAAGTTCCGCCAAATAACGCAACTTCGGGTCAAGCCGCACGGTGACGGTCTCGGATCGAGCGAGCTTGCCTCCACCTACTTTGCGTTTGCTTTCCGGATTTTCGGTTGCCATGTGATGTCCTTTCGTTCAAAGGTTCTATTACCTTCTGAAAAATTCTATCACCACAAAGGTTCTTTGACAATCTATGTATTGCTTTATTATTATCGTGCTGTCTTAGAACACATAAAGGAATCTACATGACCCGCCCAGAAATCAAATCCATCGAAGTAGTCACTTACCCGGATGGCCGCATGGATACATGCAATACCTCGAAGTACACCGGCCTTTCTGACAAGACTTTGGCCATGATGCGCTGCAACGGCAATGGGCCAAGGTTCATCAAACGCGGTCGCGTCTTTTACTTTCAGTCCGATGTTGATGCCTGGATGAATGCCAATGGCCGCATGACCAGCACCGCCCAGGCCAAACACGCCGCCTCCTAATTGGCCCCCACGGACCAAAAGGGGCACACCATGAACGACCTGATCGAACAATTCAGGCAGGCCATTGCAGCGGCGGGACTGACACCACCGACTGAAATCATTGACGACGGCGTAATCCACCGTTTCAGCACCAATGGCAAACCCACCCACAAAAACGGCTGGTACATGCTGCACAGCGATGGCATCGCCGCAGGGGCATTTGGCGACTGGCGCGCGAGCTTTACGCAAAACTGGTGCAGCAAGGCGGACACATCCATGACCGAAGCGGAGCGGATCGCGCACCTTGAGCGCGTCAAGGCTATGCAGCGCCAGCGTGAAGACGACCTGGCACAGCGCCAGCAATTGGCAGCAGCCGACGCACTCAAGCGCTGGACAGCAGCCACACCCTGCACCCAGCACGACTACCTGACCCGCAAAGGCATCCAGCCCCACGGCGCGAAGATTGAAGGCGACAAGCTGTTGATCCCGATGCGCGACACAGCAGGCACCGTGCACAGCTTACAAACCATCGCGCTGGACGGCACCAAGATGTTTATGTCGGGCGGCAGGGTCAAAGGCTGTTACTACGGTATCGGCAAACCCAAGGGCGCGCTGATCGTGTGTGAGGGCTACGCCACCGGCGCAAGCATCCACGAATGCACCGGCCACGCCGTCGCGGTCGCCTTCAATGCCGGAAATCTTGAGGCGGTCGCCGTGGCACTGCGCACCAAGTACCCGGCTCTAAAAATCATCATCGCCGCTGACGACGACCACCAGACCCCCGGAAACCCCGGCATGACCAAAGCCACGGCAGCGGCTCAAACCACGGGTGCCACTGTGGCCGTGCCCGTGTTCACGGCGGCGGAGGCATGAACAACATGACCGATTTCAACGACTTGCACCTATTGGCGGGGCCAGACGCGGTAAAAGAGTGCATTGATACCGCTATCAATTCAGTAGCTGCTAACGCAAATTCCACGGGGGCTACAGGCATAAATGATGTATGGCCTGACCCAACACCACTGCCCAATGCCCTACCGCCAGTGCAGCCCTTTGATGCAGAGTTGTTGCCCGTGGCTTTGCGGGCCTGGGTGATGGATATTGCCCACTTGATGCAGTGCCCCCCAGACTTTCCAGCCGTGGGCGCAATTGCGGCGCTGTCGAGCCTGATCGGCGCACGCCACGTCATCCAGCCCAAAGCACGGGTTGACTGGCAGGTGGTGCCGAATCTATGGGCGCTGATCGTGGGCAGGCCCGGTGTGATGAAGTCCCCCGCGCTGGGTGAAGTGATGCGGCCATTGAACCGCCTGGAGGCTAATGAGCGGGAGTTGTGGCAGGCCGCCCATGACTCATGGGAACTTGATTGCAAGGTGTCCTCCATGCAGGACGATGCCAACGAGAAGAAAGCCAAAGGCCATGCAGCCAAGGGCGACACGGCAGCAGCACGGCAGTTGCTTGAACCCGGTGATACCCCGCCAGAACCCATTGCGCGCAGTTACATCGAAAACGATGCAACTGTCGAAAAACTGGGTGAAGTTTTGCAAGAAAACCCGTGGGGCTTATTGGCGTACCGCGATGAACTCTACAGCTTGTTGACCTCGTTGGACAAGCCCGGCCAAGAAGGCTCCAGAGGCTTTTACCTGCAAGGCTATGACGGCAATCAGGGCTACAAGTTTTCTCGAATCATTCGTGGCACCACTTACATTCCGCGCGTCTGTCTGGCCATGCTGGGCGGCACCCAGCCGGGCAAGATTCAGCAGTATGTGCGTGATGCAGTCGCTGGTGGCAGTGGCGATGACGGCTTGTTGCAGCGCTTTGGCTTGACAGTGTGGCCTGACATTGCAGGCGAGTTCAAATACGTTGACCAGTGGCCTGACACACCAGCAAAGCAGACTGCCTGGGCGGTATTTGAACGACTGGCACAGTTGCAGCCTGCCACCGATACCGAGGCCGTCATCTGGCGCTTCAGCCCCGAGGCGCAAGCCTTGTTCATTGAATGGATCGTGCCGTTCGAGAACGAGATTCGCGGGGAGGAACTGCACCCGGCAATGGTTTCGCACCTGGCCAAGTACCGCAAGCTGATACCGGCGCTGGCGCTGATCTTTGCCTTGATTGACACCCCCGACAACGGCGGCATCGTCCACGAAACAGAGTTGGTTCGGGCGCTGGCCATGGGCGACTACCTGCGCAGCCACGCCAACCGCTTGTATGCAGCGGCGGTGATCCCAGAAACCACCAACGCGGCAACGCTGTTGGTCAAGATCAAGAGTGGCAAGCTGGCTGACCGTGATGGCGTGATTCCAGACAGCTTCACACCTCGGCAGGTGGCGCTGAAACACTGGGCCGGGCTGGCAACGCCAGATGCAGTGCGCAAGGCCGCCGACGTGCTGGTGGACTTCGACTACCTGCGCCGGGACGTGGTTCAGAGCGCCGACCCATTGGGCAGGGGCCGACCCAGTGACCGCTATCTGATCAACCCGGCAGTATTCAAAGGCGGTGCAGCATGAGTTGGCTGGCACGGCTGAAAACCGGCAAAACGCCCGAGAAGGACGCTGCAAAAACTACAGAAACCCTTTTTGTAGTTTCTGTAGCCCCCACTTTGGCACCTTTGCAAAAAAACGAGGGGGCAACGGTAGCGGCCAATGACCCGGCACCAGCGCCCACGCCCATGACTGCAACGGTTGATATAGGCACCGTCCGCCCGCCGGGCCTGTCGCCCCTGCTGCTGGCCGCATCGCTGGCGCTGGATGCATCCATCGTCGCGGCGGGCGCATTACCCGGTAGCGATCCTGATGCCCACTGCTGGCCACATTCCACTGCCATGAATGGCGCGGAGATTGATCTGTTCACGGAGCGCCTGCACCGGTTCACCAACAAGGGGCTGACGGTCACCGAAGGCGAAGCGCTAGCCGACAAGCTGGTGGTGCGAGACCGCGAAGCAGACGACCGGCGTTTTTGCCTGGAGTGCAGGCACTTGTCTGGCTACGGGCAGTCTAGCTGGCGCTGTGGCAATTGGCAGATTGCTGGTATCGCCATTCGTTCGCGTGACGCGCAGTTGCCTGCTGATCTGGTTTTGCAACTCCAACGCTGCGACGGTTTCGCGCCGCACCACACATCATCACCCCAAGGAAAAGACGATGACCACGCCCACCGCTGATTTATCCACCCTGACTGCGGGCGACACCCCTGCCCCCCTTATGGCCGACCCAAAAGCCCAGCCCTACGAAGTGGTGCGCTTCAACGCCCTCAAACACGGCATCCTGAGCCGCTACACCGTGCTCAGCCACGAAAGCCATGCCGACTATGAAAGCCTGGTTAACTCGTTGATGGACGAACACTTGCCAGCGGGCGCAACTGAACAGCACCTGATTGAAGAGCTGGCCAGCGTCATCTGGCGCAAGCGCCGGGTATTGCAAGCGGAGGGAGCCACCATCAACAAGGGTTTGAAGGAATCCGCCCGCAGCGCCAAGACCGTCATTCCAGCGGCAGCACCGTTTGAAATGGGGTTGTCGGGCGACAACAGGGACATCCGAGACCTGATGGATTTGAAACCGGCGGATGTGGCCGAAAGTCATCAAAGCGCCAAACATGACATTGATGCCACCAGCAAGGCCAGCGCCATCCTGCGCAAAGGCGGCGACCGCGCCTATGACAAGGCCCTGCGCGCCCTGTTGCCCGACACCCGCGAGTGGTGGCAAAACTATCTGGACGACGAGGAATACACAGCCGATGCCACGGGTCTAGCAGCGTTCATCACTGAGCACGTCACGCCCTTTGTCTACCAACAAGAAAAGGAATCCCGCCACCACGACGCTATCGTGAACCAAACAATTGGTGAGGGGCTGCAAGCCTACCGACTGGAGAAGCTTTCGCGCTACGAAACCCACCTGGATCGCAAGTTTGAGCGCACTTTGGCGATGCTGATCAAGCTGAGAGACCTCAGAAGCAGCCGCGCAGCGTAAAAACATGCCTACTTTGCAGCAATACGCAAAACGTCCAGAACCCAGCATCCATGCGGGTTACAGCCCGATTCATGGGTTTTCAGGTAACTACATCTGTTCAACTTGCCAAATGATTTCGGCAAAAACCGGAGAATAAAAATGGGCGGACGCGGAAGTGGACGGCAATGCAGCCACAGCGGCAAAGCGGAGACCAGCGATTCCATGCCGCTGGACATTCGCAAGATCACCCGCAAAGGCCTGTTGGTGCCGGGCAATGGCTTTACCTGGCAGTGGACGGTGAACGACCATCAAGTGGCGGGCATCAGCATCCGGGTGGACTTTGACCACGGCATGGCGCTGTCCTACCGCATAAAGAGTACCGGCGAAGTAGTCGAGCAACGGGTGCAGACGCAAACCTCACCTTGCCACCTGGGCGGGCAGCGCTACTGGTTTACCTGCCCCCGGTGCAGCAAACGTGTGGCGGTGTTGTACGCGCCGGGCCGGTACTTCGCCTGCCGCAAATGTGGCGGGCTGGGCTACGCCACGCAGAAAGAAGGTGCAGGCGACCGGGCATCCACCAAGGCTGACAAGCTGCGCAAACGCATGGGCTGGGAGGCAGGCATCTTGAATGGCGGCGGCGGCAAGCCTAAAGGCATGCACTGGACGACCTACCAGCGGCTCAGGGGCCACCACGATGCGTTGGTGCAGGTCAGCTTGCATGACATTGGCCGCAAGCTGGGTTTCCTGCACAAGTTGTTGGAGGGGTGAATCTGTTTCGCAAAAGTGGCTGAAGCATCGCCTGAGACGCATCAAGGTGTAGCCTTTTGTCCTTTTGGAATCGCGCCAATTCTCGCAAGTTCCCCTGATAGACTGCCATGAGAAAACCACAACATTCAGGCAGTCATGAGCGCATTAACCGAAATCCTAGACACCTTCCGCGCAGCTTCACAGTCCGAGCGCGAAAAAGGCGCCTATTTTGAAAATCTGGTCAAGGTATATCTCCAGAATGAGCCGGTCTATAAAGACCTGTTCAATGGCAAAGTTTTCCTCTGGGAGGAATGGCGCAGATATTGGATGAGTCTGGGTCACAAAGACCCGCAGGCGGATGCCGGTATCGACCTGGTTGCCGTTGAAGACACCAAAGACCATCCGCGCATCTTTGCGATTCAAGCCAAGTTCTATGCCGAAGACTCCAAGATTCGCAAGAGCGACGGCATTGATTCATTCCTGAGCGCGATGGGTAAGCAGCCATTCACCAATGGGCTGCTCTTCCTGACCACCTACGAAGCCAGTCACCATGTGAATGCCGCCATCCAGCAGCGCGACAAGCCGGTCAACATCATTGACATGTTCGCTCTGGAAGCGAGCGTGGTCGACTGGGGCGCTACTTTCAAAAAGCAGGCCGTCCAGCTCAAGGAAACCAAAGACCTACGGGACTACCAAAAGACCGCCATTGCCAACGTGATCGAGGGATTGGGCCATGCCGACCGGGGCAAACTGATCATGGCGTGCGGAACGGGCAAGACCTTCACGTCGTTGCGGCTGGCTGAACAAATGGCCGGGGCTGGTGGGCGTGTCCTGTTTCTGGTGCCGTCGTTGTCATTGTTGTCACAGACCCTGACCGAATGGACGCAGGAGACGGCTACACCGATTCACAGCTTCGCCGTTTGCTCTGATAGCGAAGTCGGCAAGGGCCGCGACAAAGATGACGACTTTGCGATGCTCGTGCATGAATTGCAGTTCCCGGCCACCACCAATCCCAAGTCATTGGCCCATGAGGTGACAAAGCGCCACGACAAAGAACACATGAGCGTGGTTTTTTCCACGTACCACTCCATTGATGTGATCTCGCAGGCGCAGAAGCTGCACAAGCTGGCAGACTTCGATTTGATTATTTGTGACGAAGCGCATCGCACCACGGGTGCCAGCTTTGACGGTGACGACGAATCCGCCTTTGTCAAAGTCCACAACCAAGACGTGATCAAGGGCAACAAGCGGGTTTACATGACCGCTACCCCGCGTGTATACGGCGTGCAGGCGAAGGCCAAAGCCGAAAACGACAGCATCGTTCTTTACGATATGAACGATCCGGCTTACTTTGGGGAAACGCTGCACACCTTGTCGTTTTCCGAGGCGGTGCATGGGCTGGGCATCTTGTGTGATTACAAGGTCATTGTGCTGACCATCAGTGAAGACCACATTAGCAAGTACCTTCAAAAGCAGTTGGCGGATGCAAATAACAGCTTGCGGGTGGATGATGCGGCCAAGATTGTGGGTTGCTGGCGCGCGCTGGCAAAGCAGGACACACAGGCAGACCTGAGCCACGATCCCGAGCCCATGCGCCGGGCCGTGGCGTTCTGTCAGGTCATTGAAGTGAACAATGGCGCGAAGACGCACAAGGTCAGCAGTAAGAACATTGCCAATATGTTTCAGGCCGTGGTGGACGAATACCGCGCTGAATTGCTCAAGGAAAATCCCGACAACCAAGATGCCATCAGCCAACTGGTATGTGAAGCGGCCCACGTTGATGGCGGCATGAATGCCGCGCAGAAAGAAGCAAAGCTGGAATGGCTCAAAGCTGAAATCCCCCCCAATACCTGCCGGGTGCTCTCCAACGTGCGCTGCCTGTCTGAAGGTGTGGACGTACCGGCGCTGGACGCGGTGTTGTTCCTGACCCCGCGTAATTCACAGGTGGACGTGGTGCAGTCCGTCGGGCGTGTCATGCGCAAGCCGCGCAACAGTACCAAAAAGCTGGGCTATGTCATTCTGCCGGTGGTCATTCCGGCGGGCGTGCTGCCAGAGAACGCGCTGAACGACAACAAAACGTACAAAGTGGTTTGGGAGGTGCTGCAAGCGCTGCGATCCCACGATGACCGCTTTGACGCGATGATTAACAAGCTGGACTTGACCGGGCAGGACCGGTCCAAGATGGAAGTCATTGCCATCACGGACACCATCAACATCAAGCGCAAGGCCCCCGCTGGTGATAAACCGGAGGTTGCCAAGATCAATAAGGCCGCCAAGTCGGCCAAAGCAGCCAAGGGTGGGACAAGCATCGGGGAAGCTGCAACACCAGCGCCAACCCAGCAAGATATTGATTACCACGTCGGGGAGATCGAGCGCGCCATCATGGCAAAGGTGGTCAAGAAATGCGGCAACCGTTTGTACTGGGACGAATGGGCTGGCGACATTGCCCGTATTGCCCAAACCCATATCAGCCGGATTACCGCAATTCTGGGCAAGCCCGAAAACAAGGCCGAAATTACTTCGTTCAATAGCTTTCTGAAAGAGTTGCAAGACGATTTGAATGACAGCATCACCCGCGACGAAGCGATTGAAATGCTGGCACAGCACATCATCACCAAGCCGGTGTTTGATGCCTTGTTTGAGGGCTACAGCTTCACCCAGCACAACCCAGTTTCCAAGGCCATGCAAGGCGTTTTGGAGGTGCTGAATGAACACAACCTGGACAAGGAAGCTGAAACGCTGGAAAAGTTCTATGCCAGTGTGAAGATGCGCGCCGCTGGTATCGGCGACCTGAAAGCCAAACAGAAAATCATTGTCGAGCTCTACGACAAGTTTTTCCGAAACGCATTCCCCAAGATGACGGAACGTCTGGGCATTGTCTATACCCCGGTCGAAGTGGTGGACTTCATCATTCACAGCATCAATGACATTCTGAAAAGCGAGTTCGGGCAGAGCCTGGGCAGCAAGAATGTTCACATAATTGACCCGTTCACCGGGACAGGCACCTTTGTTACCCGCTTGCTCCAAAGCGGACTTATCAGCCGGGAAGAGCTGGCCTACAAGTTTCAGAACGAAATCCATGCCAATGAAATCGTCTTGCTGGCCTATTACATTGCGGCCATCAATATCGAGCAGGTCTATCACGCCATCATGGGCGGCGAGTATGTGCCGTTCAACGGCATTTGCTTGACCGACACCTTTGCCCTGTATGAGCCGGGTTCACACGCGATTGACACCGACACGGTTGCGGCAAACAAGAGCCGCCGCCGCAAGCAAAAGAAGCTATCCATTCGGGTGATCTTTGGCAACCCACCGTACTCCGCTGGACAGAAAAGCGAGAACGACGATAACCAGAATGTCGAGTACAAGACTCTGGACGCAAGCATCCGCAACAGCTATGCCAAGCATTCCGCAGCGACCCTGCAAAAGAACCTGTACGACTCCTACATTCGCGCCATTCGATGGGCCAGCGACCGTATCGGTGATAGTGGCGTTGTGGGCTATGTGAGCAATGCCAGTTTTGTCGACAGCAAGTCTATGGACGGCCTGCGTAAATGCCTGGCGGAAGAGTTCAGCAGCATTTATGTTTTCCACTTGCGTGGTAACGCCCGCACGTCAGGCGAGCAGCGCCGCCAAGAAAAAGATAACGTTTTTGGCATGGGGACACGCACACCCATTGCAATCAGCATTCTGGTGAAGAACCCCAATGCTGCCGAAAACGGGAAGATTTATTTCCATGACATTGGCGACTATCTGACGCGGGAAGAAAAGCTGGAAAAGATTACCGCCTTTGGCAGCATTGAAGGCATTGGCCGGGCCAATGGGTGGTTGCCGATTACACCGGACCAGCACGGGGACTGGGTGGGGCAGCGGGATGACAGTTTTGGGGAGTTCATTAACCTCGGCGGCAAAGTCACGGCCGGAAAGAATGCGATTTTCTCCAACTATTCTTTAGGTGTTAGTACAGCTAGGGATGCGTGGGTGTATGGCTTTTCCAAATTGGCGGTCAAGCAAAATATGAGCCGCATGACTCAGTTTTACAACGAGCAAGTTAATGACTTTGCTAAGTATCAGGCGAACTTGCCGCCTGTTGATACTGCAGGAAGGCTTAAACGTGTTGAAGAATTCATTGATAGATCGCCCACAAAAATTAGTTGGTCGAGTGGGCTAATTGGGAATGTCGGACGGCAGAAGCACGCTACTTTCGATGAGTCGAAAATTGTCGTTGGGATGTATCGCCCTTTCACTAAACAGTACCTATATCTTGATGGACAAATGATTGAGCGCCCCGGCCAAAATAGACAACTTTATTCAAGCGACAAGGCGAATCTAGCTATCTATTTAAGCGGGACAGGCTCAGGCAAGGGGTTTTCGGCGTTGATGACCAGTTCGCCTGCCAATCTTCACTTTCTAGATTCCGGTCTATGTTTCCCAATTAACTGGTTTGATGACGAAGACAGTACAGAAGACGCAGAAAATCAAAGTGAACTGTTTGGGGGTGCAAGCTCCTTGCGGACACAAGATAAGCACTCCCGCAACGGACCAAAGTATGCGGCTAGGGATGCAATATTGGATGAAGGGTTGCAGCACTTCCAAAATGCCTATCAAGGCCAGCAAATCGACAAGGAAGACCTGTTCTATTACATCTATGGCCTGCTGCACTCCGAGGACTATAAAAAGCGCTATGCCGACAACCTGAGCAAGGAATTGCCCCGCATTCCCGCAGTAAAGGAGTTTGTTGATTTTCAGGCGTTCAGCGCAGCCGGGCGCAAGCTGGCGGACTTGCATATTGGTTATGAGAGCGTCACGCCTTACCCAGTGGAGATTGAAGGCGGTGCATTGCTGCTTTCCAGCTTCACCGATGCTGACTATCGGGTAACGCAAATGAAGTTCCCCAGCAAGACCGACAAAACCCGCGTGGTCTATAACCACAAAATCACCATGATCGGCATTCCGCTGGAAGCGTATGACTATGTGGTCAACGGCAAACCCGCTTTGGAATGGGTGATGGAGCGGCAGGCCGTAACCACCCATAAAGACAGCGGCATCGTCAACGATGCCAATTTGTGGGCCACTGAGACTGTCGGGGATGCGGCCTACCCGCTCAAACTGTTTCAGCGAGTCATCACTGTGAGCCTGGAAACAATGAAGATTGTGCGGGCGCTGCCACGGCTGGATATTGTTGCCGGCGGCAAGTCGTAGCCTCATGACGCGCAAAGCCCTTGTATGCCTGTTGCTGGCGCTGGCCTGCGCCGCCCATGCTGAGACGGTCACGGGCAGGGTTGTCAGCGTGGCCGATGGCGACACGATCACGGTGCTGGATGCCGACAAGGTGCAGCACAAGATTCGTCTGGCCGGTATTGATGCGCCAGAGAAAAAACAGGCGTTTGGCAACCGTTCCAAAGAGTCGCTGTCGGACATGGTGTTCGACAAGACCGTGAATGTCGAGATTGAGAAGCGCGACCGATACGGGCGGCAAATTGGCAAGGTGTTGGTCAATGGGCAGGATGTCAATCTGGTGCAGGTCGAACGCGGTATGGCCTGGTTCTATCGGCAGTATCAGCGTGAGCAGTCACCCAACGACCGCAGGCTGTACGAGGCGGCGGAAGACGCGGCCAAAGCTGGCAAGCGGGGTTTGTGGCGCGATACTGAACCTGTACCGCCTTGGGACTTCAGGCATAACAAGTCGAAATCCTAAAGTTCACCTACCTAAGTAAGCCAGCGGTCACGCTGGCTTACAGGCCGTTTCGGCCTGTAGTCCCCGTATTCTGTGCGTGAGAAGCTACTAAACTTGTAGCAAAACCAACAACCAATGAGCGCTGGGCTGAGGGAGCCCCTTGGGGGCGGACGGGCAGACCAGCGCAGGGCCAAAGCCGCGCAGCGGCGAGGCCACAGGGTGGGCGGGGCGCACACAAGATAACTGGCCGCAGGCCACTGACCAAGCACACAGCGCGCAGCGCCTGACCAATGCCACGGTGCCACGACAACCACAAGGGCGCGCAGACGGCGGCGCGTAGGGCGTGCCAACGACCGGGAAGCGCCGACGGCTGTGCGACCGCCTCCAGCGAAGGCCACTTTGCATAACGCCTGTTGCCTTCACCCGACAGGGCGCGAAGCGGTGACCGGCACCAAGCGGAGCTTTAGCGCAGCGACTGGCGGGCACTGAGGGCAATGCGGCGTTATGTAAAAGCGAAGCGGGTGGCCGTAGCGGGCGTGCGCCACAACTGCCACGAACAGCACGGCATCCAGGCCGAGCCGCAGGCGAAGGCTGATCCAGCACGATGCGCCAGCGAGCCGAAGCCATATCTGCGTACCAGCGCACTGACCAACACCTGCGAAGCACTGGCGATGTACCTCCCCGGCACCTGTGCGGGGCGCACCAGCGCCGCGCGCACTGACTGAGACTACAGCGCTGGCAAACCGAAAGCGGTGATGCTGGGTGGACTGGCCCACAGCGCGCAGCGCAGTTCAATCAAAAAACAGGCCGCCCAACATGACCGCGCTGTTGGTCGAAGCTACGCGACAGCCTCGTGCTGCCTGGCCATTGCGGTACTCCGCATTGGCCACTGACCAAAGCTACAGACTCACGAAAATGGAAAGCGGTGATGTTGGGTGCGCTGCCACCAGCGCAAAGCACCATTCAGCAGGCAGCGTGCCCGGCATGACCGCGCTGGTGGAGGCAGCAGACACATATCGAGCGCCGAAGGTTCGTCACTGCCTACCGCCGTCGCGGTAGCTGATCAAACCCTTGCGGAGCACTTTCTATATGCCAAATAGGCCGCTAGCCCTCGTAGAACGTGCGCAAGCAGCTATCAATTAAATAGCGGATTGAAAGTCTATGTCATCAGATATGGAGGGTTGTCCCGTTCCCTGTCCGCCGCTTCACCCCCGCATCGCCCAGCAAGCGAGCTAAATCCCGGTGTAATTCCTGTGTAATCAGGCAGAGAAAATTACACAAAACGCGGGAACCGCATGGAATGTCCAAAAATCAACCAAATGGAAAAACTCTAGGAAAATCAGTAACTTAGGAAGTTTTGAGAATCGGATAGAATTCGGCATACGCCTCGATCTGAAGACTGTTAATCCGTAGGTCCCTGGTTCGAGCCCAGGTCGAGGAGCCAAAACTCCAAAAGGAAAGCACTTAGGTCAAAAGCCTAGGTGCTTTTTTCTTTCCCGTCCCCATATGCATTGGGACGGAAATCGCGGAAACCGCCACACCCCACAATACCACCTCTTCATGAAAACATTCTTCCGCCTATTTTTCAAAGCACTGCGCGTCGTTCTCGGCCCGGTGATGCTGCTTTGGGAAGTGATCAGTCGACCCGCCGCACTCAAGCGCACGACGGCCCAGCAAGTTGCGGTCGATCAGCAGTGCGAAGGCCTTGTTCTGTATCAATTCAAAACCTGTCCGTTTTGTCTCAAAGTCAGGCAGGAGATGCATCGCCTGTCGCTGCCGATTGCGCGCAAGGATGCCCAACATGACGAAACCAACCGCGCGGCATTGTTGCAAGGTTCCGGTCTGACCAAGGTGCCTTGCCTCAAAATCACCGACCAAAGTGGTAAGGTGCAATGGATGACAGATTCAGGCGCAATCAACAGCTACCTGCGTGGGCGTTTCGCTAACATTTGATTCCACGTTATTTAAGGAAAACATCCCCATGAGCAAGCCAGTTACGAAGTCAGCAATTGTGGAAGACGGACTCCGGTACAAATCCAAAGTCTCCGGCTCTCCATTCCTCGCAACGCCGTTTTCGGCAAGCACAACCATGTCCTGCTTCCTGTGTGGCAAGCACCGTCCACGCACGGAGTTGATGACCCGCAAGCTGATCGGAAAATCCCAAACCGTCTGTTCGCCCAAGTGCGGATAAACGCCCCGCAATGGACGGACTAGCTCAGACCAGAGCCGTTTTCCTCCGCACCCTGTTTCCGAACGGCATCTCTCAAGTCTTCAGATTGCGCTTGCGCTCCTCGAACTCAGTCTTGTCAATTTCGCCGCGCGCATAGCGTTCACGCAGAATTTCAATTGCGCGGTCTTCCTCGGATCGCCGCAAGCCGCGCGGGCCACGCGCAGATGTCCACCGAATAAGGGTGACGATGCCAACTACCAAGAGCACCCACCATAGGACATGAACGAATCTGAACATGCCCCAACCGTCTTCCCACATCATTCCTGGCCCAAGGCCGTAAGGCTGCGCGACCGCATGCGCCGTCAAAAAGAGGCCAGCCACGCTAATCATCAATAGGCGTTTCAGTTTCATATTCAAATCCTCTTGATTGTCCAAGAACTGAAAAATACACGACCGTTGAGAACGAGCGTTGACCAATGTCAAGCGACCCCAGAACAGTGCATCCTGGCGACTGTGGTCAAATCGAGCGCATTGCGTCGCCCCCTAGGAGATTCAACATGGCTTCTTCCCTTTCGTCGATCGCTCTGCCGGGCATGGCCGCAGCGCAGACCACGCTGAATTCATCTGCCCACAATGTCGCCAACGTCAACACCGCAGGATTTCGCCGGCAGGAAGTGATGCAGACCGAGCAAAAATCCGGTGGTGTTTCCGCGTCCATCGTGAAGTCCAGCACGGATGGGGCTGCACTGGAGTCAGATATGGTGGCGCAACTGCAGGCAAAGAATTCATTTTTAGCGAATCTGGCAGTTTTCAAAACGAGCGACAAAATGGCGGGCTCGCTGCTCGATACCCTGGCTTGACTGCGCCACTCTACAAAGGCAGATCTTTGGTGCTACATTGAACGGCCTTCAGCAAACGATTCGGAGAATTTCTCATGAATAGAATCCTTGGAACAGCATTGGCGGCATTCGTAGTTTCTGGATGTGCCGGATTCCAGCCAGCCCCCTCGGCAACAGCGCAACTGGCGCCTACGAATGGAAACACAGCGACTGGACTGGTTACATTCAAAAAAATCGCTGGCGGGGTGCTCGTGTCGGGTTACGTTCAAGGACTTGCACCCAATACCGAACACGGTTTTCATATCCATGAAAAAGGTGACTGCTCGAGTGGTGACGGAATGAGCACGGGCGGGCATTTCAACCCGGATGGGAAGCGTCACGGAGCGCTCAATGAAAATGAGCACCACGCGGGTGACTTGCAGAGTCTCAAATCTGATGTGCATGGAGTAGCGAAATTCAGCTACGAATCTCTCTCGCTGTCCGTGGGCGATTCAATGACGGACGTGGTCGGACATGGACTTATCGTTCACCGTGATCCCGACGACTTCAAAACACAGCCAACAGGAAATTCAGGGCCGCGGATCGCCTGCGCGGCAATCATCAAGGGTCAGAGTTGACTTTGCCAGCGCAACGTGGGCTGGCATACAGACACTCGCGCCAACGAATGCTTCAATCAGTTCACTAACGCGTGCTTTGCTATCCTCGTTGAGGATGGGCTACGCGATGGAGACTGACATGTATATTGGCGGCGGCGCTCTCTTAATCATCATTCTTCTCATCATTTTTTTACGGTAGTAGAGCAGAAGGCTAGTGACCTCCCAGTGTGGGTCATGGCCTCTGCCTCAGTTGAAATGCCCACTACGCATCACAACTCCGATGCGTCCGTTGACTTGACACAGATCAACCTTCACATTGGTGGGCGGGCATAAACTGGGTCATATCCCTATCAATGTAAAGGAACTCTTCCATGTCTTTCAATCATGCAGTTGTGTGGCTCGATAACCAAGAAGCCCACGTTATTCATTTCAATGCCGACGCCAGCGACACCGAAATCATCAAAACCAAGTCGAAGCACCCCCACCTCCATCACCACGCGGGTACGCTCGGAAGCGGCAATGTTTTGCCAGATGATCATTACCTGCATGAAGTGGTCAAAGGGATCGCTGACGCCAAAGAGGTTCTGATCGTCGGCCCTGGATCCGCCAAGCTGAAATTGATCAAGCATATGCACGGGCATGATCCCAAGGTAGCGGAAAAGATTGTGGGCGTTGAAACGGTTGACCATCCGACCGACCCTCAGTTGCTTGCCTATGCAAAGAAATATTTCGTCAAAGTGGACGGAATGCTGGGCGACAACTTCTAGACCGGCCTCGCCAATGCTGGGAACAGCAATATTTAAATATCGTTTATAATCAATAACTTACACTCCGCGCATCTTGTCCTGGGGCTGATACGGTCAAACCATCGTTGGCAAGCCAAGGCCCTGATCGAGGAGCCAAAATCAAGCCTCACGGCTGCAAAAAGCCCCGCTATTTTTTGTTAGTGGGGTTTTTTCTTTTCTGGCGAGGAAACCACGCTTCATGAAAGACCATTACGCATCCCTTGGCGTCACGAGCGCAGCAACCCTTGCCGAAATAAAAAAGGGCTTTCGACAAAGGGCCGCCCTGCACCATCCGGATCGAAATGACCACCTGGATGCGCCCGAGCGTTTTCGGGCAGTGCAAGAAGCCTACGAAGTGCTTTCAGATGATGCCAAACGCCAAGCGTACGACGACAACCGCCGCCGCAACCTGCTGGACAGTCCCATCGATACTGCGCGTGAAATCTGGCAAAACTACTTTAACCGTCTCATTTAAATCCACCCAGGCATGAATATTTCCCCCTACTTTCGCAACCTGCGTTCGGCTTACAACGCAGAAATAGATGACTTGACTTTTGACTCTGAAGGGCTGAACGTGCTGGGCAAGCGACTGAAGCAGCAGCGCAAGGAAATCGGTTTTCTGGTCAATATGCTGGAGCTCAGTCCCGAGATGGTGGCCGTCGTATTCCACCAGGGCTTTCGCTTCAAGTCAGCTGCAGCTATGGATCATTTGCTGACCCATGAGTCGGATGAACTGCCTGAATGGGACAGCCTGACGCACGCGATTGAGTTGGAGCCCTGGACACAAGATCTTGTTCAGGTCGTCATGAAGCAGCCCATGGGTGAGTGGTTTCTAACGGTTGCCGCAGGCCTGGAATACATGCGCAACAAGCCCGATGGAACACCATCCAACGCAAAAGATCACGATGAAGATGACAGTGAAGACGCTGACACCCACCACGGCGCGCGCGACACCGATGGCGACGATGACAATGAAGACAGCGATGCCCGTGTACGCGAAGAAGCCGGGGCCGACTGGATGGTCGAGCAAGGCTTCGACCGCAAAGACTGATCCATAGAATTATTCACTGACCTGAAGCACCGCATGAACCACCTCGCCCTCATTGCAAAAACCCAAAGTCTGATCGCAGCTGGCGACATTGTTGGCGCTGAATCCGCATTGGTAGAACTGGCAGATACAGAGGGCGATCATGCCCTGATGGTCGTGCTGGAGCAGCTGCCACCCAAGGACATCCTGGCGGTCATCCGCGAGTACGACAACTCGAAGGAGTCGGTCATCAATCTACTGGTTACGCCGGCGATGTTCGCGCGCGCAGTCGTCATCGAAAAGCAATACAAAGACCTGAGCCGCACCCACCTGCGGGGCATGGTCAATTCGGTCATTTTTCGGGAAGACGCGGACCCGGTCGAGTTTTTGACTGCGATTGGCGACCTGGAGGGCGGCAGCGAGGCGCTGGCCGACTACTTCTCCGAAAAGTGGAGTCGCATTGAAGCATTTGCCCGCACCGGTACCTTTGATTCGGTCGAAGACGATGGCGAAATGCTTTCGGAAACCGCCCTGCTGTCATCGGCCTATGTCCCAGCACGCTTGGAGCTTGATGAGGTGGCCGACCAGGACTGGATGCAAATGGCCTGGCTCCTGCGCTACGAATGCCCTGACCTTTTCATTGAAATGGTCATGGTACTGCGCGCCAAAGCGCGCGCCCATGACATGGGTCTGGCTGATGAAGAGGAGCTGGAAGAAGACGACGGCAAAGTCGAGACAGGCGACACCGATCGCGGCAAGGCCACGCCAGCCGCCCGCGATGATGACGAGGAATCGGCAATCTAACGATGTCTACGCCTTCAGCCTCCCAACACCATGGAGTCTCGCTATTCGATGCACGACCTTTTTTTGAAAAGGCATTGGTCTATGGCATACAGAACCGCCTTCTCGATCAGGCCAAACTGGATGCTATAGCGAACGATGCACCCAAAGGGATGGTGCAGATTGCGCGTTACTTTGGTACCGAGTTTTTGCGTCCCGAACTGGAAAAAGCCAAAGACCGCATGGTCAATCTGGTCAGCCTCTATTTGGAAACCACCAGCGGCGGTGACCTGCAACTGGCCGCTGAGGCACTGCGTGATCATTCGTTTTTGTCGCGATCCAAAGGCGGATCGGACATGCTCAAAGCACTGATTGCGATGCCTCAAAACAGCCACTTTGGCATGAATGAACACCGCGGTTTTACCGATGACGACATCCCGCTGCTGGCCAAATGGACCCTGCGCAGCTTGCCCGAATACCAGGTTGAGTTGGCCCTGCGTCGACAAGTGGCACAGGTGGTGGATGCAGCCATCTGGCTGGCAGACCTGCTGGGGCTGGATGCCGATGTGCTGGAAGAAGCCGGCAAAGACGCCGAAGCCGTGATCCGCACTGCCCTGCTGACGCTGGCCTCCAAACGCACCGACATGCCTGACTGGGTGGCGTTCGAGAAGATGGTCGGAGCATTGCGGAAAAAATACGCTGCAGATGCATCCACATTGGTCATCGCCATGCCCAAGAACCTGCCCCTGCACCTCAAAACGGTGGTGGATGGTGTCCGGCAATCGGTTCAGACCGACTTGTCGAAAATTCTGGACACCAAGCTTGCGGTACGCAAACTGTTTGACCAGACACCCGCGTTCATGGGCCGCTATTTCTGGCTGGAAGATGGTTTGAGCGAGGTGGACCATTTCGATCGCAGCGCGTCTGCCGCCTGGACCAAAGCCACCGGCGGCCACAGTGACGACAGCTCGCTGCTTACGCTATTTTTGTGTGTTGCCGCAGGCAGCACGCCCAAGACCGTATTGACAGAGAAAAGCGCGTCCGCACTGATACGCAAAATACGAAAATCAGCACTCCAGCCAGAACTGGCCAACGCTTTCATTCTGAAGAACGCACCCGATCAACATCAGGACGACTACGCCCATCTGTGGAACGCGTTTGTGGACGAGGCCCTGCCCACACTGCGCAGTGATCTTGACTATGCTCTCAAGGACGCCATGGCATTGCTGCGGCGTGAATGCAATATCGGGACTTGAGACCGTAGCGCCTCATTCTCCCGTGTTCAGACGCGCTCAACAATGAATGCAATACCCTGACCCACGCCGATACACATCGTGCACAGCGCGTAGCGCCCGCCAGTGCGGTGCAACTGATTCACGGCCGTGGTCACCAGGCGGGCGCCACTGGCTCCCAAAGGGTGGCCCAAGGCAATAGCACCCCCGTTGGGATTGACGCGCGCATCATCGTCCGGCAAGCCAAGGGCACGCAACACCGCCAAGCCCTGCGCAGCGAAGGCTTCGTTGAGTTCGATCACATCCATCTGCGCCAGACTCAAGCCCGTCAGCTCCAGCACCTTGCGTGTGGCCGGTGCCGGGCCAAATCCCATGAACGGCAAATGCTGGCCGTGGGCCGCTCGCTGATGTCGCGCCCCAGCCTGCTGATGCTCGACGAGCCCAGCCTGGGCCTGGCGCCGCTGGTGCCTGCAGGTGTTCGGCGGCCACGGCTATGTGCGCGAATGGGGTATTGAGCAAAACGTGCGCGATGCCCGTGTAGCCATGATTTACGAGGGCACCAACGAAATTCAGGCCATTGACCTGTTGATGCGCAAAGTGCTGCCCGATGGCGGCACGTCGTTCACGATCTGGCTGAATGCCTTGCGGGGCGATCTGGATGCCAGCCAACCCGCTGACGACCGGGTGCTGGCCCGACTGGTCGCGCTACAGGCCCAAACACAAGAGCTTGCCAAGGCTGCCGCACAAGACCCCACGCTGGCACATTGGGTTGCCGACGACTACCTGCGCGCCGTGGCCGTGGCGCTACTGGACTGGGCCTGGGCCCAAATTAGCCGCCATGCCACGCCCGCAACAGCGCGCTGGACAGCGCCCGCACAGGCACTGCAGCGCTGGGTAATGCCCGAGCTGGACATGCGCCTTGGTATCATCGCTGCGGCCTCTTCAAGGCACACTGAAGCAAACTGACCCCAAACCCACGACCCCTGCCCGCCCCGTTTCCACCCCCCGTGTTGACCGGGTCGATACCCGGTACCTTGAAACACTCTTGGGCTACAACGCGCGGCGAGCGGCATTGGCAGTCATCGAGGTGTTCATGCAGCGCATGGCGCCTTACGACATGCGGGTAGTGGACTTTTCTGTCGCATCATTGATTGCGCACAACCCGGGCATCACGTCACGCCAGCTGTGCAGCACCCTGGGGATACTTCCCCCCAATCTGGTCGGACTGGTCAACGCGCTTGAAAAACGCGGTCTGATTGTCCGTCGCCCGCATCCGAGTGACGGCCGGGCCACCGGTTTGCACGCGACTCCAGAAGGGGAAGCCTTGATGCGCAGCGCTGAATCCACCGCGTTTGACCTCGAAAGTGAAGTCGCTTCCCGCCTGACGACCACCGAACACAAGACACTGATCCGTCTGCTGCAAAAAGTCTATCTCTGAATCACGGGGCGCATTGAGATTGCCCACTGGCTTCTGGCCTGCAAATTGCATTGGATTTACGAATCCGCTACAGTGCAATGAAGAATGAAACCAGAGGGAGTCTCCGTGATAAACAAGCCAGAAAAGCCGGCTTCCACCCAAGCACAAGCCCAGGACCGCTACCAACCGGGAGACCCCATTCCGGTGCCGGAAGTCAGCGAGGCCAATACCGAGTCGGCATGGGCGCTTTTCTCGGAACTTGCACAAATAGCGGACGATGTCAAGACAGTTCCAGCATCCCTGATGGACGAACTAACGCCCGCCCCTGACCCAAACTCCTGAATGGCAGGTCTTCTGAATCCGTTAACGTGTCCATATTTTTGATCAATTGCCCATGACTCCCACTCGCCTGCTTTTTGTATTTGTCGCCCTATTGCCACTTTGGCTGGGCGGGTGCTCCCGCGAGGATGCTGCCAGCGCAGCCAGCCCGACCAAGCGCGAAGTCTCAATTGAAGTCGTCGCTACGCAAGCCAAAGGCTTTACCGCGGGCGCCCTGATGAGCAGCAGCACGGTCTATGTTTTCTTTGACCCGCAATGTCCGCACTGCGGGCATTTGTGGGAAGCCTCCCTCCCCTTGCACAAGAAGACCCGCTTCGTATGGATTCCTGTGGCCATCATCAATGCCACCAGCGCGACACAGGGGGCCGCGTTGCTGACTGCAGGCAACCCGGTGGACCTGATGACCACACACGAGGCCTCCCTGCTGGCGGGCAAAGGTGGCATATCTGCGTCATCCAGCGTTGCCACGGACGTGGAGCAAACCATCAAGGCCAACACCAAGCTGCTGAACAGCTTCGGCGCGGAGTCGGTTCCGTTTATCGTGGCCAAGAACCAGAAAAGTGGTTTGACAGTCAGCCAGGAAGGCGCTCTCACCACGGCCGCTTTGGTCGATTTGTTGGGGTTGGACCCTGTGGCGCAGTAATCCGCTGATGCAAACCATCGAACTGATAGCCGCCGTCATCTTTGGCGTCGCGCTGATCCATACATTTTCGACCAAGTTCTTCGAGCAATTGGCGCACCGCGGCTCCCGCCATGCGGGTCTGTTTCACCTGCTGGGGGAAGTCGAGGTTGTATTCGGCTTCTGGGCTTTCGTACTCATCGTGGCCATGGCGCTGGTCAGCGGCGGTACCGAGGCTATCGCCTATGCAGAATCGCTGCATTACACCGAACCCTTGTTTGTGTTTGTGATCATGGTGGTTGCCGCGTCAAAGCCCGTGCTGGTCAGCATTCAGTCCCTGATCGCCGCCATTGCCCGTCTTGTTCCCGGCCGCAGGGCTGTGGCACAAGTGTGGCTGTGCATGGCGCTGGTGCCACTGATTGGTTCACTGATCACCGAGCCCGCCGCCATGACCCTTGCAGCGCTGATGCTGGCACCCCTGGTTTTTCGACCCGGCATACCGGAATGGCTGAAGTACGGCGCGCTAGGCGTTTTGTTTGTCAATGTATCCATCGGTGGCACGTTGACATCATTTGCCGCACCACCCGTGCTGATGGTGGCTGCCACCTGGAACTGGGACAGCGCCTTCATGGCCGCCAACTTTGGCTGGAAGGCCAGTATTGCGGTGCTCATCAACGCCAGTGTGATAACGTTTTTGCTCCGCCGCCATCTGCTTGCCATTACGGTTCCACACGTGGCAGCAGCAGAGCACCGCATTCCGCCTATTGTTCGTGCAATCCACCTGGCATTTCTCGCGGCGGTCGTGGTGTTTGCACACCACCCGGTCATCTTTCTCGGACTGTTTCTGTTCTTTCTGGGCTTCACGCAGGCGTATGCGCACTACCAGAATCCGCTGATTCTGAAGGAAGGACTGTTGGTGGGTTTCTTTCTGGCAGGGCTGGTGGTGCTGGGCGGCATGCAACAGTGGTGGCTGCAACCCATTGTGTCCAGCCTGGAGCCCACAGCCCTGTTCTTCGGCGCGCTGGGCCTGACCGCAATCACCGACAACGCGGCATTGACCTACCTCGGTTCGCTGATTGAGGGCATGTCCGATGCCGCCAAATATGCCCTGGTGGCGGGTGCCGTCGCGGGGGGTGGCCTCACCGTGATTGCCAATGCACCCAACCCCGCTGGCGTTGCCCTGCTCAAACGGGGTTTCAACGACGAGTCCATTGGCGCAGGTGGGCTGCTGCTGGGAGCTTTGGCGCCGACTGCCGTCGCGGCTATGGTGTTCCTGCTTTTATAGAGCACAGTCCACGTGGCACTCTACAGCTTCTGGCTCAACGCCTTTTCAATAGCGGTCGTGACAGTGATATTTTCGGGTGGAACCTGGCTGGAAAAATTGGCCGCGACCTTGCCGCTGCGATCAATCAGGTACTTGTGGAAGTTCCAGCCCGGAGCCACTTTTGTCGCCTGAAACAATTCCTCATACAAGGCGTTTCGGTTGGCGCCTTTGACCACAGCCTTGGAAAACATCGGAAACTTCACGCCGTAGGTGTTGAAGCAAAAGTCGGCAATTTCTTTGGATGAGCCGGGCTCCTGCTTGCCAAAATCGTTGGATGGGAAACCCAGCACCACCAGGCCCTTGCCTTTGTACTTGGCGTACAGGGCCTCCAGGCCCTCGTACTGGCCGGTGAATCCGCAGTAGCTGGCGGTGTTGACCACCAACACCACCTTGCCCGCGTACTGACACAGGTTTTGGGGCGCGTCATCCTGCAGCCGGGGAAACTGGTGCTGCAAGATGGTGGGGCAAGCCGCTGGTGCGGCGGCGGGCGTTGCCGCCTGCGCCGAGGCGCCCGAAGCAGAACCCAGCAAAGCCAGTCCGCACAGGACGGCGGGCAAAACAGATCGGTATATTTTCATACCAATCAGTATAGGCGCGCAGCAGAATCCTTGCTGGCGCGTAACCGCCAGCCCTAAGCTACCCAGCGACGGGCGTTGTGCCACAGCTCCATCCACGGGCTGTGCGCGTTTTGGTCCAAATTGGTCCAGCTCATCTGGATGTTGCGGAACACGCGCTCGGGGTGCGGCATCATGGCGGTGAAGCGGCCATCCGCCGTGGTCACGGCCGTCAGGCCTGCCGGGCTGCCGTTCGGGTTGAACGGATAGGCCTCGGTGGCAGCACCCGTGTTGTCGGTGAAGCGCATGGCCGCAATGGCCTTGCTGGCGTCGCCCCGGTACTTGAAGTTGGCATAACCCTCGCCATGCGCCACGGCAATCGGCAAGCGCGCGCCCGCCATACCGGCGAAGAACAGCGAGGGCGACTCCAGCACCTCCACCATCGAGAGGCGCGCCTCGAAGCGCTCGCTCTGGTTGGTGGTGAAACGCGGCCAGTCCTGCGCACCCGGAATGATGTCGGCCAACTCGGCAAACATCTGGCAGCCGTTGCACACGCCCAGGCCAAAGGTGTCTTCACGGCCAAAGAAGGCCTTGAACTGGCCGGCCAGCACCGCGTTGAACGTGATGGAGCGGGCCCAGCCAATGCCAGCGCCCAGCGTGTCGCCGTAGCTGAAGCCACCACAGGCCACCACGCCCTTGAAGTCTTCCAGCTTGGCGCGGCCGCTTTGCAGGTCGGTCATGTGCACGTCAAAGGCTTCAAAACCTGCCTCGGTAAAGGCGTAGGCCATTTCCACATGCGAGTTGACGCCCTGCTCGCGCAGCACCGCCACGCGGGGGCGACTCAGCATCAAGGCGGGGCTTGCTATGGTTTTAGTAGCTGCTTGCGCATATTTCACGGGGGCTACAGGCATAAACACATGCATACCAGGGTCAGACAGAAGCCCAGCTGCGGCATGCTCGGCATCGGCGCAAACGGGGTTGTCGCGTTGCTGGCAAATCTTCCAGCTCACGCTGTCCCACACCTGGTGCAGGTCATGCAGCGGGGCTTTGAAGACCGCTTTGGCATCGCGCCAGATTTGCAGTTCACCCTTGCCCGCGTCGATGGTCGATGACGCAGGACGCGTCTTGCCCACAAAGTGGCTGAAGGCCGAGAGGCCATGTTCGCGCAGTGTCTGCATCACGTCACCACGCTCAGCGGTGCGCACTTGCAACACCACGCCCAGCTCTTCGGTAAACAAGGCCTGCAGCGTTCGCTCTTCACGTCGCGCGCCCACCTGCCCAGCCCAGTTTTTACTATCACCCACGTCCATGCGGCTATCCGAGATGCCATCGCCCTCGGTCACCAGCATGTCGACATTCAGCGAGACGCCGACACGGCCCGCAAACGCCATCTCGGCGACTGCGGCCAGCAGGCCACCGTCGCTGCGGTCGTGGTAAGCCAGAATCTTGCCCGTCGCGCGCAGGGCATTCACCGCGTTAACCAGGTTCACCAGGTCTTGCGGGTTGTCCAGATCCGGCACTTCGTCGCCCATCTGCCCCAGGGTTTGCGCCAGCATGCTGCCGCCCATGCGGTGTTTGCCGTGGCCCAGGTCCACCAGGACCAGCGTGGTGTCTTCGTCCGCGTTGAGTTGTGGTGTCAGCGTGCCACGCACATCTGCCAGGGTGGCAAAGGCAGTAACGATAAGGGACACGGGGGATGTGACCTTTTTGGCGCCACGCTCGTCTTTCCATTGTGTACGCATGGACAGCGAATCTTTACCCACCGGGATGGACACACCCAGCGCCGGGCACAGCTCCAGACCCACCGCCTTGACGGTGGCGTAGAGCGCCGCGTCTTCACCGGGTTCGCCACAAGCCGCCATCCAGTTGGCTGACAGCTTGACGCGGGGCAAATCAATCGGTGCAGCCAGCAAATTGGTAATCGCCTCGGCCACGGCCATGCGGCCGGACGCGGGCGCGTTTACTGTGGCCAGCGGGGTGCGTTCACCCATGGCCATCGCCTCACCGGCGAAACCTTTGTAGTCGGCCAGCGTGACAGCGCAATCGGCCACCGGCACTTGCCACGGGCCCACCATCTGGTCGCGGTGGGTGAAGCCACCCACGCTGCGGTCGCCAATGGTGATCAAAAAGCGCTTGGACGCCACCGTAGGGTGGGCCAGCACGTCGATCACCGCTTTTTGCAGGTCCACACCGGTCAGGTTAACGGGGGCGAACTGGCGGGCCACGGTCTGCACATCGCGGTGCATTTTGGGCGGCTTGCCGAGTAACACATTCATCGGCATATCCACGGGTGATTCGTTGCCCACGTCTACCAATTCCAACTGCCGCTCTTCGGTAGCGACGCCGACGACGGAAAACGGGCAGCGCTCGCGCTCGCACAGGGCTTTGAACATCTCCAGTGACTCGGGGGCGATGGCCAGCACATAGCGTTCCTGGCTCTCGTTGCACCAGATTTCTTTGGGCGCCATGCCGCTTTCTTCGAGCGGGACGGCGCGCAGGTCAAACCGGGCACCGCGCCCAGCGTCGTTGGTCAACTCGGGAAAGGCGTTGGAAAGTCCGCCTGCACCAACGTCGTGAATGGCCAGAATGGGGTTGCCGCACTGGTCAGCCGATCCTTCGGCGAGCATCCAGCACTGGTTGATGACCTCTTGCGCCCGGCGTTCGATCTCGGGGTTGCCGCGCTGTACCGAGTCAAAGTCCAGCTCGGCCGCGTTGGCACCCGTGGCCATGGAACTGGCCGCGCTACCGCCCATGCCAATGCGCATGCCGGGGCCGCCCAGCTGAATCAACAGGCTGCCTGCGGGGAATTCGATCTTGTGGGTCTGGGTGGCATCAATCACGCCCAGGCCACCGGCAATCATGATGGGCTTGTGGTAGCCGCGCTGCACGGTGTCCACATTGCTGGTCACGCTTTGCTCGTATTCGCGGAAGTAGCCCAGCAGGTTGGGCCGTCCAAATTCGTTGTTGAAGGCCGCGCCACCCAAAGGGCCCTCGGTCATGATTTGCAGCGGACTGGCGATGTGGTCGGGTTTGCCAAATGCCTCGGTACCGTCTTGCGGCCAGAGTTTGGATACGGTAAATCCGGTCAAACCCGCCTTGGGCTTGGAGCCGCGCCCGGTGGCGCCTTCGTCACGAATCTCTCCGCCCGCGCCAGTGGACGCTCCGGGAAATGGCGAGATGGCCGTCGGGTGGTTGTGCGTTTCCACCTTCATCAGGATGTGGTTTATTTCGCTATGCTTTTCATAGCTGGATGCGCATATTCCGCGGGGACTAGAGGCTGATTTGGCTGTAAAACGCTCCACCTGCACGCCCTCCATGACGGAGGCGTTGTCCGAGTAGGCCACCAGCATGTGCTGGGGGTTTTTCTGGTGCGTGTGACGAATCATGCCAAACATGCTTTGGTCTTGCGCCACACCGTCAATGGTGAACTGGGCGTTGAAGATTTTGTGGCGGCAGTGCTCGCTGTTGGCCTGCGCAAACATCATCAGCTCCACGTCGGTGGGGTTGCGCTGCAACTGGGTAAAGGCGTTCACCAGGTAGTCGATCTCGTCGGCAGCCAGTGCCAGGCCGAAACGGATGTTGGCTTCCTCCAAAGCAGCTTTGCCACCGCCGAGCACATCCACATGGTCCATGGGCGCCGCCTGCAGCGCGCTGAACAGATCCAAAGCCTGGGCACGGTCAAACAGCGCGCTCTCGGTCATGCGGTCGTGCAGCAGATCGGCCACTTGCGCGAGCTGGGCTGGCGTCAAGACGGATTTGGAGATCAAGCCGTTTTTGAGGGTCAGGCGGTATTCCACTAGGCGCTCAATGCGCTTGACGGCAAAACCGCAGTTGTGGGCAATGTCGCTGGCCTTGGAAGCCCAGGGCGACACGGTTCCCAGTCGGGGTGAAACCACAATCAGCGTTCCCTCGGTAGGGCCTGTATAGGGGTCACCGTAGGTGAGCAGCGCCGCCAATTGCGCTGAAAGCGCCGCATCGGGCGCAGCATCAGACGCCACCAGGTGCACAAAGCGGGCCGAAATGCTGGTAATCTTGTCGTGAATGGCCACTAAGCCGGGCAACAGTTGCTGAATGCGGAAACTGCTCAGGGCGTTGCTGCCCTCGAATGGGGAGATGTGCAGGGTCACTGGGGCGGCCTTGAAGATGGGCTGAGGAAAGCCTTCAATTTTACCTGCCCGCGACAGGTTAAAAGGCCGGTGGGATAATTGGCGTATGACTATCACTTACAAAGACGCCCAGGGCATTGCGGGCATGCGCATTGCGGGCAAGCTCGCCTCCGAAGTTCTGGATTACCTGACGCCCTTCGTCAAGCCCGGTGCAACCACCAATGAGCTGGACAAACTGGCCTATGACTACATCACCCAGGTGCAGGGCGCCATTCCCGCGCCACTGAACTACATGGGCGGTGGCTCCACGCCCTACCCCAAGTCGATCTGCACCTCGGTCAACCACCAGGTGTGCCACGGCATTCCCAACGACAAGCTGCTCAAAAAGGGCGATGTGGTCAACATTGACGTGACGGTAATCAAGGACACCTGGCACGGTGATACCAGCCGCATGTTCATGGTTGGCGATGTGTCCATTGCCGCCAAACGCCTGAGCGCCATCACCTATGACGCCATGTGGCGCGGCATCATGATGGTCAAACCCGGAATCCACCTGGGTGACATCGGTCATGCAATCCAGCAATTTGCCGAAGGCCAGGGCTTCAGCGTCGTGCGCGAGTTTTGTGGCCACGGCATTGGCCAGGTCTTTCACGAAGAGCCGCAGGTTCTGCACTACGGGCGCCCCGGCACACTGGAAATGCTGAAAGAGGGCATGACCTTCACGATCGAGCCCATGATCAATGCCGGCAAAAAAGAAATCAAGGACGGTCCTGAGAAAGACGGCTGGACGATTGTGACCAAAGACCACTCGCTGTCCGCCCAGTGGGAGCACACCATTCTGGTGACCCCCACCGGCTACGAGGTGATGACCCTGTCGGCAGGCAGCCCGCCCATACCCGCGTTTGTGCCGGCCCAGGCCACAGCCTGAACCCGGCAGGCACCTGGTGAGCGAAGTGTCCCCTCACGGGGTTGACCTGCCTGCGCTGCGAGCGGAGTACCGCAGCCAAAAAGGACTGCTGTTGCAAGCGATTGGCCAGCGAACGGCCAACGCGCGCGATGTTCGCAAGGCGCTGCACCGCCTGGCACAGCTGGCCGATGGCTTGCTCCGAAAGCTGTGGGACCACGCGGGCCTGCAGTCCCCCTTCGCCTTGCTGGCCGTCGGTGGATTTGGCCGCGGGGAGTTGTTTCCCTACTCCGATGTGGATGTGCTCGTGCTGCTGCCCGATGCGTTTGCGCCCGAGGAAGACGCCGCGCTCAAGAGCCAGATCGAAGCCTTCATCGGTAGCTGCTGGGATGCCGGGCTGGAGATTGGCTCCAGCGTGCGCACCCTGAGCAGTTGCCTTGCGGAGTCCGAAAAAGACGTTACGGTACAAACCGCGATGCTGGAATGCCGGCTGATCACTGGCAACGGCGCCTTGATGAAGCAGTTTCAAACAGCCTTCTTCGCGGCCATGGACCCCCGCGCCTTTTTTGTGGCAAAGACCCTGGAGCTGCGCCAGCGCCACACCAAATTTGACAACACGCCCTATTCGCTGGAGCCCAACTGCAAGGAGTCCCCCGGTGGGCTGCGCGACTTGCAGGTCATTCTGTGGGTGGCCAAAGCCGCAGGCTACGGAAACAACTGGAAGGAGCTGGCTGCCAACGGGCTGGCAACGCCGTTTGAGGTGAAGCAGATTCAGCGCAATGAGTCCCTGCTGTGGCTGATACGCGCCCGTCTGCACCTGATTGCCAACCGGCGCGAAGACCGCCTGGTTTTCGACATGCAAAATGCCGTGGCGGAATCCTTTGGGTATGGTGACCAGCCGCCCGGTGCCGACCCGAAAACGTTTGTCCGCGCCAGCGAAGCGCTGATGAAGCGATATTACTGGGCCGCCAAGGCCGTCGCCCAGCTCAACCAGGTCTTGTTGCTCAACATTGAAGAGCGGCTCAATCCCTCCACCCACGAGCCCCGGCGCATCAACGACCATTTCAATGACAAGGCGGGGATGATTGATGTGGCGAGTGACGACCTGTACACGCGCGAGCCCCACGCCATTCTGGAGACCTTTCTGGTCTACCAGCAAACCGTAGGGCTCAAGGGCCTGTCGGCACGCACACTGCGTGCCCTGTACAACGCCCGAGACCTGATGGATGCCCGGTTCCGCAATGACCCGGTCAACCGCGACACGTTTCGCAAAATCCTCATGGCACCCGAGGGCACAACGCATGCCATGCGGCTGATGAACCAGACCTCGATTCTGGGACGCTACCTGTGGGTGTTTCGCAAGATCGTGGGGCAAATGCAGCACGACCTTTTCCATGTCTACACGGTCGACCAGCACATCCTGATGGTGCTGCGCAACGTGCGCCGTTTTTTCATTGTGGAGCATGCACACGAGTACCCGTTCTGCTCGCAACTGGCGGCGGGCTGGGACAAGCCCTGGCTGCTGTACATCGCGGCGCTGTTCCACGACATCGCCAAAGGACGCGGTGGCGACCACTCCGACCTCGGAGCCATGGAAGTGCGGCGGTTCTGCAAACAGCACGGATTTCCGCGCGAAGACTCCGAGTTGATCGAATTTGTGGTGCACGAGCACCTCACCATGAGCCGCATTGCCCAGAAGTCGGACCTGAGCGACCCCCAGGTGATTGCCGACTTTGCCAAACGCGTCGGCACCGAACGCAAACTCACCGCCCTGTACCTGCTGACCGTCGCAGACATCCGCGGCACCTCCCCCAAGGTGTGGAATGCCTGGAAGGGAAAACTGCTGGAAGACCTGTACCGCTACACCACCCGGGCTCTGGGTGGACGTGCCCCGGACCCGGACGCCGAGGTCGAGGCCCGCAAGCGCGAAGCCCTGGTTCTGGTGGCCATGCACTCGCTGCCCTTTGAGGCCCACAAGCCGCTCTGGGACACGCTGGATGTGGGCTACTTCATGCGCCATGACGCGGTCGATATTGCCTGGCACACCCGGCAACTGTCGCGCCTGGTGGGCTCCAGCAAGGTCATCGTTCGTGCACGCCGTTCACCGGCGGGCGAGGGACTGCAGGTGCTGGTCTACACGCCAGATCAACCCGACCTGTTTGCCCGCATCTGTGGCTATTTCGACCTGAACGGTTTCAGCATTCTGGATGCCCGCATCCACACCGCCAAAAATGGCTATGCGCTGGATACCTTTCAGGTGGTGACCGCCTCCAGCCCGGACGAATACCGTGAAATCACCAGCATGATCGAAAATGGTCTTGCCAAAGCCATCACGGATGCCGGCCCCCTGCCCGCGCCCGGTCGAGGTCGTGTGTCGCGCCGGGTCAAGAGCTTTCCGATTGCGCCTCGCGTGACCTTGAGCCCTGATGAAAAAGGGCAACGCTGGTTGTTGAACATTTCTGCCAGCGACCGCGTGGGCCTGCTCTACAGCGTGGCCCGTGTACTGGCCAAACACCAGATCAACCTGCAACTGGCCAAAGTGGCCACGCTGGGCGAGCGCGTCGATGACACCTTCCTGATTGACGGCCCCGAACTGCAGCACAACCGAAAGCAAATTGAAATCGAAACGGAGTTGCTGGAAGAGCTATCAAAATAATAGCTGCCCGCGCTTATTCCACGGGGGCTAGCGCCCCAAATCGCTCTCAATCATCTTCGGCGGCATCAATATCCGGAAACAGCACTTCGGTGTAGCCAAACTTCGAGAAGTCGCGCACACGCATCGGGTACAGCTTGCCAATCAGGTGGTCGCACTCATGCTGCACCACGCGGGCGTGGAAACCGTCTACCGTGCGGTCAATGGGGTCTCCGTATTGATCGAAACCGGTGTACCGAATCTGGGACCAGCGCGGCACCACACCCCGCAGGCCGGGGACGGACAGGCAGCCTTCCCAATCGTCTTCCTCGGCCGCGCTCAAGGGGGTGATCACCGGGTTGATCAGCACCGTGGGGGGCACCTGCGGGCGGTCGGGGTAGCGCGGATTTAAATCGTTGGAGCCAAAGATCACCAGCTGCAGATCGACGCCAATTTGCGGGGCTGCCAGGCCCGCGCCATTGACGGCGCGCATGGTGTCCAGCAGATCGCTGATGAGCAGGTGCAGGGCATCGGAATCAAAGTCGATCTCGGGCACCGGCTGCGCGACGCGCAGCAGGCGCGCATCACCCATTTTGAGAATGTCATGTACAGCCATCAGTTGTTTCCTTCCAGCAAGGCGATCATCGCCGCCTCGTCAATAACCGCCACACCCAGTTCCTGCGCCTTGGTGAGCTTGCTGCCGGCCTCTGCCCCGGCCAGCAGGTAATCCGTTTTCTTGCTGACGGAGCCAGCCACCTTGGCACCCGCGGCTTCGAGCCGGTCTTTGGCGTCATCGCGGCTCAGGGTGGGCAAGGTGCCGGTAATCACAAAGGTTTTACCGGCCAGTGGCTTGGGGGTCTGGGCTGCAGGTTCGCCCTCTTCCCACGTGACGCCACAGGCGCGCAATTGCTCCACCACCTCGCGGTTGTGCGGCTGCTCGAAGAAGGTGCGCAGACTCTCCGCCACGATGGGCCCCACGTCGGCTACCGCCAGCAACTGCTCTGCTGACGCGTCCATGATGGCGTCAAGCTTTCCGAAATGCTTTGCCAATGCTTTGGCCGTGGCCTCGCCCACATGGCGAATGCCCAGGCCGAACAGGAAACGCGGCAGCGTCGTTTGCTTCGATTTTTGTAGCGCCTCCAGCAGGTTCTGTGCGGACTTGTCGGCCATTCGGTCCAAGCCCGCCAACGCCACCAGGCCCAGGCGGTACAGATCAGGCAGGGTGTTGACAATGCCCGCTTCTACCAGCTGGTCGACCAGTTTGTCACCCAGGCCCTCCACCTCCACGGCGCGGCGCTGCGCAAAGTGCAGGATGGCCTGTTTGCGCTGGGCGCTGCAAAACAGCCCACCGGTGCAGCGGTAGTCTGCCTCGCCCTCTTCGCGCACTGCGACTGATCCGCACACCGGGCAGATGCGGGGCATGGTGAACACCGGGGCATCGGACACGCGCTTTTCCACCAGCACCGACACCACTTCGGGAATCACATCGCCCGCCCGACGCACGATGACGGTGTCGCCCACCCGCACGTCCTTGCGGCGGGCTTCGTCTTCGTTGTGCAGTGTGGCATTGGTCACGGTCACACCGCCAACAAAAACCGGGGCCAACTTGGCCACCGGGGTGAGCTTGCCGGTGCGCCCCACCTGCACGTCAATGCCCAGCACCGTGGTGAGCTGTTCCTGCGCAGGGTATTTGTGCGCCACGGCCCAACGCGGTTCGCGGGTCACAAAACCCATGTTTTGCTGCAGGGCCAGGCTGTTGACCTTGTAGACCACGCCGTCAATGTCGTAGGGCAGCTGGTCACGCTCACGTCCCATGCGCTGGTGATACGCTATCAATTCAGGAGCACCCTGCGCAATTCCCACCTGGGCTGCGACCGGAAAACCCCATGATTTCAGGGTTTGCAGCAGCCCGTAATGGGTCTCAAAGGCGGGCCCGCCCTGCTCTACCGGTGTGACTTCGCCCACGCCATAGGCAAAAAAGCTCAAGGGTCGTTGTGCAGCAATGCGGGGATCGAGCTGGCGCACCGCACCGGCGGCCGCATTGCGCGGGTTCACAAAGGTTTTCTCCCCTTTTTCGCCCTGTGCAATGCGCTGGCGCTGGCGCTCGTTCAAGGCTTCGAAATCATCGCGCCGCATGTAGACCTCGCCCCGCACTTCAAGCACTGGAGGTGCACCGGCGGGCAAGCGCAGAGGAATCTGGCCAATGGTGCGGATGTTCTGCGTTACATCCTCTCCATATTCCCCGTCTCCGCGGGTGGCTGCCTGCACCAACACGCCGTGCTCGTAACGCAGGTTCATGGCCAGGCCGTCAAATTTGAGTTCGACCACATACTCCACAGGCGGATCGGCTTCAGTCAGACCCAGCTCTTTGCGGACCCGGGTGTCAAAATTGTGGGCCCCGGTGGCTTCGGTATCGGTCTCGGTGCGGATGCTGAGCATGGGTACCGCATGACGCACTGGTGCGAACTGGTCCAGCGGTTTGCCACCCACCCGCTGTGTGGGTGAATCCGCCGCCACCCACTCGGGATGCGCTGCTTCCAGAGCCTGCAGTTCCTGGAACAAGCGGTCGTATTCCGCATCGGGAACCGAGGGCGCATCCTGAACGTAGTACTGATGGGCATACCCATGTAGCAAACGGCTCAATTCTTCCATTCGCTGTTCGTCAGAGGGTTTCTCAGCGTCCGCCTCCGCTGCTGAGAACAAATCCAGATTGGCCATCATTCGACCCCGCCGATCGCTCAGGAAAACAGGCGACGCGCCAGCAGCGAGCCCGCTGCCAGATCCCGTTGTTCGAGCATGTCGTAAAGCGATTGCAATTCGGTGCCAATCACATCCATGGTCTGTGGAGCCAGTGGCTGGCCATTGTCATCCGTCACCACGCCGTCCATGGTTTGCGCCAGAGCCATGGCTGCTTCGCGCATGCGCTCAAAGGGTTGTTCGCCGCGCTCCACCTGGGGTACGTCCAGGTGCAGCGACAGCTCCCGGATGGCCGACTGTGCCGGGTCTTCTGCCAGGGCAGCCTGGGAATCAAAGCTCAAAACCAGCAGCGGCGCCATGCCCTCCGCGCTTGCGGGCAGCACCATCCGCCCCGGAATCACACCCGCAACAAACCCGAGACGCGATGCGTTTTGCGCAATGTAGCCCGGGCTCCACGACGCATTGCGAGCCCGGATGGTGAATCCCAATTGGGCATCGTGTGCGCTGGCGAACTGGTCCAGCTCGCGCGCCCTGGCCACTTCGTCCCGCATTTCAGGAAACTCAGGCGTGCCATTGATGGTGTCGGCAAACGCCTGCGTCTTGACGACAAACTCGGAATACTCGATCTCATTGAGCGCGCCAGACCGGTTGGCCAACTGCACTCCGGCCTGAAAACCACCGTAACGCTGCCCCGCCGCCGGTGGCTCCCATACCAGCGACTGCAGGTTGTAGCCTTCAATCGCAAACGGCTTGCTGCCCGCCCGCCGTGTGGCGGGCAGGGCGGCCAGTGCGGCCTCACCGGACACGGCGGTCGCCGGGCCATCCAGCGCAATGGTGGCAATTACATCAATCAACGAATCCATGACGGGACGCCGGGCGACTGCTGGCAACGGAAAGGGGTTGGTATCGAGTTCCGGCTCCGTCAGGGTCGGCTCCCGGCCTGCCACGGGAAGTCCGTCGGAGCCAGCCTCTGGCAGAGCCTGCCTGGGCGCGTTTTTGCGCGCGCTCCAGGCACCGTGGGCGACCACAGCGGCCAGGATCACTCCACCCGCAACCGCCAAACCAATCTGTAAATTACTCATGCTTTTCGTCGATCCATCAGGCCAGCTCAGCCAGTGTGATGGCGGACTCCATGTCCACGGCAACAATGCGCGAAACGCCTTGCTCCTGCATGGTCACGCCAATGAGTTGTTCGGCCATTTCCATCGCAATCTTGTTGTGACTGATGAAAAGGAATTGGGTTCCCTTGCTCATGCTGGAAACCAGTTTGGCATAGCGCTCGGTGTTGGCGTCGTCCAACGGCGCATCCACCTCATCGAGCAGACAAAACGGCGCCGGGTTGAGCTGAAAGATCGCAAACACCAAGGCAATGGCCGTCAGAGCCTTCTCGCCACCCGACAGCAAATGAATGGTCTGGTTCTTTTTGCCCGGCGGCTGCGCAATCACCTGCACACCGGAGTCCAGAATTTCATCACCGGTGATCACCAGCCGCGCGTTACCCCCACCAAACAACTCGGGGAACATCAAGCCAAAGTGGTGGTTCACCTGGTCAAAGGTGCCGGAGAGCATTTCGCGCGTTTCCGCGTCGATTTTGCGAATGGCATCTTCCAGCGTTTCCATGGCCTGTGCCAGATCGGTGTTCTGGGCATCCAGAAACTGCTTGCGCTCGCGCGCTGAAGCCAGTTCGTCCAGCGCAGCCAGATTGACCGCGCCCAGGGCGGCAATCTCGCGGTGCAGGCGGTCAATCTCGCCTTGCATGCCAACCAGGCGCACGTTACCTGCCAGTATGGAGCGCTCCACGGCCTCCAGGTCGGCTTGGGCATCTATCAATTGGGCTTCGTATTGTTCAAAGCCCAGGCGCGCAGCCTGTTCCTTGAGCTGGAATTCGGTGATGCGCTGGCGCAGCGGATCGAGCTCGCGCTCCAGTTGCATGCGCCGCTCGTCGCTGGCGCGCAGCTTGGCGGTGAGGTCGTCGTATTCGCTGCGCCGGGCGCCCAAAGCCTGCTCGCGGTCGAGTTTGAGGGCCAAGGCGTTTTGAAGTCCCGCTTGTGCTGCCGCGTCGGTCAGGCGGGTCAACTCGTCTTGGGCGCGCTGCAGCTCGGCATGGATGGAGTCGGTTTGCTGGGTGGCGGTGTCAATCGTACGGGCCAGCTCGGCGTTGCGCGCCTGCAGGCTGCGCTGTGCAAAGGTGGCCTCCTGCGCCTGGCGCTCCAGGCTGCGCTGCTGCTCGCGGCACTGGGTCAGCTTGCGCTGGACTTCAATGACCCGCTCATCCAGTTGCGCATGGCGCTCCTGGTTGTCGGCCAACTGCATGTCCAGCGACTCAAACCGGCCTTCAGCGGTCTCCCGGCGCTCCTGCAGATCGTCCAGCTGGGCATTCACCTCGGCCAGATCCGCCTCAATTTGCGCACTGCGCGCACGCGCCTGTTCGGCCAATTGCGACAGGCGCAAGGTTTCAACCTGCAGGGTATGTGACTGGGTTTGTGCCTCGGTTGCCTCGCGACGCACACTGACCAGGCGCTGTGAAGCGTCGGCATAGGCGGCTTCTGCGCGTACCAGTGCGGCGCGGGCTTCGTCCGAAATCATGACCTGGGCGCGCAGTTCCTTCTCGGTATTTTCGATTTCCTGCGCGCGTGCCAGCAGACCGGCCTGCTCGGAGTCCTGCGCGTAAAAACTCACGCTGTGCGCGGTGACCACATGGCCCGATTTGACGTAAATACTCTCGCCAGGCTGCAGCTGGCCGCGCTGGGCCAGCGCGTCCTCGAAACTGGACGCCGTGAAACAGCCCTGCAGCCAATCCATTAGCACAGCCTTTTGACCTGCATCGTTCAGGCGCAACAGATCGGACAAGCGGGGCAAGGCGGCAGTGCGTTCAGGCACCGCGGCAAGTGGCGGACTGAAAAACGCCAGCTTGGCCGGCGGTGCGTCGTTGGCGAAGGCGCGCACCATTTCCAGACGGGACACCTCCAAAGCCGAAAGCCGCTCGCGCAGCGCGCCCTCCAGGGCATTTTCCCAGCCTTGTTCAATGTGGATACGACTCCACAAACCCTGCAAACTGTCGAGCCCATGCCGGGCCAGCCAGGGTTGCAGTTTGCCGTCGGTCTTGACTTTTTCCTGCAACGCCTTGAGCGCCTCCAGACGCGCAGACAAGTCGGCCTGACGGGAGGATTCGGCGTTGACCCGCTGCTGCTGGGTACGCCGGGCCTCGTCGCGCTGCGGCACCTGCTCCTGCAACTCTTGCAGGCGGCCATCGGCTATCGCGGCAGACTCCTGTGCTGCCTCCAGTTGCATCTGCAGGTTTTGCAGCCGCGCCTCGTCGGGTGCAGCCAGTGCATTGCGGTCAGTGGCCAACCGCTCGGCACGCGTGGAGACCTGGCGAGACTGCTCCTCGATGCTGCGCTGCTCGGCAGCCAGCACCTGAATCTGCTGCTGTACCTGCATCACGCTGCCACGCTGGTCATTGGCTGCGGTTTGCGCCGCAGTCAACGCGTCCTCCAGGTCAGGCAATTGCTGCGCCTGCTCTTCCACCTGCGCGGCCAGCAGTTCGGTTTGCTCGTCGCCCAACAAGGCCAGTTCGGCCAGTCGCTCAATCTCACCCAGTGCATCGTCCTTGCGCGTGGCCCACTGCCCGACTTGCTCCTGCAAGGTCACAAGGCGCTGTTCGACGCGTTGCCGCCCCTCGACCACGAAGCGGATCTCGGCCTCCAAACGGCCCACGTCGGTGCTGGCCTCATAGAGCAGCCCCTGGGCCTGGTTGACCTGGTCACCCGCTGCGTAGTGGGCCTGGCGCACGGTTTCGAGATCGGACTCAATATGGCGCAGATCCGCCATGCGGCTTTCGAGCGCATTGACCGCGCCCTGCGCATCTGCTTTGACCTTGGACTGGTCCGCCAGCGCCTCGGCGCGCTTCAAGAACCATTGCTGCTGCTGCTTGAGGCTGACATCCGCCTGCAAGGTGTTGTATTTGAGGGCCACCTCGGCCTGCTTTTCGAGCTTTTCGAGATTGGCATTGAGTTCGCGCAGGATGTCCTCGACGCGCGTGAGGTTCTCGCGGGTGTCCGACAAGCGGTTTTCGGTCTCCCGCCGACGCTCTTTGTATTTGGAAACCCCGGCCGCCTCTTCCAGAAACAGGCGCAACTCCTCGGGCTTGGACTCAATAATCCGGCTGATGGTGCCCTGACCGATGATGGCGTAAGCGCGTGGGCCCAAGCCCGTACCCAAGAACACGTCCTGCACGTCCCGGCGGCGCACTGGCTGGTTGTTGATGAAATAGCTGGAGGTGCCGTCACGGGTGAGCACGCGCTTGACCGCAATCTCGCCAAACTGGCCCCATTGGCCGCCGGCGCGATGGTCTGCGTTGTCAAATATCAGCTCTACGCTCGCGCGGCTGGCGGGTTTACGCGTGTTCGTGCCGTTGAAAATCACATCCTGCATGGATTCGCCGCGCAGTTCGCTGGCACGGCTCTCGCCCAGCACCCATCGCACCGCATCCATGATGTTGGATTTGCCGCATCCGTTGGGCCCCACCACGCCGACCAGTTGGCCCGGCAACAGGAAGTTGGTGGGCTCGGCGAACGATTTGAACCCGGATAACTTGATGGAATTGAGACGCACGAAAGAAAGAAATTAGGCAGAACGGTCGATGATACCGTGTGCGGTCGTCAAGCCTGCCTTGGCGGCGCGCATCACAAGCACCTCACTCAGTTACGCAGCGCCACTTCGATTTTGTGCGCCAGTGCCTCCAGCGAGGGCGGTTTGACGAGATAGCCGGACACCCCTAGCGGCACGGCTTCACCGACGGTGGCCTTGCTGGAGTCGGCGCTCAAAAAAATCACCGGGATGTTGCTGATCTGATTGTTCGACAGTGCGCGCATTTGCCTGACGAAATCAATGCCGCCCATGGGTAGCATGTGGATGTCGGTCAGTATCAGATCGGGCTTGACTTTGGCGACTTCCCGCAACGCAGCGGCACCGTCTTCGTAGGCAAAGAGATCCAGGATGCCAATACGCCTCAGGGTGCCCAAAATGAAAGCACTCATGACGCGCTCATCCTCAATCACCATGATTCGCGCTCTTTTTATATCCACGTCAACACTCCATCCCAATGCAAATAGCCAGCGTGCCTGAAAAAACTCAGTGTCGGCAATTGACACACGGTCCCACCCGCCAAGTCTATTACGGAAAATCTGCCGACTCGCCGGCGGGTTCGCGCATACTGCTTCCCTTTGGCGACTTCGAGGAAATCCCTATGACACTGTGTCCGATCGCGGTCGTAACCGGCTGCGCAAAATGCGCGGCTTTCAAGATTTGCCCACTCAAAGGCGTCATCGGCGACCAAGCGAAGCCGTCTGCGACAGAAGCGCCCAAGAAAGCGGCGCGCAAAACAAAGAAATAACACGATTGCCCGGCGCAGCAGTCATTCGTTTGCAGGCAGCAACGCCAGATACCGGTCAATCTCAAGCTGCAACGCCTGCAACTGGGGCATGAGCGCCGAGTAGGCCCGCCCCACCTCCAGTGCAACGCCAGATTTACTCAATTGCTCCACCTTTTCCAGGTGCTCGCACAGGGTGGGAGTACAAAAAATGGGCATGCATCCCTTCAATGAATGCAGCAATCGGCTGGCCCCGGTGGCGTCTTCGGTGTCCAGAAGATGGGCGATCTGCGGGACGTCCCGCTCCAGGAGCTCTTGAAGCATAGGAAGCATATTCCGCAGAGCCTCAACGTTTCCGACCTGCCGCAGTGCACGCGGAACGTCCAGGTACATCAGTGAATCTCCATCTGGGGAAGTGCTCAACATCCATTGCTCCTGGCACGATTACGATCAAAAAATACCGCAGGCGGCAGCCGCCGACAGTGTAGCGACTGCTCGGGGATAATAGTGGCCCATGAACCCGAACTTGTCCCACTTGCAGGCTTACCCGTTTGAGCGCCTGCGCCAGCTGTTTGCCTCCGTCACCCCCAACCCCGCTTACCGCCCCATCAGCCTGGGCATTGGCGAACCGCGGCACCCTACCCCCGCATTGATCAAGCAGGCCTATTGCGATGCCATCATGGCTCCGAACGGCGGGCTTTCCACCTACCCCGCCACGGCGGGGGAGTTGGGGCTGCGCCAGTCGATTGCCGGCTGGCTGCAGCGCCGCTACGGACTGGCACTGGATGTGGCGACCCAGATCCTGCCGGTCAATGGCACACGGGAAGCCCTTTTTGCCTTCGCGCAAACCGTGGTCAACCCCGTGCTGGCCAGCGAAAAGAAGGAGCCGGTGCTGGTCGTTTGCCCCAATCCGTTCTACCAGATCTATGAGGGTGCGGCCATTCTGGCAGGCGCCGAGCCTTACTTTGTACCATCCAACCCGGCACGCAACTTTGCGCAGGATTGGGATGGCGTACCCAGCGAGGTCTGGGCACGCACCCAACTGCTCTACGTGTGCTCCCCCGGCAACCCCACTGGTGCCGTCATGCCGCTGGAGGAATGGCAAAAGCTGTTTGCACTGAGCGATGAATACGGCTTTGTAATTGCGTCAGACGAGTGCTACAGCGAGATCTACTTCCGGGAAGAGCCGCCGCTAGGAGGGCTGGAAGCTGCTGCGCGCCTGGGCCGCCCCGACTTCAAGAACCTGCTGGCTTTCACCAGCCTGTCCAAACGCAGCAATGTGCCCGGCATGCGCAGCGGTTTTGTTGCGGGCGACGCCCAATTGGTCAAGCAGTTCCTGCTGTACCGCACCTACCACGGCAGCGCCATGAGCACGGTCGTGCAGGCCGCGAGCATCGCCGCCTGGGATGACGAACAGCACGTGCGTGACAACCGTGCACAGTACCGGGCCAAGTTCGCCCAGGTGACACCCCTTCTGGCGGATGTGCTGGATGTTGCCCTGCCTGATGCGGGCTTCTATTTATGGGCTGGCGTGAAAGGCAGTGACACCGATTTCGCCCGCGACCTGCTCGCTCTTTACAATGTTACTGTTTTGCCAGGCAGCTACCTGGCGCGCGAGGCCCAGGGCCACAACCCTGGCGCCAACCGAATCCGCATGGCATTGGTCGCTGAAACCGCCGAGTGCGTGGAAGCGGCCCAGCGCATCGTCCAGTTTGTTCAATCCCGAGTCTGAAATTCAACTAAAACCCAACCCCATGAGCCAACAACTCCAAACCATCATCGACGCCGCGTGGGAAGACCGCGCCAACATCACTCTGCAATCCGCTTCCAGTGAAGTACGAGAAGCCGTGGAACATGTGATCCAGGGTCTGGACGAAGGCAGCCTGCGCGTCGCCACCCGCGAAGCGGTCGGCCAATGGACCGTTCACCAGTGGATCAAAAAGGCGGTGCTGTTGAGCTTTCGGCTGCGGGACAACGAGATCATCCAGGCGGGCCAACTGGGTTTCTATGACAAAGTGCAAACCAAGTTTGCGGACCTGTCGCCCGAAGAAATGCGCGCCACCGGCGTTCGCGTGGTACCACCGGCTGTGGCCCGCCGCGGCAGCTTTGTTGCCAAAGGTGCGATTTTGATGCCCAGTTTTGTGAACATTGGTGCCTATGTGGACGAAGGCACCATGGTCGACACCTGGGCGGCTGTGGGCTCCTGCGCACAGATCGGTAAAAACGTGCACCTGTCGGGTGGCGTAGGCATTGGCGGCGTGCTCGAACCCATGCAGGCCAACCCCACCATCATTGAAGACAACTGCTTCATCGGCGCACGCTCCGAAGTGGTTGAGGGCGTGATTATTGAAGAAAACTCGGTCCTGTCCATGGGTGTTTACATCGGACAGAGCACACCGATTTACGATCGCGCCGCAGACACCGTGAGCTACGGCCGCGTGCCATCGGGTTCGGTGGTGATCAGTGGAACCCTGCCCAAAGACGGTGGCAAATACAGCCTGTACGCGGCCATCATCGTCAAGCGCGTGGATGCGCAGACACGGGCAAAAACCTCGCTCAACGATTTGTTGCGCGATTGATTCACCTGAACCCCAAGCAAGGCTGACTTATGGCAACGACCAGCGCACCCGGCACGATGGACCGGATTCTTCGCCTCATGAGCGAAAAAAAGGCGTCAGATGTCTATCTGTCGGCACATTCACCCGCGCTCATCAAGATCAACGGCCAGTGCGTCCCGATCAATAGCCAGTCCTTGCCTGCTGATGCGCCCCGCAACCTGCTGGCTGAAGTGCTGCCCGCTGAACGCATGGCCGAACTCGAAGCCACAGGCGAGCTCAATATGGGTTTTCCTCTGGAGGGTGTCGGGCGATTCCGGGTCAGCGCCATGCGCCAGCGCGGAACCATTGCCGCAGTGTTTCGCTTTATTGCCGTGGAGGTTCCACCACTGGCCAACCTGTCGGTTCCCACGGTACTGGGTGACCTGATCATGGAGAAGCGCGGGCTGATCCTGATGGTCGGCGCCACCGGCGCGGGCAAGAGCACCACGCTGGCCTCGATGATCGATTTCCGCAATGAAAACGTGGCAGGCCACATTCTGACCATTGAAGACCCGATTGAGTTCTTGTTCAAGAACAAAAAATCCGTGGTGAACCAGCGCGAAATCGGCACCGATACGGAGAATTTGCAAGTGGCGCTGAAGAACGCGTTGCGGCAAGCGCCTGACGTGATCCTGATTGGGGAAATTCGCGATCGCGAAACCATGTCGGCGGCGATTGCCTATGCGCAATCCGGGCACCTGTGCCTGGCAACCATGCACGCGAACAACAGCTACCAGGCACTCAACCGTATTCTGAACTTCTACCCCATTGAGGTGCGACAGAGCATGCTGGGCGACCTGGCCGCAGCCATGCGGGCCGTCGTGTCACAGCGCTTGCTGCGCTCCACCACCGGCAGCCGGGTTCCTGCGGTAGAGGTCTTGCTCAATACCAAGCTGATTGCGGAGTTGATGGAAAAAGGCGACTTTTCCGGAATCAAGGAAGCCATGGAGAAGTCGATGGCTGAGGGCTCCCAGTCCTTTGAGCATGACATAGCGCGCCTGATTGTGGAGGGCCAGGTGGACCGCAAGGAAGGTCTGGCGCACGCCGACTCGCCCACCAACCTGATGTGGCGCATGCAAAACGACTTTCATAAAGCCGCCCAGCCCGTGGCGGCGCCGGAAGAAGATGAAGAAGCGTCGTTTACCGAGATCACCCTGGACGTGAAACATTGATGAGTGCAACGCTTTACCTGGCTGAGCAGCTGATTGCGCGCGCATCCGTCACCCCCACCGACGCCGGCTGCCAGGACCTGATTGCCCAGCGATTAACCGCGATAGGCTTCGTCTGCGAGACCATCGTCAGTGGCCCGGCCGACTTCTCCGTCACCAATTTATGGGCAAAACGGGCTGCAGCCCCCGTAGAATATGCGCAGGCAGCTACTGATTCGATAGCAAAGCGTGCGCAGCCCAAGACGCTGGTGTTTGCCGGCCACACCGATGTCGTGCCGACGGGGCCCCTGACCGAATGGCGCAGCGCCCCGTTCACGCCCAGCCACCGCGATGGCAAGCTGTATGGCCGTGGTGCCAGTGACATGAAAGTTTCGCTGGCCGCGTTTGTCGTGGCCATCGAAGAATTCATTGCAAGCAACCCACAGCATGGACTGAACATCGCCCTGCTGCTGACCAGTGACGAAGAAGGCCCGGCAAACGATGGCACGGTTGTTGTCTGCAATGCACTGAAAGCGCGTGGTGAGACACTCGACTATTGCATCGTCGGCGAGCCCACGTCGGTCGAGCGGACCGGCGACATGATCAAAAATGGCCGGCGCGGCACCATGAGCGGCAAGCTCACGGTCAAAGGCGTTCAGGGCCACATTGCGTACCCGCACCTGGCCAAAAACCCCATCCATCTGATGGCGCCTGCGCTGACTGAGCTGATCACCATTCAATGGGACATGGGCAACGCCTTCTTCCCGCCCACCACCTGGCAGGTGAGCAATATCCATGGCGGCACCGGTGCCAGCAATGTCATTCCCGGCACTATCGTCATCGACTTCAACTTCCGTTTTTCCACCGAGTCCACCCCCGAGTCACTGCAAAAGCGCCTGACCGGTGTGCTGGAAAAACACGAACTCGAATATGACCTGACCTGGACTGTCGGCGGCCTGCCCTTCCTGACCACACCGGGTACGCTGGTGGATGCCGTGCGCGACGCGATTGCAGCCGAGACCGGCTTGACAACCCAGCTCTCGACCACCGGAGGCACTAGCGACGGACGCTTCATCGCGCAGATCTGCCCGCAGGTTATCGAGATGGGACCGCCCAACGCCACCATCCACAAGATCAATGAGTACGTGGCCGTGGCGGACATTGAGCCCCTGAAAAACATCTACCGCCGCGTGCTGGAAAATCTGGACCAACAGGAACGTGAGGCCCGTGCATGACCCTGATTGAACTGATCGAGTCGGGCGCGCAGCAACTCACCGACGCCAGGGTGTCGTTTGGTCATGGCACCACCAATGCAAAAGACGAGTCCGCCTGGCTGGTGCTGTGGTGCCTGGGCTTGCCACTGGATTCCGCCCTGGATGGCGAAGAATCCATAGCCAATCAGCCTGTAGCCCCCGTAGATACTGCGCGGGTAGCTACGCTTTTAGGAGCGCGCATCAGCACCCGCAAGCCTGCGGCCTACCTGACAAACGAGGCCTGGTTGCAGGGCGTGGCGTTTTATGTGGATGAGCGCGTGATCGTGCCCCGCTCACTGATTGCCGAGCTGCTGGTCGACGCCACCATTGACTACTGGCTCAAAGAGTCCACCCATACCGTGCTGGACCTTTGCACCGGCAACGGCAGCCTGGCCATCCTCGCCGCCATGACCTACCCCGATGTGGAAGTAACAGGCTCCGACCTGTCGGCTGACGCACTGGCCGTGGCTCGCATCAATGTAGACAGACACGGTTTGCAGGACCGCGTGACCTTGCTGGAATCCGACGGCCTGGGCTCATCCGAGCTGCAAGCGCGCGGGCCGTTCGACCTGATCCTGTGCAACCCGCCCTATGTCAATGCCCAGAGTATGGCCGCGCTACCAGCCGAATATTTGGCTGAACCCGCGCTGGCGCTGGACGGCAACACCGCTGGCGGCAGTGACGGCATGGACTTTATCCGTGCGCTGCTGAAAGACGCCCCGAAAAACATGACACCAGGCGCAGTCCTGGTGTTGGAGGTTGGCAATGAGTGCCAACACTTTGAAGCCGCATTTCCAAAACTGGAAGTGATCTGGCTGGAAACCAGCGCTGGTGATGACCAGGTCTTGCTAATTACGCGCGAAGCGCTTTTGAAATGATCACTCTGAAAAATGTCATCTTGCGCCGCGGCGCAAAGGTGCTGCTCGACGGCGCAACCGTCACCCTCAATCCCGGAGAAAAAGTCGGTCTGGTGGGGCGCAATGGTGCGGGCAAATCGTCGCTGTTTGCACTGCTCAACGGTAACCTCCATGAAGACGGGGGCGAGTACTACATTCCCACCCAATGGCGCATGGGCCAGGTCGCCCAGGACATGCCAGAGACCGATCAGGCCGCTACCGACTTTGTGGTCGATGGCGATACCCAGCTGCTGGCCGCGCAGGACGAAGTGACCGCGTCTGAAGCCACCGACGACTACGACCGCATGGCTCACGCCTACATGGCCTTGCAAGACGCGGGCGCACACGATGCCCCCGCCCGCGCGCAAGCGCTGATTCTGGGTCTGGGCTTCAAAAGCAGCGAGCTCAACAACCCGGTCAACAGCTTCTCGGGCGGCTGGCGCATGCGCTTGCAACTGGCCCGTGCGCTGATGTGCCCGAGCGATCTGCTGCTGCTGGACGAGCCCACCAATCACCTGGACCTGGATGCTTTGGTGTGGCTGGAGGCCTGGCTGAAAAAGTACGAAGGCACCATGGTGGTCATCAGCCATGACCGCGAGTTTCTGGATGCAGTGACCAACGTCACCCTGCACATCGACGCGGGCAAGCTGGTGCGCTATGGTGGCAACTACAGCAAGTTTGAAGACCTGCGCGCCGAGCAGATGGCCCTGCAACAAGGCGCCTATGCCAAGCAGCAGGACAAAATCGCCCACCTGCAAAAGTTTATTGCCCGCTTCAAGGCCAAGGCCAGCAAGGCCAAGCAGGCGCAGAGCCGGGTCAAGGCGCTGGACCGCATGGAGAAAATCGCGCCGCTGCTGGCGGATGCAGATTTCACCTTCGAGTTCAAGGAGCCCGCCAACCTGCCCAACCCGATGTTGTCCATGAGTGGCGCCAGCTTTGGCTACCCACCGCCTGAAGACGCACCCGAGGGCACGCCCCCCACCGTGATCGTGCGCAATGTGAGCCGCTCGGTGTTGGCGGGGCAGCGTATTGGTATTTTGGGTGCCAACGGCCAGGGCAAATCAACACTGGTCAAAACCATCGCCCGTGACCTGAAGGAAATCGGCGGCGAAATCACCGAAGGCAAGGGTCTGAACATTGGCTACTTCGCCCAGCAAGAGCTGGACGTGCTGCGCCCGGCCGACACCCCGCTGGAACACATGATTCGCCTGGTCAAGGAAGTCACTGCCGCTGGCAAAATTTCCGGCCAGCAAACCCGTGAGCAAGACTTGCGCAGCTTTCTGGGCACCTTCAACTTCGGCGGTGACATGGTCAAACAAGCCGTGGGCAGCATGAGCGGTGGCGAAAAGGCTCGCCTAGTGTTGTGCATGATTGTGTGGCAGCGCCCCAACCTCTTGCTGCTGGATGAGCCAACCAATCACCTGGACTTGGCAACCCGCGAAGCACTGGCCATGGCGCTCAACGAGTTTGAAGGCACCGTGATGCTGGTCAGCCACGACCGTGCTCTCTTACGCTCGGTGTGCGACGAATTCTGGATGGTGTCCCGCGGTGGTGTGGAACCGTTTGATGGCGATCTGGATGACTACCAGCGCTACCTGCTGGACGAAGCCAAGCGCATGCGTGAAGAGGCCAAAGAGGCGGCCAAGGCCCCCGCGAAACCGGCTGCGGTTGCCGCTCCGGTTAAATCAAAGGGCAAGGGCGACACTTCACCCAAATCCAAGAAGGCGCTTGACGATGTGGAATCCCGCATGAAGGTGCTCAACGGAGAAGGCGCACAACTCGAAGACCGCTTGTCCACCAATCCGCACCCCTCGGAGATTGCCGAAATTGGGCGCAGCTTGAAGCTTGTCAATGACGAACTGGCACAACTGGAAGACCAGTGGCTGGAGTTGTCCAGCCGCAGCGAGACCACCGGTGCGTGACGCAGGAAAGTAACTGGATGCGCGCTGAATACCTGATGGACCAGGCGATTGCGCTCACCTACCGGTGGGCGGGATACGCCCTGCTGAACTGGGCCGACGATGCTGCACTCATGGCGTTGATGTTCTGCTGAGCAGTTAGCCCTACAAGAGCCAAAAAAAAAGCCTGCTCACTTTTCAGTAGCAGGCTTTTTTGTACCCTTTCGGGCCATCTGGTGGGATCTGAGAGATTCGAACTCTCGACCTACGGATTAAGAGTCCGCTGCTCTACCAGCTGAGCTAAGATCCCGGAAAATCGTGATCACTAATGAAAATGCCCGGAACCGTGAGGTACCAGGCATTTACAAAATACTGGTGGGACGTGCGGGGGTCGAACCCACGACAAACGGATTAAAAGTCCGCTGCTCTACCAACTGAGCTAACGTCCCGACAGGTCATATCAATGTTACTTGTTACACCCTGCGAAGCTTTAAATTATAGCGTTTTTTCGCTCTCGATTTGAGAGCGGTTGGAAATTTTATCAATCACCCAACCCGCCGCGCACAAACCGAATGTAGCGGTCACCGTTACCAGCGAACCGTATCCGTGACAGTTGAGCGAATTATCTTCTTGTATTGCGCACGATGCATCGGCGGCGGCCACGGCCTCCCGGCTGAACACACACTGGACTGCCATCTTCTTGCCCTCGCGTGGAGCATTGTGTGACTTGCGCAACCGGTAGCGTACTTGCGCTAGGAGCGGGTCATGGGTGGTTTCACTCAGGTCCGCTATATCGACCTTGTGTGCGTGGCGTTTTCCGCCCGCTGCGCCAACACAGATAAAAAGCGTCTTGCTGCGCCGCGACCAGTCCGCCATCGCAGTCTTCGCCTTAACCTGATCGCACGCATCAATGACCGCATCCACGCCAGCAGGAAGGAGGGACAACCAATTGTCTGGCTCCACAAACGCGTCAATGCAGATCACCTTGCAATGAGGATTGATGAGCGCGATGCGCTGCCGCATCGCTTCAATCTTTGCCATACCGACGGTGGATGTCAAAGCGTGGACCTGTCGATTGATGTTGGACTCAGCCACATGGTCCATATCAATCAGCGTCAATTGGCTCACGCCGCTTCGTGCCAAAGCCTCAGCGGCCCATGACCCTACACCGCCAATGCCCGCGATGGCCACGTGTGCATCGCGCACTGCCTTGGCTCCGGCGACGCCGTATAAGCGATCCAGTCCGGAGAAGCGTCGCTCCAGGGCTGATGCATCAATTTCTGGCAGGGGCTCCCCGAGCCGTACATGAACGTCAGTCAAGGGCGACCTTACCGAAAGCGCGCCAAACGGTCCTTGGCCGCGGCTGCGGCCTCTGATCCTGGGTACTTGGCGACCAACTCTTCAAGCGTTTTGCGCGCCGACTTGGTGTCCTTCATTTCCAGCTGACAGTTTGCAACAGCCAATATCGCTTCCGGGACCCGCATATGGTCAGGAGTCGATGCGACCAAGGCCCGGAAACTGGTCAATGCGTCCTTGTAATCTTTGGTGGCATACTGCGCGTTACCCAGCCAAAACAATGCAGACGGACGGTACCCGGTATTCGCATTCCTGTTCAAGAAGTCGACAAAAGTAACCTGCGCCGCAGCAAACTCGCCTCTGCGAAAAGTGGCCATCGCAGCGTCATAGTCACGCTTTTCAGAAATTTCTGCCACAAACTCGCGACCATCCAGTGTGACGCGGGTAGGTTCGAATTTGCGCAATCGTTCATCCACGGACTGCGTGGCATCCTTCTGACGTCTTTGCACCTCAGCCAACTCACGGGCCATCTGTTCGTCTTGACCACGCAGCTTCGCCAGTTCACCACGCGTGATTTCGAGCTGGTTTTGCAACTCGATGAGGCTGCGGCGCAACTGAGAGGTGTCCTCGACTGATCTTCTTGTTTCTTCCGCGAGCTTCTGGTCCGAATCAGATCTGACCGTGTCGATTCTTTGGCGCAAGTCCAGTATGGCCCTGCGAGCCTCTTCATCGTCAAAAAGGCCAGCACTTGCATGACCAAAGGTCGTCACCAATGTAACGACCACAGCCATGCGCATCGCTCGTGAAGCCATATAAAACGAATAAGAATTCATCGGTAAGAAATTTCGGCACGGCGATTCTTCGCCATGGCTGCTTCCGTTGAGCCCAGTTCCGCAGGTTTTTCCTTGCCGAAACTCACGGCTTCAATCTGATTTTCAGAAACGCCCAACAGACCCAGCGCGCGGCGTACGGCTTCTGCCCGCTTCTGGCCCAAAGCAAGGTTGTATTCACGTCCACCACGTTCGTCGGTGTGCCCTTCAATCGCGACTTTCTTGTTTTTATCGGCTTTGATGAATCGGGCATGGGATTCAATCACGGACTGAAATTCCGGCCGAATGACGAAGCTGTCGTAGTCAAAATAGACCATTCGGGCGGTCGATTGCATGGCAGCATCCTGGTTGGCCTTGCCAAGGTCGACAGCAGCGACGCCGCCCTGACCTACGCCGCCAGCATTGCCCCCACTCATTGCGCCTGACCCGACACTCGCGCCAGATTTATCTTCAACCGGTACGTTGTCCAGCTTGACCGGTGAGCTGCAAGCGGTTACCAACGCAGCAATACCAACCGCCAATATCAGTCGATTCATCCAATACTCCTAGTTAAATTGCAATCACTTTTGCACGGGACCCCAATCGGGCTCCCGAATGTCACCACTTTTACCCGCCAGTCGGGCCTTGATTTTTCCATCAAGCGTTGTCGTCATCAACGCCTCGCGCCCTTGCTGCTGGGTCGCGTAAATGATGAGTCTGCTATTGGGAGAAAAACTGGGATTCTCATCTGCAGTGGTGTCAGTAACCGGATTTGCCGCGCCCGACGCAATGTCCATAACATGCAGCTTAAAGGCGCCGCTTATTCGGGAAATATAGGCCAGCCATTTCCCATCGGGACTGATCGATGGAGAAATGTTGTAAGTGCCGGAAAACGTGACCCGTTCTGGATTGCCACCTGATGCGGGCATGCGATAGATCTGCGGCGAGCCACCACGATCGCTTACAAAATAGATGGTTTTACCGTTTGGAGTGAAGGTTGGTTCGGTATCAATGGCGCTGGATTGGGCGAGCCGCCTTGGCTCGCCGCCGGTCGCATCCATAAGATACAACTGGGAACCGCCGTCACGACTTAAAGTTGCCGCGAGCGTTTTTCCATCGGGTGACCAGGCCGGCGCACTGTTGGAGCCCTTGAAGTTGGCGACCAACCTACGCTTTCCGGTCGCGACATCGTGGACAAAAATCACGGGCTTGCGGGACTCAAAGGACACATAGGCAATCTGGGCTCCGTTCGGCGCCCAGGTTGGAGAAATGATGGGCTCGGAGCTGTTCAATGCGCTTTGTGCGCTCTCGCCGTCAGCGTCTGCCACCCAAAGGTTGAATGATTGTCCAACTTTGGTTACATATGTAATGCGGGTCGAAAACACGCCTTTGTCACCGGTAAGCTTCTCATATACAAAGTCTGCCACACGGTGCGCGGCCAGTCGGAGATCGCCAGAAGTCACGGCATAACTTTGCCCGCCCAGATCCTGCCCACGGACTACGTCCCAAAGGCGCATGCGTACATCAAAGCGGCCATCAGCAAGACGACTAATGCTACCGGTTACTAAAGCGTCGGCCCCTTTCTGACGCCAGGCAGACACTTCCGGTCTGGAACCCTCATCCAGCGAAAAACCACCGGCGTCCACACCACGAAATTGGCCGCTACGCTCCAGATCAGCCAACACAATGGACGCGATCTTCTGCGGCGCAGCGTCATCACCCCGAAAAGCGACCACGGCAATCGGTAACTGCGTCAAGCCAACTCCAGACACCTCAACCCGAAACTGGGAAAAAGCCGGAAGGCACACAAGACCTGCAAACAAACAAAACAAAAAACGTTTCAACATGGCGCCATTATCCCAGTCTTGTAATCACAACCCCTTCGGAGTCGTGTTTATGTGAAAAACCTGTCGTTGATCGGGTCACTTTCGATGTGACCCGCTCCATCACCGTTCGGGCGTTTTGCGACTCGCGATCACGTGCGGCTTCCTTATGCCAGAGATGAAAAACTTCTGTCGCACAAAATCCATTCTTTCTTGCCACCCCACTGTGATGGAGGCGCAGCACAAAGTCCGCATCTTCGTGCCCCCAGCCGACAAATGACTCATCGAACCCATCAACGCGTTCAAAATCGGACCTCCAAACTCCCATATTGCAACTGCGTATTCCCTTCCATGAGAACGTGCGCCTCACACGAAAAGAGCCATCAGGCAGTCTGATCAAACCACTCAGCTTGTTGGCGCGACCCAAAACACGCTGCGTGAGCCAAAACCAAGGGGAACGACCACAAAGTGACTCTACGCCAGCGAGCACACCCTGGGTGAGATCTGCGGACAGAAGCACGCGGCTGCCATTCACAAAGACGCCCTCTTGCCCAAGCAGCTTGTGTCTGGCAATAAAATCGACTTCGGGCACACAATCACCATCAAGAAAAATAATGTACTTCCCACAGGAGTTCGCCACGCCACGGTTACGAATACTGGAGGCCGTAAAGCCGACATCCGGGTGCCACACATGGATCGCTCGCAACGTCCGTGCGGCTTGCGACCCAAAAACCCGCTGTTGATGCTCCAAACGGGAACCGTCATCTGCCACGATGACCTCAAAGTTCTGATCGGTCTGACAGGTCAGACCGTCCAGCACCGCCAGCAAGGCATCGCTGCGGTTGTAGGTGGTGACGACCACTGAAACAAGATCGGAAGTATCCATTTTGAACTAGACTCGACGGCTGGCAAAGTGCCGTTTACGCTGGACAGGCGCCAAATACTAACATCTCCGATGAGCAAAATATCCGTATACATCATCGCTTACAACGAAGCAGAAAAAGTCGCTGCGACCATCGAAAGCGCCCAATGGGCAGACGAGGTGGTTCTGGTGGATTCTTACAGCACGGACGGGACACAAGAGATCGCTACTCGCCTGGGCGCCCGAGTCGTCCAGGTTGAGTTCAAGGGTTTCGGGGATTTGCGCAACCAGGCGATAGCCGCCTGCACGCACGAGTGGATCTTCAGCCTCGACGCTGACGAGCGCTGCACACCAGAGGCCGAAAACGAGATACGAGAGACCATCGACAGTCCCGATGCAGCGGATGCCTACTGGATGCCCAGGCGCAATTTTTTCATGGGTCGCTGGATCAAACACTCGGGTTGGTACCCCAACTACCGCCAGCCGCAATTGTTTCGTAAAGGCTGCATGAGTTACGAGTTGAAAGCAGTCCATGAAGGCTATGTGCTGAACTCTGCCAAATCAATCGGCCATCTTCAAAATGCTATCTGGCAGTTCCCGTTCAAAAATATGAGTGAGGTAATGCACAAGGCCAACCGGTACTCTTCACTGGGGGCGCAACGCATATCCGAGCGCCGCCTGTCGATGGGAACAGCCTTGTCGCACGGCATCTGGTCTTTTGCCAAACACTATTTTTTCAAACTGGGCTTTTTGGATGGCTGGGCGGGTTTCGTCATCGCACTGGGCAATTTTGAAGGTACCTTTTACCGGTATGTCAAAGCCATTGAAATCCAGAAGGGTGTCGAATGGCAGGCTCCAGTGCACGCCAACCACCCGAAGTAGCCATCGTTGTCAATGGCACCCACTACACGTCCACCGCATGCCGGCTGGAGCTTGCGTCTGATTTTTGTATGCCTGGCCGCCGTTTCAGTAAGCTTACCAATGGCATGGATCAGCCTTTCCAAATTGATTCTGTTTGTTTTGGGATTGGGATATCTGCTGGCCGGGTACGTCAACAACCGGAGCGACTCCACATTTCAGCGACTCTGGACAACAAAGACCATTCTCGGAATCCTGATTGCGTTCGCACTCAGCCTCCTGTGGACCGAGGTCAGTATGGATTTTGCCTTGAGCATGTTTGTCAAGCACGCCAAGCTACTGAGTATCTTGCTTCTGATTTTCTTGATAAGGACAGAGCGGGAAGCTCGGTTAGCTATTGGATTTCTCGCTGCTGGGCAGCTCTTTGTTCTGATCGCGTCGTGGGCACTCGCCTCTGGAATTCTTCCATTCTTGCACTCCGACTCAACAACAAACCCAGCCAACCGGTCTGTGGTTTTCGCCGAGAGCTACCTCGATCAATCCATCATGTTTGCGACAATGGCCGCCATTTTCTGGCACCTTGCACCAGAAAGATTCTGGCCCCGTTGGTTGGCTGGTTTGGTGGCGTTGGCCGCTCTTTCCAATGTCTTGCTGCTCCTTCCAGGGCGCACCGGCTATCTGGTCGCTTTGGCAATGCTGTCTCTGGCTGCCATGTGGACGATGAACAAGCGGTTGCGACTAATTGCCCTCATCGCCACACCCCTTGTTGTCGTCATGGGTTTGTACCTTTCATCCGGTCAAGTGCGAGAGCGTATATCCCAGGTAATCATCGAATCGCAGAGTTACACCAAGCAAGTCGAAACGGCCAGTTCCTCCGGTTGGCGTCTCAACGCTTGGCGACGCTCTGTTCAGGCAATATATGAAAAGCCTTGGAACGGATACGGTGTGGGAAGCTGGACACCCGCCGTCAAACGCATGGAGGGAGACACAGCAACCCAAACCTTCGGAGTCAGCAACTCCAGCAACCCGCACCAAGAGTATCTATTGTGGGGTGTTGAATTAGGCGTTGGTGGCCCCTTGCTTTTGATCACTTTATTGGTTGCAGTGATCCGCGATACACGATTTTTCCCCGCTGCTGTTGCCAGGGCTACGTTATCGATCCTTGCTGGCATTGCCATTGCGTGCCTCTTCAACTCCGCTTTGTTTGACGATTTGATGGGCGACTATTTATGTATCAGCCTCGGACTCATGATGGCACTGGGACTGCGAAGCCGCTCTCCAAGGCAAGTCGGAAGGACACAAATGCCACAGCCTATTGAGGGCAGAACGTGACACCCGATCAATCCGCCCCTCCGGTTCAACCCGATTTGAAAAACCCTCCAGCAACCACCGTGATTGCCCGCATACGACGATTGATGCCCTATTTTGGCACCTACCCTGGAACCTGGCTGCTGGTTGCAGTAAGCGCGGTCGTAGGGGCTGCATCGGAGCCGCTGATCCCCGCACTACTGAAGCCATTATTGGATCGTGGGTTTCAACAGGGAACACTTGAAATTTGGACGGTTCCGGTCGCCTTGATATTGCTCTTTGGAGTCCGTGGTTTGGCTGGATACATATCGCAAATCGGGCTATCCAAAATCACCAATCGCGGGCTCCAGAACATGCGTCACGCAATGTTCAACAAAATACTAGTCGCCGACTTGAAACTGTTTTCAGGTCAAACCTCCAGTGCACTTACCAACACCCTCGTATACGAAGTTCAGACCGGTGCAGTGATGTTGGTCAACTCCATATTGAGCCTCGTGAGAAACGGCCTGACTTTGCTGGCACTCGTCGGATATCTTTTCTATCTCAACTGGAAATTGACCCTCATTGTGGCGGCGATCTTTCCGGCAGTGGCGCTAGTGATGCGCGTACTTACTGGAAGAGTTCATCGACTTACCCAAGCCAGTCAGGAAGCAACAGACAAGTTGGCATATGTGGTCGAGGAAAACGTGTTGGCCCATAGGGATATACGCCTTTACTCAGCGCAGCAATCACAGTCCGAGCGCTTCTCTCAACTTGGGGAGGCTCTGCGGCACCTCGCCATGAAATCGACGGTTGCGGGAGCCGCCATGACCCCCATGACGCAGATGCTGGCTGCAGTAGCCTTGTCAGCTGTTATATCGGTCGCACTCGTCCAAAGTGCCAGCAGCGGCACTTCGGTAGGGGGATTTGTTGCGTTTGTTACCGCTATGCTGATGATCATTGCGCCGATCCGACAACTTTCCGAAGTATCCAGCCCAATCACCCGTGGTCTCGTCGCGTTGGAACGAGGTTTATCACTGATTGAGGAAACGCCAAGCGAAATAGAGGGCAATTTCTCCAAACCGCGTGCAGCGGGGGATATATGCTTTCAACAAGTAAGTGTCCGCTACCCCTCCAGTTCAACACCCGCGATCGAAGACCTTGACCTGAACGTAATGTCGGGGGAGACGGTTGCGCTGGTCGGCAGCTCCGGGTCAGGTAAAACGACTCTGGCAAATCTCCTTCCCCGGTTTGTAGATGTTTGCTCAGGGCAGGTTCTTCTGGATGGCCATGATGTGCGTGATTGGTCACTGCAGGCACTGCGCTCACAGATTGCTTTTGTAAGCCAAAGCGTGGTCATGCTCAATGACAGTATTTTGGCCAACGTGGCACTGGGAATGGAGATCAACCGCGACAGAGTGACTCAATGTCTCAACGCGGCCAATCTGGCGCAGCTTGTGCAAGATTTGCCCCAGGGCATCGACACCATCGTTGGCCACAATGCCACTCAGCTTTCCGGAGGGCAACGGCAACGACTTGCCATCGCGCGCGCGCTCTACAAGGATGCACCCGTACTGATCCTGGATGAAGCCACTTCGGCGTTGGACACCGAATCCGAAAGGGCTGTTCAGGATGCATTGCAGAAATTGATGCAGAACAGAACCACTCTGGTCATCGCGCACCGGCTTTCCACCGTGATGCATGCTGACCGCATTGTCGTCATGAATGCCGGACAAATCGTCGAAACCGGCACACATCAGGACCTGATTGAAAAAAACGGGCCATATGCACGGCTGTACAAACTCGGCCTCCATGGATCAGATGAGGTCGATATGCCTGTGGCATCAGTCTAGCCCGTTGATTGCACAGCGGAATAGTAGATTGCTTCTTGCTTGCGCGCCATTTCAGACCAGAGATGAGCTTGCGCAAATAATTTCCCGGATGCCGTCATTCGCGCTGTCAAGTCCTGTTCAAACAGCACTCGGTTCAATGCGCTCGCCAATGCAGGAACATCGCGTGGATTTTCCAGAATCAGGGCGTTCATCTCGTGCGTCAAAAGTCCGGAAATCCCACAAAACCTGGCATCGCTCACCACAACAGGCAAGCCGTGGGCCATTGCTTCCAAAACGACCATAGCGAAAGTATCCTCAAGGGTCGGATGGGCGAGGCAATCAGCCGCACGGTAGGCGTCATTTACCTGTTCCAAGGCTCCCAAAAAGAATATCCGATTGCCTATGCCGCCGCCCTCGACCTCATCCCGAAAGCCAGGTATCTGGGCTGCATTGCCAACGACTGCCAAATAAACGTCTTCAGGCAGATACCGTATCGCATCAATCAGGGCCGAAAGCCCTTTTTTCCGATAATCATTCCCGACAAACAAGACGCAACGCCCCAAAACCGGCAACCCTAGCAACAGACGCGCATCACGTTTTTCGTCAATACTGATTGCAGCTTGGATTGATAGCACACCCGGCGTCACGACCTGCACCGCACCTGCGGATCGAGGATAGGTTTGGGCCATGATGGAGGCCAAACTGTTGGAAGTCACGACGATGATCCGTTGCTCGTGAACTGCGTACCTGCCACGCTCCAGAACAAGATAAGTGAGCAATCGCGGGCTGGTGAGGACCTTCAACCAGCGCAAGGCCAAGCGCCAACCGGTGCATCCATGAAATAAGTTGTATTTGACTGGCAACACATGGACTGTTTGGACCTGCCCATGCCAGGTGTTCTCATGCGAATGAACTACATCAAACCCTCGGCGTGTCGCCCACCACGAGGTAAGCGCAAACCAGAGTTGATTAATCCAGCGTGGTCTGGACAACGGGGCAGACAGCTTGTGGTAGGTCACTCCGCGCCAGTGGTGGTCTATTTGCTGCGCAAACACATGAATATCATGCCGCTGGGCCAATTGCTCAACCAACGCAATTGAATAGCGTTCGGCACCACCGCCAGTCGGCCGAAAAATGCGATTGAGGACTGCAATGCGCAGTCGCTTCGGATGGACGGCGCCCATTACACCCGCCGCCGATCTTCATACGCCGTAGCGACTTTCATCCAGAATGCCAACCGGGTCGACGAGCGAACAACCGGCACCCTGGGCAGGGCAAAAAGATCCTCGCCGGCTATGCAGCGACTACGCTGCGTCGTGGTAGCCGTCCTGTATCCCGCGTCCCTCACCATATTCACATGCTCAGCAGAAAACTCTCCGTAGGGATAACAAAAATGCTCCACCGGCTGGCCAATTGCATCCTCCAGCTCGGCTTTGCATACGACTATTTCGGCTTGACTAGAGGATGCGTCAAGCTCTTTCAGGTGGACATGATTCCGGGTGTGCGCACCAACCTCCTGGCCACCTTGGACCCATTGCATCAATTCCGCGGATGACATAAGTGCAGTTTGCTGGATTCCGACATTCAGATCCCAAATATTCGTACCACCCAGCTTCTGGCTGACCACATAACAAGTAGACGAAAACCCGTAACGCTTCAACACAGGCACCGCATTCACCAGGTTGTTCAAATAGCCATCGTCGAAAGTAATCCCAACGACCTTGCCGGATCGCTCACCTGTCAAATAGGGTTGCAAGGCGCTCATTGACAGCCCCTGGTATCCAAGCAAGCTGAGCAAAGCCATCTGACGCGAAAAATCCACCGGTGAGACGTACAAACTCCGATATGCAGCGCCTTTCACCGGTGCTACAGCAATCTGGTGATAGGTCAAAATTGGAATCGGCGACCGATTGGTAGAGCGGTAGTTCACGTTTTATCAGCGATCGGTAAGCGGTAGGTTGGCCGATTCACAGCAAAACAATATCGTACTGCGCCTGCCCCATTGCAGCCTCACTCTGCAAAGACACCGGCTTGCCAATGAACTCACTCAAGCTCGCCAGATGCTGGCTTTCTTCGTCCAGAAACAGTTCAATGACTTTGGGTGACGCAACCACGCGAAACTCCCGCGGGTTGAATTGCCTGGCCTCGCGCAATATTTCTCGCAAAATATCGTAGGCGACGCTGCGCGGGGTCTTCACGATGCCTTTGCCTTCACATGCGGCACAGGGTTCGCACAACATGTGTGCCAAAGACTCCCGGGTGCGTTTGCGCGTCATCTCAACCAAGCCCAGCTGCGAAAACCCGCCCGCCATGGTTTTGACGCGGTCGCGCGACAATTGCTTTTTGAATTCGGCCAGAACGGCGTCACGGTGATCCTCGCGCACCATGTCGATGAAGTCCACAATAATGATGCCACCGAGATTGCGCAATCGCAGCTGCCGGGCAATCGCCTGCGCAGCCTCCAGATTGGTTTTGAAAATGGTGTCGTCAAAATTACGGGCACCGACAAAACCTCCGGTGTTCACATCGACTGTGGTGAGCGCTTCCGTCTGATCCACGATCAAGTAACCACCCGACTTGAGTTCCACCCTGCGGCCGAGTGCCTTGGCTATTTCTTCATCAATGGAAAACAGGTCAAAAATCGGACGCTCGCCCTTGTAGTGCTGGAGCTTCTCGGATGCCATCGGCATGAACTCTGCCCCGAAGGCCTTGAGCGCTTCAAACTGCTCACGGGAATCCACCCGGATCGTCTGGGTGGATTCACCCACCAGATCGCGCAACACGCGCTGCAACAGGCTTAAATCCTGGTGCAGGATGGATTGCGGGGGCAATCGGAGCGACGCATCCTTGATGCGGGCCCAGGCTTTGCGCAAGTATCCAATGTCATCGGCCAACTCGGCATCCGATGCATCTTCGCCGTTGGTGCGCAATATGAAGCCGCCGCCCTGTGATCCGGCAAGTTGCTGCAACCGCGAGCGCAACTCATCTCGCTGGCCGGTTGGTATCTTTTGAGATACGCCAATGTGGTCATCCTGCGGCAGAAACACCAGCAAACGCCCGGCAATACTTATCTGGGTGGACAGTCTGGCACCTTTGGTGCCAATCGGCTCCTTGATGACCTGCACCATGAGGGCCTGGCCTTCAAAAATTTGCTTCTCAATGGGGATGAGCGGTGCTGCGCCTTTTGCGATGAAGGGCGCCTCGCCATCGGGCTGTCGGTGCCAGACATCGGCCACATGCAAAAAAGCCGCGCGCTCCAGGCCAATATCAATGAAGGCCGACTGCATGCCCGGCAAGACTCTGGCTACCTTGCCGAGGTAGACATTGCCCACCAGCCCCCGCTCCAGTGTGCGCTCCACATGCAGCTCCTGCACCGCGCCGTTTTCCATGATCGCCACCCGGGATTCCTGTGGCGACCAGTTGATCAGAATGTCTTGTTGCATGGCACTGAGTCTAGTTCGGTCCGGCTTGTAACCTTCAGACGGCGAAACCCATTGAACGCAAGGCCTGAGCCGTCTCAAACAACGGTAGTCCCATGATGCCCGAATAGCTTCCGCTTATGTGGGCAATATGTGCTGCGGCCCTGCCCTGCACCGCATAAGCGCCAGCCTTGCCGATCGGCTCTCCGGTCGCCACATACGCCTCAACGTCGCCCTCGGTCATGTCCGCAAACGTCACCCACGATTCACTGCACGCCATGACCTGCCGATCCCCAAACCCCATCGCAATCGCGGTGATGACCCGGTGGGGGCGATTGGCCAAAGCCCGGAGCATGCGCTTGGCTTCGTCGGCATCCGCTGGTTTGCCAAAAATGGTCCGTCCCATTGCCACGGTCGTGTCTGCACACAGCACCAAAGCAGGCGGCAATTGCCGCCTCAACATGCGCGCTTGCGCCGCCGCCAGCTTCAATCCGGTAACGCGCTGTACATAGGTTTTGGGTGCTTCACTAAACACCACGGCTTCCAGCGCTTCAGCGTCTTCATCCGCGTCTGGCAGCAGCAACTCATGCTTCACTCCCAGTTGGTCCAGTAGCTGGCTGCGCCGCGGACTCTGCGACGCAAGATAGATGAAATCAGTGCCAAACGTGGGGGTCATGTCTACTCTATTCGCGGTGATAGGGATGGTTGGCATTGATCGACCACGCGCGGTACAGCTGCTCAATCAACAGCACACGGGCAAAGGCGTGTGGCAAGGTCAGATCTGACAAACGAATGCGCTCATGGGCAGCCTTGCGAAAAGCGGGGTCCAGTCCATCCGGCCCCCCGATCACCAGCGCCACGTCATCTCCACCCAGTTGCCAGTCTTTGAGCTTTCCCGCCAGGGCAACCGTGGTCAGCGTTGTGCCACGTTCGTCCAGCGCAACAATGCGCGCGCCTTTGGGGATAGCAGCCTCAATGCGTGAGCGTTCAGCCGCATAGAGCGTCTCCAGGGTTTTGGAGCCCCGGGGTTCGGTCTTGACGGCCTTGAGTTCCACACGCAACTCATGTGGAAACCGCTTGGCGTAATCGTCCCACGCGGTCTGCGCCCAATCGGGCACACGCAGACCCACGGCAACAATGACCAGCCTCACAGGCGAATCAGGTCTTGCGAACGGCTGGTTTCTTGGCAGCTGCTTTTTTGGCAACTGTCTTGGCGATCGTTTTGGCAGGCGCCTTCACAACCAGTTTGATTGCGGTTTTTGCCACCGCTTTTTTTGCCACGGCCTTTTTCGCAGGAGTCGATTTGGCCGCCGGCGTCTTGGCTGCCGCAGTTTTTACGGCTTCCACTCTGGGTGCTGCCTTCGGGGCTGCAGCCTTGCGTGCCGGGGCTTTCTTGGCGGCCGCGGCCTTGACGGCCTCGGTTTTCTTCAATTGGGCCTTGGACGGGAACGCTTCCTGCACCCCTTTTTTGGCCGCATTGGAACGCCTCAAACTCATCTCGACAACAGGTGCCGCCTTGACGGGCCTGGCGCTTTCCGCCATGGCTGGCTTGGCAGAGCCCAGCTTGAGGCGTACCGGCTTTTCACCCCACAGCTCTTCCAGGTTGTAATACGTGCGGAAACTGGGCTGCATGATGTGCACCACCGCCTGGCCGCAGTCCACAATGATCCACTCACCATTGGCTTCGCCTTCAACCCGCGGCTTGGGGAAGCCCGCCTCACGCACCGCATCGCGTACGCTGGCAGCCAAACCTTTGGTTTGCCGGTTGGACGTACCCGACGCCACAATCACCCGCTCAAACAAGGCAGACAAATGCTCGGTGTCAAACACCTGAATGTCCTGGGCTTTGACGTCTTCAAGGCCGTCGACGATCGCTCGCTGGAGTTTGGTAATGTCTTTTTTGGCAACGGTGGAAGTAGTCATCAGGCAGTTCGATAGAGGTGATGGTGATCAATATAACGCGCAACGGATTCAAAAACCAGAGGGGCAACGCTTTGGTGGCTCGCCACAAGGCGGCGAATATCGGTGGCGCTGACGTCAACCGGCGGCATTTCCAGCCGCCGCAAGGTGGGCGCATCCGACAATAAGGCATTAAATGTGCCCTTGGCCCCCGCAAAATCTGCGCGAGCAGCTACACAAATTATAGCAAGTCGGGGGATTTCCTCCCAACGGTGCCAGCTCGTCAGGGCTTCTGCCTGGTCCTGACCCAGGATCAGGAACAGCTGCACACCCGGTTGTTCCGCATGCAACTCCTGCAAGGTATCCACGGTATAAGTGGCACCCGAACGCTGAATTTCCCGAGGGTCAACTACCACGCGGACCATATCCGAAAAGGCCAGTCGGGTCATCGCCAACCGGTGCTCTGCAGCTGTTAGGGTTCGACTTTTATGCCAGGCCTGCCCGGTCGGAATGATGCGCAACTCATCCAGCTCGAGTTGCACCAGGGCTGCCTGCGCCAAAGCCCGGTGTCCCAAGTGGGGAGGATCAAAAGCTCCGCCGAAAACACCAAGGCGCCGGGTCGGGCCGGGTTGAGTGCTCAAACCCAATCCCGCTTCACCAGGAATTGCGCGTACAAAGCCGCTTCCGGTGACTCCGCCTCGGGAACGGACTGGTAAGACCAGCTCGCCAATGGCGGCATGGACAGCAAAATGGACTCGGTGCGCCCACCCGATTGCAGTCCAAAATGGGTGCCACGGTCCCACACCAAATTGAACTCCACATACCGACCCCGGCGATACAGTTGAAAGGCGCGCTCGCGCTCGCCGTAAGCCGTGTCCTTGCGACGCTCCACGATGGGCAAATAGGCGGCCAGAAAAGCATCGCCCACCGATTGCATCAGAGCAAAACCATTGTCAAAACCACCCTCTGCAAAGTCATCGAAGAAGATGCCGCCGACGCCGCGCGGCTCATTTCGGTGCTTCAGAAAGAAATACTCGTCGCACCACTGCTTGAAATGGGGGTACTTGTCATCGCCAAACGCCTGCAACGCGTCGCGGCAGGTCGCGTGAAAGTGGCGCGCATCGTCTTCCTGCCCGTAAAAGGGCGTCAGATCCATGCCGCCGCCAAACCAGCACACCGGCTCCTCACCCGGATGACCAGCCGAAATCATGCGCACATTCATATGCACCGTGGGTACGTAGGGGTTGCGCGGATGAAACACCAGCGACACGCCCATGGCCTCAAATGGCGCGCCTGTCAACTCAGGCCGGTGCTGTGTGGCCGACGGCGGCAAAGCCGGGCCGCGCACATGCGAAAAACCGCAACCCGCACGCTCAAACACCGAGCCGCCTTCCAGAATACGGGTGATGCCGCTGCCTTGCAATGGCTCACCCGGCGCTTTGGACCAGGAATCTGTCAGAAAGCCCGTGTCATCCAGCCCTTCAACGGCCGTGGTGATGCGGTCCTGCAGGCCCGTTAAATAGGTCCGCACGGAGCCCACGCGTGAATCGCTCATCCCATATCCCTTTTCATTGCGTCAATGCTTGACAGCCCGGTGACCAATGTCTGTGCGGTACTGCATGCCGTCGTACCGAATGCCGTGAACCACTTCATAAGCCACCTGGCGGGCGGCCCGCGCGTTTTCCGCTAATGCAGTGACACACAGCACCCGACCACCGGTGGTTCGCAGCGTGCCACTCTGCAGTTCTGTTCCCGCGTGAAACACCATGGCGTTCTCGCTCTCCGACGGCAGCCCTTCAATGGCATCGCCCTTTCGCGGCGACATCGGGTAACCGTGCGCGGCCAAGACGACACCCAGTGCGGTGCGGCGATCCCACTCCAGCTCCATATTTGCCAAGCCACCTGGCTCCGCTGCGGCCCACAGCACGTCCAGAAAATCAGTTTTCAGGCGCATCAGAATGGGCTGTGTTTCAGGGTCCCCCATACGGCAGTTGAATTCCAGAGTCTTGACGTGGCCATGGGTATCAATCATCAGGCCCGCGTATAAAAACCCGGTGTACGGAATGCCGTCCTGCTCCATGCCCTTCAGTGTGGGCAGGATGATCTCGCGCATGGCGCGGGCGTGGATCTGCGGTGTCACTACGGGTGCGGGTGAATAGGCCCCCATGCCACCGGTATTTGGTCCCTGGTCGTCATCCAGCAGGCGTTTGTGATCCTGACTGGTGGCCAATGCCACCACATCCTTGCCATCGCACATGACGATGAAGCTGGCTTCCTCGCCTTCCAGAAACTCTTCAATCACGACCCGCGGTACTGCCACGCCATCTTCGCCGTCGTTGTGCGCCACACCCAGGGTGTTGTCACCCAGCATGAAGTCAATGGCCGCGTGCGCATCGTCCAGCGTCATGGCCACCACCACGCCTTTGCCCGCAGCCAACCCATCGGCCTTGACGACCGTGGGTGCCCCCATCTTGTTGACATACGCATGGGCCGCCACCGGGTCAGAGAACGTGGCGTACTCTGCCGTGGGAATACCATGGCGGCGCATGAACGCCTTGGAGAACGCTTTGGAGCTCTCCAGCTGCGCAGCCGCTTTGGTGGGCCCGAATATGCGCAGGCCATGCTTGCGAAACTCGTCCACCACGCCAGCGGCCAATGGCACTTCCGGCCCCACCACGGTCAGGCCAATCTTGTTTTCCTGTGCCCAAAGGCGCAGTTCCACGACATCGGTGATCGGGATGTTCTTTAGCCGCCCGTCCAGCGCGGTTCCACCGTTGCCCGGGGCGACGTAGACCATCTGGACTTTGGAAGACTGCGCGAGCTTCCAGGCCATAGCGTGTTCACGGCCGCCTCCGCCAATTACAAGTACGTTCATAGTGCAGCGTTGTGATAGATGTCTTGGGTGTCGTCCAGGTCTTCGAGTACATCCAGCAGCTTTTGCATCCGCTGGGCGTCCTCACCCGTCAACTCGATTGTGTTTTCGGCCCGCATGGTCACGCCAGCCACCTCAGCAGTCAGGCCAGCGGCTTCCAGCGCATGTTTGACCGACTCGTAGTCGGCATAGGCGGTCAGCACCTCTATGGCGCCGTCGTCATCCGTAATCACGTCTTCGGCACCGGCTTCCAGCGCCACTTCCATGATTTTGTCTTCGTTGGAGCCCGGAGCAAAGATCAACTGGCCACAGTGTTTGAACTGAAAAACCACCGAACCCTCAGTGCCCATGTTGCCGCCGAATTTACTGAAAGCGTGGCGAACTTCGGCCACGGTGCGCACCCGGTTGTCCGTCATGGTGTCAACCAAAATGGCGGCGCCGCCAATACCGTAGCCTTCGTAGCGAATTTCTTCGTAACTCACACCTTCGGCGTTGCCAGTAGCCTTGTCAATGTTGTACTTGACGCGGTCTGCGGGCATATTGGCCGCCTTGGCCCGTTCCACCGCCAGGCGCAGACGCGGATTGGTGCCCAGATCACCGCCGCCAGCCCGGGCGGCGACCGTAATTTCGCGAATGATGCGCGTCCAGATCTTCCCGCGCTTCTCATCCTGACGACCCTTACGATGCTGAATATTGGCCCATTTACTGTGTCCTGCCACGGGGATTCCTTAAAAAATTCGTTACGCTATGAGTTGAATTGTACTTTTTAGGGTTTCCATGGCTTCATCCTCTGACGCGTCCATCCTCATTGCCCAGCATGGCGACACCCAATGCCATTTGCTGGCGGACAAAGCCAATCGCCACGGCCTTATCACCGGCGCCACCGGAACCGGCAAGACCATCACCCTGCAAACCCTGGCCGAAGGCTTCTCCCGCATCGGGGTACCGGTCTTCATGGCCGACATCAAGGGCGACCTGACCGGCATCTCGCAAGCCGGAGTCATCGGTGAAAAACTGGCTGCAGTCCTCAAGGATCGTGGGCTGGACGCTCCTGAATCCATAGCATGCCCGACCACTTTGTGGGATGTTTTTGGTGAACAGGGCCACCCGGTGCGCGCCACCATCAGTGATTTGGGCCCCTTGCTGCTGGCACGCATGCTGGATCTGAACGAAACCCAGGCGGGTGTGCTCAACCTGGTTTTCAAGATTGCCGACGACAACGGCCTGCTGCTGCTCGACCTCAAAGACCTGCGCGCCATGCTGCAGTACGTGGGCGACAACGCCAAAGACTTCACCACCCAGTACGGCAACGTCAGCGCGGCCAGCATTGGCGCCATCCAGCGCGGGTTGATGCAGGTGGAGTCACAAGGCGGCGAGAAGTTTTTTGGCGAGCCCATGCTCAACATCAGCGACTTCATGCAGACCGTGGGTGGCAAAGGGGTCATCAACATCCTGGCGGCTGACAAGTTGCTGAATTCTCCCCGCCTGTACGCTACATTTTTGCTGTGGATGCTGGCCGAACTGTTTGAGCAGCTGCCCGAGGTGGGCGACCTGGACAAGCCCAAGATGGTTTTCTTCTTTGACGAAGCCCATTTGCTGTTCAACGAAGCCCCCAAGGTGCTGATCGAGCGCATTGAGTTGGTGGTGCGACTGGTGCGATCCAAAGGCGTGGGCGTGTATTTTGTGACGCAAAACCCGCTGGATATTCCCGACTCCGTGCTGGCCCAGCTGGGCAACCGTGTGCAGCACGCGCTGCGCGCCTTTACCCCGCGTGATCAGAAAGCGGTCAAGGCGACGGCGCAGACCATGCGGCAAAAGCCGGGCCTGGATATTGAAACCGCCATCACCGAACTGGCTGTGGGTGAAGCCCTCATCAGCCTGCTGGACGATAAGGGGCGCCCCACCATGACCGAGCGGGTCTATGTACTGCCGCCCGGCAGCCAGATTGGGCCCATCACCCCAGCGCAGCGCCAGGCGCTCTTGCAAGGCTCGCTGGTGGCGGGGGTTTACGAAAAGACCGAGGACCGGGAGTCTGCATTCGAAAAACTCAAAGCGCGCACCGCCGCAGCACAAACCCAGGGGGGTAGCAACCAGACGGGTGCCGCAGGCGCCAGTGCCGAGAAAAGCGGTGGCATGTTTGGCGGATTAAGCGATGTACTGTTTGGCTCCACCGGTCCACGCGGTGGCCAACATGAGGGGCTGGCCACGGCCATGGTGAAGTCCGCTGTACGCACCATGGGTTCGACCGTGGGCCGGGAGATCATCCGTGGCGTATTGGGCAGCATGCTGGGCGGCAAAAGCCGCTAAACCCGATACAACCCGACATGAACCCGGCACAACACTTGCAAGGAGACTTACACCATGAGCAACGTACACGTCATCAAACACCCGCTGGTTCAGCACAAATTGACGCTAATGCGCCAAAAAGACACCAGCACCAACAGTTTTCGGCGCCTGCTCAATGAGTTGAGCATGCTGATGGCCTATGAGGTCACCCGCGACATGGCCACCCAGGACATCGAGATCGAAACCCCCATGGAGAAAATGACCGGCCAGGTGATCGACGGCAAGAAGCTGGTGCTGGCCTCCATCCTGCGGGCAGGAACCGGCATCCTAGACGGCATGCTCACCGTCGTGCCAGGCGCACGGGTGGGCCATATTGGCCTGTACCGGGACCCCAAGACCCTGCAGGCCGTCGAGTACTACTTCAAGATGCCCAAGGACATGGAGGAACGCGACGTCATTGTGGTGGATCCCATGCTGGCCACCGGTAATTCCGCCGCCGCCGCCGTGGAGCGCGTGAAGAAACTCAACCCCCGCTCCATCAAGTTCTTGTGCTTGCTCGCTGCGCCCGAAGGGGTGGCTACCTTGCAGGCGGCGCACCCGGACGTGCCAATCTACACCGCGGCAATAGACCGGGAACTCAATGACCACGGCTACATCCTGCCCGGTCTGGGCGATGCAGGTGACCGTATTTTCGGCACCCAGTAAGGTCCCCATGCTCGATCTGCTGCTACACAACGCCACCCTACCCGATGGGCGCACCCAGATGTCGGTGGCGGTGCAAAACGGCCGCATCACCGAGGTGAAGCAGGGTTTGCTGGCACCTGCGGCCGAGACGATTGATGCGCAAGGCATGCTGCTGAGTCCGCCCTTTGTGGACGCCCATTTCCACATGGACGCCACGCTGAGTTACGGCCTGCCCCGCATCAATGAGAGCGGCACGCTGCTCGAAGGCATTGCACTGTGGGGCGAACTCAAACCCCTGCTCACACAAGATGCGCTGATCGAACGCGCCCTCACCTACTGCGACTGGGCGGTGGCCAAAGGCCTGCTGGCCATTCGAAGCCATGTGGACGTGTGCGACCCGCGCCTGCTGGCCGTAGAGGCGCTGCTGGAGGTCAAACGCCGGGTCGCGCCCTACCTGGACCTGCAACTGGTCGCCTTTCCGCAAGATGGCGCGCTGCGCGACCCACAGGGCCTGGAAAAAATCCAGCGCGCTCTGGCCATGGGCGTGGATGTCGTGGGCGGCATTCCACACTTTGAACGCACGATGGAACAGGGCGCCTTGAGCGTCAAACTGCTCTGTGAGCTCGCAGCAGCGCAAGGCAAGCTGGTGGACCTGCACTGCGACGAGTCCGACGACCCGCTCTCGCGCCACATTGAAACTCTGGCCTTCGAGAGCCAGCGCCTGGGACTGCAAGGCCGCGTCACCGGCTCGCACTGCACCTCCATGCACAGCATGGACAACTACTACGTGAGCAAGCTGCTGCCTCTGATTGCGGAGGCCGGGGTCAGCATCATCAGCAACCCGCTCATCAACATCACCCTGCAAGGCCGCCACGACACCTACCCCAAGCGCCGCGGCATGACCCGCGTGCCCGAGCTATTGGCACATGGCGTAACGGTGGCCTTTGGCCACGACTGCGTGATGGACCCCTGGTATTCACTGGGCAGCGCCGATATGCTGGAAGTGGCCAACATGGGCCTGCACGTAGCACAAATGACCAGCCAGACTGCCATGCGCCAGTGTTTTGAGGCGGTGACCAACAGCCCTGCGAAAATCATGCATCTGGAAGGCTATGGGCTTGAAAAGGGCTGCCACGCTGACTTTGTCCTGTTGCAGGCGCAAGCCCCTGTCGAAGCCATCCGCCTGCGCGCAACCCGGCTCAAGGTATTCCGGCGGGGCAAGCTGGTGGCACAGTCGCCGTCAGCAACAGCCACGTTGAATCTCCCAGGGCGACCGGAAGCCACTTCTTGGATGCATTTAGACCGCTAGCCCCAGTGAAATATGCGTGAGCAGCTATTGATTTAATAGCATATCGTGAAAGATTCCTGAATGAATCCCTGCCGTCTTGTTCCACGTTTTTCACCTAAACTCGCTGCTCACCCATCAACGCATACTATTCAAGCTCTATGGCTCCTAGATGTCCTCGCCCTCCATCTGGTCAGGCCGAACATTGCTGGATATGCCGTGTGCGGAGACAAAGCCCGTGAAGCGGTCCAGGAGTGCTTCATCGAAAAAAATGTACCCGCCGCAGAGTTTCAACTCCAATACGCCTCAAGTCGCAACCGGCAACGTGGATATCAGAATACCAGCACCTTGTCTGCCTCGACAGTCCAGTCAGCGAGCTGCGCCAGGGTGCCGCGCTGGGCACCTTCCATGATCTCATCTACACGCAGCCCACGTGCATCCATGCAGGTACCACACAGCAAGACTTCACCCTTGCGTGCGATTTTTCCCAGCATCAGCTGCACGTTGTAATACCCCTCCGGCAGCTTTTGCCCACTCTTGGCGCAGGTCACCGCATCGGCCATCAAAAACATCCGTATTTTCTGTCCTTCCTTGCCAGCTACTGCTGCGGCCAGGCGCAATGCGTTATAGGCACGCTCGTTGCCATAGGGTGCGTCGTTGAGGATGAACAGGGTGGATGACATACGTTTCTCCTTCAAAAATCAGGTTTTTTTTCAATTGGCAACCCTGCGGCCCGCCACTCACTCACGCCATCAAAAGTCTTGCGAGCGCGGTAGCCTTGGGCTTGCAGCAGCTTCACGGCTTCATCGGACATCAGGCAGAACGGGCCCCGGCAGTACGCAACGATCTCCACATCGCGAGGCAACTCGGCCAAACGCTGGGCCAATTCGGGCAGGGGCAACGAGCGCGCGTGCGGCAGATGGGCCGTGTCGTATTCGCTCTGCGGGCGCACATCAAGAACAATGACCTCGCCGCGCTTTGCCTGCGCCATCAGCTCTTTACGTCCCACGCTGACCATGCGATCCGGCTCTGCCATCAACTGCTGCAACGCCATGCGCAGCTCGACCAGGTGTTCTTCAGCCACCTGGCGCAGCGTGACGCCGAGCTGGGCAACATCGCTACCCGTGAGACTGTAGAAAATGCGCTTGCCCTCGCGGCGGGTTTGAACCAGGCGGGCTTCTTTCAGTGCTTTCAGGTGTGCACTGGCCAGCTTGTTGTCGATGGCCACTTCGGTGGAAATCGTTTCGACGGCCTTTTCCCCCTGAGCCAGCATTTCCAGTATTTCCAGCCGCTTTGGGCTGGACAGCGCCTTGCCCACGCGGGCAACCTGCTCGTACAACAGGTCTTTGACTGTTCGGTTATTCATGGTGTATATTCTAACGATCGTTTGAATGATTGGTTGATTTTCAAGGGAAATTCTTTGCGCAGGTCACCGGAAATAAATATGCAATTTGAACAGTTTGTACTTGAGCACGAGCCTGTAATCCGGCTCAGCTTCTTTTTTGTCATATTTGCCGTGGTTGGCATCTGGGAAGTCCTGGCACCTCAGCGTGCGTTGACCGTATCCAAATCCCTGCGCTGGGCAAGCAACCTTGGTCTGGTGATCCTCAATACAGTGGTGCTGCGCCTGCTATTCCCCATGGCCGCGGTGGGCATCGCGGCCTTCAGCGAAGCGAATGGCTGGGGCCTGCTCAACCATTTCCCTGTCCCATTCTGGTTGGCGGTGCCGCTGGCCGTCGTTGCCATGGACTTGGTAATCTGGCTACAACACGTCATGGTTCACGCCGTGCCTGCACTATGGCGGCTGCACCGGGTGCACCACGCGGACCTGGATTACGACCTGACCACCGGGTCACGCTTTCACCCCATTGAGATCGTGCTGTCGATGCTGATCAAGTTCGCCACCATTACCGTGCTCGGCGCACCGGTAGTGGCGGTGGTGATCTTCGAGGTGGTGCTCAATGCGGCTGCCATGTTCAATCACGGCAACATCCGTTTGCCTGTGGGCCTGGACCGCGTGCTGCGCCAGTTCATCGTCACGCCGGACATGCACCGCGTGCACCACTCCGTGGAGGATGACGAGACCCATTCGAACTTTGGCTTTAACCTGCCCTGGTGGGATCACCTGTTTGGCACCTACCGCGCGCAGCCCCGCGCTGGCCAGTTGGGGATGACCATTGGCATTCACGGCCATACCGATCCGCGGGAGGTGGCGCGCCTGGATGGCATGCTGATGATGCCCTTCAAGAGCGAAGTCGAGGGTTATGCCATCAACCGCCGTACCTGGTCTGAATAAGCCAACACACCTAACGAGACCCCAATGACAACACCTACAAAACAACTTTCGTGGTACGCGATGGCGGGGCTGATCCTCGGTATTGCCGCGACAGCTACCCTGGTGGCATCCGGCATAGGCTCACGCCAGGGCTGGTGGCATTTCACGCTCGCTTTGCAGGTTTCGGAATGGGCATTCTATGGCGCTGCATTGGCCCTCCTTTTGTCGATAGGGGGTTTGATTCAGGCACGCCCAGGGTCACAACGCAGGGGCCTGCTTCTGGCCGTCCTGGGCATCGTTGCATCACTGCCTCTCGTAGCAATAGCGATCCAATGGGAGGTTGCGAGCCGGATGTATCCCGCCATCAATGACATCAGCACCGATACCAGCGATGCGCCTGTGTTTTGGGATATGCCGATCGCCACGGACTACCCTAACGCCAAGGTTGCTGCGCAGCAACGAGCAGCCTATCCTGACCTTGCCCCACTGAAATTGGCAATACCCCCCAACGAGGCGTTTGAAAGCGCACTGGCCGCAGCAAAATACAGTGGGTGGGAGATCGTTGCCAGTGTGCCGGAAGAGGGGCGAATTGAAGCGACTGCCAAGACTCGACTGTATGGATTCACGGACGAAGTAGCGGTGCGAGTAAAACCCGCAGACGGCGGCTCCCAAGTGGATGTTCGGTCGCGTTCACGTGTCGGGCGCATTGATCGCGGAGCCAACGCCAAGCGGATTCGCGCCTATCTTGCTGCGTTGGACAAACGGGTCGCACACTAGCGCCATGGCAGCACAAGTTGCGCCTCGACTGACCGGAACTCAATCAATGGTGATGTCCATGCTCGCCGTGTACATGCTTGTGGGCAATTTCTTCCGCTGAAGCTGGACGCACATCCAATACCTTGACGGTAAAGCGCAAGTCCTTTCCCGCAAGCGGGTGGTTGCCGTCCAAGTGCACGGTATCGCCCTTGATCTTGAGCACGTTGAATACCTGCTCATTTCCGCCTTCGGTGTAACCCTTGAGCTGGCCACCTACCTTCACGCCGGCAGGAAACTCCTTTTTGGGAATGGTGCGAACCAGGGCCTCTTCACGCTGGCCGAAGGCTTCGTCAGCCGTCAGAGTCAGTGTCACCTGGTAGCCGGGTTCCTGGCCCTCCAGTGCGGATTCGATCTTCGGAAAGGTGTTGTCATAGCCGCCATGCAGGTAAACCATGGGGTCACTGCTATTGTCGATCAGTTTGCCTGCGGCATCCGCCACAGAAAAACGCAAGGTAACGGCGGTGTCTTTTTCAATTTTCATAAGGCTGTGTAGTCGGTTGGATGGGGGATTATCCGTGGCGTTCGGGCGCAATGGATTCAGCGTAATCGTACAGCGCGCCCAGAATGGCCTCGCCGCGCTCATCGGCAGATTCCGACAGTTGGTCAATCTGGTCCGCCAATTGATCCACCGTGCGGGCGCCGTCCGCGCCGTCAAACAGGCGCCGTGCGCGATGCGCTTCCCAGCGCCCGGCCTCTACCGCAGTCAACAGACCGGGGAAATTGCGCGCGCGGTATCGAAACAGCAATTCGGGCAAACGCTCATCTTCAAAAGCGGGATGTGCACTTGCCAGTTGTTGCGCAGACATAGCGCGCAAGTCGTTCAGCCGACGCCGGTCACTGTCTCCAATGAACCCGGCATACAGGTCCTCGTCCACGTCTGGTTGTGGCTGCGGGGGGCGCTCAAACACTGCAGGCCATATGGCGCTCATGTCCGGCAGATCCCGCGCCAGCGCTGCGTGGTTCAACTGTAATTCCAACTCCACACCCCAGCGCTGGGCCATGGCGCTGGACAAAACCTTCAAATTGGATATCACCATGGGTGATTTGTTGAGGTGAATGGACTTGATGGGCAAGCGCGTCACCCCTTGCGGCAACTCCGCCGTCTTGCTGAACAGCCGCAGACGCATGTCCGCTGCGTTGAGCGAAGCCAGTTCGCGCGGGTCATGCGCCAGATCCCAGGCAATCAGCTCGTTTTTGTTATGGGGGTGCATGGCAAGCGGCCACATGATCGCCAGACACCCCCTCTCAGATGGGAACATGCCCGAGACATGAATAAAGGGGCGCGCCGATTGCAGCGTAGTGGGCAACCCCAGCTCGGCCATCACCCGATCCTTCTTGTGCAGGCCCAGACAAAAGTCAAACAGCCGCGGCTGGGCCGCTTTGATCAGACGGGCCAGCGCAATGGTGGCCCGCACGTCGCTCAATGCATCGTGCGCGGCCTCGTGCACCAGGCCGTTGGCGGCGGTCAAGTCAGTCAGTTTGAAACTGGCACCGCCTTCCGGCTTGGCGGGCCACACAATACCTTCGGGGCGCAAGGCATAGGCGGTGCGTACCACATCCAGCAGGTCCCAGCGACCACATTCGTTTTGCCACTCCCGGGCATAGGGGTCGATCAAGTTGCGCCAGAACAGAAAGCGCGTGATTTCGTCGTCAAAGCGGATGGTGTTGTAGCCCACGCCAATCGTGCCAGGATGACCCAGGGCTTGTTCGATCACGGCTGAAAACTGGTACTCTGGCACACCGCGCTCCAGGCACAACTGTGGTGTGATGCCGGTAATCAGGCAGGACTGCGGATCGGGCAAAAAATCGGGCGCAGGCTGGCAATACAGCATGATGGGCTCGCCCACCTCGTTCAAATCGGCATCGGTGCGAATGGCCGCAAACTGTGCGGGTCGGTCGCGCCGCACCTGGGTGCCAAAGGTTTCGTAGTCGTGCCAGAGAAAGGTGTGCTGGTGCATGGTGGCGCAACACTACACTATTGAACCCACTTGAAACAACATCAAGGATCGCTGATGCTTCAACTCTCCAACGATGTACTGCAACGCCTGCTGGAAGCAGCGCAGGACGCCCGCGCCCATTCACACTCACCCTACTCTCTCTGTGCAGTCGGCGCCGCCGTGCTGGACGAGCACGGTGCCATCCACGCGGGCTGCAATATTGAGAACGCCGCCTACCCCCAGGGTTGGTGCGCCGAGGCCACCGCTTTGGGGGCCATGGTGATGGCCGGAGGCCTCCGGGCCAAGGCGGTACTGGTTACCGGGCCGGGCCCGGACGTCATCACCCCCTGTGGCGGGTGCCGCCAAAAACTGCGCGAATTTGGCGACGACGACCTGGTCGTCATCGCAGCCGACCCCAGTGGCATCCAGCAAAGCTGGACGCTGGGGCAACTGCTGCCCGCCAGCTTTGGCCCGGACCACCTGAAATGAATGCCGCGCTCTCATCAGCCGTTGCCGAATCGGCAGGCAAACTGCAGGCGGCCTTTGGTGCGGCCCCTGAGGTTGCCGTAATCTTGGGCTCAGGCTGGGCGGGCGCCGCACAAAAGGTCAATGGTGCCCAACGCCTGGCCTACGCCGAGCTGCCAGCGTTTGTATCGACTGGAGTGGAGGGCCATGTCAGTGAAATAACCGTAGGCAACATCGGCGCACAGCGGGTGGCCGTGCTGGGCGGCCGCACCCACACCTATGAAAGCGGTGACTGCTCTGGAATGGCGGGGGCCCTGCGCAGCCTCAAAGCCTGGGGTGTCAAGGTGTTGATTCAAACCAACGCGGCAGGCAGCCTGCGCGCGCACATTCCGCCGGGCAGCCTGATGCTGATTGCCGACCACATCAACGCCCCGCAACGCTCGCCCTTGGTGGGTGAGCCCGGCAACGCGCGCTTTGTGGACATGAGCGCCGCCTATGACCCGGAGCTGCGCACACATGCCAAAAATCTGGCACAAGCCCACAAACTGGTGCTGGCTGAAGGCACCTATCTTTGGGCGCTCGGACCGCAGTTCGAAACCCCCGCCGAAATCCGCATGTTTGCCACCTGGGGGGCTGATGCGGTGGGCATGAGTACCGTGCCAGAAACCATTCTGGCCCGACATGCCGGTTTGCGTGTGGTGGGCCTGTCGTTGATCACCAACATGGCAGCGGGCCTGTCCGCCGAGGCGCTCACCCATGCGGCCACGTTGCAGCAGGCAAGAGTATCAGGCGAGCACGCTGCGCATTTTTTGAGCACGCTGATCGCCAGCCTGGCCGATCTGCCATCACTGCCTAACCAGCACGTTTCCTGAGGCCAGACATGACACAAGACCCCACCCTGACCGAATATGCCCGACAGGCGCTGCAATGTCTGGACCTGACCAGCCTGAATGATGCGGATACCCATGCCGATATTGAAGCGATGTGCAAGCGGGCGCAGACACGTTTTGGCCCTGTGGCTGCGGTATGCGTGTGGCCGCGCTTTGTGGCACTGGCGCGAAGCCTGCTCCCTGCCGATATTCGGGTGGCTGCGGTGGCCAATTTTCCCGATGGTGCACTGGATGGGGTCCGCGCGCTCGCTGATGTGCAGCAAATTGTTGCCGCGGGCGGTGATGAGGTCGATGTCGTGCTGCCCTACCGCGCCCTGATGCAAGGCAAGACGCAAGAATGCGCCGATTTCCTGAATGAGGTTAGGGCGGCCAGCCGACCCCTCACCCTGAAAGTCATCATTGAGAGCGGCGAACTGGTCCAACCCGAATGGATAGCCCAGGCCACCCGCCTCGCGCTGTCGGCTGGCGCCGATTTCGTCAAGACCAGCACCGGCAAGACCCCGGTCTCTGCCACGCTGGACGCGGCAACCATCATGCTGCGGGAAATTGCCACCAGTGGCCTCCCCCTAGCAGGTTTCAAGGCCTCGGGCGGCATTCGGTCGGTCCTTGATGCCAAGACCTATCTAAGCCTGGCAGCCAGCACACTCGGAGCAGCAGCGGTGACTCCGCAGCGGTTTCGTTTTGGCGCGAGTGGCCTGCTCAACGACATTGAAGCCGTGCTGGAGGGCCAGGGATCAGCGCCCGTTTCCGGCACGTACTGAACGCATCCGGAAGAACAAGTAGAAGACCATGCTGGCGCAAGAAATCATACGAATCAAACGCGACGGCCACGCACTGAACGTTGCCCAAATCCAGCATTTTGTAAAAGGCCTGGTGGACGGAAGCTGGAGCGAAGGCCAGGTGGCCGCCATGGCCATGGCCATCTTTTTGCGCGGCATGGACCGCGATGAATGCGTGGCCCTGACCCACGCCATGATGCACTCCGGCCGCGTCATGATCTGGCGCGACATGCCCGGCCCCGTGCTGGACAAACACTCCAGCGGCGGCGTGGGCGACAAGGTCAGCCTGATGCTGGCACCCATGGTTGCGGCCTGCGGTGGCTATGTACCCATGATCTCAGGCCGCGGCCTGGGCCACACCGGTGGCACCTGCGACAAGCTCGAAGCCATACCCGGCTACAGCACCACCCCATCACCCCAGTTGCTCGACCAGATCGTGCGCACTGTCGGCTGCGCCATCATCGGGCAGACGGCTGACTTGGCGCCCGCCGACCGCCGCTTTTACGCCACGCGCGACGTCACCGCCACCGTGGAAAGTGTGCCATTGATCACCGCCAGCATCTTGTCCAAGAAACTGGCGGCGGGCTTGCAGGGTCTGGTGATGGACGTGAAGTGCGGCAACGGCGCCTTTGCCGATTCGCGCCCCATGGCAAATGAACTGGCCAGCAGCATCGTCGCGGTGGCCAATGGCGCAGGCCTGAAAACCACCGCCCTGATCACCGACATGAACCAGGCGCTGGGCCGCGAGGTGGGCAACGCACTGGAAGTGGCAGAGGCCATTCGCTACCTCACCGGCGATAGCAGCGTGGGTGGCCGTAACACGGGGCGTGAGGCGCGCCTGCACGCAATCACCCTCGCCCTGGGCGCCGAAATGCTGGTGCTGGGCGGCCTGGCGGCCAACACAACGGCCGCGCGCGCCCAGTTGCAAGCGGTGCTGGACAGCGGCGCTGCGGCTGAGCGCTTTGCGCGCATGGTGTCCGCCTTGGGCGGCCCTGCTGATTTGCTGGAGCGACCCGCGGCTTACTTGCCTGTAGCGCCCGTGGTGTTGCCCGTACCGGCACCCCGATCCGGCCTGTTGACAGCCATGCAGACCCGCGATATCGGCCTGGCGGTGGTCGAGCTCGGTGGTGGCCGCCGCAAGGCGGGCGACGCCCTTGATTTGCGCGTGGGCCTGAGCCAGATGCGTCAACTGGGCGAGCACCTGGAGGCCGGCGAACCGATCGCCTGGGTACACGCGGCCAACCGTGCCAGTGCGCAGCGTGCGGCCGCCCAGTTGCACGCGGCGTGCACCATCTCGGATGCGGGCTTGCCTTGGTCGGCCATACCTTGCGTGCTGGCCGTCATCGCCGCCGATTGACGGTGAAAAAGCCTTCTAGCCCCCGCAGAATATGCGCAGACAGCTACTAAAATAATAGCAAATTGGCACATCTAGCATCCACAGACCTGCGTGGGGCCTAGGCGTTTTCATGCTGAAGACTCGCTGTTTCAGAGCTTCGACGCGGGCACGTCGATCGCCGCGTACATGCGCTGTGGCTTCGTGGCATCGCCGCTGCAACCGAGCTTTTTGATTCCACCCTAACAACGCAAGTACCGATCACGAACGCGGACGTGCAACAACTCATGCGCGAAATGCTTGGCCAGACAAATGCATACTGCGACACAACCCGCCAAAGCCCGAGTAGCCTGCGCTTGAAGGCACAGACTCTAGGGAGTCAGAAGCACTTGGATCGTGGCGACTTGCGCAAAGTCATAGGTGGATGTCGCGACAAGCGTGATGAAGAGCGGAGCGGCCAGCGGGTAGCCAATGCCCGTGTCAATCGCGACTCGTGATGCGGTCAGTTCCGTAAGGGTGATGGCCACGCCGCCGTAGTAAACCGTAACCCCCGGTCCCGAGACGGTTGTGCCACCCACATTGAGTGACCACGTGACCGGTTCGTTTGCATTCAACACCATAGATTGCCCCGCGCGCATCGATACGCGTTGCAAGGGACCGGGTGTAAGAATGACACCCGTCAGCGGCTGCCCCCCGACGGCCACGTGAATATCAAACGGTGGCGTATCGACATACAAATCGCCTCCACCGCATCCACTCAGTGCCATTACGGCCACGAGGACCGTCGCGCCAAGCATTGCATTGGTGAGGTGCTGCTTTCCAATGGTTGGTTTCATTCACCAACAACGCGCCGGATGCCCGGATGAGCCGACTTGGCATCGCAAAGAAAAATGTAAGTAATTGTTGCCACCAATGTCCGACGACCGCGCAAAGGCCTCAACGTCGCCGAGCCGTCCGCACCCCATTCAGTTCCGCCACGATCCCCAGCACCTTGGTCAGGCGCCCGGAACTACTCACCTCCACGGTAAAGGTCATCCACGCAATGCCCCGAATCGACTGGGTTTGCACGCCAATGACGTTCATTTTTTCTTTGGCAAACACTTCGGAGATATCGCGTAGCAGGCCCTGGCGGTCGTTGGCTTCCACCGCCACATCCACCGGGTAAACAGAACCATCGCCACCCGTCTTGCCGCCCCATTCCACCTCGATAACGCGGTCGCCACTGCGGGTGACCATGTTGCGCAGGTTGGAGCAGTCGGCCCGGTGCACGCTCACGCCCTTGCCGCGGGTCACAAAACCGCAAATGGCATCGGGTGGTGCGGGTTTGCAGCACTTGGCCAGTTGGGTCATGAGCGAATCCACACCCACCACCAGCACCCCGCCCTTGGATGAATGGCTGGGAGCCTTGGGCTTTTTGAGCAGCAAAAACTCGTCTTGCGGCAACACCGGCTCGGGCGGGCGCAGCACGATTTCTATGTTGCGCAGCGAGAACTCGTCTTTGCCCACCACTTCAAACAGCTCTTCGGCTGAATTGAAGCCCAGTTGGGACGCCAGGTCTTCGAGCTTGATGGCCGTCTTGCCCTCGCGTTGCAACAGCTTTTCAACCGCCTCGCGGCCCTTGGCCACGGTTTCTCCCATGGCCAGGGCATTGAACCAGGCGCGCACCTTGGAGCGGGCTCGCGGGCTCACCAAAAAACCCAGCTCCGGGTTGAGCCAGTCACGCGACGGACCGCCTTCTTTGGTCACGGTCACTTCAACCGTCTGGCCATTTTTGAGCGGCGTGTTGAGGGGCACCATGGCACCATCGACCCGCGCACCCCGGCAACGGTGGCCCAGGTTGGTGTGCACGCTGTAGGCAAAATCTATGGCTGTGGCGCCCTGAGGCAACTCCACGATAGCCGCATCGGGCGTCAGCACATAAATACGGTCTTCGAAAAAACCGGGGGCCTTGCTGTCCATCCCGGCACCGGACAGATCGCGCTCCCATGCCAACAACTGGCGCAACACTGCAATCTTGGCGTCGTACTCGCCGCTGGCAGACACTCCGGCATAGCCCTTGACGCCCGCTTCCTTGTAGGCCCAGTGGGCCGCGACGCCTGTCTCTGCCAGGTCGTGCATGGCCTGGGTGCGCACCTGCACTTCTATGGGCTGGCCAGAAGCGTCCCGCACCACGGTGTGCAGCGACTGATAACCATTGACCTTGGGGCGCGCAATGTAGTCGTCGAATTCATCCAGCACTGGCGAAAAATGGTTGTGCACCCAGCTCAAGGCATCGTAGCAATCGGGAATCGTAGGCACCACAATCCGCAGCGCGCGGATGTCGTACACCTGATCAAACCCCAGCGACTTGCCCCGCATTTTCTTGACGATGCTGTAGATGTGCTTGGGGCGCCCCTGCACCGTAGCGTGAATGCCCTGGCTAGCCAGGTCGGTAGCCAGCTGGAGGCGCAGCTGCTCGATATGCGCTTCGCGTTCCGTGCGTTTTTCATCCAGTAACCGCGCTACTTCGCGGTAGGTTTCAGGTTCCAGAAAACGAAAGGAAAGGTCTTCCATTTCCCACTTGATCTCCCAGATGCCCAGACGATTGGCCAAGGGTGCAAACACTTGCAGCGACTCATTGGCCAAGCCGGGGGGAACCGGCAGTTTTGTGGCAGCGAAATGGCGCAAGGTTTGCAGCCTGGAGGCCAGACGCAGCATCACTACGCGCAAATCACGCGAAAACGCCAACAGCATCTTGCGCACGCTTTCCGTCTGCGCCGCCGCAGTCTGGGCCATGGGAATGGGCGTTCCGGAGTGGCTGGCAGAAATCTGGGCTAACCGGGCCATGCGCTGCACCCGCACCAGCTTGGTGGTCTCCATTGCCAAGTCCGCGAAGTTGTCACCAAATGCCTTGGCGATCACCTCATGCGGCTTGTTCAGGTGGTCGCAGGTATACACCAGGTAGCTGGCCGCCTGCATGGTCTGCGATCCGCCAATCGACTTGAGAATAGCGGCCACCGCATCGGCATGGGCCAGGATGTTCTCGCCGGTATCCAGGGTTTCGCTGGCCAGCAGTGGCTCAGCAAACGCACGCGCGCGCGCCAGTGCATCGGCTTGCTCGTGCTGGCTTTGGGTCGTGGCAGCAATCACGGGCGGAGGAACCACCGCGGAAGTGTCTGGTGACGAGCTTTTCATGTGGGCGTTGGTCGTTGGGGTTCAGTCCAGCAGAAAAGCCGTCACGGCCTGCACCTGGTCTGCGGCAATCAAGGTGGGCGCATGGCCCACACCTGCAAACTCCACCAACCGGGCTTGGGGACCGCGCTCGGCCATTTGACGGGCTGTGCCACCAGAGAGTAAATCCGACTCTGCGCCCCGAAGCAACAGCGTTTGAGCCTGAATGCCGTCATAGAGATGCCACAGCATAGCCTCGCCTTGGGCGGCCGATTCTTGTGTCATGGCACCAAACGGCACCGCAATGGCAGGGTCGTAATGCAGAGTCACCGCGCCCGGAGTACCCGCTACCGGCTTGACCATATGCCGGGATAACTCCAGCCATTGCGCCGGGGTGTGGGGGCCAAAGGTGGTGGAAACCGCCCACATGGCGTCAGCCGCCTGCTGCAGCGATTCGAACTGCACGGACCGCCCCAGGTAGGTACCAATGCGCACAATCGCTTCCCACTGAATGGCTGGACCCACGTCATTGAGCACCAGGCGGCGTACCGGCACGGGAAGCGGCAACCCTGGCTGGCCACACACAGCCATGCCGATGAGTCCGCCCATGCTGGTGCCAACCCAGTCCAGCGTTTGTGGCTTCAAATGCGCCAGCAGTGCCAGCATGTCCGCAGCATAGGTTGGCAATTGGTAGCCTTGCGGGTCAATCAGCCAATCGCTTTGGCCGCGGCCCGCCATGTCGGGGCAGATCACCCGGATGGCGCCACCCGCCTTTTGCACCAGTCCCTGAGCCAGCACATCGAAATCCCGGCCCTGGCGGGAAAGGCCGTGCACACACACCACTACATGCGCAGCATTGACGTCCCCCCACTGCCAATATGCCAGGCGATGGCCGGCACCGCTGTCAGGGCAAGATAGGTAGTTCAGCGTAGGTTCAGCCATGGTGGAATGTTGGTTTGATAATACGTCTACATCCTAATTGAATCCCCAACCCTTTTTTGAAAGCGACACCATGCTCAAAGGTAAAACTGCACTCGTGACCGGATCCACCAGCGGCATTGGATTGGGGATTGCCAAAGCACTTGCCGCGCAGGGGGCCAATATTGTTCTGAACGGCTTTGGCGATGTGGAGGGCCCCAAGGCGGAAATCGCAGCCTTGGGCGTGCGGGTGACTTATCACGGCGCTGACATGAGCAAGCCGTCAGAAATCGAAGCCATGATGAAACACGCAGAGCAGACGTTCGGCTCGGTTGATATTCTGGTAAACAACGCGGGTATCCAGCATGTGGCCCGCGTTGAGAACTTCCCCATTGAGCGCTGGGACGCCATCATTGCCATCAACATGAGCAGTGCCTTCCATGCCACCCGTCTGGCTTTGCCTGCCATGCAAGCGAAAAACTGGGGCCGCATCATCAATGTGGCTTCCATCCATGGTTTGGTCGGTTCTGCGGAGAAGTCTGCCTACGTGGCGGCCAAGCACGGTGTGGTGGGTCTGACCAAGGTCACTGCCCTGGAGAACGCTACCACGGGCGTAACCTGCAATGCCATCTGCCCCGGCTGGGTGCTGACGCCACTGGTACAAAAACAGGTGGATGCCAAGGCTGCTACGCAGGGCATTTCCAACGCGGATGCCACCAAACAGCTGCTCGGTGAAAAAGAGCCGTCCATGCAGTTCACTACCCCCGAAGAACTGGGCGCCCTCGCCGTGTTCTTCTGCTCACCCGCCGGCAACAACGTGCGCGGCGTAGCCTGGAACATGGATGGCGGCTGGACCGCGCAGTGAGTTGCTCTAACTGGACTGCTTGAACGCCATCACCGCCTGGTTGCGCAGGGTGCGCAGCAAGGCGAGTTCTTTTTCGTCCAGTTCCAACGAGCCGTGCTCAATCTTGTCGGCATAAATCAGGCCGAACGGTGCGCCCTTGATCTGCAAAGGCAACAACAAAAAAGTGGGGGCATTCAGGGACTTGCGGTACCACTCTGGCAGTCGCTGAACAATGCGCGCCTCGGTGGCGTCACTGATCATGGTGTCAGCACCCTTGAGGCACACCACAGCAAAAAGATCCGGCGTTGCGGCCTTGAGCGGGACTTTGAAGCTCTTCACGAAATTTTCCACGCCATTGCCCAAACCAAAACGGCCGGTGACTGTTTCAGTTTTTGCATCACGCATGCAGAAAATAATGCGGTCAAACCCCATGGCCCGGTACATGGTCTCCAGAATCATGCGCAGCACGTCGGTAAGCTTGAAGTCCTCGACCATGGCATTGGTGATGTCCTGAATGCCGGCCGATAGCGTGTCTGCCACGCGGTTGTCCTTGGGCGGAGGCTCGATGACCCCGTTCAGTGGGGCCGCCTGAGTGGCCTGTAGTTCAAAGCGTCCCAGGTTGCCATCGGTATCGGGGCTTTGTTCAGCGGATTGACTGGTCAGATTTTCTGGCGCCTTCAGCAATTTGGATGCGGGCGAGCCCGGCGCCACCCGAATCTCCATGGCGCCAGCCAAATCAATCAGCTTTTGTCGAGCCTTCAGGGTTGCATCCTGAACAGTCTTGAAGCTAATTCCCATCGACGCTGCGTATTTTCGGGTCACCAGCGCAATGCGGGCATCAACCTCTTTGGGGTCACTTTGGAGCAGCACATCGGCGATTTCATTGGATGCCAATGCGATCCATCGAATGCGCTCCCCCGCATCAGCGGGCGCACTGCCGGGCGGCGTGCCAACCGGCTTGCGCATGCAGCGCTGAATGCCCTGTGGCAACCCCCACGCCTTGGCAATGCCCAAGCCCAGGTCTTCGAAGCTCAACCCCAGCACACGCGTTGATGCAACCGCCTCCGTTAGCGGCTCACGCTGGGACTGCAACAGGCCCCGTACCTGGGTAGCCTCCTCGGAAAAATAAAACTGAACCAGCAAGCGCCCCAGATTCTGGAACATGGACCCAATGAAAGCCTCTTCACTTTCACGCAACACCGGGCACAACTCACCGGCAATGGAGCCCGCCATAAGCGACCGCAAAAACTCTTCCTTGAGCTGCGCCGCATGGGCTTTGTCCTGCATGTGCTCCAGCAGCACCAGGCTCAGGGCCATGTTGCGTATGCCATTGAAACCGACAAGACTGACAGCCCGTGACACCGTGCTGATATTGCCACCACGCGCATAGTGGGCGCTGTTGACCAGTCGCAAGAGCTTGTTAGTCAGCGCAACGTCTTTCAATATTTCGTTGGTGACGCTGTTGACGCTCTCGGTCTCCGATGTGGCCATGCTCTGGATGCGGACAACCGAATCGGACAAGGCCGGGAAGTCACTTTTGTGCCGCATGCGGCGCAACAGGAATTCGAGTGTGCTGTTGGCACCCGCGGAACTGTCCGCATTTGCATCAACGGGCTTGGCCCACTGCTCCAACTCGCTCTGGAACGCCCGGGCACTGGCAAACCGCTGTTTGGGGTCACGCGCCAGTGCGCGCATGACGATGGCGCGCAATCGGTCGTCGACCTCGGCATTCAAATTGGCAGGCAACATCAGCTGTTCATGCACCACCCGGTAAATGGCCCGGTAGGGGTCGCGCTCCTCAATCAGGCGCTTGCCCATAATCAGCTCTGCAAGGACCACACCCGCAGAAAATATATCCATGGAGGCTGCAGGTGCCGCACCGTTGGCGGCCTCAGGGGACAAATACCCCACCGTGCCGCCACTGGCGGCTACAGGGTCGCTGTCATTGCGGTCCTTGATGCGGGCGGCAATGCCAAAGTCCATTACACGAGCGCGTCCGGCGGCATCTACCAGCACATTGGAGGGCTTCAGGTCGCGATGCACCATGCCGGCTGCATGGGCGACGGCCACCGCGTCGAGCACATCCATCATCAGCGCCACTGCTTCGGGTGGGGGCAAGGCGCCGCGTTCCTGAACCAGCTGATCCAGCGTTTTACCGGCAACATACTCAAACACCAGATAAGGTTGGCGGCCGTGAACATCAGCTTCGTACACTGGAACGATATTCGGATGCGTGACACGTCCCACGCTGCGCGCCTCCTGCAGCCAGGTTGACACAGCCTTGTCGTCCGATCCGTCGCCAGGGCGCATGACCTTGATCGCCACTTCACGCTCCATGCGTGGGTCAAACGCCAACCACACCGTCGACTGGCCACCTTGCCCCAGGATCTTGCGCAATTCGAAACGTCCCAGTGTGTCGGACGGCCGCAACGCACCGGTCGCAAGCGAAGGACGACTGTTTGAAAATGAAGAAGTTTCTGACATGCTTTGGGAAATAGGGAAGACGCACGTTTTTTTATACCGGCGTCAGTATGACACCGACCGGCTTCACCCCGCAGGATGTCATTCCCGCAATTCCCGCATTGCCCGCTAGCACGGGCGGCCAGACGACTATTTGAGCTGGACGGACCCTGTCACGTTCACCACCACCGAAGACTTGCCAGCCTCCATCGGAACAGGTGCGTCGGAAGCTGCCGCCTTCAACTCCATGGAGACCATCCGTGGACGCGGTCCATAGTTCTGGTCATTGGCGTTTACGGACACTTCGCGCAGCGAATAGGAGCCGAATCCAAAACCCTGTGCAATATCCGTCGCCTTGGCCTTGAAGCGATCAATGGCCAGGGTCTGTGCCTCGGTTTCCACCCTGTTGCGCAACTCGCGGCTGAGGCTGAACGCAACATTGCTGATGGTGAGGGTTTGTATCTTGCCCGCAGCCGCGCCAATGCGCACAAAATCCCGCCCCTCCAGAACCAGCTCGGTAGTACCCTGCCAGCCCGAAATCTTGCCATCGCGCCCGTAGCGCGGCTGCAAACCGAATGCGCCGGTCCGAACATCCATGGCCCCTGCCTGGGCCGTCTTTTTGGCTTCGGCAAGCGCTGACTCCAGGGCCAGCCGGAGTTGCGTCTGCACCACTGCAGGGTCCGCACCTTCTCGGGTACTGCCCAGGGTCACGGTCAAAAGGTCCTGTTGAACCTCGACCACCCCGCTGGCGGCAAGCTGGACGACGTTACGCAACTCAACTGCTGCAGACTGAGCAAAAGCACCCGTAGCCCCCGTCAAAATTGCGCAGGCAGCTATGTATTTGATAGCAAATTTCAAAATGGACCTTATGAAGAAAACATGGGCTTGCAAACCCTGACCGGGTGGACTAGCCAGGTGCGTCGCGGCGTTGCTGCCGCAATTGTTCCCGCAACTCGGCGCGTTCCTGCAGGTTGAGCTGTCGCACGACTGTGGACGGTGCGGGTGGTGGCGTGAACCCATCGCGTTGCGCCTGCAGGGCCTGCCGCAACGCCGCTCTGCGAATCTGCGCGTCTGCGTCGGCTCGCTGCGGCGAACCGGTGGCTCTGTCCCTCTCGGTGTCGCGGTTGCCGATGCCCGGCTGCGCGAACGCAGACAGCACCCACACACCGAAAAAGAAACCAACCGCAATATGTTTGAACATGGCATTTAAACGGGTCGAATGGTGACCCGGTGGACATTGTTGGCCTGTCAGCGAAGAATGTGGCGTCCATATTTGTAACATTGTGTCAAATGCCCCTATTCAGTTAGACACAGTTTCCAGAAGCAACGCAAAATAAAGCTTGTTACACATTCAACACTCCCATGCTACAACCGGCACCCCGACCCTACAAAATCTTGGTGGTAGATGACGACGCACGCATTCGCGATCTGCTGAGGCGCTATCTGTCGCAGGAAGGATTTGAAGTCCTGATGGCAGAAGACGGCAAGTCGCTGACGCGGATCATGCTTCGTGAAACAGCCGATCTGATCGTCCTCGACCTGATGATGCCGGGGGAAGACGGGCTGTCCATCTGCCGGCGACTGCGTGCTGCCAACGACCACACGCCCATCATCATGCTCACGGCCAAAGGGGAAGATATTGACCGCATCGTCGGTCTTGAAGTCGGTGCGGATGACTACCTGGGCAAGCCCTTCAACCCACGCGAACTACTGGCCCGGGTGCACGCCGTCTTGCGCCGCCGCCCAGCTGCAGAGGTGCCTGGTGCACCATCCACCGACAATGAAGTGGCGCGTTTTGGACCATTTACCTTCGACCTTGGTGCCCGCACCCTCCACAAGAACGGGGAAGAACTGACACTGACGACCGGGGAATTCGCCATGCTCAAGGCGCTGGTTCGCCATCCGCGGGTGCCCTTGTCGCGCGAGAAACTGGCGCAGCTGTCGCGCGGCCGCGAGTTCGAACCCTTTGACCGCAGCCTGGATGTTCAGGTTTCCCGGCTGCGCAAGCTTGTTGAAACCGACCCCGCAGCCCCCCGACTGATCCAGACCGTATGGGGCGTTGGATACGTTTTTGTACCCGACGAAGCTTCCTAGTGAGAGGGTCCGGACCGGTGGCAAAAACCAGAGTGGTCGACTTTGAAAGCAGCAGCCCTGCGCCGCTGACCAAAACGGCACACGGTCGGACTGTCAAGCCCTATTCGGGGTTAAGTCTTTTTTGGCGTACCTTTTTTCTGCTCGCACTGCTGTTGCTGGGAAGCATATTGGCCTGGCTGCAAACACTGCGGTCCCTTGAATTCGAGCCCCGTGCCATCCAGACGGCACAGCAACTGGCGTCCCAGGTCAATCTGAGCCGCGCCGCACTCATTCATGCGGATGCCATTGCCCGCGTATCCCTTCTCAAGACCATGGCGGACGAAGAAGGCCTGCGCATCGTTCCGCGCGAGCCCACGGATCAATTCACACCCTTCAATGCGGATGCCATCAGCCGCCAGGTTGCACTGGAGCTGACGACACGCCTGGGGCCCGGCACTGTGGTTGCCAGCAGCGTCAACGCCCAGCCAGGGCTATGGGTCGGCTTTATCATCGACGGAGACGACTACTGGCTGTTGACCGATCAAAACCGCTTCAACCCGGCGGGCGGGAGAACCTGGGTTATCTGGTTAACGGTTGCGGGGGCACTGTCGCTGGCCGGTGCTGCGCTGATTGCACGCTTGATCAATCGCCCATTGAAGGAGTTGTCGTTCGCAGCCACCCGCGTGCGGGAGGGCGACTTCGCCGCCAGCCGTCTCGATGAAACCGTCATAACCGGCGAAATTCGCGAGGTCAATATTGGGTTCAATCGCATGGCACAAAGGCTTGCCAAGATTGAGCAAGACCGCGCGGTCATGCTGGCGGGCATCTCGCACGATCTGCGCACACCCTTGGCACGACTGCGCCTTGAGACCGAAATGAGCGTATCGGACCTGGACGCGCGGGAGCACATGGCAGCCGACATCGCCCAGCTTGACGCCATCATTGGCAAATTTCTGGACTACGCCCGGCCCGACAAAGGCAAGCTCGACTCCGTCATTCTTTCCGATGTGGTTGAGGCCTGCGTCTATTCGCTGAGCAAGCAAAGTGACGTGCTCATTGACGTTCAGCTGGAAGAAGACCTTTTGATCAAGGCTGACCGTGTGGAGTTGGGAAGAATAGTCTCCAACTTGCTGGAGAACGCCCGCCGCTATGGCAAGTCGGCAGACACGGGCGTCGCCAAAATTGAGATCAAGGCGATTGGCCGCGACAAATGGGTTTTGATCAAGATCCGTGACCACGGCCTGGGCGTGGCACAAGAGCAACTGGCCAACCTCACCCAGCCGTTCTACCGAGGGGAAGCGGCCCGCACCGCCGCCAATGGCGCTGGCCTTGGGCTGGCCATTGTCGAAAAAACCATTCAGCGCATGGGCGGGACTTTTGCGTTAACCAACGCCACCTCGGGTGGCCTGTCCGCGCACATCAAATTGCAGCGGGCGACGCAGGCCTGAACAACAGCGCGATAGCCCGGGCTTCCATTGCGAGGCCCTCTCCCACCGGGCCCATTTTTTCGGCCGTCTTGGCTTTGACGTTGACCTGCTCCATGTCAACCCCCAGCACCTGGGCAATGCGCATGCGCATGGCTGCAATGTGCGGCGCCAGTTTGGGGGCTTGCGCCACCACGGTGCTGTCCACATTGCCAATTTCGTAGCCTTTTTCGCGCACCCGGCGCGCGGCTTCGGCCAGCAGTACGGTTGAGTCAGCGCCCTTGAACCGGGCGTCAGTATCGGGAAAATGCGCGCCAATGTCGCCCATGGCCGCCGCCCCGAGGAGCGCATCCGTAATGGCGTGCAACAACGCATCTGCATCCGAATGCCCCAGCAGGCCCTTGCTGTGGGGAATTTCCACTCCTCCCAGAATCAGTTTGCGCCCTTCCACCAAGGCATGGATGTCCCAACCTTCGCCAATTCGGAATTTCATGGTGTCCCTGTTTTCATAGATGGGGTGCTGTGCGCCCGCGCCAGCAACACGGACTGCGCCAGCGCAAAGTCCTGCGGATAAGTCACTTTGAAGTTCTGTGCGCTACCCTCCACCAGCAAGGGTGGCTTGCCCACGAACTCCATCGCACTGGATTCATCGGTCACCGCGTCACCCGCCGCCTGCAGCGCAGCCATCAGTGCGTCAATGTGAAACATCTGTGGCGTCTGGGCCAGCCATTTGTCGCCACGCTCCACGGTCTCGGCCACGCGTCCGCCGACTTCACGCTTTAGCGTGTCGGGCAATTTGAGCGCCAGTAAGCCGCCCACGGCGTCCGTCACGCAGGCGTCCATCAGGGTGCGGATCTGTTCCGGGGTGATGAGGCAGCGCGCAGCGTCATGCACCATCACCCAGTCACCGGGGGCTGCACCTTGCTCCAGCAGCGCACTTAGACCATTAAATACGCTCCTAGCCCTGGTAGAACCTCCGCAAGCAGCTATCAAAACAGTAGCACCCACCGATTCAAAGAACCGGTCTCCTTGCGTCACCACCACCAGAACCCCTGCCAGCTGGGGCACCAACCCGAAAGCCGCCAGCGTGTGCAGCACCATGGGCCGGCCGGCCACGCTTTGGTATTGTTTGGGACCGTCTGCACCCGAGCGGGAGCCGGTACCGGCACAGGGAATCAGGGCCCAAATACGGGCTTCAGGGTGGGAATTTGGAAGGGTGTCGGTCATGATGGTGTGCCCCATTCTAAAATCGAAGCCATTCACTTCACCCAATCCCCCGCCGCGGCGACCCGATAAGCGGTTTGCCGGGCACCCAAACCATCCATGGATCTCCCTAAACTACACGTTGGCAAGCGCTTCACCCTGCCCCGGCCCGCGGGTTCTGCCGATGCCATGCTGCTGGCGCGCCTGGGCGAGCGCGAAAAAGCCAGCGGCAAACCCATGACGGTGATTACCGCCGATGCCAGCGACGCTCAGCGACTGCTCGATGAAATCGCATTTTTCGCCCCTGGCCTTCGCTGCGCGCTATTCCCCGACTGGGAAACCCTGCCCTACGACACGTTTTCGCCGCACCAGGACCTGATCAGCGAACGGCTGGCCGCGCTGTGGCGCATCTCGCAGCGCGACAAGGAAACCGGCGCCGACGTCATCATCGTGCCGGCCACCACGGCGCTGTACCGTCTGGCACCACCCAGTTTCCTGGCGGGCTACACCTTCCAGTTCAAGGTCAAGCAAAAGCTCGACGAGGCCAAGCTCAAGGCCCAGCTCACGTTGGCGGGCTACAGCCACGTGACGCAAGTGGTGAGCCCCGGAGAATATGCGGTGCGCGGCGGTTTGATCGACCTGTTTCCCATGGGCAGCGCCGTGCCCTACCGGGTGGATTTGTTTGACGACGAGATCGACAGCATCCGCACCTTCGATCCCGACAGCCAGCGCAGCCTGTACCCGGTGCCCGAAGTGCGCCTGCTGCCCGGCCGTGAATTCCCGATGGACGACGACGCCCGGGCCAAGTTTCGCAGCCGCTGGCGCGAACTGCTGGAGGGCGACCCCACCAAGAGCCGCATCTACAAGGACATTGGCAACGGCGTAGCGACGGCCGGCATTGAGTACTACCTGCCGCTGTTTTTTGAAGAAACCGCGACCGTATTCGACTACGTGGGCGCGGACGCCACCGTGGTTCTGCACGGCGATCTGGAGGGCGCCTTTCAGCACTTCTGGCAGGACACCAAAGACCGCTACCGCTTGGTGCGCGGCGACCCCGAGCGCCCAGTGCTCCCCCCTGAGAGCCTCTTTTTGGGCACCGAGCAGTTCTTTGCCCGCGCCAACACCTATGCGCAACTGGCGCTCAAACCCGTGCGGGTTGAAACGTTGTCCGCACCAGACCAGGCTGCCGCCGCAATTGACACTGCAACCGACTACGTCGACATCGCCCGTCTGCCCGCGCTCACGGTGGAGCGCGGAACCGACGACCCGCTGGCCCGACTCAAGACCCATGCGCGCAACACCCAGCACCGCATTCTGGTGCTGGCCGAGAGCGATGGCCGCCGCGAGAGCCTGCTCGATTTTTTGCGGGCCAGTGGCATCAATCCGCCGGCTTTCGATTCGCTGCTCGACTTTCAGACCAGCAGCGAGAAATTTGGCATTGCCACCGCCGCGCTGGCCTCGGGCTTTAGCTGGCTAGAGCACGCTATTGACCTGGTCACCGAAACCGAACTTTTTGTAGCCGGCCCCACCACCCGCCGGCGCAAAAAACAGGAACAAGTCAGCGACGTAGAAGCCCTGATCAAGGACCTGAGCGAGCTCAATGTGGGCGACCCCGTGGTGCACTCCGCCCACGGCATTGGCCGCTACCGGGGTTTGATCAATCTGGACCTGGGTAACAAACTGGCCAATGGTGACCCCGAGATGCAGGAGTTTTTGCACCTCGAATACGCGGACAAGGCCACGCTGTATGTACCCGTGAGCCAGCTGCAGCTGATCAGCCGCTACACCGGCGTGAGCGCCGACGAGGCACCTCTGCACAAGCTGGGCTCGGGCCAATGGGACAAAGCCAAGCGCCGCGCCGCCGAACAGGTGCGCGACAGCGCGGCCGAGCTGTTGAACATTTACGCCCGCCGCGCCGCCCGCGAAGGCCATGCCTTCCGCTATTCACCCAGCGACTACGAAACCTTTGCCAACGATTTCGGCTTTGACGAGACGCCCGACCAGAGCGCCGCCATCCATGCCGTGATTCAGGACATGATCAGCCCGCGCCCGATGGACCGCCTGATTTGTGGCGACGTGGGCTTTGGCAAGACCGAAGTGGCCCTGCGTGCCGCCTTCATCGCCGTGACCGGCGGCAAGCAGGTGGCCATCTTGGCGCCCACTACGCTGTTGGCCGAGCAGCATTTCCAGACGCTGACCGACCGTTTCGCGAAATGGCCCGTCAAGATTGCCGAGATGAGCCGCTTTCGCTCGGGAAAAGAGATCACCGCGGCCCTCAAGGGCGTGGCCGATGGCACGGTGGACATTGTGGTAGGCACTCACAAGCTGCTCAGCCAGGACACACATTTCAAGAACCTGGGTCTGCTCATCATCGACGAAGAGCACCGCTTTGGCGTGCGCCATAAGGAGGCCATGAAGGCCCTGCGGGCCGAGGTGGACGTGCTCACCATGACCGCCACCCCTATTCCCCGCACCATGGGCATGGCGCTGGAAGGCCTGCGCGATCTGAGCGTGATTGCCACAGCCCCGCAGCGCCGCCTTGCCATCAAGACTTTTGTGCGCACCGAGGGCAACGGCGTCATCCGCGAAGCCGTGCTGCGCGAACTCAAGCGCGGCGGCCAGGTCTACTTTTTGCACAACGAGGTGGAGACGATTGAAAACCGCCGCGCCAAGCTGGAAGAACTGCTGCCCGAAGCCCGCATTGCCGTGGCCCACGGCCAGATGCCCGAGCGCCAGCTGGAAGCCGTGATGCGCGACTTTGTGGCCCAGCGCTACAACCTGCTGCTGTGCTCCACCATCATCGAAACCGGCATTGACGTACCTACCGCCAACACCATCGTCATGAGCCGCGCCGACAAGTTCGGTCTGGCGCAGTTGCACCAGTTGCGCGGCCGTGTGGGGCGTAGCCACCACCAGGCCTATGCCTATTTGATGGTGCCTGATCTGGAAGGTCTGACCAAGCAGGCCAGCCAACGCCTGGATGCCATTCAGGCCATGGAAGAACTGGGCAGCGGCTTCTACCTGGCGATGCACGATCTGGAAATTCGCGGTGCCGGTGAGGTGCTGGGCGAAAACCAGAGTGGCAACATGCTGGAAGTGGGCTTTCAGCTCTACAACGAGATGCTGTCCGAGGCGGTGCGCTGCCTCAAGGCCGGTATTGAGCCCGACCTGTTGAGCCCCTTGAGCGTGACCACCGAGATCAACCTGCACGCCCCGGCGCTGCTGCCCGATGACTACTGTGGAGATGTGCACCTGCGCCTGAGCTTCTACAAGAAGCTAGCGACCGCCAAGACAACCGAACAGGTAGACAATTTACTGGAAGAAATCGTGGATCGCTTTGGCAAGCTGCCCCCTCAGGCGCAAACGCTGATCGACGTGCACCGCCTGCGTGTGCTGGCCAAGCCCTATGGTGTGGTCAAGGTGGATGCAGCGCCGGGTGTGATTACCATCACCTTCCAGAAGAACCCGCCGATTGACTCCATGAAGATCATCGCCCTGATCCAGAAGCACAAGCACATCAAGCTGGCCGGCAACGAGAAGCTCCGGATCGAGCGCGAACTACCCGAGGCCCGTGACCGGGCGCAGATGGTGCGGGATATTTTGAAATCTCTGGGTCAGCCAGTGGTGGCTGCGGCACCGGCGGCTTGAACCCCCTTTGACTACCGTTTAACCATCTAGCCCACGTAACCATTGCGTAAGCAGCTACTATTTTTATAGCAAATGACGACTCTCTCTGCCCAAGAAATAGCCCCTGGTCTGGTGATCCAAAACGTCCAGCCGAACCTGAGGCTGAGCGATTTCAAGCTCATTGCGTTTGATATGGACTCCACCCTCATCAACATTGAGTGCGTGGACGAAATTGCCGACGCCGCAGGCCGCAAGGCCGAGGTGGCGGCTATTACCGAAGCCACCATGCGCGGCGAGATTGCCGATTTCAAGGAAAGCCTGCGCCGGCGCGTGGCGCTGCTCAAGGGCGTGACCGTGGCCGATATGGAAGCGGTGTACGCCCAGCGCCTGCAACTCAATCCCGGTGCCGCCGCGCTGGTGGCGGCTTGCAAGGCGGCAGGACTGAAGGTATTACTGGTATCAGGGGGCTTTACCTACTTTGCAGACCGCGTTCGCGAGCGCCTTGGCATTGACTTTGCGCGCTCCAACGCGCTGGAGATTGAGAGCGGCCCCAACTGCGGCGTGTTGACGGGTCGCATGGTCGACCAGAGCTGGGGCGATATTTGTGACGGCGCCGAGAAGCGCCGCACGCTGCTCGAAGTAGCCTCGCTGATGGGCATTTCCATGCGCCAGACGATTGCCATGGGCGACGGTGCCAACGACCTGCCCATGATGGCGGCTGCGGGCTTGTCAGTGGCCTATCACGCAAAACCCAAGGTGCGCGAGCAGGCGATGGTGGCGATTCAGAGTGGCGGGCTGGACCGGTTGCTCGAAGTCGTCAGGCCTTAGACAACTGCTCAGGCGGTCTCAATCCGCGACGTTCCGGCTGCCACGGTAAAGCGTGCCAGTGTGGAAATCTTGGCATCACGCTGGGTTACGTCATCGACCACCCGCAGCGTGGTGGTGAGCTGTTTGGGCGTGAACTCCACCACGCCATATCCCCGGTGCTCACTCTCGGCAAATACAAAATGCGGGTTCTCGGCCAGCCGTTCAGGCAGCTTGTCGTTGCTGCCCGCACGCGACGTGATGCTGGTGCCGCAAAACTCAACACCCACGGTCGCACTGTCCGGGCGCGCATAGTCAGCCTTCACATGGCCCACCCAGTTGGCATGCACGTCACCACCCAGCAATACCGGGTTGGCCAGTTGGTGGCGCTGCATGGACCCGACGAAGCGCGAACGTGCGGGCGCGTAGCCGTCCCACCCATCGTTGGAGAGAGACTGTCCGGGGCCGGGCTTGAAGTCACGCTGACCGAACACGGTTTGCTGGCCCACCACGTTCCAGCCCCCGCTACCCTCGCTAAACGCCCGGTCCACCCATTGCTCTTGCGCGGTGCCCAGCAGGGTGCGCTGTGGGTCGTTCCATGGCTCGCAGCGGGCGGGGTTCACTGCGCCGCCACCCAACTTGCCACCGGGGCTGCATGCCTGCGCATCGCGGTATTGGCGGTCGTCCAGCAGGTACAGCGTTGCCAGCTTGCCGTAGGACACACGGCCATAGATGCGCATGTCGGCAGCGAAATGGGCAGCGCTGACGACGCCACCCAATGCGCGGGTCAAACCACTGGCGCGCAGGGGCATGTTCTCGTAATACGCCTGGTAGGCGGCAGCACGGCGCGCGCCAAAATCCGCGACAGGCCACAAGCCGCTGTCTCCCGCCGTGGTGCCCGCGTAATCGTTTTGCACTTCGTGGTCATCCCACGTCACCAGCCAGGGGCAGGCCGCGTGCATGGCCTGCAAATCAGCGTCGCTTTTGTGCAGCGCGTAGCGGGCGCGGTAATCATCCAGCGTCGTCACCCAACCGCCGGTTACGCTGCGCACGGCCATGAGCGCACCCGGGTATTCGTAGATGTAGTCACCCAGAAACATCACCGCGTCCAGCTGTTCGTCCTGCATGTGGCGCCAGGCGCTGTAGTAGCCATGCTCCCAGCGCTGGCAGGAGGCGTATCCCAAGCGCAGCCGGGCCACGTCCGCACCGGGAGCCGGGAAAGTGCGGGTGCGTCCCACCGGGCTCACCGCATCGGCCAGCATGAAGCGGTAGTGGTACCAGCGGTCCGGCTCCAGACCCACCGCCTCAACATGCACCGAATGCCCCAATGACGCCGTTGCGCGGGTCTGACCACTCTGGACGATACGTTTGAACTGAACGTCGTGCGCGATTTCCCAGCGCACGGTGATCGCATCCGGGCCTGTGCTTGTGCCGCCCAGCAAGCTGGCCAGCTCCAGGCGGGTCCACAACACGACCGAATCATGGGTGGGCGAGCCGCTGGCCACACCCAGGGTAAAGGGGTTGCTCGCCAGGCGCGGCTGGCTCCATGCGCTGCGCGGCACCCACAAAGTGCTGGCCGCAGACGAAGCCAGGAGCAGTAGCTGGCGACGGTCCACTCAGGCGGCCGCTAGTTGCAGCAACGCCTGCTCGAACACCTCCGGTGGCTGCCCACCAGAAATCAGGTGGCGGCCATTGATGACGACTGCGGGCACCGAATGAATGCCCTGCTGCAGGAAAAACTGCTCCTGCTCCCGCACCTCGGCGGCAAAAGTGTCGCTGTCCAGAATGGCCTTGGCCTGAACCCGATCCAGCCCCACCTCACCCGCCACGCGTACCAGAACCGCGTGATCGCTGGGGTCTTCTCCGTCCGTGAAATAGGCCTTGAGCAAGGCCTTTTTCAGCGCAAGCTGTCGTTCGGCACTTTCAAGGTGCGCCCAGTGCAAAAGTCGGTGGGCATCAAACGTGTTGTAGATGCGGGAGCGCTTGTCCAGGTTGAAGGTGAAACCCAGTTCTGCACCGCGGGCACGAATGGTCTCGCGAATCGCTGCCGCCTGTTCCGGCGTGGAGCCGTATTTCTTCGCCAGGTGCTCGGTGGTGTCTTCCCCTTCAGGAGCCATCTGCGGATTCAACTCGAAGGGTTGAAAAGTCATCTCCACCTCCACCTGCCCTGCCACGCGCTCCAGCGCAGTTTGCAGGGATGCCAGACCCACGGCGCACCAGGGGCAGGAGACGTCAGATACAAAGTCGATTTTCAGGTGTTTTTTCATATGCATTTCTCGCTTCAGAGGGTGAACTATTTGAACAGACCTTTGACCGCTTCTGCCGCTGCAGCCATCCCGCGTGCGGCGTCTACCACCGCGCCGCCGATGTTGAAGGGTGCCACGGCTTGACGGGTGCTTTGGGTAATGGCTGTCGAGACTTGCCTGGCCACCTCGGCCGGGGTGGCCCCGCCAACCGCTTTGCCAAGGTCCGTCAAGTGAATATCCGGTAGCGTTACGGATAGCGCCCTGCCCTTGAGCATCTCCGCACTCAACTTGACGCGGCCACCCCGAATGTGAAGGTCGTCAATGATCAGCTTTTTCTCTGATCCCGGCTGGTTGACCGGCTTTTTTCTCCCAGTCGTGCCGGCGATATAGGCCTCCACATAGCGCTGGATGACTTCCAGATTACTCCCATCGGACGCATATTCGTAAGTGATATCTGCTTGCTTCAGGCAAATTTCGTGAACAACGATCACCGGTTTTGCCAATGAGGCAACATCGAGTTTCAAGCTGATCATCGCAACAGCGAGTGCTTCTTTGGTGCGAAAGCCCTTGGGGTTACCCAGCCGCAATGCGCTGATGGTCGCCAGTCCCAATGCAGGGTGAATAACGACTTTTCCCAGTTTGACTGTGACGTCCAGAACCTGGGGCCCATATTCACGGACAGAGGACGCCAGAACCGAACCAAGCGACTGGTGAAGCCACCAGACTCCACCAGCCAAAAGCAGGACCACCACCATCAGGGCTATCCACATCATTTCACCCGCGCTTTCTGACCTGAAGGACCATGAACCCAATGGACGCCCGTATTAGTTGTGAAATCGATTCATCCGGACAGATTTCGCTGCAAAATACCCCGACTACAACAACAGTATCATCCAGGGCAGTATGGCGGACCTTGCACATTTTTTTCACGCAGTCAAATTGCCGGTCATGCCCGAGGTTGCACAGGCGCTCATTCGAACGCTGAATGATCCGGAAGCGGACGTCACAACCGTGACCCATGTCATTGCGAAAGACCCGGCGCTCACCGCCAGCCTTCTGCGCATCGCGAACAGCGCCCTGTTTGGGCTTTCTCGTAGCGTCAGTTCGCTCGACAGTGCAGTCAGTGTAGTGGGCATGTCACAGATCCGTGTTCGCGCCCTGTCGATCTGCATCGCCAATGCGTTCCGATTCCCCCCCACCCTGAGCAGACTTGAATTTTGGCGCAGCAGCATGGTTTGTGCGGGCTACGCGAAGTGGCTGGCTGGAACCCTTGCGCTGGATGAGCAGCAAGCATGGCTGACCGGAATGATGCTGCGCCTCGGTGAACTGGTCATTGCGCAGCGCAGCCCCGAACTACTCGATCAGATTGAGCGTCGGCCATCCGCCCCAGGCGAACGCTGGCGTCGTGAACGCGGCCTAACCGGTTTTGATGAATGCCAGATCACAGCAGAATTGGCTCGCCGTTGGGATTTCCCTGCAGAAGTGGCACAGGCCCTTAACGCCAGTTCGCAACCCATGGTTGCTGCCGAATTTTCCCGGCTGGGTGCCGTAGCGCATCTGGCCGCATTGCTATCAGAAGTCGAATCAGTCACGCCTCAAACGCTGGATGAGCTTCCGGCTGCCGTGGTGCAGACACTGGGGCTCGACCTGGATACACTGAAAACACGTATGCCGCACGCTGAATCGTTCAGCGACATTTCCATGCTGATGGGCTAAGGCCCACAAACCGTTAATCCATGCCCTTCTTATCTCTCGGACTTTCCAACGCCCTCGCCCATGCAGCCAGTGAGCTCGGTTTCTCGACGCCCACGCCGGTCCAGATCGAAGCCATTCCCGCCATTTTGCGCGGAGCGGACGTACTGGGCTCTGCGCAAACCGGTTCGGGGAAAACGGCGGCGTTTGCTCTGCCCTTGCTTCAGCGGCTACTTGAATCTGCTTCTGAAGACCGGCAGCAGGCACCCCGGGGAATTCGCGCCCTCGTTCTGGTGCCTACGCGCGAATTGGCGGCACAAGTGGGCGAAGTCATAGCCGGTATTGCAAAGGCGCTGCCACAACGCCTCAAAGTCAATACCGTATTTGGGGGAGTGTCCATCAACCCACAAATGCTGGCGCTGCGGGGCGGCGCTGACGTGCTCATCGCCACCCCCGGTCGCCTGCTCGATCTGGTCAGTCAAGGGGCGGTCCAGCTGTCCACGGTGCGCCTGCTGGTACTGGACGAGGCCGACCGCCTGCTGGATATGGGTTTTACCGAAGAATTGACCCGCATCCTGTCGATGCTGCCTCCGAAGCGGCAAAACCTGTTTTTCTCGGCCACCTTTCCGCCGGAAGTGCAGGCACTCGCAGCCAGCCTGCTACGCGACCCGGTGCGGGTAGAAATCGCGGCCACTGAAGTCAATGAGCCCGTTATAGAACAGCGCGCCATTCAGGTAGACCCCAAGCGGCGCACGCAGTTGCTGCGTCACCTGATCAAAGACCAGGGATGGAAGCGCGTGCTGGTGTTTGTAGCGACCAAATACTCGGCGGAAATGATTGCCGAAAAACTGTACAAAGCAGGCGTTTTTGCCACTGCCTTCCACGGCGAACTGAGCCAGGGCGCGCGCAAGCAGGTCCTGTCCGAGTTCAAGGATGAACAGTGGGAAGTGGTGGTGACGACTGACCTGGCATCACGTGGGATCGATATTGCCAAGCTCCCGGTGGTGGTGAACTACGACCTTCCCCGGTCCGCGGTGGACTATGTGCACCGCATCGGCCGCACAGGCCGCGCAGGCGAAACCGGTCTGGCCGTGAGCTTTGTGAGTGCGGATACAGAGTCCCATTTCCGGCTGATAGAGAAACGCCAGGGCGTGAGCTTGCCGCTGGAACAGATACCGGGTTTTGAGCCGGTTGAGACCGCCACGCCCATCAAGCCACAGGTGGCACCGGATAACGGCGGCATCAAAGGCAAGCGCCCCAGCAAGAAAGACAAGCTCAGGGCCGCGGCGCAAGGCCTTTAATGGCCTTTAGTAAAGCCGCTTTGACAAGGTTGGCTGATCAGGAATCGTCGTCAAGAAAATTACCAGCGACCTCACCCGAGGTCACCCGGTCCGAATTGGCTTCAGACCTCGGCTGGCGCACGCCATGCTTGGCCAGGATTTCGACGTAAAACTGCTCACCTGCTTCAGCGACCACCGCGTCGATCAGGCTGGTGAGCGTCGCGAAGTGCACCACCACAGCGGTTTCTTCGGTCTTGCCAAATTTGCAGTCAAAGTCCCAGAAATCGACGCCTTCCGGCAGATCACGGCGGCGTTCACGCTTGACGTACTTGCGGATCTCGTGCTTCACCGCCTCCAGAATGCGGTCGCGATTTTTACCTTCGATGGTGAGTTTGAATGTTTTTTTCATGGGGTGATTATCGGCGCTAGCTGATGGAAGCGGTTTTTCCTGCACACTCGATTCTTATGCACACTACCCAAGAGACTCCCAGCAAGGAGCAAATCGCCCTGCTCGACCCGTTTGACCGCCTGGGACTTGACCGCATTGTGCTGGTATCCACCCCTGAGCAGGCCCATAAAGCCTGTGCCGAACTGGGCACAGTGAAGGTTTTGGGGTTCGATACCGAGTCGAAACCCACTTTTTTCAAGGATCAGGTGTCCGAGGGCCCACACATCGTGCAATTGGCAACGGTCGACAGGGCCTGGGTGTTTCAGTTGCATGATGTGCAGTGCAGCGCCATGGTGGCAGACCTGCTGGCTCTCAAAGGGCTGACCAAAGCGGGTTTTGGCTTGGGCGATGACCGCAAACGCATCATCAGCAAACTGGGCGTCGAACCTGCTGACGTGCTGGAGCTCAACACCATTTTTCGGGAGCGCGGCTACCGCAAGGACATGGGCGTCAAAGGCGCCGTCGCGGTGCTGTTTGAGAAGCGCTTCATCAAATCCAAGAAGGCAGCCACCTCCAACTGGGCAAACCCCCGTCTGACGGAGGCACAGCTTGTCTATGCTGCCAATGACGCGTATGCCGCCATTCGCGTGTTTCACGCACTGAAAATAACCGGTTGAATGAACATGATCCCCTTATCCGTATTGGACCTCTCTCCCATCACCGAAGGCAGCGATGCCGCGCAGTCGTTTCGCAACACCCTGGATCTGGCGCAACATGCAGAGACACTGGGGTTCAACCGCTACTGGCTGGCCGAACACCATGGCATGCCCGGCATTGCCAGTGCGGCCACCGCCATTCTGATCGGCCATGTGGCGGGCGGCACCCAGACCATCCGGGTAGGTGCAGGCGGCATCATGCTGCCCAACCATTCGCCGCTGGTGATCGCCGAGCAGTTTGGCACGCTGGAGTCGCTCTACCCCGGTCGCATCGATCTGGGCTTGGGCCGCGCACCAGGTTCGGACCAAATCACCGCCCGTGCGCTGCGCCGCAACCTGTCGTCTGAGGCCGACGAGTTTCCGCGCGATGTGGTGGAACTGATGGATTTCATGTCCGACCAGCCGCGCCAAAGTGTGCGTGCCGTGCCGGGTACTGGGCTGAAAGTACCCGTCTGGATACTGGGGTCCAGCCTGTTTGGTGCCCAATTGGCCGCCATGCTCGGCCTGCCCTACGCCTTCGCCTCACACTTTGCACCGGCGCAAATGATGCAGGCCGTCGAGCTATACCGCACCACTTTCAAACCGTCGGCACAACTGGCGAAGCCCTATGTAATGCTGGGGTTCAACGTTTTTGCGGCAGATTCCGACGAACAGGCCCACATTCTTGCCACGTCCATGCAGCAGGCGTTTGTTAACCTGCGCAGCGGACGCCCGGCCAAACTGCCGCCGCCCAAACCGGGTTACGCAGAACAGGTGGGGCCTGCCGAACGCGCCTTGCTCGACAGTGTGTTGTCATGCACTGCCATCGGCGCACCTGCCGCCATTCGCAAAGGCTTGCACGACTTTATTGCGCGCACGGGTGCAGATGAATTGATGATCACCTCGCAAATGTTCGATCACGCAGCGCGCAAACGCTCGTATGAACTCACCGCGGGCGCCATCCGGTAAGGGATTCGACAGGATCAGAGCTGGCTCGGCATGCGGAAGTTCAGCAGCCGTGTGGCAATGACGGTTTCAATCAAAAAGCACAGCAGCGCCAGCAAAAAGCAGCCAACCCCAGCCAAAAATCCGCCAACAGCCCACCGGCTGATCTCAAACCCGGTGGTCTCGCCCACGAACAGCACGATGATGGTGAGCCCAATCAAAAAAGAACACAAGGTCAGCAGCGCAATGCCTCCATTGGCCAAGCGCCCGCGCATCCGCAGTTCGGCCAATTCGGTATAGGCGCGGGCCAGAAATTCGCGGTCAGTGGATCCGCGGGCACGGTCTTCCACCAGACGCGCCCGGTCAATGATGCGCGCCAGTCGCCCGGCAATGGCGCCAATCATTCCCGACACGGCCGTGAGCAGGAAAACGGGCGCCACGGCGAGCTGAATGCCGTGGGTCACGGCGTTGGCATCGAGTGTAAAAATCATGTTGCAATCAAATCTTCGTAGTAGTGAAAGCTGTGGCAACTGCTCGCCCAGTGCGCATTGGTCGTCTTGCGTGCACCGACCCCCACCACACGGCACCCAGCCGCCTTGATCTTCTGTGCTGCAGGCATGAAATCACTGTCGCCACCCACAATCACCACGGTGCCAATGTGCCCGTGGTGGCTCAGGTCTTCCAGTGCGTCCAGACACAAACGGATATCGGCGCCATTCTTGGCGGATCCACCCGGTGGAAACAGCTGAATGAGCTCCATGGCGTTGTGCAACAGTGCATCGCGGTAACGGCCAAAATACTGCCAATTGCAATACGCCCGGTTGATGGCAAGAGGCCCCAGGGAAGCAGCCAGATCAGCGATGCCCTGAACATTGACCAAAGGCTCCTGCACCTTGAATCGGTTGTCGGGTGTGCTGTAGGAGCCTTCTGAACGCGCCTCGCACAGGGCGGCGTGCAGGTTCTCGAAGTCCCAATACAGGGCGACGCCTAGTTTGTCTTTGTTTTCACTCATACACGTAGTGTCTCTCACTCTGTCACCGCGTCACCCGCCCGCGCGTTTCACGGTGAAACCCTGCGCCTTCAGCACCTCCACAATGCGGTCACAGTGATCACCTTGCACCTCAATCACACCGTCTTTGACTGTGCCGCCACTGCCACAGGCAGCCTTGAGTTTTTTGCCCAGTTCCACAAGTGCCGTAGGGTCCAGTGCCACCCCTTTAACCAGGGTTACGGCCTTGCCACCCCGGCCCTTGGTTTCGCGTGAGACCCGCACAACGCCATCGCCCGCGGGCACTGCAGATTTCGCCTTGCAGATGCACTGGGCCACTGGCTGGCGACAGTCGGGGCACATGCGCCCCGTGTCAGTGGAATACACCAGCCCGCTTAACGACGACAGGCCCGAGGATTTTGCCTTCATGACCATTTACCGTCCGTTCAATGGATAAGCAGGGTCTGTATACCCCGGTGTGGAGGGGTGTCCGGGTTTGACGAACGAATCCACCAGGGCCTCGTCTTCCACGGTCACGGCGTATTCCAGCGCTGGCGCGTAATCCTGCCATTGCTGGAGCGTGCGTGGCCCGGCAATCACCGAACTAACCACCGGATTGGCCATCACCCAGGCCGTGGCGAACTGCGCGAGGGTGATTCCCTGGCCCTCTGCATGGACCTTGAGCCTTTGTGCAATCACAAGCGATTCTTCGCGAAACTCGGTCTCCGCCATGCGCTTGTCGGCACGGCCCGCGCGTGTGCCCTCGGAGGCAGGTTGGCCCGGCGGGTATTTGCCGGTGAGTACGCCGCGCGCCACCGGGCTGTAGGGCACAACGCCAATCCCATAGTGGGCGCAGGCGGGCAACACCTCGACCTCGGGCATGCGATTGAGCAGGTTGTAATAGGGTTGGCACACGACCGGTCCAGGCATACCCAATTGCTCCGCCAGACGCACCATCTCGGCAATGCGCCAGCCCCGGAAGTTGCTGACACCCCAATAACGGATCTTGCCGCCCTGAAGCATGGCCGCCAGCGCCTGCAGCGGCTCCTCCAGATTCATACCGTTGTAATCGCGGTGCAGGTACAGGATGTCCACATGGTCGGTCTGCAACCTGCGCAGGGATGCCTCCACCTCCCGCAACATCCAGGTGCGGGAGTAATGCCCCTCGTTCACCCGATCCGACATGGGGTTGCCCAGCTTGGTGGCGAGCACCCAATCGTGTCGCTGGGCCCGGATCAACTCACCCACCAGAGTCTCGGACGCCCCCTTGGTATAGACATCCGCCGTGTCGATGAAGTTCACGCCCCGCGCGTGCGCATCGGCCACGATGGCGGACGCCTCGTCGCGTCCGGTCTGGTCGCCAAACATCATGGTGCCCAGACACAGCGCCGAGACTTGCAGATTACTTTTCCCCAGACGTCGATATTGCATACGCATCTCCATAATTTAAGCCAAACAGGGCTTTAGCCCCCGTATTCATTACGCAAGCTGCTATTAAAAGAATAGCAAGCAGTGATGCCCCCAGAACCTGGCATTGGTTAACCTGCGTGCGCCAGCGAACAGACTTTACGTGAACGAGTCCTTATTCTTGCTCCAACGAGAATTTTCTCGGCATCAATTTCACTTGAGAAGCTACAACATGAACAAGATTTCTGCACTACTGATCGCGGCCATGGTCGCCGCCGCACTTTTGCCACTGACGGCCACCGCCCAAATACAAGACACCAAGAACCAGGGCTACCTGCTTGACCAACAAGGCGGATTTGTGACCAATGCAAGCGGTCAATGCTGGCATACCGGTGACTGGACGCCCGCACGTGCCGCAGAGCCTTGCGACGCAGTCATCAAGCAGGTTGCCACCATCGTGCCGGCGCCAAAGCCAGCCGAAGTGGTCGCTGCGGCGCCTGTTGTGGCGCCTGCACCAGTCGCTGTAGCACCCATGAAGCAGAAGATCAGCTTCTCGGGCGATGCACTGTTCGCATTCGACAAGTCGGTTCTCAAGCCAGAAGGTCAAACCATGCTGGACGGTTTGGTGCAGCAACTGAAAGGTACGACCTACGACACGATTCTCGCCACCGGCCATACGGACCGCCTGGGTAGCAATGCCTATAACCAAAAGCTCTCCGAGCGTCGTGCGCAGTCTGTAAAAGACTATCTGGTGGGCAAAAATGTCCAGGCTGGCCGAATTGATGCACAGGGCAAAGGCGAAACCGAACCCGTCACCAAATCAGGTGAGTGCCGCGGTGCGCAAAGCGTGAAAGTTATCGCTTGCCTGCAGCCCGATCGCCGTGTTGACGTCGAAATGACGGGCACCAAAGCGGCCGCTGGAACGCAGTAAATCGAGCCCAGTCCCGCCACAAACAGCGCCATGCGGCAAACTTGGCGGCGGGCCTTCAAGAGATGACTTCCCATATTGCCACCCGTGCTGTAGCGGTTATCTTTCTCACCATGGGGACGGGCTGTGCGGCGTTGCCGGACACCCAGTTCCTGACCGACCGCTACACCCTGCAGGCTGCACGGATTGAAAACGCGCAGGGGCCTCTTTCGAAGAGTCGAAGTGCGGAGATCATCGCGCAGCTCAAGCGCCAGGCTGGAGACCTCGACATCCTGGACAAGCAAGTGGCACTGGAGCAGACCATCGTTGGCAGCCCGCTTGTTGCGGGCAACAGGGTGACCCTGCTGCAGGATGGACCGGCGACGTACCAGGCGATGTTCGCAGCCATTCGCAAGGCCAGAGACCACATCAATGTGGAGTCCTACATCATCGAAGACGGTGAGGTCGGGCAACAGTTTGCGGATTTGCTGATTGAGCGCCAGGCAGAAGGCGTCCAGGTCAACCTGATGTATGACAGCGTGGGAGCATTTGGCACGCCCCAAAGCTATTTCGACCGGCTGACCCAAGCCGGTATCCACGTTCTCGAATTCAACCCGATGAACCCGCTGGTGGCAAAAAAAGCCTGGGACATTAACCACAGGGATCACCGCAAGCTGCTCCTGGTAGATGGCCAGACGGCGTTTCTCGGTGGCATCAATATCAGTAGTGTTTATTCGAGTGGGTCTTCGTTCAAGCGAAGCAAGGAATCACTGGACACCACACGCGGGTGGCGCGACACCGACATCCAGATTGACGGTCCGGTAGTTGCTGACTTCCAGAAACTTTTCATTGACACCTGGACGAAACAAAATGGCAGAGCGCTTGCGGAGAAAACCTACTTTCCCGCAATATCCCCGCAGGGCAAGGAGTTGGTGCGTGCAATAGGCAGCACGCCAGACGATCCCTACAGCCTGATATACCTGACCCTGATATCCGCGATCACGAACGCCGAAAAACAGGTGTACATCACCAACGCCTACTTTGTTCCGGATCCGCAACTCATCAGGGCCTTGCTGGACGCTGCAGGCAGAGGAGTCGATGTGCGCCTGATCCTTCCGAGTCAATCAGACTCGGCCTTCACGTTCCACGCCGGTCGTTCGTACTACTCCCAGTTACTGGAGGGCGGCGTGAAGATATTCGAGCGCAGCGGCGCCTTGCTGCATGTAAAAACAGCCATTGTGGACGGCGTGTGGTCTTGCGTGGGATCCAGCAATCTGGACTGGCGCAGCGCGCTCGACAACGATGAAATCAATGCGGTTATTTTGGGACCTGAGTTTGCGCGGCAAATGCAGACGTCTTTCGAAAAAGACGCAAGCGCGTCCGAAAAAATAGACCGCGAGACATGGAATACAAGACCACTGCTGTTCCGGTTCAAAGAAGGAGCAGCCCGACTATTGGGGCGACTGCTTTGAAGCCCTTCATCACCACTGCTGGTGCAAATGCACAAGGAAATCCGGGGAATGGGTGTTATGGTCAGACCAGACACCCGATTGCCTTCAAACCAAACGGGAGCGCCGCACCGCGCCACTCCCCCCAATGCAAACAGGTATCAAAATGACAATCTCGGAAAACGAAATCCTCGCCGCCAGCATTCTTATCGTGGATGACCAGGCTGTAAACATCACCCTGCTGGAGCAAATGCTGCAGGAAGTGGGTTTTGATCATGTGACATCGACCATGAATCCACGGGAGGTCTGTGGACTCCATGCCAAGAATCATTACGACCTGATTTTGCTCGATCTGCAAATGCCTGGCATGGACGGTTTTGAGGTGATGGAAGGGCTCAAGGCCCAGAACACGGACACCTACGTTCCCGTGCTGGTCATCACCGCCGAACCCGGCCACAAACTGCGCGCACTGCAGGCAGGGGCGAAAGACTTTATCAGCAAGCCGTTTGACCTGATCGAAGCCAAAACGCGCATCCGCAATATGCTGGAAGTACGGCTTCTGTACCGCAAGCTGGAGAAGTTCAACAAGGAACTGGAGCAGACCGTTCAGGAGCGCACGGCTGAGTTGCGGGAAAGTGAAGCGCGCTACCGCAGTCTGACCGAACTGGCTTCCGACTGGTACTGGGAGCAGGACGAGGCTGGACACTTTACCAAAGTATCCGGACCTGTTCTGGAAATGCTGGGCATTCGCGTGGACACCACGGCAGAGCAGCCTAATGACACCCCGAAAGCGGGCTGGAACGAAACTGAACGCAAGGCATTGCAGGCACGCATTGCCGCGCGCGAGCCCTTTCTTGACTATGTTTTCAGTCGCGTCAATGCCGATGGCTCCAGGCAAGAGTTTCGGGTCAGCGGGGAGCCCATGTTCAACCAGTCCAGCCGCTTCGTGGGCTACCGCGGAATCGGTGTCGAACTGATCGCACTGAAATAACGGCCGCATCCCTGAAGCCACTGATGTCCTTGCCCCACAATCCAAACCAGAATCATCTCCTTGCCGCTCTGCCAGCGGAGGATTTCGAGCGGCTGGTTCCGCAACTCGAACTGGTGGCAATGTCACTGGGTGAAGTCCTGTATGAGCCAGGTGGGCCCCTGCGCCACGCTTACTTTCCCACCACCGCCATCGTGTCCCTGCAATACGTCACCGAATCCGGTGCAGCATCGGAAATTGCTGGCGTAGGCCACGAAGGCCTGGTGGGCGTCACACTGCTGATGGGCGGTGACACCACACCCAGTTCAGCCGTGGTGCAAACGGCAGGCCACGCCTACCGCCTCAATCGAAGCGTGTTGAAGCAGGAGTTTGATCGTTTGGAAGCCCTGAATCACCTGCTGCTGCGGTACACCCAAGCGCTAATGACCCAAATGGGCCAGACCGCCGTCTGCAACCGGTACCACTCCGTCGAGCAACAACTGTCGCGGTGGTTACTGGTCACGCTGGATCGCATCCCTTCAGGGGAACTGGTCATGACGCAGGAGCTGGTTGCCAGCATGCTGGGCGTGCGCCGTGAAGGCGTTACCGAGGCTGCGGGCAAGCTGCAGTTGGCGGGCTATATTCGCTACCGCCGGGGTCATATCTCGGTGCTGGACCGCGCCGGGCTCGAGAAGAGAACCTGCGAATGCTACGGCGTGGTCAAGAAGGAATTCAGCCGACTGCTGCCAAGCGCGCAGAGTAGCCAAGGCCGCGATTAGCGCGGTGGTCGGACTTCAGTTTTGTCGCTCTGATACCGTGTCCATAGGGCCATCACGGATCCCGCCAGGGACACCATCTGCAGCAGCCCGGTCGGAGTAAAAAATCGATTGGCAGCGATTTCCGATGGTCCCGTTACTGGTTTTTTCTCGCGCTTGGCCGTGATCTGCCCCAAAGCAAAACCAACTCCTGTCGCCAATAGCAGGGCCATCGGCGAGCTTAGTTTTTTTCGAACGCCCGTCTTCAGCGCCGCAGCATGGGCAGTTGATTCGCAATAGCGCAACGCCAAACGCCGCTCTGTCACATCAATTTGATGCTCAAGTGAGCCAGATTGACTGGCTTGCGGCGATTTCCCGGCATTTGTCATGACGCATGGTCCTTGGGAAAATCCGCGCTGCGGCCCGCCTGAAGGCTGCGCTGCGTTGCGGGAAAACGAAGAAGCCGGCTTCTTCGGCGTATAGCGACGACCAGAGAGGCCATCCCCACCACGTTGAATAGTGCAAAAAGCAAGAGTGCAGCGCCTGGCGCCAGCCCGTAGCCAATCAGCCAGAACACCAATGCACCCGACAGGGCCAGCCAAGTACTCAGAAGAAGAACCCCAATCACCAAACTATATGCCAGTATGTGGGCGAGGCTTTCTCCTGCGCGCTGCGCCTCCAGTGCAAGCAGTTGCACGTGGTCCTGCACGATGCCCCGCAGGTCGCCCCAAAGGGCATCGGCCGTGTCCATCAAACCGACCGGATCCACCGCCTCTTGGGCGGACGACTCCGTGTCGGGTTGTGGCGCACCGGAGGATGTCATGCCCATTGCGCCTGAAACACTAGCGTTGGCGCAGTGCCCAACTCAGCAGGAAACCCGACGCAACTGCGATACCGAGCGACGTGAGTGGTTTTTCCTGCACATAGGTGCGGCAAGTCTTGGTCAAGCGAGACTGCGCCAAGGCCAATTGCTCGCCTTTGGCATCCAGTGTTTTAGTCGCCATATTGGCCGCTCCCACAAGCTTGTCCACCGCTTGATGGACACCGTCAACCAGGTGGTCAACCGCTGGTCGCGCTGCGTCGGTTGTTCTGTCGACCGCGTTGTGGACGCTTGCAGCCGCATGGTCCAGTGTGCGGGCCACGGCATTGCTCATATCGTTGACTTCAGTCATTTTTTTCCTTTATCTGTCGGGAGACAGACGATTTACTTTTTGCCGAATGTGGCTTTGGCTTCGTTGAGGCAGTTGGTCTTGGCATCACCCGCCATCGCATCGCATTTTTCCTTGGCTACGGCGTAAGCTGCGTCACGCTTGTCAGTGGCGGCGTCCTTGCGGACCTCGGTGGTCTTTTCGCGCGCTGTAGTGTTGGCTTCAGAAGTTTTTTCCACGACCTTGGCGTCCGCCTTGGCCGTTACATAAGCACTTTTGGCTTCCTTGCGGCAAACGTCCTTGGCATTGCCAACTGCGTCATCACATTTTTCCTTGGCGACGGCGTAAGCTGCGTCTGCTTTGGCAAGGCGCACGGCATAGCTGTGTTTAGCCGAGGGGCTGTAGTTTTCTTCCAGTTCGGCCATGGCAACTTTTTCCTGTCCTTTAGCCTCTTCAACGCAAATATCTTTTGCATTGCCGCTCTGTGACTTGCAGGCGTCCTTGTCGGCCTTGTACTTTGCTGAAATTTCCGTTTTCGACGCTTTGTACTCTGCCTTGGTGGGAGTTGCAGCCATGGCACTGGTCCCAACAAGAATAAGGAAGGCGGCGGATAGTGTGGTGAGTGTGAACTTGTTCATAACTAACTCCTGTAATTGCAAAAGGACGATTGAATAGAGCGCCGTCGTATTGTTTCGGCGCCCTGCGGCAAGAATAATTGCAGGCCTTTCCCAGGTCTGTATGCCACCGCACACAAAAATATTTGTTTTTTTGAGAAATATCAAATCTGTGTGCGCCCGCGCACAGAGGGCATGTGCGCAAGCGATTAATCTTCAGCTTTACATCAACCAGGAGAAGTAAACATGAGCCAAATCAAACACATTTCCGTACTGCTTGCAGCCCTTGCCATGACCGCTATGGTGGGATGCGCATCCACTGCCAAGCAGGAGAGCACCGGTCAATATGTGGACGACAGCGCCATCACCGCCAAGGTGAAGGCAGCCATCTTCAATGAGCCCACACTGAAGTCAGCCGAAATCAACGTCGAGACGTTCAAAGGCCGCGTTCAACTCAGTGGCTTCGTGAGTTCGCAAGGCGATATCAACAAGGCTGTCGCCGTAACGCAAGCAGTCACGGGCGTCACCTCTGTCAAGAACGACATGCGTCTGAAATAAGCACGTAACTCCATTTTTTAAATCAAGGATTTGATATGCAAACACTCAAAAAATTAGCCGTCAGCTCGTTGGCTGTAACTGCCTTGCTCACACTCGGCGCCTGTGCAGGAATGTCTGCGCGGGACCAAAACACGGCTATCGGCGCTGGCGTGGGAGCCATCGGCGGCTCCGTTCTGACAGGCGGTAGCACGGTAGGAACCGTTGGCGGCGCTGCAGTTGGCGGCATCATTGGCAATCAGATCAAAAAATAATCACATTGTTATGAATACCCACATCAGCAAATTTCCCCAGTCGCTCATGTGGGTCGCAGGCATAGCGATCACGCTGTTCTGCGCCACGGGTATCGCGGCCTTCATGGGCTGGATACCCAACTCCATGGGCCGCTCTGTGCAAGATACGGACTTCACCGTACCCGAAAGACCCAACGCAGCGGAGTCGCGCACCACGGCGGTCAACAACGCCACCAAGAAACCGATCGCCTTACCAACGCAGCCCAAAACGGTGAAGTGCCCGGACTGCGGCCGGGTTGAGTCCGTGCAACAGGTGAGTACCAAAGGTGAAGGAACCGGTTTGGGTGCTGCTGGCGGCGCGGTCGTGGGTGGCCTCTTGGGCAACCAGGTGGGCGGAGGACAGGGTAAGGACATTGCTACCGTGATCGGCGCTGTAGGCGGCGTCATGGCGGGCAACGAGATTGAAAAGCGGGCACGCGCTACCACGGGCTATGACATCACGATCCGCATGAATGATGGATCAACCCGTGTGATTCATCAGTCGGCACTGCCCGCATGGCGTGCCGGAGACCCGATCAAACTGGTTTCAGGTTCTCTCCAATCAAACTAACTCAGAGGAAACATCATGCTATACACCATTGCCGTCGTTCTTATCATTTTGTGGCTTCTGGGCCTGGTTACCTCCACCACTATGGGCGGCTTTGTCCACGTGCTGCTGGTGATTGCCGTCATCATGATCCTGCTGCGACTCATCAGCGGCAGAGGCTTGTAGAAAACTGATCGCGAGGCAGCACGGCCGATTCAATCCGGTACAAACCGGTCATTGAACTTGGCCAGATCAATTTCCTGATCAAACGTCACCAGTTGCCCCATCTTCATGTCCGCCATCCGGCAGGCCGCAAAAAGACTTGCCTTTCCCTTGAAGTAGAAGCTGGGCAAATCAATCAGCGTGTAGGGGTATGGCACGAAGACCTGGTGCACAAAAACCTCGGCGTGCAGGTTGCGCGGTGAGGGAAAGAGTTTGTAGTCCGCAGTGGTAAATGCTTTTTCAGCCATGGATTCGACAATCTCAAAAGATCAAAGACGCTAGCATAGGGCCTGAACCCCCAATCAGGAGCACCCCATGGCCGATACGCCCGAAACACCTCCACAAGACAAACGCAGCATCTGGATGCGCGCCTTGATGATGATCCTGATGGCGATGGCCTTTCAGTTGGCCGCCACACTTCTGGGACTGATCGCAGTCGTGCAATGGATTCTGGCACTGGTCAGCGATGCGCCCAACGCGCGCTTGACCCATATGGGCAGGGCTGTTGGCAGCTATCTGCGGCAGATTGCCGGCTTTGTGAGCTTTGACACGGAAGGGGTCCCCTTCCCGTTCAGCGACTGGCCATCGTCCAGCTGATCTTTTCAACGCCAGTCGGGTTGTCGCTTTTCAATAAAGGCCTGCACGCCTTCCAGGGCTGATTCGTCCATCATATTGCAGGCCATGGTCTGTGTGGCGTCCTGATAGGCCACTTCAATACCCTCTTCCAGTTGACGGTAGAACAAGGCTTTACCCATTGCTACCGCCACGCGTGGCTTGGCCAGAATGCTGTCCACCAGACGGGCGATTTCCGCGTCCAGCGCGGAGGGTTCAGCCACGCGGTTGACCAACCCTTTCGCCAGGGCCTGCTGTGCGTCAATAAACTCGCCCGTCACCAGCATTTCGAACGCGGCCTTGCGGCCGAGATTGCGCGACAGTGCCACGCTGGGTGTGGAACAGAAAAGGCCCAGGTTGACCCCACTCACTGCAAATTTTGCAGTGCTGACGGCTACCGCCAGATCACACATCGCCACCAACTGGCAACCTGCCGCAGTCGCAATTCCTTGCACCCGCGCAATCACGGGCACTGGCAGACGCTGGATCGCCAGCATGACGCGCCCACATTGGTCAAACAAACCCTGGTAGTAGCCCAACGAGGGCGCAGCGCGCATTTCCTTGAGGTCATGGCCTGCACAAAACGCCTTGCCTGAAGCCGCCAGAACCACCACACGCACTGATTCGTCCGCGGCAACCGCATCCAGCGCGCTCTGCAATGCGGTGAGCATGGCTACAGACAGCGCATTGAACGCATCAGGGCGGTTGAGCGTGAGGGTGACCACCCCAGGGGAATCGCGGTTGATGAGAATCAGTTGCTCGGGTTTGGAATTCATGGCCAGCTCTCAACAGTTAGTTCCCTGTCATCTTACTGGCACCCTTTGTCGGCATTTGATGTGGCGCGCCAGGCGCTATGCTTGCGGCTTTTGCAAAAAGCACGGGAGACTGCATGATGTTGTCGCTTTTTCCACTGGGGTGGGAGCATTACCTGACCGGGGGACTGTTGATCGGAGCCGGGGTAAGTCTTTTATTTATTCTGACCGGCTGGGTGGGTGGCATGAGCACGGTCTTTACCAGCACTTGGTCCTACGTGTCCCGCCGGCCGTTTTTTCAACAGGGCCGGTTTGTTGAAACGCGTGTCTGGCGACTGGTTTTCGCACTCGGGTTGGTGCTGGGCGCCGCCATCTGGTGGATCTGGATCGGGCCTGCCGGCGGACTGCGTACGGGCATACCCCTGTGGCAACTGGGCACTGGCGGATTGCTGGTGGGCTTTGGTGCGCGGCAGTCGAATGGGTGCACATCGGGTCATGGCATCTGCGGCCTGAGCTCGCTGCAATGGCCCTCACTGATGGCGGTGCTGACCTTCATGGCTACCGGTTTTATTACCGCCAATGTGGTGCTGTGGATGGGAGGCCGCTAATGTCTTTTTCCAAATTTCTTGCTGTGGTTGTCAGCGGTATCCTGTTTGGCTTTGGGCTGGCAGTCTCCAGCATGGTGTCGCCTGAGGTGGTACTGAGCTTCCTGCGTTTTCAGGACTTTGGGCTGATGCTGGTGATGGGCGGGGCCGTCTGCGTCACCGTGCTGGTGTATCAATTGGCGCCCCGACTGCTGGGCCGTCCTGCGCTGGGAGACCATTTTGCGGTGCGGCCGTCCGCGCTGGACCGCGATACCGTGGTCGGCGCGGCCATTTTTGGTATCGGCTGGGGCCTGTGCGGAGTGTGTCCCGGCCCGGCCATTGCCGGTTTGGGCACTGGAAACTGGTCGCTCGTGGTGGCCTTGGCAGGTATTGCTGTAGGCGCTTACGCGCAGGGTTGGCTGAAGGATCGCAAGACAAACGGGGCTTAGAAAAATACTTTAAATCGGGCCGAAGCCCGCGGAATCATTGCGCAAGAAGCTATTAATTGAATAGCAGCCATACTCAAAATTTTCCTTTTGCATTATTGAATTCTCTGTGCCATAGTGATCGCTGAGGGGGGCGTACGAGTCGTCCCTGTCGTCTGAATCTACTTCCCGGAGGGAAACCATGGCGGTCGACACTCACATCAAATTCGACGGCATTGAAGGCGAGTCGACCTCGGTGGACCATAAAGGCGAAATCGAGGTGCTGTCCTGGAATTGGGGGCTCGCCCAGTCCGCAGCAGGCCCTGCAGCGACAGGAGCTGGATCCGCCAAACTCAAAACAATCCCCGAGCAGTTTCGCGTGGTACACCACTACGATAAAGCGTCACCGTTACTGGCAAAAAACGCGGCCTCCGGAAAAACCATCAAAACCGCCGTCCTGACAGCCCGCAAGGCTGGCGAGGGTCAGAAGGATTTCCTGAAGGTCACGATGAAAGAAGTATCCGTCACATCCGTGCATTCCAGTTGTGGCGAAGGTAGCGATATTTCTGAAGAAGTAGCCTTGTCCTACGGTTCAATAACCTTCGCTTACCAGCCCGCCACCGCCAACGGCGCGCTGGGCGCGGCGGTAACGTTCGACTGGAACACCAGAACCAACGTGGTGAACTGAGTCCCATGCACCATGGTGCCCGACGTCGGGAGCGAGACAGGTCTATCGGTTGAGGCCCTCCAATGCGTCCTGAAGGGCCAGCCCCACCACGCTGACGCCATTCATTTTCTTGGGGTGCTGCTCCGTCATCAGGGTCTACTGGCCAATAGCCGCGCCATTTCCCTCTGGCCGCGCAACCTTCAGGCACGCGAGCAGGTGCTGCGTGCATTGGTGATGCTGGGTGAGAACGACGAGGCCGCCAAACTGTACCGTGAATGGCTGGCACAGAAACCGGATAACCCGGTGGCGCTGCACCAAATGGCTGCGATTGACCCATTGGCGCACGACACCCCTTGCACGTGCATCGGACGCCTGTATCGAGACCGTGTTCGACAGCTTTGCGCCGCAGTTCGAAGCAAAATTGCAAGGCTTGGCCTACCGCGCACCGGAGCTGGTCGCAAACGCGCTCATGGCCCACCGTGGCAACGGTCTGGCAGCACTCGATATCGCCGATCTGGGATGCGGTACCGGACTGTGTGGGCCAGGACTCAGGCCCATGGCGCGCCATCTCGTGGCCTGCGCAGACACCCTGTGCTACTTCCGCGCGCTGCAGCCCCAGTTCAGCGACTATCGGCTTCGGCCCACCGGGCGATATGCCGACTGCACGCCGGATGTTTTGCGTCAGGAGGCTGGCCAGCCCGTGGCGGGCTGGTTGGTCACGGCAACGATGCCTGCGCGCGCCAGTCAGCAAGCGAGTCGTTCCTAGAGGTAAAACGCCATGCCAATTGAATCAGGGCCGATCTTTTTTGCGCTGATGGTGGGCGTGCTACTGACTGCAGCCGCATCCTGGATCGTGGCGGGCCTGTACCGGCGCCAGATGCTCGCACTCATGCGCGGTGGTCCGACGCCCGAAGCCACAAGAATAGCAGCGGGTCATGCTATGGCAACAACAGTAGCGCGGCGGGTCGAGGCCGTTCTGGATATTTCAGCCAACCGCCGCGCAAGCTGGCGCTACCTCCTGGCGCTCAGCGGGCTCAGCCTGCTCATTGGCATCACCCAGTCAGTTCTGGCACTGCTTTTTGTTTACGATGAGGCGCTGCTCACCCTGGGGCGCGCACTCACGCTCGGCCTGGTTTATGCATGGCCCATGGCGCTGACCTGGGGCCTGCTGCGGCGCTGGTCCTGGTTGCGCACCCTGGGTGCCATCGGTTTGTACCTCCTGCTGATGCTGGCCCTGGTAACGTGGCGATCCATCGCGCACCAGCCGCTTGCCTCATCCCTGCAATGGCTTGGTGGCCTGGTCGTTATTCCGGTCACCGTCACACTGGTGATTGGTGCGAGCGGACGTATCCGCGCCGTTGCACCCTATTTGCTGCCCATATTTCTGGTGTTGTCAGGCTCCTCCGTGGTGGCGCTACAAATTTTGACTGCGGGTGCGGCAAACCCTCCCTATTGGGTCATCGGACTGGTAGGTTGGGTAGGCGCCACGCCAGCCATTCTGCTGATGGCACTGGCGCCCTGGCTGCTGCTGGCGTGGCCAGCCTACGCCCTAGCCCGATCGCTGGCGAATGCCTACCGGGCCAAACGCTTCTCCGACCTGTGGTACCTGTTGGCGGCCTACTGGTTCGTGGTGCTGGCGGCCAGTGCGCTACCCGCCCTGCAGGGCGCGGGATTGCTGGGACTTACGCAACTGTTACCCGGGCTGTGGCTGCCCGTTGCAGGCTGGATGTTGCGGGGCTGGCTCGCGCCGGGCGATGCGCCTCCCACGCTGCTGGTGCTTCGGGTGTTCCAGCAGGACGCAAGGGTACAGACCCTGTTTGACCGGGTCATCGAACGCTGGCGGCTCAGCGGTAACACGGTTCTGATTGCGGGTACCGACCTGCTGAGCCGCACGCTGGACCCGGACGATCTGTTCACCTTTCTCAATGGACGCCTGGCCAGCCGCTTCATCGGGACGGAGGCGCAAGTAGCAGAACGACTCCGCGAATTCGACCTCGCCCCCGACCCGGACGGTCGGTACCGTGTCAACGAGTGCTATTGCTTTGACAGCACCTGGCAAGCGGCATTGATGGCCCTGGTGGGTCAGGCCGATGTAGTCCTGATGGACTTGCGCGGCTTCCAGGCAAAGAACCAGGGCTGCCGTCACGAATTGCATGTACTCGGGACTGTGCCGCACTTGCGGCGCGTCGTGCTACTGCACGACGCCACCACGGCGCAGGCCGTCGCGCAAGCCGATGTGGCACAGGCACTGGCCGGGCGTTTTGTCTGGGTGGAAGCCGGGCGCCTGAACCAGCGCAAAGTCGCTGAGATCATGACGGCACTGCTGGGATAAATTTACATTTACTTACATATTGCCGTTTGCATCCCGTCTGCGATAGGTCGAGAATTTGTAAAAAATTGCAAGCAATCAAACGCATATGCAAGGGAGGACATCATGACCAGCAAGGCATCCGTCACCGCGCAAAAAAAGCCTCAGGCTCTTTCGTTGCACATCGGCCTCAATGAAGTCAGCGCTGCAGCCTATTCCGGGTGGACCGGGCCACTCTCCGCCTGCGAGTTTGATGCCAAAGACATGGCGGCCATCGCTAAATCAAAGGGCATGAAAAGCACGGTACTGCTTACCAAAAAGGGCACGCGTGCCAATGTGCTTGCAGCCACTCGGCAAGCGGCAAAAACACTGGGGGCTGGCGACCTTTTTCTGATGAGCTATTCAGGCCATGGCGGCCAGTTGCCCGATGTCAGTGGCGAAGAAGAAGACAAGCAGGACGAAACCTGGTGTCTGTTCGATGGCCAGTTGATCGACGATGAACTGTATTTCGAGTTCAGTAAGTTCAAGGCCGGGGTGCGCATTCTTGTGCTTTCAGACAGTTGCCACAGTGGTACGGTCGTGCGCGCAGCCCTCCCCCAACCCACCACGCCAGACCAGCGGCCCAAGCTCATGCCGGCAGCCGTCGGCATGCGCGTCTACAGCGAACACAAGGCCTTTTACGACAAGCTACAGAACGATGTGGCCAAGGCCGCTGGCAAGGCCGTTGTGGACCCGGACACGGCACTGGCCAACGTCGTCGTTAGCAGCAGACTGTCCACCCTGGTCAAGCAATTCAAGCCCGCCGTGATCCTGATTTCGGGTTGCCAGGACAACCAGTCTTCCATGGATGGCAACCACAATGGCGCGTTCACCGAACAGCTGCTGCGGGTCTGGAGCAACGGCACCTTCAGTGGCAGCTATGCCAGCTTTTATGCACGCATCCGTGCCGGTATGCCCGCCTCGCAATCACCCAACCTCTTTACGCTGGGAGCGGCTGTACCGTTCTTGAAGCAGACGCCATTCACGGTCTGAGCCCCCTCGGGACTGTCGCCCGTTTATCGCTACCGGGAGATCGCCATGCTGAGTATCAAGAATCACCGTTTGGTTGGCACGGGGGTCACGTTTCGCCAGACGCCGAACACAGGCGGGGCCCTGCAACCGCGTTTTTTGATCATGCACTACACCGCTGGGCGAACCCTGGAGAGTTCAGTGGAGTCGCTGTGCACGAAGAAGCCTCAGGGTAATGCGTCTTCCCACATTGTTCTGGGGCGCGATGGCCGGGTCTTTCAGCTGGCGCCCTTCAACGTCATAACCTGGCATGCGGGGGTCAGCCAGTGGAACGGGCTTGACGGCATGAACCACTACGCCATCGGAATCGAGATGGACAACGCCGGATTGCTGCACCGGGAAGGTGATCAATTTGCAGCCTGGTTTGGCAAAACCTATCCACCCCCCGAAGTGCAGTTGGCCGAGCACCGCCATGGCGGTGGTGTGCAACCCTGGCACACCTATACGGAGGCACAGATCGCACGGGCACTGGAGCTCTGCGAATTGCTGGTGGCGCATTACGGGCTTGAAGACGTGCTGGGCCACGAAGATGTGGCACGCGGACGCAAGGTGGACCCCGGACCGGCATTTCCCCTTGCGGCGGTGCGCAGCCGCGCCATGGGACGTGGGGATGACGTCATGCCGCGCATGCTGGTGACCGCCGCCAGCCTGAATATCCGCAGCGGACCAGGGGCTGCATTTGACAAGGTCGCGCCAGCCCTGAAGCGTGGTACGGAGTTAATTTTGCTCGAACCGCAGGACCGGTGGAGCCGGGTTGCGGTGGTCGGCGCCACCGACCTCGAAGGCTGGGTCAGCAACGATTTCATCGCCCGGCAGCCTGCAACCCGTGGCGGACCCGCGGCACTCTCCAGGGCGCAACGCAGTTCAACCACGAAGACCGCCAGCGCGGCAACAAAACCGAAGCGCAAGCCAGCGACGCCTCGATGAAATCCGCCCCCAAATCGACCCACCTTGCCCAGCCGATCACTTTCGTTGTCCGTGGTCAGGCGCTTCCTGCGGCAGGTCCGACACGCGGTGGAGTAACAACGACCCAACCATCCGGCTTCGGTCGCCGTGGCACAGTGACGCGGCGCGTGCAGGTGGGCGCGCAACGGGGAAGCAGCAATTCGGTACGAATAACTGCTCGGCCGGGGCTGGACGCGGTGGTACTTCACCTCACCAACGGCCCATCGCTGATGCTGCACCCGGAAACCGCACGCGATTTGATGCTGGCGCAGTCCGGGATTCGCCGGCGCGGAATGGGCGACGAGGATCGCCCCGATGAAGTCAACGTGCCAACCGAACTGGTCTGGCAGGGCCTGGAGCAAGCGGGTGCGGTTCGCAGCGCCACGCGGGGGCGGCTGGGGTCGGTTTTGCTGTCGGCCGTGGAGGTAGTCACAGGGCTGCTGAATGATCCCGCAGCCCGCCTCACCGCCAGCGCGATCGCCGAGCGGGTGGACCGCCAGGTGGACGCCGGGGTCTATCCGCTCCATGCACGCGCCTTCGGCGCACCACTCAAGGGGAGCGCCACGCGGCTCGACCGCATTCCCCCTGCAGACGGTACAGACGCACCGCTGCTGGTACTGATTCATGGAACTTTCTCCGAGACGCAAGGCACCTTTGGCAAATTGTGGCAACGTCATCCGCAAAAAGTGCGCGACCTTTTTGCGCATTACGAGAACCGTGTGTATGGCTTCGACCATCCAACCCTCACCGCCAGTCCAGTCGACAACGCGTTGATGCTGGCCAGGCTGCTGCCCAATGGAGCAAGGGTGCACTTGCTGACGCACTCGCGTGGTGGTCTGGTCGCCGAGGTTTTGGCCCGTATCTGCGCCCACCCCGAGCTGGATGAGGAGTCGCTCGCACCCTTCAGGCCTGTTGCATATAAAAGCCAGCTCAAGGCGTTGCGTGATTTAGCAGCCGAGTTGAAGGGGCGCGACATCCGCATTGAGCGGATCGTCCGTGTCGCCTGCCCGGCACGCGGCACACTGCTGGCCTCGCGACGGCTGGACGCCTACGTGTCGGTTCTCAAATGGTCGCTTGAGCTTGCCGAAATTCCGGTAGCACCCGCCATTGTTGATTTCATAGCCGAAGTTGCCAGCCAGCGCACGGACCCGAGTCTGCTACCAGGCCTGGAGGCCATGACGCCGCAAAGTCCTCTGGTGCAGTGGCTGCATGCACCCCAGGGTCCCGGCGTGCCCCCCCTGCCCGGCCAGTTACGGGTGGTGGCAGGCGACATTCAGGGCGACTCCATCGTCAATTGGGTCAAGACGCTGCTCGCCGATGCCTTTTTCTGGACCGACAACGATCTGGTGGTGCAGACGCGCTCTATGTATGGCGGATCGCCCAGGTCTCCGGCGGGTGGTCACGCCTCGGCCATTTTCGTGCTCGAACGCAGTGGCCAGGTCAGCCACTTCAACTACTTCAGCAACGCGCGCACGGCCGAGGCGATTTGCTGCGCCCTCTTGCAGGACGCACCGGACGGCTTTCTTCCCATTGGGCCCATGTCCTGGGCCGGCAGTTCAAGCGATGGTCTGCGCGGTGGACCGCGCGCACCGGGCGGCCCACCCGCTGCAGATCGGCCTGCCGTGATTCTGTTGCCGGGCATCCTGGGCAGCCACCTCAGCGTGGATGGCCAACGGGTATGGCTGAGCATGCGCATCCTGGGGGGGCTGGCGAGCTTGGCCTATCGGGAAAACGCATCCAACGTGTTGCCTGACGGCCCCATCGGCCGCTCCTATGACAACCTGATGCGTTATCTGGGGGACAGTCACGAGGTCATTGAATTTTCATTTGACTGGCGCTGCCCTATTGAGCAGGAGGCGCAGCGTCTTGCCAAGGTCATGGACGAGGCCATGAACGTGCGGGCTGCAAGTGGTCAGCCTGTGCGGCTGCTGGCGCACTCCATGGGTGGACTGGTGGCCCGCACGGTGCAACTGGAGCGACCCGACATATGGCAACGCTGGCTGGAGCGACCCGGCTCCCGCCTGTTGATGCTGGGTACGCCCAACGGCGGCTCATTTGCGCCAATGCAGGTACTCTCGGGGGACGACAACTTCGGCAATGCACTCATTGGCTTCGGACTGCCGTTTCAGGACCACCAGGCTCGCCAGATGATGGCTGACATGCCAGGGTTTATTCAAATGCAGGCTGGGCTACTGGACCCTGGGCTGAAGCTTTCACAAAGTCAGCGGTGGCAGGCCCTTGCCGATCAGGATTTGGAAGCGGTGCGCCAGACCAACTGGTGGCACAGCGACGAACCTCAGCGCACGGTCTACCGTTGGGGTGTTCCCACCCAGACAACACTGGACCGGGCCATCGCTCTGCGTCAGCGCCTTGACGCGCAGGCCAGCAAAGCGTTGGAGGTTTTCAGGGATCGCGTTGTGATGGTGGTTGGCCACGCCCGATTCACGCCGACAGGTTTCGAATGGAATGAGCGGGAAGGCCTGTATTACCTCGACGCACCGGACGCAGGCGACGGCCGCGTGACTCTGGGAAGTGCGCTGCTGCCAGGGGTACCCGCGTGGCAGGTGGATTGTGCCCACGGCGACCTTGCTGACGAAAAAACCGCTTTTGACGCGTACCTGGAGCTGCTTCAGCAAGGCACCACGCAACGTCTGCCGCCTGCATCCCCCGCGCCCGTTGCGCGCGGCGGTGGGGGAACGGCGGCGCCACTGGTACCCAGCCGCCCATCCCGGCAACGGGGATCGGGCAACCCGCCACCGGCCGACCTGAGCGACCTGCTTGAGCCGGAAAAAGAGCCAATGGGCAACGGCGCGCCCCCCCGCGCAGCGCTTCGCATCAGCGTACAAAACGTCAATCTGAAGTTTGTCAGTACCACCTTGATGCTGGGCCATTACGTGTCGTCAACGTTGACCGGCAGCGAAGGCGTGGTGGACCGATTCATCGGTGGTGTGATGTCTGCCTCCCTGGCGGCGGGCCTCTACCCCGAAGCGCCGGGCACACACCAGATATTCCTGAACAACCGGCAGGATCCCGAAAGCCCGCTAGCCCTGCCACGACCACCCCATGTGGTGGTGGCGGGCCTGGGGGGAGAGGGCAAGCTGCGCAGCACCGGGCTGACCCACACGGTGCGCCAGGCTACGCTGGCATGGGCACAGCGTGTGGCCGAAACGCCTGGCGAGGGTGCGGCACAGTTTGAACTCGCCGCCACACTGATCGGCAGCGGCGGCAGTGGCATCAACGCCGCCACGTCGGCACAGGCGGTGGCCCAAGGCGTACGCGAAGCCAATCTGGCCCTTGCCCGGGGAGGCTGGCCCCAAGTCAGCCACCTGCACCTGATTGAGCTCTACCTGAGCCGCGCTACCGAAGCCTGGAGCGCGCTGCAACTGCTCGAAACCGCATCACCGGATTACTTCGTGCTCAGCCCGATCATCCGATCCGGCATCGGTGCGCTCAGGCGCCCACCCGACAGTGGCTACCGGGGCACCGCGTACGACTTCATCAGCGCAGTCACGGTTCAGGACGAAACCGGCGAGCCGACCATTGTCTACACGCTCGACACCATGCGTGCGCGATCAGAGCTACGCGCACAAGCCACGCAGGCCAGACTGGTGGGTGAACTGGTGCGGCGGGCCTCCAATGACGCCAGCCAAAGTCAGGAAATCGGACGCACGCTGTTTCAGTTGCTGGTTCCGGTGGAAATGGAATCAAGTCTGGGCGGCACCAGCGAACTGGTGCTGGAGCTGGACGACGGAACGGCAGCCATTCCCTGGGAACTGCTGGATTCACCCAACGACGGACGCGGTGGCCCGATCGCGCCCTGGGCGATTCGCAACAAGCTGATGCGCAAGCTGCGCACCGTAACCTTCAGAACCCAGGTCAGTGATGCCCGCCTGGAGGATGGCGTGCTGGTGATTGGCGAGCCGCTGTGCGACCCGGCCCTCTATGCGCCTCTGCCCTCGGCCCGCGCAGAAGCCGAAGCTGTGCGCGACGCCCTGAGTGGCCCACTCGGGCTGGATGATTCGCGCGTGCACGCGCTGATCGCGCCCGACGACGGCTTGGGGCCGGACGCCGCTACGGTGACCAGCGCCCTGCTGGCACAGCGCTACCGCATTGTTCACATTGCCGGCCATGGTGAGCCCGAGTTGCAGCGCGACGGCAAGCCACCACTGGTGCGCGGAGTCGTGTTGAGCGACGGCACCTTTCTGGGGCCCCGCGAAGTGCAGGCCATGCGGGTGGTACCCGAACTGGTATTCCTCAACTGCTGTCACCTGGCCGCGGACTCCGACAAATTGCTCAGACATGAATACGACCGCGCCAGCTTTGCCGCCGGTATCGCCAAGCAGCTGATCCGCATCGGTGTGCGTTGTGTCGTGGCCGCTGGCTGGGCGGTTGAAGACGACGCAGCAAACCAGTTTGCCACCGCCTTCTACCGCGCCCTCCTCACTGGCCAGCGCTTCATGGATGCCGTGCATGCCGGTCGCATGGCGGCCTATGCGGTCAACCCGCGCGGCAATACCTGGGCGGCTTACCAGTGCTATGGCGACCCTGATTGGGTGTGGCAACGCAACGAGGTCGACACCCAGCGGGCTCCGCCGCCGGTGGGTCATGAGTTCTCTGGCATTGCGTCGCCCGTCGCTCTGACGCTCGCATTGGAAACCTTGGCAGTGCAAAGTACCACCCAGGGTGCGACAGCATCTACGCAAATCGAAAAAATCCGCTACCTGGAGGCGCGCTTTGAAGCGATCTGGGGAAGTATGGGGGCCGTGGCAGAAGCGTTTGGCGTGGCCTATGCGGCAGCGGGCGACTCGGAGCGTGCCATCCGGTGGTATGGCAACGTGATGGCAGCCAATGATGGCAGCGGCTCGATGAACTCGGGCGAAGAGCTGGCCAACCTCACCGCGCGTCTGGCCTGGGACCGGGTGGAGAAGGCACAAAGCAAAAAAGGGACTTCAAAGGCCGAGCTGGACCAGCTGATGACACAGGGGCGCGCAGAAATCCAGTCGGCCGTAACCCTGCTGCAGGCGCTCACGACCCTCGCACCCACGGTTGAGCGCGAGAGCCTTCTGGGGTCGGCGTACAAGCGGTTGGCACTGATCGAAGCCAGTGCACGGCGGCCACGCGCCGAGGCACAGGCCATTCACAGCATGGCCGAACACTACCGGGTCTCCGAATCCCTGGCCCGACAGTCGGGACACCCGGAGTACTTTTACCCGGCGCTGAACCTGATGGCGGCCGAACTGATCGGCCGCGCCAAATCACCGGAATGGACCGGCTTTGAGCCCGAACGTCTGCAGCTTGCCCGTGAAAGTCTGGAACACAAACGGCTGGACGACCCTGATTTCTGGAGCGTAGTGGGCCTGCCGGAGTTAAGTGTTTACGAAGCACTGGCGGCGCGCGACCGCGAGTTGGACCTGCAGTTGCCCGGCATTCTGGCGGTGTATGAGGATCTGCATACCCGTGCGGGAACACCCTCAATGTGGGCATCGGTGGCGGACCAGCTGGGCTTCGTACTCCAGCATTTCAGTGGCGGATCCAGCGCTGAAGCCAAGGCGGCGCAGGCACTGCTGAAAGTGCTGCGTTCTTACAGTTCAACCACCCAGCCGGCAGCAGCGGTGCCGTAGTTGGCTTCGTAGTTCCAGTTGTTCTTGCGTGATGCGCTCTTCCACACCGCGTTGAAGTCGGAGGGACAGTTGAAGTGGAGCGTCTTCGCGTCTTTCTTGCGAACGGTCAGCACGCGTGCAATAGCCTCTTCGTCGGGGTGCCCGAATTGCTGGCCATTCGTCGAGACCAGATAGTGCTCTGCCGGGAACGCTGCAATCATCTCCTTGGACACGTTGTTCTTGCTTGCATGGTGAGGCAGTTTGAAGGCCTTCAAAGCCAGGGTACCGGTGCCCAGCGGCGCACGCTTCAGGCTCGCAAGCAACACACCCGGATGCGCATCTGCGCCGAACAGCACCCGCTTGCCCTCAAACTCGGCAATAAACGCAATGCTGCTGCCGTTCGGCTCGGCCGCGTCTTCCTTGAAGGGGGTATCCGCCCAATCCTGAACGTTGCCGCCGAGAAAGCCGTCTGGCAGCACTTGTGCAAGTGCAAACGCGTGGCCCGGGACCAGCCCTGCTTTTTGAACCTCCTGCTCCCATTTGGGTTTGAGCTTCTTGAGCTTGTCGAATGTGGGGGACAGCAGCGTGATTTTCATTCCCGAGACGGTGAAAGTGGGCAACTTCCCCGTGTCCGGCACCATAACCGCCAGGTCCTTGAAACGTTTATTCCATTTCCAGGGGCCGTTCTGCACCAGCGGCGTCAGCATTTCACCCTGTTTGGCACCCAGGGTCGACGGTGATGTGTTGGAAAGATGAAAGTAGCCGTTGAACCAGATTTCCTTGATCGAAACCCCACTGGCTCCTGCCTGCTTGAGAAACTCGATGGCCCCGCCTATGTGGTCCGCGTCAATGTGCGTAACGACAAACAGCTCGAACTTGCAACTGCCTTCGGCATCCACTGTTGCCTTGATTTTGGGTGCGAGCGCGCGCGGAAAAGTGCCAACGGTACCCGCATCGATCAGAATGCGCTTGGGCGGATGGGTGTCGCCGTATTCCACCCAGAGACAATCGCCGTGGTCAGCTGCCAGCATGTGAATGCGGAACATCAAAGCGTCCTTTCAGGTCTGAATGCGCCACGAACTGTGGCCATAGGCGGCAAGGCTCAGTACAAACGGCTCACCCTCCGCCAGCATTTCACGTTTGACCTCCAGCAGGATTTCATCAAACGGCCGACCCGTCCCCCGCAGATGAATTTTGTCGAGCAGGGCTCGAACAAACCCGGTGGCATGCGTTCCATGAACGGTCGCAAGCGTGCCCAGCACGATGGACGCCCCCGCTGCCTTGAACTCACGTACAAAGTTGAGGAAAGGAATGTCAGCCAGCGCGGTGCTGCATCCGAGCAGCAGAACCACGGGGCCCGGCCCAGCACCATTGGGCGGCAGTACATAAGCCTCATCCAGTTGCACCGAGGTAAGCCAGCTCTTCTGGATTTCAAGCGCCGGCATGTTGACAAAATCCAGCGACAAGTCGGAGTGTGGTAACAGCACCAGCAAGGTTGCCGCGGGCTTGGCGCGAATGTCTTTCTGCCAGTCATCCCACGACATTGCCATGCGCACGGTTTGGGCAACCTCCGCAATCGCCGTCTTCACACCCGCGGCGCCCGTCAAGTCGGCAGCGGTTACCTTTTCACTCGCAGCCAGCACCGCGGCCTTGAATGGAGCCAGCGTATCGGCGCCCGGCTGGGGAATGCTGAACACATGTTGCTCCGTCAAACCAAAGGGTTGGCGCTCGATGCACTTGCTGAAGCCCCAGAACGCGGCAGGGCAAACGGTCCCGGAATCGCCAGCATTCTTGCAGGTGCCGTGCACATCCGCGCCGCCGGCGGCGAGTGCCTTCCTGGCGTTCGGACACAGCCGGGCGTTGAGTGTGGGCGCCTTGCCGGTATATACAAATTCCACTGGAAGGTAGGCCTTGGACCGGGCCTCAACCACCTGTACGCGCTTGGCATTCTGAAAATCGGGCAGGTTCATCTGCCGTTTGAGCTCCCGGGTCAGCGCCACGCCCTGGTTTGCCAATTGAATCATCAGAGCGACCAGCTTCGGGTCATCCAGTTGCATGTCTTCACCGGCCGTACTGATATTGGCCTTCGACAACAGCGACTCAATCGTGTCCACCAGAACATTCAGCCCGGCCGGCTCGCTGAATGTTGCACCTCCCGCGGTGACAGCGGTAATGCCAGCAAAACCGGCCGCGCTGTCGTTGCCAACCAAAGCAATATCCGCAGGCTTTTCGGAAGCGCTGCTGGAAAATGCGGGGTTGACCACACTCTCCTGGCGCAGCGCAAGGTCCGTATCCACGTCCTTGTTCGGTGTGGGAGCGGCCAGCATCAGCGTTTGCAAAATACGGGTGCGATGCATGATCAGAATGCGCGCACGAAACCCTTGCGCATACGCGCCCGTGGTGAAGTTGAACTGGGCGACCTCACTGGGGCCCACTTTGGGCAGGTGAATCGTTTTCACCATGGCCGGGACGACGCCGTCTTTTGATGCGCTGGTATCGAGTGGACAGAACGCAACCTGCAGATCATGTCCATCGTCCGAAGGCGGCAACTGTGACTCGTCGAAGACCACGTCGGCGCGCAAGGCATCCAGGTCGATCTCAGGGCCGATGTGAATATGCGCACGGTAGGAACGGCGGGATTCAAGCCGCTTCACTGCTTGTGAGCCTGATTTCCCCTTGAGAATTTTGCACTGCACATGCCGCTCTTCGGCCGGTTTCTTGAACTTCTTGACTGGCGCAATTTTCTTCGCTGCCGCCCTTTTCGCTGTGGCACTTATGTCGATGCCCGCTGGAACGGCCATCGGAACCGCGCTACGAAACACCACGGTCGCTGGTGGCTTGGCCGATTTCTGCATGCGCGGAACGTCGGCACTGGGTACGGCTGCAGAGCGCAAAGTCGGCTTGACGAAGCGCGCCCTTTCCAGAAAGTCCGGGTCAGCAGCCAGAAGCGGTTGTGCATGTTCGCGCGGGCCCTTGCTCGCCTGAAAAAGGGCCGCATCCAGCGTCGCTTTGTGAGACAGCTCACGCATCACGGTGTTGATCCAGGCAGGCCACTTCGTCTGTGCCACGAAACACGCACCGGTCAGGCCGAAGCCGGAGCGATGCAGCGCAAAACCGGCAAATGGCCGCAGGCTATGGGCAGTAGCCGGCAGCTTTTCTTCCAGCACCAGCAGGGCGCCAGCGTGAACAGCCTCCAGATCGAATGGCAACGGGGCGTCAGGTACCAGCTCTCCCGGCAGCAGCAGCAGGTCAAAGGTTTCCTGACTGCCAGAGATTGCCCGCGGCTGGTAGAGATGTTGGTAACGCCCTTGCTTCAATATTTTCAGCAGACGCTCACCAACGGGTGTCCGGGGCACGCCGATCTGCAGAGGCCAGTTCCATTGCAGGTGGGTTTCAACTCGCTTCTTAAAAAACACACTGCAAACGCCGGTGCCGGGACTCATCAGAAGCTGTGTCAATTCCTGCGGATTCCATGCCTCAGGCATTGGGGTGACAGCCAGCCGCACCCGGGGAAACCGGCTAGCAAAAGACTGTGCCCACAGTTCTTGCACGGTGGACGAAAGCGATGCCTGGTGGGCCGTGCGCGCCCATCCATCGCTCACCCGTCGCAAAGCCCGTTGTGCCGCGATGAGATCGGGGCAGACCGTCACGGCGTTCGAGAAGGGGTCCAAAGACCACTTGTCGGCGAATCGCGCAAATTGCGCCCCCCACGGTATGCGTCGCCCACTAGCAGCACCGAACTGCGCCGCAAACGCATCCGGCAGCAGGCCCGCCAGAATCAGTGCTTTTGCCAGAACATCATCTACAGGCCTGCTGCCCAGGGACCCAAACACGCCAAATGCCTCACGATTCACGGTGCACCTCCGGTGTGGCGCTAGTTGCGTGCCAGGGCTCTATTGGCAAATCCGCAGGCAAGTTGTCCGGTAAATAGCCAGGCTGCGCCTGCATGCGGTCCAGCACGGACTGGTGGACGGCACTGCCTTCGGGCCGGATAAATCGCCGTTTTCCGAGCTCGCGCCATTGAAGCAGCGGAAACCGCCAGGTCACGGCAAAGTCCTGGCGGGGATCCTGAAACCGACGGGGCAAACATTCCGCCAGCCACCAAACCTTCATGAGTGATTCGTGTTGCCTCGCAACGACATTGGGTTGTGCATACACACCCGCACCGGAGCCACTTCCCAGAACGCTCTGCAGCGCACTCTCAACCAGTGCAAGGCCCGCAGCCGTGGCTTCCTGCGCCATCCATTCCAGAGAAATCTTGGCAAGGCCGCTTTCGACTTCCGGGTAGCCGCCACCCACATCCGAATGCACTCCGGCAAACCACACTTGCTTGACGTTCTGACCTTTCAGGGCTGACCAAAGGTTTTGCCGAAAGAAGCAGCGTCGCTCATCAATAGACAGCGCATGCCGAACCGTGAACACAGACGGATTGTTGAGGGTGTAGGGAAAACTGACCGGAGATCCAAACCAGCCCACCGTCTTGACGGTATCCCAAAGACCCAGGAAATGGATCTTGCAGTCCCGCGAAAATTGTTGCCGGAACTTCTGCTGGATCCCAAAAAACTCGCTTTGCTCCCGCTCGCCCTTGGGAACCTTTTGAAACAGCCGGGTCGCATATTCCATCAGGTTTTCATGCTGAGGGTACATGAGCCCCATGGCATGCACCATACCGGCGATGGCCCGTGCCGTGAATGCACCACGACTGAACCCGAAGATGAAGATGCGGTCCCCCGGCTGGTAGTTGCGCATGAGGAAGGCGTAGGCCTCCTCCACGTTGCGCGTAATCCCCCATCCAAATGCCAGTCCGAAAATCTTGGCAGGAACCTTCTGCCACTCAAACAGTGCCTCCCGCAGTCCAAAGGTGCCCACACCTGGGTCGTAGTGGCATAGCTGCCACAGCGGGTCACGCACCGCTGCGCTGAAGAGTTTGACCACATTGCTGTTGCGGTTGCCAAACTGGTTGCCGGTGCCGTCACAAAAGATCACGAGGTTTCTGGACATGGGGATTTAATGCATTAAAAAGGCCTCTAGCCCCCGTATTTATTGCGCTACCAGCTACGGAATTTATAGCAATTTTCTCTAGGTGACTTGCGAAAAATCAAGATCCTGAAATAACCAGGACCCAAAAATAGCACCTGAATGCAACACTGAATGAGCAATCCGATTTCGCTTTTGTAACCCGACGGAGTGACCGCTATGCCTGACATCCACAAAAAAATTACCGCTTTGGGTGGAGTGATTGATATCAATCGCCCACCACTGAGGCCCCCTATCAACTTCTGGCGATCTGTGGTCGTCAATTTCGACAATGTGGCCAGCGGTACCGCTGTGGATACCGTTTATGCGAACGAGGGTGTGACCTTTGCCAGCCTCACCACCAGCCCTGCAAAGCGCTGGTCAGCCTATGCCATGCTCCTGCAAATGGGCACTGCGCAGACCGGTAAAAACGTGCTCACGCTGTCCAACAAGCCCGGCTGGGGCGACGTGCTTTTTGATGGCCGCCAGGGCGCGGTTGAAGCCACTTTTTCACAACTGCAGCATTCGGTGACAGTCTGGGCGTTTCCGATGAACTCGCCTGAAGGCCTGGGCAATGCGGACAACCGGCCCTTCATCGATGCCTTCGATGCCAATGGGGCCTATCTGGGCAAAGCGCGAACCCAGTTCGGCACGAAAAATCCGGATGGAACCGACAACGCGAATTACTTCGCACGCTGGCATCCGATTACGTTCGTTTCGAGCGGTGGCCGTAACATCAAAACCGTCCGCCTGTCGTCACAGGCTGCCGGCGCACCCTGGGTCTATACCGTGTTCGACACACTGACGTTTGAGCGAAATATCCTGATTGGATCCTGATCGCAAACTACTGAAACTTGCCTGCAAGCGTCTGGCCGCTGGCTTGTAGCGGGCCAAGGGGGGCTCTTGATCGACCTTAGCGCCGCCCCCGTCCAACACCCGTACGCCAGCCCGCATTGACTACCGGATAACTAGCCAGACCGCCTCGCTGGCCTTATCCTTATGCTTCTGTGTGCGAAGCCGAACATACCGGGGAGGCAAATGCCGTTACTGTCGGGCGACCAGTCCATGCGGGCTCATTTCCCAAACGGCTCTAGCCAGTAACCCTTTGCACAAAAGACAATGAAGTTAGTCAGCCGACGCCTTTGGCAAAGATTCTGGGATCTCGCAGCACCTTACTGGCGCCTGGAAGAAAGATGGAAGGCTTGGGGCCTGCTCGTTCTGCTGGTGCTGCTCCTGCTGGGCCAAACCGGATTCGCGGTACTGTTCAACGAGCAGACCGGTGAATTCACGTCTGCCCTGGCAGCGCGTGACAGTGAGCGTTTCTGGAGCGCCATCAAATTATTTCTTGCCTTGCTGATCGCGGCTGTGCCGTTCTATGCCCTCTACTACTACGTTCGGGACAATCTTGGCAACCAATGGCGCAGGTGGCTCACCAACCGGTTTCTCGACCGCTATTTCAAGGACCGGCATTTCTACGAGCTTAATTCCAACGTCGCAATCGACAACCCCGACCAGCGCATCGCAGAAGACATCAACACCTTCACCGGACGCTCCCTCTACTTCCTGCTGATACTCGTCGGGTCGATCCTGCAGTTGATCGCCTTCAGCAGCGTGCTGTGGTCCATTTCCCGCGAGTTGGTCTACTTCCTGGTTCTCTACTCCACAGCCGGTACGCTGATCACCATGCTGGTCTACGGCAAGGTGCTGATTGGGCTCAACTTTCGCCAACTGCGACAGGAAGCGGATTTCCGGTTCAGCCTGGTCCGTGTCCGCGAAAATGCGGAATCCATTGCCTTTTATCGGGGGGAAAAGCAGGAGCTGAAAGAAGTAAGGCGCCGTTTTACCGGTGCATTCGACAACTACAACCAACTCATTCGCAGCCAGTTCTTCCTGAACCTGTTTCAGTACGGGTACAGCATGTTGACCATCGTCCTGCCCAGTGCCATCATTGCCTCCCATGTGCTGTCAGGTGAGCTGGAAGTCGGCCGTGCCGTTCAGGCCGCAGGAGCCTTTGCGGCCGTGCTGAGCGCCATTTCCGTGATTGTGGACAACTTCGAAGGGCTCAGCCGGTTTGCCGCAGGAATTGACCGTCTGGATACTTTCTCACGGGTCCTGGACGACCGCCCCATGGACCGCACACGCGCCAAGGGCGCCATTGAATCCGTTCAGGGGTCCCATTTATCACTGGAACGCGTCACCCTGCACACGCCCAATCGTGAACGCATTCTGGTGAAGGACCTCTCGATTGCGATTGCGCCCGGCGAAGGGCTGATGATTGTTGGCACCAGCGGCACCGGAAAGAGTTCATTGCTGCGCGCCATTGCCGGCCTCTGGTACTGCGGCAGCGGCGTCATCACACGCCCCCCGCCACAGGACATCCTCTTCCTGCCCCAGCAGCCCTATATGCTGCTCGGCACGCTGCGCAGCCAGCTCCTGTACCCCAACAAGGAGCGGCAGGTTCCAGACGCAGAACTCCTGGCGTTGCTGGAGCAAGTCAACCTGCCCGATATGGCCGACCGATTTGGCGGGCTGGACGTGGAGATGGATTGGGAAAAAGTGCTGTCCATCGGCGAACAACAACGCCTTGCCTTCGCCCGTGTGCTGCTGACGCGTCCCCGGTTCGCCATACTGGACGAAGCCACCAGCGCACTGGACGTAGCCAACGAAGGCCATCTGTACCAGCAACTGATGACCAGCCACACCACGCTGATCAGCGTCGCGCACCGCTCTACCATCCTGAAATACCACAAGCAGGTGCTGGAACTGACCGGCGATGGCCAGTGGCAAGCACGGTCTGCAGCAGGCTATCGCTTCGACCTGTAGCAAGAACTGGAAGACGTATTTGCCGAAGGTGCGCCAGCGCACATGGGGAAATCGGGAGGAGTGTTACGGTCGGGCTTCACCCCAAACGCGCAGATTTTTCGATTTGATGCCCCTACCTAAAAGAACAATGAAAAAAACCACCGTTGAACAGATGCTGCTGACCGGTTTCAGCCTGACGCTGGCGGTCTTGCTGCTGGTAGGCGCGATTGCCTGGAACATCGTCACGCCCCTGACACCGTTCCAGTCAGTCGACCATACTAGGCAGGTCATGTCCACGTTGGATGAGATGCGTTTCCACGTGGACAGGGCCGAGTCCCGACAATGGGCTTACTTTCTCACACGCGAAGAAAACCTTTTGGTAGACCGCGCTGAGGCCATCAGTGCGATCAAGCCGGACTTTGACGAGTTGCTGGTGTTGACAGAAGACGACGGCATACAGCATGCGCTCATTGAAGAGTTGCAAGCAGCGGTCGCCCAGCGAATGGTCCTGCTGGATGCGAGCCTCCATTTGTTTGAAGCCGACGGTAACAGTGCGTCAAGCGATCAGATCGCCGCAGGTCTGGCGGCAGCCAAGCAGGTGCGTGACCTCACCAGAAGAGCCGAAGCCAATGAGCAAGTCCTGCTCAAATACCGCAAATCCAATGAGTTATCAAGACTGGCGATCATCTTCGGCAGCATTTCCGTACTCCTTATTTTTCTGGCATTTCTGACTCTGCGGATACTCAAAACCATTCGCCAACGCGCGGCCGACGAAACACTGGCGCAGGAAGCACGCGAGGCTGTCCTGAAAACCGGGGCCTTGCAGGACGCGATTTTTCAGAGCGCCAATTTCTCCAGCATTGCCACCGATGCGCAGGGTGTGATCCAGATTTTCAACGTCGGTGCCGAGCGCATGCTGGGCTACAAGGCCGAAGAAGTGATGAACAAGAGCACGCCTGCTGACATTTCAGATGCGGGGGAACTGGTAGCCCGGGCCGCCGCCCTGAGCCAGGAATTGAGTACCCCCATCACCCCGGGCTTTGAAGCGCTGGTGTTCAAAGCGTCACGCGGCATTGAAGATATTTATGAGCTCACCTACATCCGCAAGGATGGCAGCCGTTTCCCGGCAATCGTGTCGGTCACCGCGCTACGGGACGACAAGGACAAGGTCATTGGCTACCTTCTGATTGGCACAGACAACACCGCACGCAAGGCGGCGGAGGACGCCCTGATTCGGGCCGGTGCCCTGCAAAAGGCCATTTTCAACAGTGCCAATTTCTCCAGTATCGCCACCGATGCGCACGGTGTGATCCAGATTTTCAACGTTGGCGCCGAGCGCATGCTGGGCTACAAGGCCGAAGAAGTGATGAACAAGAGCACGCCGGCAGACATTTCAGATGCCGGGGAAGTGATTGCGCGGGCTGCCGCCCTGAGCCAGGAATTGAATACGCCAATAACACCCGGCTTCGAAGCGCTGGTGTTCAAGGCCTCGCGCGGCATTGAAGACATTTATGAACTCACCTACATCCGCAAGGATGGCAGCCGGTTTCCGGCGATTGTGTCGGTCACCGCGTTGCGTGATGAACAGGACAAGGTCATCGGCTACCTGCTGATTGGCACCGACAACACGGCGCGTAAACGCGTTGAAGCAGAACAGGCGCTGCTGGACCAGCGTTTGCGCGATCAGCAGTTCTATACCCGCTCGCTCATTGAGTCGAACATTGACGCCATCATGACCACCGACCCGCGCGGCATCATCAGCGACGTCAACCAGCAAATGCAGGCGCTGACCGGCTGCTCGCGTGATGAATTGATCGGGGCCCCCTTCAAGAAATTCTTTACCGACCCCGATCGGGCCGACGCCGCCATCAGCCGTGTGCTGAGCGAAGGCAAGGTCACCAACTACGAATTGACCGCCCATGCCAGGGATGGGACTGAGACGGTTGTGTCCTACAACGCGACCACCTTCCATGACCGGGACCGCAATTTGCAGGGCGTGTTCGCAGCGGCCCGCGACATCACCGAGCGCAAGCAGTTTGAGCTGGCGCTGCAAAACAATAACGTGGAGCTGGAAGCGGCTACGGCCGCGGCAGAAAAAGCCAATCGCGCCAAATCCGAATTCCTGTCCAGCATGAGCCATGAGTTGCGCACACCACTCAATGCCATCCTGGGCTTCGCCCAGCTCCTTGACACCGGTATGCCGGCGCCCACGCCCATCCAGAAACGCAACATCGATCAGATATTGACTGCGGGCTGGTACTTGCTGGAATTGATCAACGAGATTCTGGACCTTGCCTTGATTGAGTCGGGCCGGTTAACCCTGTCCAGAGAGGCTGTCTCACTGAACGAGGTGATGCTGGAGTGCCAGAACATGATCGAGCCGCAGGCACAAAAGCGCGGCATTGGCATGACCTTCCCGCAATTCCATGCACCCTACTTTGTGCTGGCGGACCGCACCCGTGTCAAACAGATTCTGGTGAATCTCCTGTTCAACGCGGTCAAGTACAACCGCCCCGACGGCGCGGTTTCAGTGGAATTCGTACTCGGTACTGCGGATTCGATTCGCATCAGCGTTCGGGACACGGGTCTCGGGTTGTCACCGGAGCAACTTGCGCAGCTTTTCCAGCCCTTCAATCGCCTCGGCAAGGAAAACAGCACGGAGGAAGGCACAGGCATTGGCCTGGTCGTGACCAAGCGACTGGTCGAGTTGATGGGCGGCACCATCGGCGCAGACAGCGAGGTCGGCGTGGGTAGCGTGTTCTGGTTCGAACTGGACCTGACTGTGGCCCCGCAACTGTCGGCAATGGGGGCGGAGCACGCGGAGCAGGCACTGCTACCGGCACCTTTGGGCTCGCAGCTGCACACCCTCCTCTATGTAGAAGACAACCCGGCCAACCTGGAACTGGTGGAGCAACTGATCTCCAGGCGCTCTGACCTGCACCTGCTCAGTGCGTCGGATGGCAACATGGGTATCGAATTTGCGCGGGCCTACCAGCCACAGGTGATTCTGATGGACGTCAACCTGCCCGGCATCAGCGGAATTGATGCCATGCGCATCCTGCGGGCAGACCCAACCACAACGCACATCCCGATCATCGCGGTCAGCGCCAATGCAGCCCCTGGCGACATCGCAAAAGGGCTTCATGCAGGTTTCTTCCGGTACATCACCAAACCCATCAAGGTCAGTCAGTTCATGGAAGCCTTGAACGAGGCACTGGTCTTCTCACAAACACAAGAAGGTCACTCCGCTGAAGAAGAGCCCAACCGAGGTCGGCCACAGACCCGTTGATTTACGACCTCCAACCGACGGGTGTGTTGCAGCGAACAGACTCCCCGCACCATTCGGAACACAGTGCAGGTAGCGGTCCGTTTTGGCCGCGTACTACACAAAAGGAATCGTTATGAAATATTCATTGACATTGGTGGCTTTGGCTGCCGTGCTGGGTCTGGGTGCTTGTACGGGCCCCATGGGTCCCCAAGGCAACACGGGCGATACCGGTTACACCGGCGCGACCGGTGCTACCGGACGGCAAGGTAACACCGGCAATACCGGTAACACTGGCGAAACAGGTTACACGGGCGCCACAGGTGCTACAGGTGCAACCGGAAATACGGGCAATACCGGTCTCGATGGCAGCACCATCGTAGTCGTACCACCCGCACGTTGATATCAGGCTTTACCCGGCACGTTCACCTGGCCCCCCAGGTGCATGCCGGAGTCCAGCAACACCAGCTCACCCGTGACGGTGCGGGCACCGTCCACCAGCCAAACCACGGCCTCGGCCACGTCCTCAGGGCTGCAGGCACGCCCTAGCGGCGTGGCTTTTTCATAAGACGCCTTCACCTTCTCATAGCCCTCCCGGCCGATTCCGTCGACAAACCAGCGCGAGGTAATGAGCCCCGGACAGACGGCATTCACCCGAATTTCAGGCGCCAGTGCACGCGCCAGATAGAGCGTCATGGCATTGACCGCTCCCTTGGATGCGATGTAGGGCACCGATGAGCCAATACCCAGTGCCCCGGCAATGGAAGACACATTGACGATAGCGCCTTCGCCCCCCTCCCTGAGATGCGGCGCACAGGCACGCACCATCTGAAAAGCACCCACCGTGTTGACACCCAGAATGTGCTGAAAGGTCTGCGCGTCCAGCGCGTCCCAGTTGGCGGCACCGGCAAATGAGGTGATGCCCGCGTTGTTCACCAAGGCATCGATGCGCCCCCAGCGTGTAAAAGCGGCCTGCGCAATGGCCCTGCAGTCGGCATCCACCGCCACATCGCCCCGCACCAGCAGGGTGTCTGCGCCCGCGCTCTGGCAGGCAGCCTGCGATTCCTGCGCTTCAACGATACTCTTGGAGTAGTTGATCAGCACGTTGTAGCCGCGCCGGGCAAGCAGCAGCGCGGTGGCAGCGCCCACACCGGTTGCCGAGCCGGTAACAATGGCAACTTTGCGTTCACTCATGGAGTCTCCTTGGGTTGTTTGTTCCATTGTGCCGCATGATCCATGGGCTGGATAGGGCGTCAGCCCCCGTGCCCATTGCGTAAGCAGCTACCAATTCAATAGCAATCCGCCCTGACCCTGTTACACGAAAACGCCCGGCCCGGTGAACTGCCCGGCATGGCGCGATTTGGCATCGTGGCCGATGCGCTGCGTGAACTGGGGAGTGACGCGGTCCAGTCAAGCATGCAGGGAAAATCACATAAAAAAGGCCGCTAACCCCCACCGATACTGCTCAAGCAGCTATTATTTACATAGCAGATTAACCCGCCTCAGGCTTGCCGACGCGCTTGATCGGCTGCCAGCCAGCAAACTCCGGGTGGTGGCGCTGCACCACGGGTCCGTCGAAAGCCCAGCCAATGCATTTGCCCACGTAAAACGGCGGCTCGGCGCTCTGAGCGGCGGGCACCCCCGCCTGCCTGCGCAGGCACTCACGATACGAAGGAATGGTCTGATAAGCCGCTGTGGCCAGGTTGAAAAGCATCTCGCGCAAATGGGTGCAGCCATCTGCGCCGCCTATGGCGCGGTCGATGGTGTAGCGCCACCCAGCGCCGATCGTCGCACCCACCATCTTCTGCATCGGATCGTTGCCCTGCTGGCATTCGCCAAAGGGCGTGTGCGTCATGGCGCTGGAAATTTCGCGAATGGTCATGCCGTCGTCGAGCGTGACGCGAATCGCCAGGTCATGCACGGGCGTGCCAGGGGGCATGGGACCCCGCTCGGATCGCTCCAGCGCGTAGGTTTTCACATCGGTCATCTCGGCTTCAATGTCCCACAGGCCGTCTTCACGGTGGTAGCCGCGGTAGACGACGTTACGCGTGTGCAGGTGGGTTCGGGATTGGGGGGCAGGCAGCGGCATGGGGGATTATTGGCGGTTGAAATGGACAACGGGTATTTTGCCGTCCCCGCAACGGGGCACCTCAGCCGCCGTCAAGAACCGGCCATCGGCTGCTTTTCAAATTCCTGGCAAACCCGCAATGCCTTGTCGAACTCCAGGTTCGGCATGAGCCCATCCAACGCCAGGAACAGACTCTGGAAACGGCTACCGAATTGCTGCCGCAGTTGGGCATAGGCTTCCATCGCTGCAAAATCCGAGGCGCTAAGCAGCTTGCAAAAATCGCCAAATGCCTGATTCCAATTTGGCGCAGACGCGCCAGGACCCGCCCCTTCGTTCAACTCTGGAACGTTCAGACGATCGATCAAAGAAACCAGTAGCGGCGTGAGGGTATGCACGTTGTCTACAAGCGAAGCAAGCAATGCCAAGCGCTGTGGGGACGCTTCGGGTCCTGCTAGTTCTTGCTCCAGTTGGGCGGCCGCCCGTGACAGGCGGTTGGCCCCGACGGTGCCGGCGACTCCCTTCAAGGTGTGCATCAGTCGGCGAGCCAGACCGATCTCATCTTGCTGCAAATGGACTTCCAGCTCGCCTAGTGTCTGCGGCAGTTGCTGCAGGAAATCCTGGAGGATTCGGGTGAATAGCGCAATGTCGCCACCGATTCTCTGCAGTGCGCCCTGAACATCCATTGCATCATCCTGCGATGGCAACTGGCCCGCCGCCGCAGGCGCACTTGGGGCAGTTGACTTGAACCCGGTGTGATGCAGGATGGTCGCAATCAAATGGGTCAGATCAAAAGGCTTGCTGACATGGGCATTCATGCCGGCTGCGGAACTCTCCTCCAGGTCAGAGGCCATGGCATTGGCGGTCATGGCAATGATGGGAAGCGCCGTCAGGCCCAGTTCCTGCCGAATGACCCGGGTGGCAGCGTATCCGTCCATCACCGGCATTTGCACATCCATCAGCACGACATCAAATGCCGGATCCGCATCGGCTACCGCACGAACACCCAAAGCACCGTTATCAGCCAGTGTGACCACTGCGCCCTCAGCCTGCAAAAGCTCCTGCGCCACTTGCTGATTCAGACGGTTGTCTTCCACCACCAGAATGCGCATGCCCGGCAATCGCCGGGAAATGGCCCGGGCAGACCGGCCAGTCAAAACAGGCGCTGCAGCAAAGTCCCGCGCAACAGGCAGTTCAATCTGGAAATAGAAGGTACTACCTTCGCCCAGAACGCTCTTCAGCTTGAGTTCCCCGCCCATCAGGCTAACAAGACGCTGGCTGATGGCCAGGCCCAGGCCTGTACCGCCGAAACGCCGGGTGGTTGATGTCTCTGCCTGTGAAAATCCGCTGAATATCAGAATCTGGTTCTCCGGCGCAATGCCGATGCCACTGTCGCGCACCGAGAACTCCAGCAGGCAGTTCTGTGCAGTTCGCTGGACGTCGCGGATGCGCACGTGAATCTCGCCCTGCTCCGTAAACTTGACAGCATTACCGCCCAAGTTGATCAAAATCTGGCGCAGCCGCATGTCGTCGCCCACAAGGCACGGCGGTACACAGGGCTCTACGGTGAAGTGGATCTTGACGATTTTGGGTCCAATGTTGGCCATCATGATGACCGACAGATCCTGCACCAGGCTATCGACCCGAAATGGTCGAACATCCATGGTCAATTTGCCCGCTTCGACCTTGGAAAAGTCCAGAATGTCGTTGAGTATCCCCAGTAGCGCACGTGCCGCACCGCACGCCTTGTCGGCATAGTCTCTTTGCTTGTCGGTCAGGCTGGTGTTGCCCATCAACTCCAGCATTCCCAGAATGGCATTCATGGGGGTACGAATTTCGTGGCTCATGCTGGCCAAAAAGCTGCTTTTGGCAGCGTTTGCCGATTCCGCCTGCTGTGTTCGCTCGACCAGCGATGCATTGAGTTCTTCCAGCCGGTCCTGCGCCTTCTTCAGGTCGGTGACATCGGTGACGATTGCAAAGAATCCGCGCACGCGCCCGTCATCCCAATCGGGGACGTATTGCGCCAGAGTGTGGCCATACTCCCCCGACGGCTTCAACAGGGTTCGCTCAAACCGCACCTGTTTGCCCTGTAGAGCATCCTGAATCATGGGCTCATTCTTTTTGAACAGCACCTGACCCTGCAGGTCCTGCATACGAATGTTGTCCATTTCAGCGGGGGACTTGCCAAACCAGTCAAGGAACGCCTGGTTCGCGAAGCTGCAGCGCAGGTCGTTGGACCAATAGGCCACCAGGCCAGAAATGTTGTTGACCAGCAGCTCCATGAAGCGGTCCTTGGTGGCGAGCTGCTGCTCCAGATGCTTGCGATCGGTAATGTCCGTGATGAAGCCATGCCACAGCACGCTGCCGTCATCCCGCTTTTGCGGATTGGCAGACCCCAGTCGCCACCGAAGCCCCTGCCGTGGCAATACCACACGGTATTCACAATGCCAGGGTTGCAATGTTTCGGCGGACTGACCGATGGACTCGGCTACAGCTTTCAGGTCGTCCGGGTGCACGCGTTGAAACACCAGTGCACCATCCAGGCGAACCTGCTCTGGTGTAACCTCATATATTTCCTGAATGCCCTCGCTGGCATACGGGAAAAATGTCCGTCCATCAGGCCAGGATTGAAACTGATACAAGGCACCGGGAACCTGCTTGGCCAAACCATCCAGCAGGGCCAGATTCGCCTCACCCTGGCGGCGAATCAACTCCTGTCGTGCGTTTTCTGCGGCCAGCGCATCAAGCGACTGCGAAAGCACCATGTTTCTCTTGCGCAGTTCCATTTGGGCGACGACTTGCCGGGCCAGCACTGCCAGCGTAGCCTTTTGCGCCTCGGTGAACTGGTGCGGTTCCAGGTCAATCACGCACAAAGTGCCGATGGCCCGACCGGCCCCGGTCAGTAGTGGGGCTCCCGCATAAAAACGAATATGCGGCCCATCTACAACCAGTGGGTTGTCCGCAAACCGCAAGTCTTGGGCGGCGTCTTCCACAACCATCACGCTGTCTGACTGGATGGCAATATTGCAGAACGCAATGTCACGGGGCGTCTGGCTGGCATCCAGCCCCACACGGGATTTGAACCACTGGCGTTCGGAGTCTATCAACGAGACCAACGCAATGGGCATGCCAAAATGAACAACAGCCAGCCGCGTTATTTCGTCAAACGCCTCCTCCGGCCCCGTATCCAGAATCTGAAAGTCGATGAGCGCCTGCAGGCGTATGGCTTCAGCGTTTTCTGTCTGCAGTCTGGACGTCATGTGTACCCCGAAGGTTATCGAACTGCGGATTCAGTGGACCAGTCAGACAACCGCCTGGGCCAGCCGCCCTACGCCCTCCTCGATCTTGGCAACATCGGCCGTGGCGAAGCTCAGCCGAAGTGTGGACAGATCCGGGTTGGATGCATAGAACGGCGCACCTGGCACAAAGGCAACGCCTTTCTCGATAGCACGCCGGGCCAGTTCGGCACCATCCTTCAGCTTGCCGCCGGCACCCGTCAGGCGCGCCCAAACAAAAAGGCCCCCTTGTGGCTGCACAAACTCAATCGCGTCGCCGAGGTCTTTGCGCAGCGCATTGCCCATGGCCAATGCACGCTCGCCGTAGACCTTGCGCACATGGGCCAGCGTAGCGGGCATGCGACCGGCCTTGAGGTACTGGGCGGCGGTAGCCTGGGCAAAGGTGCTGGTGTGTGCGTCACTGAACTGCTTGCACATGGTGGCTTTGGCCAGAAGCTCGGCCGGCGCAATCATCCAGCCCACCCGCAGCCCGGGGCTCAGCACCTTGCTGAGTGAACCGCAGTGCGCCAACAGTTCGCGGCTACCGGGCACCTCCGGGCTCAGGGCAAGCAAACTGGGTGGCGGCGCATCGTTAAAGTACAAATCGCCATACGGGTCATCTTCCACAATCAGGGTCTGGTACTTCACAGCCAGCTCCAGCACGCGCTTGCGGCGCTCCAGGCTCAGCATGGCGCCGCTGGGGTTGCCGAAGGTGGGTATCAGGTACACAAACTTGGGCTTGTGCTCGGCAATCAGCGCTTCCAGCGTGTCGGTCTGGACACCATGGGCATCAATGGGCGCGCTGATCAATTCAGCGCCGTACAGTCGAAAGCACTGGATGGTGGCCAGAAACGTGGGGCCTTCCACGATGACCTTGTCGCCCGGGCTGATCATGGTTTTTCCCAACAGGTCCAAGGCCTGCTGGCTGCCGGTGGTGACGATCAATTGATCCGGGGCCACGTCTTTGGCGCCCTTGCTGGCCATAAAAGCGGCCAACTGTTCGCGCAATGGGCTATAGCCCTCGGTGGCGCCGTATTGCAGTGCAGCGCCTGGCTCTTGGGCCAGTGCAGCGCTGACTGCCTCCTTGATGCCATCCACGTCAAACATGGCGCTATCGGGAAAGCCGCCCGCAAAGCTGATGATGCCGGGCTTGCCCAGCAGCTTGAAGAGTTCGCGGATGGCGGAGGTTTCTACGTTGTTCAGGCGGTCTGCAAATTGGAGTGGCATGGTCTTAAACTGGTCACATTGAGATAATCCCCATTGTGACCGAAGGTATCCCATGATCGAACATCACCTTGACATTCCCACCGCCGATGGCGCCATGAATGCCTTTGTGGTGCACCCGGAAGAAGGTGGGCCTTTTCCCGTTGTTCTGTTCTACATGGACGCACCGGGCAAGCGTGAGGAGCTGCACGACATGGCGAGGCGCATTGCGTCAGTGGGCTACTTCGTGGTGCTACCCAACCTGTATTACCGGTCTACCCGCGACTTCGCATTGACCGAACGCACCGAGGGCGGCATGGCACGCATGTTCGGACTCATGGAGTCTCTCAACGCCACCACGACCGCTTGCGATACGGCTGCTTTGCTGCATTTTGTGGACACCCAGCCACAGGCCAATGCCAGCCGCATCGGCGCTGTGGGTTATTGCATGAGTGGCCCGTTTGTGATGTGGGCTGCAGCCGCTTACCCCGGGCGTTTCAACAGCATTGCCTCCATTCACGGTGCCCACATGGCTACGGATGCGCTGGATTCGCCCCACCGCATGGCGGGCAAGATTTTGTGCGAGTGCTACTTTGCGTGTGCCGAAACAGACCGGTGGGCTCCACCCGCAGACATTGAAACACTGCAATCAGCGCTGCAACTTGCAGGCACACCCCACCGCATTGAGTGGTACCCGGGGGTCGAGCATGGCTTTGTGTTCCCAAAACGGGGCGCAATCTATAACCAGCCTGCAGCCGAGCGTCATTGGGAGAGGCTGTTTAACCTGTTCAAAAGGACGCTTCAATGAAAACCGCTGATATTCCCCGTTTTTTTGGGACACTGCAGGCAGCCAACCCCACGCCAGTAACCGAGCTGGAATACAGCAGCGTGTTTGAACTGCTGGTGGCCGTGCTGCTCAGTGCGCAGGCCACTGACGTCGGCGTGAACAAGGCCACGCGCAAGCTGTTTCCTGTGGCCAACACACCGCAGGCCATTCTGGATCTGGGCCTGGAGGGGCTGGAGCGCTACATCAAGACTATTGGTCTGTACCACAGCAAGGCCAAGCACCTGATGCAAACCTGCAGCATGCTGGTGGAGCTGCACGGCGGGCGGGTTCCGCGCTCACGCCAGGCGCTGGAGGCACTGCCCGGGGTGGGCCGCAAGACGGCCAACGTGGTGCTGAACTCAGCGTTTGGCGAGGCCACCATGGCAGTGGACACGCACATTTTCAGGGTCGCCAACCGCACGGGCCTGGGGCCGGGGAAGAACCCGTATGAAGTAGAGATGCAGCTGCTCAAGCGTATTCCTGCGGCCTATCTGGTGGATGCCCACCACTGGCTGATTTTGCTGGGCCGCTATGTATGCCAGGCACGCAAGCCGCAGTGCTGGCAATGTGCAGTGGCAGCCTACTGCGACTTCAAGCCCAAGACCGCCGCGCCATGATCCGGCTCGACACCCTCGCCTCTTTACAGGCGCACCACGGGCCGCGCTATCGCTGGCTGCTGCTGCTCTCGGTCATGATTGGCACCATGGCGTCGATCATGTCGTCCACCATCATCAACGTGGCGGTACCGGACATGAGCCGCTTCTTTGGTCTGGGGCAAGACCGGTTGCAATGGGTGTCTTCGGGTTTCATGGTGGCCATGACGGTGTCGATGCTGACCACCCCCTGGCTGCTGTCGCGCTATGGCTACCGCAAGACCTACTCCTGGGCCATGCTGCTGCTGCTCGCCGGTGGCATGGCGGGCGGGTTGAGCAGCCATTTCGATCTGGTGCTGGCGGCGCGCGTGGCTGAAGGACTGGCCGCGGGTGTGGTGCAGCCCATTCCGGCCATCATCATCTTGCGGGCTTTCGCATCCAATGAGCAGGGGCGTGCCAGCGGTATCTTTGGCATGGGGGTTGTTCTGGCACCCGCCATTGGCCCCAGCGTGGGCGGACTATTGGTGGACTGGCGCGGCCTGGTGCTCGCCACGGTGGCCACGCTCTGCCTGCTGAACGGCATGGTCACGCTGCAAAGCGGTGGCGCTGCCAGGTCTGCCTTCCTGCTCGGCGCGTCGGTAGTAGCGCTGGTCGTTTTTGTGAAATGGCAGCAGCGTCTCAGTCACACCCACCGTGGGCCGCACCAGCAGGCGCCGCTGATGAATCTGGCACTGTTTAACCACCGCCAGTTCGCCATGGGAAGCATCGTCGCATTCATCTATGGCACGGCTCTGTTTGGCTCCACCTATCTGTTGCCGGTTTACCTGCAAATGGGATTGGGGCTTTCAGCCTCGCATGTGGGCACCATGCTGCTACCCGCCGGCGCAGTGCTGGCCATCACCATCGCCTACGTTGGCCGCCTTGCGGACCGTCAACCGGCCCATCGGCTGGTCAGCGTTGGCTTGACACTGCTGGCGCTGGGCTTTGCACTGATGGTGACGGTGGACCTGCAAACCTCCATCTGGGTGATCGTGGCATGGGCCATTGTCGGGCGTATCGGTCTGGGTTTCATTTTGCCCTCGCTCAATCTGGGCTCGATGCGGGGCTTGCCCTCGCACCTGATTCCCCAGGGCTCCAGCGTTATCAACTTTGTGCGAATGGTGGGCGGAGCCACCGGCGTCAGCCTGTGCGCCATTGTGCTGGAGTGGCGACTGGCGGCGCATGGGCAATCGCTTGCGCACCCTACCACCAACCCCACACGCCTGTTGGCGTTCAATGAATCATTTCTCATGCTGGCCGGCATTTGCGCCCTGGCGATTGTTGCGGCCTGGCGCTTGCGGGCTGAACACCTTGTGGTGTCGGGTTAAAGCGGGGATTGGATCTCGCTCATGCCAAGGCCAGAGCCATCAACGCCTGCGTAGGGTATCTCCGACCGACTCCTGAGTGTTGGCGACCGCACAGACTCCGGAGCGGCCACGGGCCATAGTCGCTCCCAAGTTGCCCTGCTCGTCCGAACGCCAGATCGGTCTGGACGCGCATGGAGCCGCCCAACATTGTCCACAGGAGTTAGTAATGAATAAAAGAATGAAGTTCGCATTGACGGTTTTTGCGGCTGCAATGGCCACGCATGCGGCCGCCCAGATCACCTTCTTTGAGAACGACGGCTTTCAAGGCAGATCCTTTACAACAGAGAGACAGGTCAATAACTTTGATCGTTTTGGGTTCAATGACCGCGCATCATCCGTCGAAGTAATCGGCAACCGGTGGGAAGTCTGCGACGATATTCGCTTCAACGGTCGATGTGTCGTCTTGCGGCCAGGGCGGTACCCCTCATTGGGCGCGATGGGTCTGAATGACCGTGTTTCATCCGTGAGATCGATTGCCCAGAACGCCCGCATTGATGAACGTCGTTATGCGCCTGCGCCGGTAGTCGTCCCAGTGGTACCCCAGATCACTTTTTTTGAACGTGATGGCTTCCGGGGACAGTCGTTTACAACGGACAGGCCGGTCGGAAACTTTGCGCAATTTGGCTTCAATGATCGAGCCTCTTCGCTCACGGTGGTTGGAGGACCCTGGCAGATTTGCGAGGACGTTCGATTCAATGGCCGGTGTGTCGTCCTGCCTCCGGGAAAGTATCCGTCGTTGAGTTCAATGGGTCTGAATGACCGCGTGTCATCCGGAAGAGCGGCACAGCCTGTAGCCGCACCTGTGGTCGGAAAAGTCACTTTATACGAGCGCGAAAGTTTTCAAGGTCGATTTGTTACAACCGACCAACCCATCGAAAACTTTGAGCGTGGGGGGTTCAATGACCGTGCGTCTTCGGTAGAAGTCGTTGGCGGCCCGTGGGAGGCTTGCGATAGCGCCCAATTCAGTGGCCGTTGCGCCGTCTTGGTACCGGGTCGATACCCTTCGTTGAGCGCGATGGGACTCAATGACCGTATTTCATCGGTCCGATCCGTAGCCCGCAGCGCACCGTCAAATGTGGCGCAATATGCTCCCGCTCTCCAGGCAAATCCGGATTTCAGGCGCCGTAACAATGAGCGACTCTATGAGGCGCGCATTGAGTCTGTGCATGCCGTGGTCGACACGCCCGAGCAGCGTTGCTGGATAGAACATGAGCAAGCCGCTCAGACCCGCAGCGATGCCAATGTTCCAGCCGCTATTGCAGGGGCCATCATCGGCGGAATCCTGGGTCACCAGGTCGGGGGTGGAACCGGCAAAGACATTGCCACTGCGGGCGGTGCAGTCGCAGGCGCCTATATCGGTTCCAATGTTGGGCGCAACGGCGCAACCCAGCCGGCTGCGACTAACGATGTCCAGCGCTGCGAAAGCGTGCCCAGCCAGGCCCGCGCCCAATATTGGGACGTAACCTATCACTTCCGAGGTATTGAGCACCGTGTCCAGATGAACACGGCCCCCGGAATAAACGTGACCGTCAATGAACAAGGCGAGCCCCGTAACTAGCCGCAGGCACGGGGCGGCTCGCTTTACGCCGCAAATCGCGTTTTTGCAGGCCAGGCTTTCGCCCCAGGGCTATCTGGGCCTGCAACTCACCCTGGGCGCACTGATCCTGATCGGTGCGAGCTGGATCTTTGGTGGGGTTGCCGAAGACGTGGTGCATGGAGACCCGCTCACCCTCGTTGACTTGCAGTTAGCCCAATGGTTTCATACGCACAGCACGCCGTACCTGACCGAGATCATGCTGGCGATTACGCACCTGCATGACCCGATCCCTGTCACCGCAGCTGTGATGCTGCTGGCTGGCTATCTGGCCGCGAAGCGGAGCTGGTACTGGTTGGTCTGTTTGAGTCTCACCGTCCCGTTCGGGATGTTGCTCAATGTGCTGATGAAGGTTTCTTTCCACAGGATCCGGCCCGGCTTTGAAAACCCCATTCTCATCGTGTCGGGCTACAGCTTTCCCAGCGGCCACGTAGTAGGTGCAACGCTGGTGTATGGCATCGTCGCGGCGATGCTCTCAGCGCAGATTGGGGCATGGCGCTGGCGCGTGACCATCGTGCTGCTGGCATTCGCGATGGTGGTGCTGGTTGCGCTAACCCGCATGTATCTGGGAGTGCACTACCTGAGCGATGTGCTGGCTGCCTTTGCGGAAGGCCTTGCATGGCTGGCTTTGTGCCTGACAGGAGTCCACACCTACTGGCACCGGAGCTCTGCAAGAAACTGAGTCTTCAAGGCCGGACAGTGGCTGCGCTTCATGCTTGCACGAAGGTTGTCACCTTGCGTCGGCTCCTCTCTCTGAGCGAGCACTCGCGCAGGGTGTCAGCCAAGGCTTCCAGGTTCGGAATTCCATAAATGACAATCGATGGAAATCCCGTATCCGAGGATCGGAGATGAACACGGCACTGCCCAATGAGTCGCATGCCAAGCGGTTTGAGCACGTCAAAGTGGTCTATACGAAAAAGCTCAACACTCTCCTTGGATTTGGAAAAAACGCCCTTCTCGATTCGTACCCTCTGTGACGTGATTTCATAGGTGATGGAAAGGCTTTGCATCCAGTAGTAGACAAAGGCCAAGCCCAGTGTGCAAACCACTGCAATCCACTGCCATGCACTGTTGACCACGGCCGGGTGCCCCAAGAAGAGGACGGTTTCAACATTCCCATCCTTCTGCTCCTTATACGCCGCCAGGTCGGTACCGCAGAACCGGCACTTGATGGCGGCAGCCTTGATGGTTTCAGCACACACAGGACACGTCTTTGTTTCGTCGTTCATGGAATCCCTTTGATGACCCTCATTATTGGTCAGGTTCAACCAGTCGCCTTGCTGATCTATAGTGCACCATGACTTACCAACTGCACTACTGGCCCAGCATCCAGGGCCGAGGTGAATTTATCCGGCTGGCCCTGGAGGCCGCCGGGGCGCCGTATGTGGATGTCGCGCGGGGCAGCAAGAACGAGGGCCACGGTGTGCCAGCTCTGGTGGCGCTCCTGAACAACCCGAAGATTGCGCACCCGCCCTTTGCACCGCCGGTCTTGGTGCATGGCAAGCAAGTGATCGCGCAGACTGCAGCCATCCTGCTGTACCTCGGCCCGCTGCTCAAGCTGGTGGGTAAAAGCGAGTCCGACCGGCTGTGGGCGCACCAGATTCAGCTCACTATTGCCGACGTGGTGAATGAAGCGCACGACACGCACCACCCGGTCGGTACCTCGCTTTACTATGAGGACCAGAAGCCCGAAGCACTGCGTGCAGCGCAGCAGTTTTGCGCGACGCGCATTCCCAAATATCTGGCCTGGTTCGAAACGGTGCTGGAGCGCAACCCGCGCAACGCGACGAGCCCGCATCCGGGCACGGGGCCGTACCTGCTGGGCGCCCGCCTCAGCTATGTTGACCTGTCGCTGTTCCAGCTAGTGGAAGGGTTGCAGTACGCATTTCCGAAGACGCTCAGGAAGGCGCTGAAAAAAGTGCCGCTGGTCGCGGCCTTGCACGCTGCGGTACCTCGGCACAAACGCGTGGCGGCCTACCTGTCCAGCGAGCGGCGCATCGCCTTCAATGAGGACGGCATCTTTCGCCACTACCCGGAGCTGGAGGGTTAATGTGGGTCCGTTGAAACCTTCTTGACCAGGCTGAACTCCGGGTGCTGCCCCGTAAGAAGCAGGAACATCGCAAACAGGGGTCCCTGCATGCATCTGTCGTCCGTTGGGCTTTCCAGCGCTTGCCAGGTGCGCGACTGAACGCCGCCGCGGCTTCCCATCTGCAGGGAATACCCCATCAACTCGGCAGCCTGCGCCTGATTCAGCCCTGCTGCAACGCGTGCTGCCTTGAGGGTATCGCCGCTGGGTATTGGCATGTCCAGCTTGATGTTCGTGCGCATGAAAGTCCTAGGGCTATTGTTCGGTTGCCGAAATGTTAGCGCCACCCTTGGCAGTCGCAGCTTGAAGCACCCATGGTTCGAATTGGTCTATGGACATGGGCCGGCCAAAATAATATCCTTGAAAGTCATGGCACCCACTGGCGGTCAGAAATTGACTTTGGGCTTCGGTCTCCACGCCTTCCGCTATGACGTTCAGTCCCAGGCTATGCGCCAAGGCAACAATGGTTCGGGCGATGGCGGCGTCGTTGACATCCGTCAAAACGTCACGAATGAAGGACTTGTCAATCTTCAGTTGGTCGAGCGGCAGGCGCTTCAGATAGGCGAGCGAAGAATAGCCGGTTCCAAAATCATCCAGTGAAAAGCCAACGCCTCTCGACTTCAGAGCCAGCATCTTGGCGATGATGTCTTCCACATCGTTCAGCAGCAGACTCTCTGTAATTTCCAGCTTGATTTTCTTCGGGTTTGCACCGGTCCGCTCAATGATGGTCAAAACATGATCCGTGAAATCCTGGCTGCGAAACTGGACTGCGCTGACATTGACGGCCAGTGTGAGGTGCGCCATTTCCGGTTGGCTTTCCCAGAGCACCAGCTGGTTGCATGCGGTTTCAAGAACCCAATCACCGATGGACTGGATCAAACCGGTAGCCTCCGCCATAGGAATGAATTCGGCAGGCGACACCAATCCCCGCTTGGGATGGCGCCAACGGACCAAAGCCTCAACGCCAGTCACGCCCCCATCGCCGTTGACCTGGGGCTGGTAATGAAGGAAGAACTGGCTTTCCCGCACCGCATCGCGCAGTTCGTTGTCCAGCGTGGCACGGGCGTTGACCTCCGCCTGCATCTGCGGGTCGAAAAAACAGAGCTTATTGCGCCCCATGGCCTTGGCCTGGTACATCGCCGTATCGGCACGCTTCATCAACTCATCGACTGAACTTGTACTCTCGCCAAACAAAGCGATGCCAACGCTTGCGGTGCAGTGGTAGCTGTAGGTCTGTGGCAAATCCGCCACCGGCCTCAGGTCCAGCACATAGGGCTGGCTCATTGCTTGCAATATCTTGGCGGCAATGCTTTCTGCATGCGCAGCCACCTGTCCACCCTTTTCGATATCTTCGAGTACCACCATAAACTCATCACCCCCCAGCCGCGCCACCGTGTCAACTTCCCGAACGCAAGATTGCAACCGGACTCCGACCTCCACCAGCAGTTGATCGCCGATGTCGTGTCCCATGCTGTCATTGAGGGCCTTGAAATCATCCATATCCAGCAGCATCAAGACACCACTGCGCTTATAGCGTGCTGCGCTGGCCAAAGCCTGCTGCAGTCTCACATTCAGAAACCTCCGGTTGGGCAACTGGGTCAGATGATCATAGTAGGCGAGCTTGTGAATCTGCTCTTCCGCAACCTTGCGCTGCGAGATGTCCGTATGGATGCCAATGATCCGAACTGCTTTGCCAGCGACATCGCGCTCGACCACCCGCCAGACAGAACGTACCCACGTCCACAGTTCATGCTGAACCCGAATGCGGTACTCGGACTCCGCCGTTTCGTCAGCCGACATCGGCGTCTCCAGTACCAATTGCACGGCCGGGCGATCATCAGGATGAATGCTACTTAACCACGCTTGGAGGCTTAGTTGAAATTCGGAAGCGCTCCTTTCCATCGGCTTGACGTGTTCTGCGCTGGTGATCATTGCCCCGGTGGGCAAATGAAGGTCAAACCAGTCCTGATGCGCCGCGCCCAATGCCAGCCGAAGGCGATCCGCCAGTGTCTCGTTTCGCACCGTGGACTGGATATCACTGACCAGTTGTTGCATTGCCACATGGCTGTACTGCAGCAAGATGCCGAAATAGATGGCCAGGCCCGCTGCAATCTGCAGTCTGTAGGGGTTGTCTTGCAACAAGATATGAACCATTGGCAGTATCAAGACGCCACCAAAGTAGAAGCGCGTGGCGCCCACCGATGGCGACTGCACCAAGACACTGATTCCACACACACCGACCAACACGGCCAGATTGAGCAAGTAGGACTCGAATTGCCCGTCAACCCAAAAAACCCATACGGATGAGCCCCAGGCAAGACCGACCAGAAAGGTGAGCCGTACGAGACGCCGTTCCTGGGCAGAAACATCCGTATTGACCGGTTGAGGCTTTCGATATTGATTTGCGCTGCGCGCAATTTGAAACTCAATGACACAGAAAATGCCAAACCAGATGGCTGCGGTGGTCCACCCCGCCACGCCAGCACCGATCCAGGCCAGGAGCAGCGTCCCCAGCGGGGCAGTCAGGGCACCAGAGAACGCCCGATCGGCAAACACCCTTATGCGCTCTGCCGTCACCTTTCGGGCGACTGACCCGTCATCCAGTTTTGTCAGAGCGGTTCGCATGATTGGTGAATCCATTCCAACAAGTTGTATCTTTATGTTACCAGCAGAGCACCCAGCGCAGGGATCCGCCTGAAGCAATTTCGGCCTCAGGCGACTTTTCGTGTGTAACAGCCCCTGGCGCTCACCTTCGGGCAAACGTATCGTGATTTGCGAAAAATCAAGCTGAAAAATTCGGCAAGAAATATCCTGCTTTTTTGGCTCAATGTGAGCCCACTACCAACCCATCAAGGAGTGACCATGACGAGTAAACCAACGACGACGCGGGCCGTCCACTCACAGGCAGGCGCAAAAGGCGATGGCCCTGGCAATGGGGGCGGCGATGGCCACGCAATGTCCATCGAGGCGGCTGCCGAGTCGCTCAAGGACAGCATCATTCACAGCCTGTCGGGACTCAACACCATTGAGGCCGATATCGTCACGCTGGTCAGAAAGACCGTGGCGGACACCTTGCACACCGGTGGCGCTGCCGCAGGCGAGTTGGTGAACGTGATTCACCATGTCGTCATGGGCACCATTGGCGCCGCCGAGCAGGTCGGAACCGGCCTGACCATGAGCATCAAAAGCGTGGCAAAAGGCGTAGTGCTGGGGGTGCACGACGTGGGCGGAGATGTGGTCGAGGCAGGGGCCGAAACCGTGCGATCGCTCATCAAACATGCCGCAGCCATCGGCTCCGATGTGGGCACGGTCGCCAGGCGCTCGGTGGACGGCGTGATAGAGGCCACTGTGGAGGTGGGCGGAAATGTAGCCCAGGTTGCCAAGGGCGCGATTCACGGCGCCATCGCCGAGGCCGGCAAGGTCAGCAACATGGCGGTGAGAACCGTCAAAGAGGTATTGAGCGGCATTGGAGGCAGCTTGGGCGAGCCCGTGGAAACCACGCAGCACACCTCCGCACGAGCCCATGGTGCGGTGAAAAAGGGTGCTGCCGCCTCACATTGAACGCGGTCTGCAGTGGCAATTTGGGCGCGCGTCAAAGCGCCCCTGTTTGCCACTCACCCCAGGCGGGCGCCGCTTTGGGCCACTGGTCGGCGCGGTGAATCTGCCGCTGACCCTTGGCGATCAGGCTGGCCGCCCGAATGACCCCCGCGTGGGTGATCCATGCGGTGGGCTGGTTCTGCGCACGGGTTTCGTCCCACACCGCCGCTACGCGGGTCATCACGTCGTGCACACTTTCCGCCCCGCCGCAGCGCCAGGTGTTGAAGGCGTCGGTCCAGCCGTCGAGTTCAGCGCGGGCTATGGACTCCCAACGCTGGCCTTCCCACTGGCCAAAGTCCATTTCGGCCAGCCGCGCATCGGTTTTATACGGTAAATCGGGCCGCAGCCCCCGCAGACACTGCGTGAGCTGCTCACATCTTTGTAGCGGGGAACTGATGAGTTGCACGCCTGCGGGCAATGCCTGGGCCAAGGCTTGGGCGGCTTGCAGTGTGGCTTGCGCATCGGCAGGCACGTCCAGAGCGCCATAGCAAACGCCCTGCTCTACCAGCGGCTGGGCGTGGCGCACGAGCCAGAAAGGGGTGACCACGGATTCGCTTGTGCGTCAGAGGGCCAGCGCCAGCCCCAGGTAAAACGCCAGTTCACAAACCTGTTGCGTGGCGCCCAGGCCGTCACCGGTAAAACCTTGCAGGCGGCGCCACAGCAGGCGCCACATGGTCAAAAACCCCAAGCCGGATGCGAAGAGGCCCACTACCAGTGGCATCAAGCCAAACCCGGTTTGACCCGCATTTGCTGCAAAATTGATAGCAGACTGCGCAATGAATACGGGGGCTAGCGCACTAAAACACCACAATAACGCGGTGAACAAGCTCCCCAGACTGATCTGGTCCGCCAGCGGTTTGGACTTGGAGCCCGCCGCATCACCGACATGCGGCATCAGCCGGATCAATAGCAAGGGCCAGGTGCGCGACACCACATGGGCCACGAAGATGCCCACCAGCATCCAGCGCAGACTGACCGAACCGATGAGGGCCAGCAGCGTCACCTTGGTCAAAATCGCCAGAACCAGAGCCAATGCACCGAATGCGCCTACGCGGGAGTCTTTCATGATGACCAGGGCGCGGTCACGGTCATAGCTGCCGCCCAGCCCGTCGGCGATGTCGGCCAATCCATCTTCATGAAAAGCGCCCGTCACCATGACGCTGAGCACGGTGCCCAAAACAGCGACGACCAAAGGCGCAAAGGGCCTCGCAGGCAAGTACACCAGCAGGAGCGCGGTGAAGCCTGCCACCAAGGCCCCCACCACGACCCCGACACCCGGAAAATGTCCGGCACTGGCGCGCAGCATGGCCGGACTGAAACCGACCCAATCCGCCAGCCGGCCGGCCACCGGAATGCGCGTGAAAAACTGGAGCGCCAGCAGGTAATGGCGAACGGGGAGCAACATGGTCAATGGCCGGGGGAACAGACGCGTGGAACCTATTTCGAATTCGCGTTCTTGCTTTTGCCCGTGCGCGGCACGCGGATGGTGAAGATCGTTCCTTCCTCTTGGGTAGAGGTGATCTCGATTCGCCCACCATGCGCGAGAATGATTTCACGGGTGATGTACAGACCCAGTCCCAGGTTCAGTTTGTCGCTCAACTTGCGCTCGCTCGCCGGGCGCAGCGCAAAGCGCTTGGCCGGGTCGAAAATTGTTCTCAGCTGGGCCGACGAAATCACCTCGCCCGCATTTTGGATCGTCCAGATGATCTCGTCATCGTTGTGCGCGCGAACCGTGACGACGATGGGCTCTCCAGGAGCGCCGTGATCGATCGCGTTGGTAATCAAGTTGCCGAACGCCTGGCAGATGCGCGAACGATCCCACATCACCTGCATGTCGCCCGATATTTCCAGTTGGATGGACCGTTCAGGGTGAAATAAGCGCATCTCCTCGACGAGGGTGGTGCACACCGGCGAAAAATCCATAGCGGACGTTGTGACCGGGATGCCGTCGCCCAGGTGGCTTGTCGAGAAGTCGAGCAGGTCCGAGACGATTTCGGCTGCGCGCTTGCTGCTGTCGACGATGAGTGCGGCCGTCTTCACCGCATTGGGGGTCAGATTAGTGTTGCTCGACAGTATCTGCGCACCCATGCTGATGGCGCCGAGCGGCGAGCGCACGTCATGGCCAAGAATGGCCATGAACAGGTTTTGCGAGTCCCGGTGCATCTCCGAATAGCGCGCAACCGATTCGGCCAGCGACTGGTCGATCGCTTCATTGAACCGGACCATGTCCCTGATTTCGCCTGCGGTAATGTTGACGATGTCGTCTTGCCACAGTCTCAGCACACTCGCGCGCAGGGCCCGGTATTCCGCCGTCAGCTGTTCGATGGTGAATCCCGACGAGAGGCGATCGACGGCATGGATTTCCGCAGGGGTATCCGCGGCGACTACAGGGGCAAGCCCCTGCGACTTGTCGATACCCTCCTGGCGGGCCTGATAGGTATCAAGGTCAGCGGCCACAACCTTCAGCATGGCTTCTGCATGGTCACGCAGCTCCCTTGCGGTCATCAGATAAATGGTCGCGTGGATGGTCTTGGCGAAGTCTTCCCATTCTTGCAGGATGGCTTCCATATTGGACAATATGAATTTCGATAGGCGCATGGGAGTTCTTTCGGTGTGGCGATTCAGACGCCACGTGGCGAAGAAAACGACGGGCAATGGCCCGGGGACCATTTTAGTGCCCTGACGCGAGTCCCTGGCCGGCAGTAGCCGCTTTTTCGGACACACCGGCCGACTCAAAGCTGGCCATCTCACGCAGGATGGCACAGGCCGACTGCAGCAGCGGCCAGGCCAGTGCGCCGCCCGAGCCTTCGCCCAGACGCAGACCCAGGTCCAGCAGCGCCTGCACACCCAGATACTGCAACATGAACTCATGGCCCCGCTCACCCGATCGGTGGGCAAACACACAACGCTGCAGCACCAGCGGCTGCAAGGCGTGTGCAACCAACACGGCACTGGTGGCGATGAAGCCGTCCACCACCACCACGCGGCGCTCGTGTGCGGCTTGCAGCACGGCACCGACCATGGTGGCAATCTCCAGACCGCCCATGGCGGCCAGCACCTCCAGCGGACCCGTGACCTGCGCGTGGCGCACCAGCACTTCGCGCAGCACTGCGGTCTTGCGCAGCACGGCGGGGGCATCCAGGCCGGTGCCAGCACCCGTGCACTGGGCGATTTCGAGCCCAGCCAGCTTGGCCAGCAACAAGGACGCCGCGGAGGTATTGCCAATGCCCATTTCGCCCAGCAGCAATGCATTGCCCGGTAAGCCCTTGACCAGGTCTTGTCCGTGGGCAATGGCCTGCTGGCATTGATCCAAGGTCATGGCTGCCTGCACGGAAGAATCTGCTGTGCCATTTTCTGCCCCTGTGGCTTTTCTGACCTGCAGGTGCGCCCGGGTTGCGCCGGCTGGCAGGCCTGCCAGGAAGTCGTGGTTGACACCGCAGTCCACCACCGTCAAGGCCAGGCCATGCTGGCGCGCCAGCACACTGACGGCTGCGCCGCCGGCCAGAAAATTCTCCACCATCTGCCACGTCACATCGCTGGGGAAAGCGGACACGCCGCGCGCAACCAGGCCATGGTCGGCGGCAAAAACCACCATCTGGGGCTGGTTCAGCGCGGGCGTCTCTGTACCCTGAATCTGCCCCAGCGCAAGCGCCAGACCTTCGATACGGCCCAGCGAGCCCAGGGGCTTGGTCTTGTTGTCCAGTTTGTGCTGCAGGGCCTGCGTGAGTGCGGGGTCGGCGATGTCGGCCAGTTGGGGCATGGAAGTTGTCATGGGCACCTTTCAGGATGGAATACGGAAAGAGGGAGAGGAAATAAGGGAAGCGAGCACACCGGCTTCAAAGTGCTGCCCGATGTAGTCGGCCAGGCCGTCGAACACGGACTCCAGTGTGGGAACGTTCGCGCCAAACAGCGCTTGCAGCACGGCGGGGTCTTCAAACAGGCCATGCAGATACAGGCCCAGCACATTGCCCTGGGCATTGGTCCAACCGAGATCGCCCGGCAAAACCGCGTGGGCTACATCGCCCGCTTTGGCCATGGCCGGGTGCTGCGCGGTCTGCCCGTGGTGGATTTCATAGCCGCTGACTGGCACGCCAGCCAGAGGCGCCCAGGGACTGCCGGGCTGCATGTTGTGGCCAAAGACGGCCTGCGTACGCTGAACCGTCTTCTCCGGTTCAAACACGGTCACCAAGGGCAACAGCCCCAGACCCGGTGCATTGCCGTCGATGCCATGGGTATCGATCAGCGCCTCGCCCAGCATTTGCAGTCCACCGCAGATTCCCAGTACCGCGCCGCCTTGCGTCGCGTGCGCAGCCACCGCACGGTCCAGCCCCTGCGCTCGCAACCAGGCGAGATCGCCACTGGTGTTTTTGGAGCCCGGCAGGATGATCCAGTCGTGTGGCTGGAGCCCGGCCAGCTCGGACGGGCTGCGCACCCACTGCAGGCGCACGCCGGGCACGTTTTTGAGCGGCTGAAACTCGTCGAGGTTGCTGATGCGCGGGTAGGCAATGACGGCGATGGCTCGAAACTGTGTGAGCGGCGCAGGGCCGACCCAAGCCGCGGGGGCCACGTACGAGCGGTCGTCAAACACACCGTCCTCTTCCGGCAGACCGTGCTGCCACCACATCGGCAGGGTGGCCACCGTGGGCACGCCGGTGAGGTCCTGCAGCATCTGCGGCGCCGGAGCCAGCAGCGCGGCGTCGCCACGGAATTTGTTCAGCACATAGCCCTTGATCAACGCCCTCTCTTCGGGCGGCAGCAGCGCCCAGGTGCCGTACAGGTGCGCAAACGCACCACCCCGGTCAATGTCGGTGACCAACAAACACTGCGCATGGCAGTGCCGCGCCACGCGCATGTTGACAATGTCACTGCTGTGCAAATTGATCTCGGCCGGTGAGCCCGCGCCTTCAATCACCACCACATCGTTCTCGCTGCGCAAGTCGTCCAGCGCCTGCGCGATTTGCGGCCATACGTGCACGCTGCGCCCGCGCCACGGCATGGCCGACAGGGCCTCGCTCACCTGTCCCAACAGCACCACCTGGCTATGGGTGTCGCGCTCGGGCTTGAGCAGCAGCGGGTTCATCCGTACGTCGGGCACGGCACGGGCAGCCAGCGCCTGGAAATACTGTGCCGAGCCGATCTCGCCCTGCCCGTTTTCGCTGGGAACCACTCGGGCGTTGTTGCTCATGTTTTGCGCCTTGAACGGCGCGACCTTCAAGCCCTGGCGCGCGTAGTAGCGGCACAGCGCGGTGGTGAGCCAGCTTTTGCCGGCACCGCTGGTTGTACCTAGCACCATCACGCATTGGGCGGTCATACGGCTTTCTTCCATTGGGTCCATGCGCGTGCCAGTGCCGCCTGGGCTACGGGTGCCTGCACGCTCACGCGCACATGGCCCGGCAAGCCGAACGAGGTGGCGTCACGCAGTTTGATGCCGTGGCTGCGCAACTGCGCCAGCGCCACGCCCAGGTCCGCCGCAGGCGCGTCACCCAGCGGGCGCGCACCAAAAAAATGGGCCTCGCTGGGAAGGCAATTCCACCCCAGCCCTTCGAGAACACGGATTTGCCGCAGCTTCCAGCTGCGCAGGGTAACCCGGCTCTGCACCAGCCAGGTCTGCACGTCGGGCTGCACCCAGCTTTGCAGCAGCGCCACGCCATGCGCACCGATGGGCCAGGAGGCACACAGACGGTTGATCGCATCCACGCTGGCTTGCGCCTGCAACGGTGCGATGGCGTAGGCCGCACGCACACCGGTCAGGCCCAACGCCTTGTTGGGCGTCCAGAGCTGCCACAGGGTGTCGCGCTGCGCGGCACTCCACACGCTGACGCCACTCAGGCGCAGCGGCTCGTAGGCGCAGTCCAGCACCTGCGTGTCGATAAAGCTGTTGTGGTCGTCTTGTGGCACCGACTGCCCCAGCGGGCTCGACGGATCGGCATGCCACTGCAGGGCAGCCGCACCGGCATGATCCACCGCCAGACCCCATGCGCTGGCTGCCTGCGCATAGTCACCGTAGGCATGCTTTGGCACGCGCACCGACTCACCGCCCCGCTGGGCCACCCAGGCGGTGATGCGGTGAATGAACTCGCTGGCGCTGCCCGCCAGCACCACGCGCCAGCCGTCCACACCATGAAACTGCGCCAACTGCTGGCGCAGCACGGTGTAAGCCGGGTCGGGGTAACGGCGGGCGTCACAGGCCTGCAAGGCCGCCACCGCTTGCGGGCAGGGGCCGCAAGCATTGCTGTTGGTGGAGAAGTCATACAGGGGCACACCCAGTGCATCCGGTCCGCCGTGCAGGGACATGGATGCCGTCATGCGACCCCCCCGGTATTTGGGGAAAACGCTATTAAAACAGTAGCTGCCAGCGCAATGGATACGAGGGCGAGAAGCCCAATAGATGCCAAACGTACCGCGCCGGCCGTGTCCGCAACCTGCGGCGCACGCCCTGCCCCATTCAGCGCATACACACCGGGCTTGTGCAGACACACACCCAGCCCCAGCGCCATGGCCGCCATCGGCCAACCGCTATTGGGCGACGGGGTGCGACGGGCCTCGCGCCTCAGCACCCGGGGTGCCAAGCCACCGGCAGCCAAGGCCAGTGCCGCCGCCGTCAGGCGCGCCGGTAACCAGCTCAGCACATCATCGGCGCGGGCGGCCCACTTGCCCGCCCATTCCCAATTGCGGCCTTGGTAGACGCCCTTGTAGCCCCACATGGCGTCTGCCGTGTTGGCAAAGCGGTACAGTGCCGCACCCGGCAGGCCGAGGAGCAGAAACCAGAAAACAGGGGCCACCACGGAGTCGTTCAAATTTTCAGCCAATGATTCGATGGCGCTTTCCCGCACCTGGCTCTCGGTGAGCTGCGTCACATCCCGGCTCACCAGCCAGCGCAGGCGCTCGCGCCCCTGTTCCAGTGAACCTTGCAGTGCCACCTCCACCGCCTGCACCTCGGTGCGCAGCATGCGCCACGCCAGCAGGGGCTTGAGCGCAAGACCCAGCAGCAACGACGCCAACCAGACGGGCAGTTGCAGCAGGGTCCATTGCGCGGTCCAGGATGCTATCAAAATAAGAGCTGCCAGCGCAATCCAGACGAGGGCTCCACGGCCAAAAGCCTTGAAATCCCGGCTGCGTCCGCCAACCAGAGGAGCACCGGGCAGCACCCAGGGCGTCAACCGCTCCAGGGCCTTGCCCATCCACACCACCGGATGCCACCGCTCCGGCGGCTCGCCCAGCCAGTGGTCAACGCCCAAGGCCACCAGCAAAGCCAGTGCAAACACCATCACCCGAGTCAATCGCGCGGCACGGGATGGCCAGTCTTGAGACCCAGGCGGCCCAGCAGTTCCATGTCGGTGTTGCCACAGGGGTTGGCCGTAGTGAGCAGCTTGTCCCCGTAAAAGATGGAATTGGCTCCGGCCACAAAGCACAGGGCCTGCACCGCGTCGCTCATGCTCTGGCGCCCGGCCGACAGGCGCACACGCGCCTTGGGCATGGTGATACGGGCCACGGCGATGGTGCGCACAAATTCCAGCGGGTCCAAATCGGGCTGGTCGGCCAGCGGCGTGCCCGCGACCTTGACCAGGTTGTTGATGGGCACCGACTCGGGGTACGGCGCCAGGTTGGCCAGCTCGGCAATCAGTCCGGCGCGTTGCAGGCGCGACTCGCCCATGCCAACAATGCCGCCGCAGCAGACGCTGACACCCGCGTTGCGCACGCGGGTCAGGGTGTCCAGCCGGTCCTGGTAGTCGCGGGTGGTGATGACGTCGCCATAAAAATCGGGCGCACTGTCCAGGTTGTGGTTGTAGTAGTCCAGGCCGGCGTCGCGCAGCGCCTCGGCATGGCCTTCGCCGAGCATGCCCAGGGTAGCGCAGGATTCCAGTCCGGTGGCTTTGACCGCCCGGACCAGTTCGGCCACGGCCTCCACATCGCGGTCCTTGGGCGCGCGCCAGGCTGCACCCATGCAGAAACGGGTGGCCCCAGCGGCCTTGGCGGCCAACGCGGCCTCGCGCACCGCTTGCACGTCCATCAACTTGCCGGCCTCGACACCGGTATCAAAGTGAACGGATTGCGGGCAGTAACCACAGTCCTCCGGGCAGCCGCCGGTCTTGACGGACAGGAGCGTGGCCAGCTCCACCAGGTTGGCGTCAAAGTGCGCACGGTGCGTGGTCTGGGCCTGAAACATCAGGTCATTGAACGGCAAATCAAACAACGCAGCAATTTCGGCCACGGTCCAGACGCGCTGCTCCACCTTGCTGCGGGCAGCAGGTGACTTGTGCGGCGCATGGAAATGCAGGGGTTGCGTGGCAGCGGCAGGGATCAGGGTGATTGACATGTTCAGGTTCTCCTCACAGGAATTAAAAAATTGAAACGGTCGCAACGGCAGAGCCGTGCATTCTCAGCCGCGGCAGGACCACCCATTGGTCGTCTACCGAGTGGATGGCAATGCGTTCGTCGAACACCCGTTCGACCGCGCTATGGGTGTCGGGGTGGTGCGATGGCCCGTGGTGCTGCACCTGACCACCGGACATCACCACAACGGCGTCGGCCTGCAACGCCATTGTCACTTCATGCAGCACGCTGACCACGGTGGTGCCTTTGTCCACCAGCGCGCGCACGATGTCCAGCCAGTCCGCCTGGTGCGGCGGATCGAGATTCGCCAAAGGCTCATCCATCAACAGCACCTGTGCCTGCACCGCCAGGGCGCGGGCGAGCAGCACGCGCTGGCGCTCACCACCCGAGAGTTGGCCCAGTGAACGGGCACGCCAGTCCCAGGCTTGTGTGGCTTTGAGGGCCTGCTCCACGGCCACATGATCAGCGGTGCTGGGCGCGGCCAGCCAGGGCTGGTGGGGCAGGCGCCCGAGCATGGCCACGTCGAACACGGTCAGGTCGTCAGCACTGGACTCGTTCTGGCCCAGCCACGCCATGCGCTGGGCGCGCAGGCGACCCGGCAGACTGGCCATCGGTTGGCCCAGCAAAGTAACGGTTCCGGTGTGCGGCAACAAGCCCGCCAGTACCTTGAGCAGGGTGGATTTTCCGGCTCCGTTGGGACCCACGATGCTGGTCCAGCGCCCCGCCTGTATGGACAGGCTGATGCCATGCAGTATCTCGGCGTTTCCGAGGCTAGCCCTCACAGAATCTGCGTGAACAGCTATTGAATTCATAGCATGCCACCCGCCGTCACCCGCCTGTGCATGAGCCACAGCAGGTAGCTGCCACCCAACACGGCCGTGAGGATGCCCACCGGCAGTTCCAGCGGCGCCAGCACCCAGCGCGCCAGAATATCAGCGGCCATGAGCAATGCGCCGCCCATCAGGCTGCTCAGCACAATCAGGCGGCCATGGCTGGTCTTGACCACCGAGCGCACCAGGTGCGGTGCGGCCAGGCCCACAAAAGCAATCAAACCGGTTTGCGCTACTGCCGTACCCGTAGCCAGTGCCAGCACGGCCACCAGGGCGGCACGCAAACGCGCCAGCGGCAGACCCAGGCTGGCAGCCGTGGCCTCGCCCAGCGCAAGGCCATCGAGCACAGGGCTCAGCGCCCAGGCCGCGGCCATGCAGAGCAGCCAGGCCAACACCATGATGAGGCAGGCGTTCCACCCCACATACCCGGTGCTGCCCAGCATGAACGCCTGCATGGACTGCAGAAAATCGGGTCGGGCCAGCATGATGAGTTCTTTGGCCGCACCCAGCACGACCCCCACAATCACGCCCGCCAACAGCAGCCGAAGGGTGTGCTGTACGCCCTTGGCCAGCAACAGCGTGAGCAGCACGCCCAGCACAGCACCGGCAAAGGCGCCACCGGTGAGGCCCAGGCGGGTCAGCCACTGTGTGGCGAAGGGCGACACGCCAAACAGCACCAGACTCAGGGCCACACCCAATGAAGCGCCCGAGGCGCTGCCCAGCAAAAACGGGTCGGCCAGGGGGTTGCGAAACAGGCCCTGCGCCACCGCGCCGGCCAGCCCCAGCAAAGCACCCGCCAGCCAGGCGCCCAGAGTCCGGGGCAGGCGAATATCCCAGACGATCTGCAGCGCCACGGGGTCATCGGCCGCGCGCAGAACGCTGTCAAAGCCGGTACTGCCGACGCTGGCACCCAGCAGGGTCAACACCACGGCCAGGGCCAGCAAGCCCAGTACCAGAAAGTTGACGCGCGGATGGTTCATGGAGCGCCACCTCCTGCGCGAGCGGCGGCTTTGTCCGCGAGGCAGCGCGCCATGATGCGGGCGCCTTCGGCCATGCGCGGACCCGGGCGCACCAGCATGTCGGAGTCCTCAGGTGTGAAGACGCACAACCGGCGTTCCCGCAGGGCCCGCATCCCGCTCCAGCCCGGTCGCTGCTCCAGGCCGATGTAATTGCTGTCACCCACCATGATGAGGTCGGGGTTGGCCCGCACTACGTACTCCGGGTTGAGCTGGGGAAACGGACCCAGGCTCACGGGCACAATATTGCGGGCGCCCAGACGACTCAAAGTCTCGCCAATGAAGGAGGCCTCGCCCGCGGCGTAGGGTGCGCTGTTAACCTCAAAATACACCCGCGTCCCCCGTGCGGCAGCGGGTACCGACTGCGCGGCGGCCATAACCCCGGCGTCAATCACGCGCCACACCCGTTGGGCGTCATCCACCCCTAGCAACTGGCCCACTTTTTCCAGCACACGGCGCACATCGGCATGGGTCTTGGGCTCCAGCGCCACGACCTTGACGCCCAGCGCCTGCAGACGTTCGCTGGCGCGTGCGCTGGTGGCCATCAGCACCACATCGGGCTTGAGCGCGACGATGGCTTCGATGCTGGGGTCCAGCCCGCCACCCATCTGGGGCAAGGCACGCACACTGGCAGGAAAGTTGGAGTAGCGGTCCACACCCACCAGGCGCTGGCACTGGCCCAGTTCACACACGGTTTCAGTCAGGGATGGCAACAGGCTGACGATTCGCTGGGGTGGCTGCGCAAAAGTGACCACCACACCCCGGTCATCCGTCAATTGCAGCGCGTGCGCGGGCAGTGCAGCCATCGCGCCCAACAGGCAGACGGCACCCAGCAGTGTTGCGGCCAACGCCGTGCGCAGTTGTATGTTCATGGCGTGTCTTTCAAAGTGAGTGGCAGACCCGCCGCCATCAGGGTGACGCGCCGGCAGGTGGCGGCCACGTCCTGGTTCAGGCGGCCCAGGGCATCCACAAAGGCACGCACTTGCGCACCCAGGGGGATGACGCCCATGCCGATCTCGTTGCCCACCAGCACCACAGGACCCGGCGCTTGAGAAATTGCTATCAAAAGAGGAGCTGTCTGCGCAGCATCTGCGGGGGCTACAGGCCGATTTGATGCACATTCAGCAGGCATCAGGCAGTTGGTGAGCCACAGCGTGAGGCAATCCACCACCACCAGCGTGTGGGGCTGGCCGTGCTGCGCAATCGCATCGGCCAGAGCCAGCGGCGCCTCGACAGTGGTCATGCCGGGCACGCGCGCAGCCCGGTCTTCCTGGTGGCGGGCAATGCGCTGGCGCATCTCGTCGTCCCACGGCTGGGCGGTGGCAATCAGCACAGCATGGTGCGCGGGTGAGGCATGGAGCCATGTGCGCGCCAGCATCTCGGCACGACGCGATTTGCCACTGCGCTGCCCACCCAGGATCAGCTCGCTTCGGGCGATGGTTACCTCAGCCATGCGTGCGACTCCAATCCATGATGATGCGGTGCAGTTGCTCCACACCGTCCGTCAACGCTGCGGGACCGGGCTGAAGGATGTCGCAGGACTTGATTTCAAAAATCTGGCCATTCCTGACCGCATTTACCTGTTCCCAACCCACGCGTGCAGCCACTTTTTCAGGCCGAAACTTTTTGCCGCACCACGAACCAAAAATGATGTCCGGGTTGCGCTGCGCAATGGTCAGGCCATCCGCAATGATGCGGTTCTTGCCCATAGGCTCACGTGCCAGCTCCGGAAAAATGTCGTCGCCCCCGGCAATGCCAATCAACTCGGACACCCAGCGGATGGCGCTGATGGGGGGCTCATCCCATTCTTCAAAGTAAATGCGCGGGCGCCGGGGCAGACTGGCTGCAGCAGCGGCAATTGCCTGCAACCGCTCCTGCATCGGCTTGATCAACGCCAGACCCCGCTCGCCCTGCCCCACCATGGCGGCCACCTGGAACATCATGGAGAAAATCTCCGTGACACTGCGCTGGTTGAACACCGTCACCTGCACACCCTTGCGGATCAGTTCCGCTGCAATATCAGCCTGCAGGTCGGAGAAGCCGAACACGCAGTCCGGCTCCAGCGCCAGAATCTTGTCGATCTTGGCGCTCAGGTAGGCACTGACCTTGGGCTTTTCCGCCCGAGCCCGCGCCGGCCGCACGGTGTAGCCCGAAATGCCCACAATGCGATGCTCCTGGCCGAGCAGGTACAGCCACTCTGTGGTTTCTTCGGTGAGGCAGACGATGCGCTTCGGGCCGAGATCGTGCAGTTGGATCGACATGTGGGGCATGTGGGCTTTTGTGATTTAGAACTTGGCTTGAACCGTGGCCACCACCGAGCGGCCCGGCTCCGGATAGACGCTGGCTGGCAAAGCCCCGGCGCATGAATAAGCCAGGGTGAAATATTTGGCATCCGCCAGATTTTTAACCCCCACGGCAAACTCAACGCGGCCTGCACTGTAGGCATATCGGGCATCCACCGTCGAATACGCAGGCACCGAGCAGGTGTTGGCCTGGTCAACATACTGCGACGACACCCAGGTAACACCGGAGCTCACCGAGTGCCCACCCGCCAACTTCCAGTCGAACCCGAGTGCTGCGGTTTGCGCGGGAACCAGGTAGATATCTTTCCCGCTGTTCGGCCCGTCAACAAACTGATTCTGGCGCGAGGCCAGGTTCGCCCGAAGCTTGATGGCATTGGTCAACGCGTGGTGCGCTTCCAACTCAAGCCCTTGGTGGCGCGTAGGGTCGAAGTTCACATTGCTGGTTCCGTTGAAGCCAATTTCATTGGACAGGTTGCTGGTGTACCAACGCAACTCAACCCGGCTCGTATCGGTAACCCAACGGGCGCCCAACTCAGCGTCTCTGGACTGCTGTGTCTGCAGCACGGCCGGCAATGCGTAGGCGATTTCATCAATATTGGGCAATCGATAGCTTTGGCCCCAACGGCCAAACACCGACACATCACCCGCAACGGGTTGCCACAGTCCGACGTTCCAGGCCTGCTGCGTCTCGCTGGCTCTGGCCGATGGGCTGCTGGTCTGTGACTTGTTGATGGAATCGCTGCGCAGCCCCATGCTCAATTTGGTAGTCGATGGGCGGTAGGTCACATCATCCGTAAAGTAAACCGCGTTGGAGTCGGATGTGCCAACCGTTGTGGACGCAAATCCATACGACATCGAATCCGATCGTTTCCACTGGTTGTTGTCAAACCCTACGGTGAGTACATTTTTGAAGAGATCGCCGTCCTTTTGGTGGCGTGCCCGCAAATTGGCACTGGAGCCTTCGACCTGATAGGCCGTCAAACCATAGTTTTCAGCCTCGAGTTGTTTGGTTCGTTGGCCCACGTCCAGGCCCAACTCCCAGTCGCCCAGCCATGTTTGTGCAAACACTCCGGTATTTTCAAACTTGGACTTCGCCCAATCCGTTGTCGAGGCCGCTACGGTTGCGTCTGTTTGAAATTGCGTCAACGTGATGGCGCCTGGCAATCCGCTTTGCTGCAAAGTGCGGCCCGACTGAACGCCCACGCGCAACTGATCGTTGCTCCACTGCACCGTGGAAGCCAATGAGTTGCCGGTGGACGCAAAGTTGTTACGGTGGCCGTCCGACTTGCGATCCTGCGCCGCGATGTCGACACTCCAATTGCCAGCCACCAGAACGGCGGTTGATCGCAAATCGCGCAGCCCTTGGGACCCGGCAGAGCCGGTCAGGGTCGCACCTGTCTGACGCTGCACGCCCTTGCCCGCCTTGGTCGTGATGACGATCACCCCGCCTGTAGCGCCTTCACCATACAGGACCGCACCGCTGCCCCGCAATACTTCAATGGTCTGAATGGAATCGATGGCAATGCTGCTCAAATTCGCGGAAGACATATCCGCTTCATTCATTCTTCGTCCGTCGACCACGATCACCTGATTGCTCGAAGCCGTTTCGCCAAAGCCCCGCAAATCGATCGCTTGGCTATTACCGCCCGATGTATCCAGCTTGCCGGGTATTCCCAACAGCCGGATGATGGCTTCGCTGACTGTAGCCGCGCCCGAATCGTGAATATCCTGCGCGGTGATCACGCCAACGCTATAAGGCAGCGTGTTGGCCGACTCTTCAAAGCGACTGGTTGTCACCACCACTTCTTTCAAAGCAGAGGCTGGTGCGGTTTGGGCCGCAACGGGAAAAGCTGCGACCGCAGCAATAGAGAGCGTGGCAAGACGCACGCGTTGAGTAGCAATTTTCATAAAAAGGAAACAATCAACAAAATTGTCCTCGCCGTCTTCCCCGACAGCGCATGGACGTTCACGGCTGCACGCGGACGTGCAACCACCTTGTTGGCCGGTATCCGGGCTGGTGGAATCAACCTCCATCGCCTTCCCAAGCACGTGTTCAAAACGCTCAGTGGCTGTGATGGAAGCGGAGCACAAAGGCTCGTCCACTTACCGTTGCGGGGGCAGCGCAGGTTAGGTTTGCCGTGAACAGCGCACCCTCCTGCTTCCCGTTGAACTGCGGCGTGTGAACCACACCGCGAGCACCAACGCACGCATTTTACCCGTGCCTTGCTGTCGCAAACCCTACAATGATGGATCTATGGCAAATCAGACCCACATCGACCAAATTGCCGAGCGTGTAGAGCGCCTGCTGGTGCGCTATGGCGAACTGCAGCGCACCAATGCACTACTGGTGACCCAGGTGGAAAGCCTGACCCAGGAACGCGACGCATTGAAGTCGCGACTGGGCGCGGCGCGCGCACGGGTGGACGCACTACTGGACCGGCTCCCTGAAGCTGCTACCGTACAAAAAGACGCATCATGAAACAGCTGGAAGTTCAAATCATGGGGCAGAGTTACCTGCTGGGCTGCCCGGAGGGTGGAGATGCGCGGCTGCTCGAAGCCGTGGAGCGCGTAGACACAGCCATGTGCAAGATTCGGGATGCAGGCAAGGTGCGCGCGCGGGACCGCATCGCGGTGCTGGCAGCGCTCAATCTGGCTTTTGATGTACCGGACCGAATGCCCGCAGTGGCAGCGACGGCGACGGCAACAACTGCCCCGCAAGCAGCGCCAGGCGGGGTTGCCCGTTCACCCGAAGACACCATGGATTCTGACGTTCTGCTGGTCTCCTTGCTGGAGCGGCTGGACCAGGCATTGAGTGAAGACGGGCGCCTGCTGTAAAACAAGTCCATTCGACAACCTTTTGACCCCGGGCGCGCCTACAATAACAACTGTCTGCGGTGCTCGCCGGGCTTTATATTTCCTTGTACCAATGCTCTTAGAGCCCGGGCTTGGAACATTGCCTAGCTAGCGTGATCATCTCGCGTTAGATGAACCCAAAGCTTGCGCTGACCTCGCCCACCTGAACCATGGTTCAGGATGCCGGTCCGGTGGCATTCGCAGACACCTTTCACATTCATGACTTTTGAACCCCTGTTGATTGTTGAACTCGCCGCACTGGGTCTGGCTACCGGCTACCTGGCGGGTCTTCTGGGTATAGGCGGTGGCATGCTGATCGGCCCCTTCATGACGATCATCCTCTCGGCGCGCGGCGTGCCGGCGGATTTGGCCATCAAGATGGCCATCGCAACGTCCATGGCGACCATAATTTTCACGTCCATCTCCAGCGTGCGCGCCCATCACCAGCGCGGTGGCGTGCGCTGGGACATCGTCAAGGGGCTGGCACCCGGCATTGTGCTCGGCGGCGCCATTGCCAGCGTCGGGGTTTTCTCGATACTCAAAGGCACTTGGCTGGCCATTTTCTTTTCACTGTTTGTGGGGTTCTCGGCAACCCAGATGTTCCTGGACAAAAAGCCCAAGCCCAGTCGCCAGATGCCAGGCACTGCAGGGCAGGTGGCCGCTGGCAGCGTCATAGGATTCTTGTCCGGTCTGGTGGGTGCTGGCGGCGGTTTTGTCAGTGTGCCTTTCATGGTGGCGCACAACGTGTCCATACTGAACGCGGTAGCCACCAGTGCGGCCCTGGGTTTCCCGATTGCTGCGGCCAACACGGTGGGTTATGTGGTGAGTGGCTCCACGATGTCGGGCTTGCCGCCCTACTCACTGGGCTATGTCTGGCTGCCAGGGCTGGTAGTGGTTGCCTGTTGCAGCGTACTGACAGCGCCCATGGGCGCAAAAATGGCACACCGCATGCCGATTGCCAAGCTCAAGCGGGTGTTTGCGACCGTGTTGTATGGTCTGGCCTCTTATATGCTTTGGAAAGGCTTGCGCAGCTAAGACGCGCCCCCGGCCTTGGGCAGACTGGCAATCAGCTTCTCAAAATCGGCCGCCGGCAAACCGGGCGAGCACAGGAATCCCTGGAAAGCCGCGCAATGGAGTTCCTGCAAGTAGTCGCGCTGTGCGGCGGTTTCCACACCTTCCGCCACTACCGATAACTTGAGCGCGCGCGCCATGGCAATGGTGGCGCCAACGATGGCCCGGTCGCTTTCATCGGCCGGCAAGCCCATGACAAAGGTCCGGTCGATCTTGAGTTTGGAAATGGGAAACTTCTTGAGATAGGCCAGACTGGAATAACCCGTACCAAAGTCATCAATGGCGAGACTGACACCGAGGTCGGCCAGGGCATGCAGCCGCGCCAGTGCCTCGTTGGCGTCCTTGAGCAAAATGGACTCCGTCAGTTCCAGTTCCACCAGCGACGCATCCAGGCCCGCACTGCGGATGGTGCTATTCACACGCTCCACAAAGTCCGGCTGCTGAAACTGCAAGGCCGACACATTGATGGAAACCACAACAGGGCGCCCCGCCTTCTGCCACAGCGTGGCCTGACGTACGGCCTCACCCATGACCCAATTTCCGATGGCGATGATGAAGCCTGACTCTTCTGCCAGTGGAATAAAAAGGGATGGCGGCACATTGCCCAGCTCTGCGTCGTGCCAGCGCACCAGCGCCTCAGCCCCGAGCAGGCGGCCGTCGCACAACGATATCTGTGGCTGGTAGTGCAGGCGAAAAAGGCCCTGCTCCATGGCCTGGCGCATGGCGTGGTCCATCTTCATGCGCGAGAGCAAGTCCACGTTCATCTGGGGCTGATAGAAGCGGAAGTTGCCACGACCCCGATCCTTGACGCGGTACATGGCGGTGTCGGCGCACTGGATCAACTCATCGAGCGTCTTGCCATCCTCGGGGTACATCGCAATGCCAATACTGCAACCCAGCGAGAAATTCACGCGATCAACCAAAAACGGCTGGGCCAGGGACTCCAAAACGCGCCGCGCCACAATTTCAGCAGCATAGGCATCCGAATCCGGCAGAAAGCCGACAAACTCATCACCCCCAAGGCGGCACAAGGTATCAATTTCACGCAGGCAGCCCTGGATGCGATGAGCAACTTCAATCAGCACCTGGTCACCAAACGCATGACCCATCGAATCATTGATGTTTTTGAAACGGTCCAGATCAATGAACAGGACAGAAAAGGTACCGCCATTGCGCTGCGCCAGGCGCAGTGTGAAATCGATGCGCTGCCCCAAGGACAGCCGGTTGGGTAAGCCGGTGAGTGAGTCTGTATAGGCCAATACTTCAATGCGTTTCTGCGCCTCCAGGCGCTCGGTCAAATCCCTGCAAAACCCAACCGTGTGCTGCAACACGCCCTGGCTATCGCGCAGCGAAACCCAACTCAACTCGACAGCACAAGGCCGGTCACCCGTCGTGCGCCAGACTTCGCCAGACCACGAACCATTCAACTCAAGACTCAGCTCCACTTCGTTGAAGAAATCAACCTGCTGTGGCGCATGAAACAGCTTGCGGGCCGACGTGCCCAACAGTTGCGCGCAGGTGCAGCCAGTCAGTGTTTCGCACCGTGCGTTAACCTGAACAATGTCGAAATGGGCATCGGTGATAAAAATGGCATCCAGGCTGGAGTCAAACACCTTGGCGGCCAACCGCAATCGCGACTCCGCATCGACACGTTGGGTGATATCGCGAAACGAATACACCCGCCCCAACGCCCGGCCCCGGCTGTACTGGGGCTGGGTCACGCGTTCCAGCACGCGGCCCGCGCTCAGCAGCAAAACATCGGTGGCCTCCAGTGCGACATCGCCCATGATGTGATCCAGTCGCGCCTGGTAGGCCACAGGATCCAGCATGCAACTGGCCAGATGCTGGTACAGGGTAAGTGGGTCAGCGGACTTCAGCGCGGGCTCCGGGATCCTCCACAACTCCGCAAATCGACGATTGAAATTGCGAATCGTACCCGTCAGGTCAGTGACCAGAATTCCGTCGCCCGTGGATTCCAGCGTCGCCCGCAATTCGGCGAGGCGATCCTCCAGTTCATCCGCGGCCTGAACCTGCGCACGCAAGTCACGCAGGCCGACCAGGAACATGGGCGACTCCGGGCTGAGCCATACCCGACTGACCTTGCGCTCCACGGGCACCGCGACGCCATCGGCGCAACGCAACAAGGTGTCCGTGTGAATGCTGTCGGCCAGACCCGCCGCCACGTCTTCCCAAAAAAACAGGTCTTCCGGTGTGGCTGTCAGCTCAATCGCAGGTTTGCCCAATAGATCGCGGCGGTCCATACCGACCAACGTGGCGGCTACCTGGTTGACGGCAACAATGCGCAGGCTCTTGGGGTCCACCACCCATACCGCCTCCAGCATGCCGTCCAGCAGGTTTGCCCACTCAGCCTCCATCATGCAAAGAGCTCCTGCATTTGGGAATCGCCGGAACGTTCGAAAAAGTAACTGATGCGTTGGCGAGGTGCGAGGTAATCCAGGGCTGCGCTGGGCAGGTTTGCCGGCTTGACGCTGCGACGAATCCCCACGTTCGAAGCGTGCTCCAGATCCAGAATCAGTGCTTCGTGTTTGGACACACCCGGCTCATGAACAATAACTTTTGGTTTGAGAGGACGCGAAGAGTTAACCGACACCACAATCGCAAAACGATCATCGATCAGTTGGACCACCGATCCGGGCGGATACACACCCATCATGCGAATGAAGGCGCTCAAGGTCACGGAATCGAAGCGCGTCTTGAGTTGTGCAAACATGAGCGAAAGCGCCTCATGGGGTGTCATTGCCAAAGCGGGTCGACTGGGGTTGCACAGGTTGTCATAACGATTGACAAGCGCAAGAATACGGGCGCCCGCTGTCATGCTGGCACCCTTGATTCGCGCAGGAAAACCGCTGCCGTCTGCCAGTTCATGGTGCTGCGACATCGTCAGCATCGCACCTCTGGAGAGCCCCATGCTCACACCTATCTGCACGCCGAGAGCAACGTGTTCCTGGTACAGCTTGTACTCTGCCGTCGAAAAGTTTTCTTCAAACCATCGGACCCGGTCCGGAAGCTCCGTCTTGCCTATGTCGTGCAGAAAGGCCGCTACGCCCATATCAATCAGGTCGTTTGCGTGCATGCCCATGGCCTTGCCCAGCAAGAGAGAAACGATGGTGACATTCACCGAGTGCATGGAGGACTTCTCTCCAGCGGCCTCCGTGAGTAGCCGGATGGCGGATTCACCATCTGCAGTCATCTCCCCAACGAAGCCGGCAATCATTGCCTGGCATTGATCAGCTGCGGCTCTCGGTTGGGCATGCAATTGATCCAGTGTCTGGCGGTACTGGCGCGCTGCTTCACCGAACCGCCGCTCGCACGCAGCAAGGCTGCGTTGCTGAGCACCCAGCAATTGGGCGCGTCGCATGCGCGTCGCTTCGTCTCGCAGCGCTTGCGCCGCGCGCTCGGACACAACCGGGACTGCCGGTTGGCCGACGGACGGGTCCGCCACGAAGTGAACCGGGTCACTTTTCTCCGGAACATAGCGCACACGGGTCAAACCCAGGCTGCGAATGGTTTCAATCTGTTTTTCCGAAGAGATCTTGAAGCTGCCCACAGGGAACGGATGCGCCATCCAGCCCACACCCAATTCCACGAACATGCCTATTTGAAGCTGATTGACATCAACGTAATCGGACTCATCTTTTTTCATAAACTAATTGCCACCGAACTGGTTCATTCGGCCCCCTTGGCCACTCATCTTGTTTGGAGTCATTGTGTTCACACAGCACCCAGACGGGCTAGCCCGGCAAAGGCGACAGAACACAAACGGAATACAGATGTGTGACTTTTATCACACAAGCATGACTAAACCGGTTCAAAGGGCAAGCTTTTTGTGCATTTCACCTGAGGGAATATCCGATAAACATCAACGGGCACGCACAGACCGGTACCGGTACTCATCAATGCCGCAGTTCCGCATGCCACGCCGTAGCGGAATGCCTCTTCAGTATCCTTGTTGGCGGCAAGTGCCCAGGCCATGCCAGCTACGAAACTGTCGCCTGCCCCTACTGCACTGACCACGTCAACACTTAATGCGGGCGCAAAAAGAGTTGAACCCGCCGTCACCATCAACGCTCCCTTCTCTCCCATGGACACCACGACCAGCTCGGCCTTTCCGTCATGTACCCATTGGAGGGCCACTTGCCGTAGCTCTGCCATGGTGAGCAGAGACTGCCCGGTCATCTCCCGTATCTCGCGCAGGCTGGGCTTGACCATGAACACGCCCTGCTCCAGAGACGCGGCCAACGCAGGTCCGGACGTGTCCACAATGAACTTGCCTCCGCCCGCCTTGACCTGTTGCGCCAGACGCCCATAAAAGTCAGCTGGAACACCGGGAGGCAGGCTGCCGCTACCCACGACAATGCGCGGGCTCGGGGAAATGGCAGCAATTCGGTCCAGGCAAGCTTGCCATTCGTCATCCTGCAATGTGGGGCCTGGCAGTACAAATCGGTACTCCTGCGCGCTGCTGGTTTCGGCGACGGTAAAGCTTTCGCGAATGTGGCCGGCAATGGGCACTTTCACACTGGTAACGCCCTCCTCGTCCATGAGCTGCGCCAGCAGTTGTCCCGTGGATCCGCCTAACGGGTAAAGCGCAGTGCAATCGGCACCAAGACGGTGCAAAACTCGGGCTACGTTGATGCCACCCCCTCCAGGATGCCGCTGGACCTGCTGGCAACGCAATTTGCTGGTGGGGCGAATGTGCTCGGTGACCGCGGAAACATCAATGCACGGGTTCATGGTTACGGTCAATATGTCGGTCATGACGGAAAGAATATCATGTGAGCCGACACAACCGGCAACGCTTACCGGCCATTTGAAGCGCCATAAAAAAAGGACGTGGTTGACACGTCCTGTTTTACCAACCCAAACAGTTCAGCTTCACTGACTGGCACTGCCTGGAATGACGCCTAGCCCATGTGCAAACCACCGTTGACCGAGAAGTCTGCACCGGTAGCGTAGCCACCTTCTTCGGAGGCCAGCCACGCAATGATGGACGCAATTTCGCTGGGTTCGCCAAGGCGCTTGACAGGCACCGTTGCAACAATCTTGGCCAGTACATCTTCGCGAATGGCTTTAACCATATCGGTACCGATGTAGCCAGGGCTCACGGTGTTGACCGTCACGCCCTTGGTGGCCAGCTCTTGTGCCAGCGCCATGGAGAAACCGTGCATGCCGGCCTTGGCAGCCGAGTAGTTGGTTTGCCCAGCCTGGCCTTTTTCGCCATTGACCGATGAGATGTTGATGATGCGGCCCCAGCCCTTTTCCACCATGTCCGCCACCACCTGCTTGGTGACATTGAACATACTGTTGAGGTTGGTCTCGATGACCATGTCCCAGTCTTCGCGGGACATTTTCAGGAACATGCGGTCGCGGGTGATACCAGCGTTGTTCACCAGCACGTCAATGCTGCCGTGCTCGGCCTTGGTTTTTGTGAAGGCTTCGACGGTGGAATCCCAATCGCCCACATTGCCAGCTGACGCATAGAAGGTGTAACCCAGCGCAGCTTGCTCAGCAATCCATTTGACGTGGTCGCGCGTGGGGCCGCAACCGGCGATGACCTTGAAACCCTCTTTGTGCAAGCGCTGGCAAATGGCGGTACCGATACCACCCATACCACCCGTTACATAAGCTACTTTTTGACTCATCTTCCATCTCCTCTTTGGTTTTACTTGCTACAAAAACAGGAGCTACCAGCGCAGTCTCTATGCGGGCTGGTAGCCCTAAATCACTCCATATTGACGCTTGATATCAGCGTTCAATGGTCAGCGCTACGCCCATACCGCCACCAATGCACAGGCTGGCAATGCCCTTCTTGGCGTTGCGGCGTTGCATTTCGTGCAGCAGCGTCACCAGAATGCGGCAGCCGGACGCTCCAATGGGGTGGCCAATAGCGATAGCGCCGCCATTGACGTTGACCTTGGACGTGTCCCAGCCCATTTCATTGTTGACGGCGCAAGCTTGCGCAGCAAAGGCTTCGTTGATTTCCAGCAGGTCCAGGTCTTGCGCCTTCCAGCCGGCACGGGCCAGCGCCTTTTGTGACGCGGGTACAGGGCCCATACCCATGAGGGCGGGGTCCAGACCACTGGTGGCAAAGCTGGCGATACGCCCCATAGGGGTGAGGCCCAGGGCTGCAGCCTTCTTGGCGGTCATCACCATCACGGCAGCAGCGCCGTCGTTGATGCCGGACGCATTGCCGGCGGTCACGCCGCCGGCCTTGTCAAATGCCGGACGCAAACCTGCCAGCACTTCAGCGGTGGACTTGCGGTTAATGAACTCATCTGCAGAAAACACCAGCGGATCGCCTTTCTTCTGGGCAATGCTGAACGGCACAATTTCGTCCACAAAACGGCCTGCATCCTGTGCAGCCGCAGCTTTTTGCTGGCTGGCCAGCGCAAGCGCATCCTGCATGTCGCGGCTGATGCCATATTGCTTGGCCACGTTCTCGGCGGTGATGCCCATGTGGTACTGGTTGTAGACGTCCCACAGGCCATCCACAATCATGGAGTCGATCATCTTCCAGTCGCCCATGCGCTGGCCATCGCGCGAGCCCATGAGGACGTGCGGACTGGCGCTCATGTTCTCCTGACCGCCCGCAATCACGATATCGCTATCGCCCCACGCCACAGACTGGGCCGCCAGCATGACGGCCTTCAAACCCGAACCGCACACAGCATTGATCGTCAGCGCGGGGGTTTCCTTGGCCAGACCGCTTTTCATCACCGACTGGCGGGCCGGATTTTGTCCGGAACCCGCCGCCAGCACCTGACCCAAAATGACTTCGCCGACCTGGTCTGCGGTCAGCCCGGTGCGGGCCAGCAGGCTCTTGATGACCGCAGCACCCAGCTCGGGTGCGGGTGTCTTGGCCAGCGCGCCACCAAACTTGCCGACCGCGGTGCGCGCGGCTGAAACGATAACGATGTCTTCCATTTTTGTCTCCTTCAATGTGTCAGTTGTCAAGAAATCAGGCCTTGGCTTTTACGTAGCTGCCGGGGGCCGGCTCCATCGCCTTGTATTTGCCCTTGCCATAGGTTTTGGGGGCAGCAATTTGTTTGCCCGCATGGCTCTGCAGCCATTGCGACCAGTCGGTCCACCAGCTTCCGGGGTGCTCCACGGCACCTTCCAGCCATGCGGTTTGGGTCTTGGGCAATTTGCCGTCGCTGCGAATCCAGTGGCTGCGCTTGTTTTTGGCCGGTGGGTTGATGACGCCGGCAATGTGGCCTGAAGCCCCCATCACAAATCGCTTTTTGCCGGGCAGCACCTGGGTCGACGCGTAGGCGCCGCCAATCGGCACGATATGGTCTTCGCGTGAGCCATAGATGTACACCGGCATGTCCACACGGTTCAAATCCACCTTCTCGCCGCAAACGGTGACCTTGCCCGGTTTGATCAGGTTGTTTTCCAGGTAGGTGTTGCGCAAATACCAGGCATAGAAAGGGCCCGGCAGGTTGGTACTGTCGGAATTCCAGTACAGCAGATCGAACGGCGGTGGCGTCTCGCCCTTGAGGTAGTTGCCCACCACGTAGTTCCATACCAGGTCATTGGGACGCAGAAAGCTGAAGGTGGATGCCAGGTCCTGCCCCTTCATGAGACCGCCCTTGCCCATTTCCTTTTCGCGGTACTGGACGAAGGATTCGTCGATGAACACATCCAGAATGCCCGTGTCCGTGAAGTCCAGCAAGCTGGTCAGGAAAGTGGCGCTGGCCACAGGCTTTTCGCCGCGGGCCGCCAACACAGCCAATGCGGTGCCCAGCATGGTGCCGCCGACGCAGAAACCCAGTGCATTGATGGTGGGCGCACCGGTGATTTCACGCGTGACGGCTATGGCCTTGATGACCGCGCTTTCAATAAAGTCATCCCATGTGGCATTCGCCATGGAAGCGTCCGGGTTGCGCCAGCTGACGACGAATGTGCGGTGCCCCTGTGCCACGGCATAACGGATCAGCGAGTTCTCGGGCTGCAAGTCCAGAATGTAGAACTTGTTGATGCAGGGCGGAACCAGTAAAAACGGCTTCTCATACACCTTCGCCGTGAGCGGCTTGTACTCAATCAGCTGGAAGAATGCATTCTCGAACACCACCGCACCTTCGGTGGTGGCCACGTTCTTGCCCACTTCAAACAGGCTCTCGTCCGTCATGGAGACGTGGCCCTGGCGCATATCGTTCAGCAGGTTATGCATGCCTTTGGCGATGCTTTCACCCTTGGTTTCAATGGCTTTTTTCTGGGCTTCGGCATTGAACGCCATGAAATTGCTGGGCGCGGCTGCCGCCATCACCTGTTCCACCGCAAAGCGGATGCGGGTACGGGTCTTTTCATCGGCCTCGACGGCGTCAGCCAGACCCATCATGGTGCGCGTGTTGAGCAGATACACCGCGGCGGAATACGCTGCCAGCGGATTGCTGCCCCACGCCGCATCCGCAAAGCGCTTGTCCCCCGTGGAGGTCGGAACGGCCAGCCCCTGACTGAACAGGCCCACGGCATCTTCCAGGTATTTTTTCTGCAAATCCTGCAGACGTTCAGGGGCAAAGCGAATCTCGGGAGGCTGGCCGGTGGGTGCCGGAAAACCTGCACCAGCAGCACCCAGATCCAGGCTCTGAAGAGACTGCATGGCCTTCGTCCACCCGTCGGACAGCGACTGCTGAAGCTGCTGGGACGCCTGGGTCCATAACTCGGAAGCGTTTTGTGTCACACGGTCTCCTCATTTATTTTGTTTTAGGCAAGCATGTCTAAAACCATAGTATGTCAGTATCTGACCTACGATTTCCTGACAAAAAGCAAAAACAAAACCTATGTACATCATTCCTATTGGCTGGCTTTATGTGGCCCTCATGATGAGCGTGGCCGAGGCCACGAACTCCAACGGATCACTGTTGGGCGCCGTCATCACTTTTGTTCTATATGGGGTGCTGCCGGTATCGCTGGTGCTGTATTTCATGGGCTCTCCCGGGCGCAAGCGCGCAATCAAGGCACGCGAAGCGGCAGAACGCGCTTCACTCCAGCCAGATGCTGGCAGCCTGGCGCCCACTGACCCGGTCCCGACGGTGCGAAAAGAACCGTAGCGGATTGCCCACCGTGCACCAGCCCGCGCTGCCGTCATTGCCATAGATCTGTGACACGCCCAAGGCCTGCAAACGCTGGCGCGCCAACGCTGGCAAATCGGCCAGCCATTTGCCACTGGGCAGCGGCTTGAAACACGCAACGGCTTGCGCATGCGTTGCAACAAATGCATCCAGGACGTCGGGACCGACTTCAAATGCGTCCGGACCTATACAAGGCCCGATCCATGCTATCAATTCAATAGCTGGTTGCGCAATATCCGCGGGGGCTACAGACGTAAAAAGATGGTGAACGTCTTCCAGAACCCCGTTTCCGTTCACACCTGCCAGTCCCCGCCATCCGGCATGTACCGCAGCCACTGTGCTGCCTTTCGCATCACACAAGAGAATCGGCAGGCAGTCGGCCACCATGACCGTGCATGCCACACCGCCTTCACGCGTTAGCGCACCATCGGCTTGCAGGCTGTCCATGGTCCGGGGCGAGATTTCCAGAACCTGGGTTCCGTGCACCTGGTCCAGAAAAACTGGCCTGGCTCCCAATGCGTCTTGCAGTAACGCGCGGTTATGCCGCACGTGAAGAGAATCGTCTCCAACATGGTTGCCCAGGTTCAGGGTGTCATACGGAGCGGCTGACACACCACCGGCGCGGGTGGTGCACACGGCCCGCACTCTGGCAGGCGCCGGCCACTGGGGCACCAGCCAGTCGGGGTTCCATGGGCTCACTGGCATGCTCAGGCCTCGAAGTCCGGGCAATTTTCCGGCTGTGCGCGCTGAAAACCGTCCAGTTGCATACACGCGTCAAAAGCGGCCATCGTTCGCGGCAAGCCTTCCAGCGGCACGGCAAAGCGCTTGGCATTGAATATCTGTGGCACCAGAACGCAGTCCGCCAGGGTGGGGGTCTCTCCGTAGCAATAGACCGACGGTTCCCAGCCGCTCTGTGCGCGGTGGGTCTCCAGCACCACCAGTTGGCGCTCCAGGGACTCCAGCCCCTCACGCACCCAGTGGCGGTACCACGTCGTTTTGGCATCCTCATCCAGGTGCAGTTTTGCGACCAGGTACTTGAGGACCCGAAGGTTGTTCAGCGGGTGAATCTCACAGGCAACCGACTGGGCCAAGGCCCGTACCCGCGCGCGCGCCAGAGGGTCGGCAGGAAGCAAACCCGGTTCCGGATGGACTTCATCCAGATACTCGATGATGGCCATGGACTGCGACAAGCGCTGCCCATCGACCTCCAGCAGCGGCACCAGCACATCGGGGGAAATGGCCCGGTAGGCTTCCAGCCGATGATCACCACGGGCCAAATGCACGGCCACGTACTCGTAGGGCAAACCCTTCAATTCCAGTGCAATACGCACCCGAAAAGACGCCGATGAGCGAAAGTAGTTGTAAAGCTTCATCCGGTAAAGGATAAACCAGGGCCGTTACCATTGGGTTATTAACCATCCAACAAACTGCACCCGGAGCCCTTCATGATTCTCGAACTTGCCGACATCCGCATCCACCCCGGCCAGAATGCTGCCTTTGAAGAGGCCATCGAGCGCGGCTTGAACTCCGTTATTGGGCTCACCAAGGGCTTTAACGGCTACAAGGTGAACCGCGGCCTGGAGAGCCCTGAGCGCTACCTGCTGCAAATCTTCTGGGACACACTGGAGGATCACACGGTAGAGTTTCGCCAGTCCGATGCCTACACCCAATGGCGCGCCATCGTAGGTCCGTTTTTTGCAGTGCCACCGGTGGTGGAGCACTTTGACCTGGTTGCCAAGTCAGAATAGTCCGACCGAACCTACAGGAGGAGTTCCCGCCATGTCCTTTGTCTTTGTGCCCCCCGCATTCACGAGCGTGCCCGTTGTGGGTGAAACCGCCCGCTTTCCAGTGCACCGCATTTACTGCGTTGGCCGTAATTATGTGGAGCACGCCAAGGAAATGGGTGGAACTGGGCGCGAGGCCCCCTTCTTTTTCATGAAGCCCGCGGATGCAGTGCTGGTAGCCGAGCCAGGCACCACTGCCGTGATGCCCTACCCGACTCTGACCAGCAACCTGCACCATGAAATAGAGCTGGTTGTGGCGATTGGTGTTGGTGGCGCCAACATTTCGGCAGCCGATGCCAGCAAGCACATTTATGGCTATGCGGTGGGCCTGGACATGACCCGGCGCGATCTGCAAAACGACATGAAAAAACAGGGCCGCCCCTGGAGCATTGGCAAGGGCTTCGACCATTCCGCGCCCATAGGCGCGATTACGCCAGCAGCCCAGGTGCCCCACATTGGCAGTGCCGGGATTTACCTGCAAGTCAATGAACAGGATCGCCAGCGCAGCTCCATCGACAAACTCATCTGGAACATTGCGGAAACCATTGAACAGCTTTCTGCTGCATGGGCCCTGCAGCCCGGCGACCTGATATTTACCGGCACGCCCGAGGGCGTTGGCGCCGTCGTGCGCGGAGACACGATGGTGGGCGGAATCAGCGGGTTGCAGACCCTTCAGGTCCGTGTCGAGTGACCTCACCTTTCGGCCATCTCCTACAATTCACAACTCATTATTCGGAGTAAAAAAAACATGTTTTCTTCAGACGACGACAACCAGGGAATCGTATTTGGTGTGGTGTTTGGCATTGTCGCCCTGGTGATCGGCCTGGTCATTGGCGTAGCAACGCACAAAAAGAGCGCAGATGCAACCCAAACAGTGGCCGCCCAGTCAGCCGCCGAGCCTGACGCAAATGGCGCCAGCATCAAGATTGAGAACGGTGTCGTCAAGTTCTACTTTGCGTCAGCCAAGGCGGACCTTGCGACGGGTGCCAACGAGGCACTTGGTGCAATCACCAAAGCCGTGGGCGAAGGCAAGAAAGCCGTCATCAGCGGTTTCCATGACGAGACAGGTGATATGGCCAAAAACGAAGAACTGGCCAAGCAGCGCGCCTTTGCCGTGCGGGATGCACTCAAGGCTTTGGGTGTTGGCGAAGACAAAATCGAACTGAAAAAGCCGGAGTTGATGAGCGGCAGCGGCAGCAATGCCGAGGCCCGTCGCGTTGACGTCAGCGTTCAATAGACTCGCAACCGAACCTGAACCACACCGTGCTGCGCAGCCCCATCAAACATTGCCGGCAGTGCGGCGCGGCCGTCATCTACCGGGTACCCGATGACGGTGACACCAAAGAACGCGCCGTTTGCCCGGCCTGCACCACCATCCATTACGAGAACCCCCTCAACGTCGTAGGCACCGTACCGCATTGGGGCGACAAGGTATTGCTGTGCAAACGCAATATCGAGCCGCGTTGGGGCAAGTGGACGCTACCGGCTGGTTTTCTCGAACTCAACGAAACCACGGCCGAAGGTGCCGAGCGTGAAACCGACGAAGAGGCCGGCGCACAAATTGAAATGCAGAGCCTTTTCACTCTGCTCAACGTCGCACGGGTGGGTCAGGTTCACCTGTTTTACCGGGCGCGGCTGCTAAGCGACCAGTTCAACCCGGGCACTGAAACCATTGAGGCCCGTTTGTTTTCCGAGGATGAAATTCCCTGGGACGACATCGCGTTCAGAACCGTCAAGGAAACGCTGGAGCGTTACTTTGCCGATCGCCGCACGGGGCAATACGGTATCCACATCGTCGATATCGTCTAGGTCTGCCCGGCATGCTGCCCTGCTACGTCATTGTGGACCTGGAGACGACCGGGGGCAACGCGGTGCACGACCGCATTACCGAAATCGCAGCGGTACGAATGGAGAACGGCGTTGAAGTGGAGCGCTGGAGCACACTGGTCAACCCGGGGGTATCCATTCCGCCATTTATCCAGAACCTGACGGGCATTACCAACGCGATGGTGGAAGATGCGCCGTCCTTTGAAGCGGTGGCAACCAAATTGTTGGACATGCTGGACGGTGCCGTCTTTGTGGCCCACAACGTGCGCTTTGACCACGGATTTGTGCAGAATGAGTTGCAGCGGCTGGACGTGGCGCTCAAGGTCAAGACCCTGTGTACCGTCCGGCTGTCCCGCAAACTGTACCCGCAGCACCGCAGCCATGGGCTCGACGCCATCATGCAGCGCCACGGCCTGCAAACCCAGGACCGCCATCGGGCCATGGGCGACGTGGACATGGTGCTGGCCTGGCTGCACATTGCCGCCAGGGAATTGGGACAAGCGGTTGTACAGCGCGAAGCGAGTGACCTCCTGCAGGGCAGCGCCAGCGTGCCGCCCTTGCTGGAAACGCCGATTGCCGACATTCCCGACACACCGGGCGTTTACCTTTTTTTTGGCGAAGGCCCCCTACCGCTGTATGTGGGGAAAAGCGTGACCCTGCGTACCCGGGTGATGTCGCATTTCCAGTCCGCAAGTAAAGTGGCGCGCGAGATGCGCATCCTGCAGGAAATTCGCCGTGTGGAGTGGCGTGAGACAGCGGGTGAACTGGGCGCTCTGCTGCTGGAATCACGTCTGGTCAAGGAGTTGCAGCCGGTATACAACCGCCAGTTGCGGCGGGAACGCCAACTCTGCGCCTGGCAACTCGCAACTGACCCGGCGGCCCATCCACAACTAAGGTTGGTGCAGATGGACGATGTGGCGTCGGATGCCATGGACCAACTGTATGGTGTGTACCGCTCCAAAAGACAAGCAACCGACGCGCTGCGCCTGTTGGCTGATGCCCACGGTCTGTGCCCCCAGACACTGGGTCTTGAGTCGACAAAAGGTGCCTGCTTTGCCCACCAGATCGGCAAATGCAAAGGCCTGTGTGCCGGACGCGAAACCCGCGCGTTGCACCGCATCCGATTGCAGATGGCGCTGGCACAGCAGCGCCTGCAGGCATGGCCGCACGCCGGAAAGGTGGGTATTCGGGAGAATAACCCGGACACGGGTCGCACCGATTTCCATGTTTTTGACCACTGGTGCCATATCGCCACCGTGCACGATGAAGCGGACCTGGATGACGTGCTGCACACCCGCCAAGTCCTCGCCTTTGATCTGGACACCTATCGGCTGCTCGTCAAGCGCCTGAGCCTGCCCCTGGGTTCCGACCGTGCCATCTTCCACCTGGATGACTATCGGACTACCATGCAGCTAGAGGCATGAAACCATGGCAAAGAAAAGCACACTACCCAAGAACCCAGTTACCGATGCCATTCTGGATCTGGTGCTGCATGTACCCGCCAGTCGGGAGCACCGGCTGGAACACCCTGCCGCACGCGCCCACGCCATTGCGCGAACAGCCGCCCGCAATGCCAGCCTGCTCTCCGGGTCCCTGTCGTTGCCGCCCGGTTTTTTGGGCTGGTTCACCGTCTTGCCCGAGTTGGTGGGTGTCTGGAAGTTGCAGGCCCAAATGGTCTCTGACATTGCCAGCGTGTACGGAAAGAAAAAGACACTGGGACACGAGCAGATGGTCTACTGCCTTTTCAGGCATGTCTCTGCACAGCTCTTTCGCGACGTGATCGTGCGGGTCGGCGAACGGGTCACCGTACGGCAGGCTTCCGTCACTTTTCTGCAAAAGCTGGTTCAGCAAGTGGGCATGAAAGTCACCAAAGCCGCGCTCGGCAAAAGTGCTTCCCGTTTCTTGCCCATCCTGGGCGCTGTAGGCGTGGGAGCCTATGCGTACTTCGACACCCTGCAGGTCGCCAGGACTGCAGTGGATCTATTTGAGCGGGACATCATCGTGGACGCCAACACCATGAATGATATCGACGGCTAGCCCCCGTCGATATTGCGTAGTCAGCTACAAAAACAGGAGCATTTCCTGGATCAGCCCGTCACCTGATCCCGAATCTGTTGCAGTGCCGCCGGGTCTTCCATGGTGGTCAGGTCACCTGCGTCACGCCCCTCGCACACGGCCTGGATAGCGCGGCGCAACAGTTTCCCACTGCGCGTCTTGGGCAACACCGAGACAAAACGCACCCGGGCCGGACGGCCCACGGCACCAATCGTCTGATCCACAACCTTCATCACTTCGGCTTCCAGCTTGGCACGGGCCGCTTCATCCACCAGAACGCTGGCGTCCTTCAGGACCGCAAACGCCATGGCCACCTGGCCCTTGAGGGCATCGGCCACACCCACCACGGCCACCTCGGAGATGTTGGGGTGGCTGGAAATACTCTCTTCAATTTCCCGGGTTCCCAGGCGATGACCAGCCACGTTGATCACGTCGTCCGTCCGCCCAAGAATGAAGAAGTAACCATCCTTGTCGCGTACGCCCCAGTCAAAGGTGCTGTAAACCAGCTTGCCGGGCACGCTGTTCCAGTAGGTTTTGACAAACCGCGCATCGTCCTGCCAGATGGTTTGCATGCAGCCCGGTGGCAGCGGACCCTCGATGGCGACCACACCCTTCTGGTCGGCTCCGAGCAGTTCTTCGCCCGTGTTTTCGTCCAGCAGCTTGACGTTGTAACCGTACATGGCCACGCCAGGGCTGCCAAACTTGCTGGGTGCCTTTTCCACGCCGTTGGCAATGCTCAAAATGGGCCAGCCGGTTTCGGTTTGCCAGTAGTTGTCAATGATGGGCTTTTGCAGGCTCTCGCTGATCCATTTCGCGGTGGGCTCGTCCAGCGGCTCGCCGGCCAGAAACAGCGCGCGCAAGCTCGACAGATCGTATTTGGACAGCAGCGCAGGGTCCTGCTTTTTGAGCACGCGTACCGCCGTCGGCGCACTGAACATGACGGTGACCTTGTATTTCTCGACCAGACTCCACCAGATGCCACCGTCCGGCCGCGTAGGCAATCCCTCGTACATGATGGTGGCCATGCCACCGATCAGGGGCCCGTAAATGATGTAGCTATGGCCAACGACCCAGCCTATGTCGCTGGTCGAGAAGAAGGTCTCACCCGGGTTGCCGCAATAAATATGCTTCATGCTGGCGGCCAGCGCCACCGCATAACCGCCCGTGTCACGCTGCACGCCTTTGGGCTTGCCGGTGGTGCCGCTGGTGTAGAGGGTGTAGCTGGGATGGGTGGAGTCCACCCATACGCAAGGCACGGTGGTGCTGAGGTGTTTTTGCCGCAGCGCGCCCCAGAGGTGGTCGCGACCCTCCACCAGATTCATGGTGGCCAGCGTGCGGTCTACCATCAGCACGGCGTCGGGTTTGTGACTGGAAGTGGCGATGGCTTCATCCAGCAAGGGCTTGTACTCCACCACCTTGCCACCGCGCGAGCCCGCGTCAGCACTGACGATGACCTTGGGCGAGGCATCTTCGATTCGTGAGGCCAGGGACCCTGCCGCAAATCCACCAAACACGACGGAGTGAATCGCGCCGATGCGCGCGCAGGCCAGCATGGCAAAAGCCGCCTCGGCAATCATGGGCATATAGATCAAGACCCGGTCACCCTTTTCCACGCCCAATTCCAGCAAAGCGGCAGCCATGCACTGCACTTCTGCGTGCAGCTGGGCGAAGGTGTACACCCGTTCGGTATTGGTTTCAGTCGACACCGCAATCAGCGCGGCCTGGTCGGCGCGGTCTTTCAGGTGACGGTCCACCGCGTTGTGGCAGAGGTTGGTGGTGCCACCTACAAACCAGCGCGCGAAAGGCGGATTACTGTAGTCACACACCTGCTTGGGCGGTGTGTGCCAGTCTACCAATTGGGCTTGTTCGGCCCAAAAACCATCGCGATCTTCTATGGAGCGTCGGTAAAAGTCTGCGTAATGCGTTGTGGGGGTCATGGGCGTTGCGGGGGTCATGGTTTGTCTCCATTCGGGCCATTGAAACTGAATTCATAATTATGAACAGGCAGCTTGCTGGCGGCTGACTTCAACCCGGTCATTCACGAAGCCCGCGTTGTGGGGACCGAGGCTCCGTCAAACCCATCGCGCTACTTGATAAGCGCTTGAACATCCTTGAACGCCGGGTGTTCTGCACTGCGAATCCACTCAAAAGCAACCATTTCGGTCGTCACCAGTTCTGCGCCGGCACCGGCAAGCCGGTCGAAGGCGGCATCACGATTGCGCTCGGTACGCGAACTGCAGGCGTCGGTCACGACCCATACCTCGAAATCGTCTTCCAGCAGATCCAGCGCCGTCTGCAGCAGGCAGACATGCGCCTCGCACCCTGCCAGAACCACCGTGCCACGCTCAGCACCGGCTGACGCCTTCTGCAAATGCTTGGGCAGGCTGCGCGCATTGCCTTGCACGGGCTTGGGCTCGGGCCTCAACCATTCACCCAGACCTTCTTCCACTGCGCTGAACTGCATCTTCGACAGCACGCGCGCGTGGGCTTGCTGCAGCGCGGCTTGCAGTTCTGGAACGCTCTCGCCCAGCTTGGACGGATTTTGCTCCGTCGCGAAGGTTGGCACCTGAAGCAATGCCGCCAGCCGCGCCAGGCGAACCGCATTGGCCTGCACCACTGCCGCATCGAACATGGCCGGCATCAACCGAACCTGGTAATCCACCAACACCAGTTGGGACTCATCAACATCTAACAACATATGCAGCTTTCAAGAGAAGGAAATGCAAGCATAACCAATCGCCCTGCGATTGGGCAGCACCGCGTCTGGACCAAGGCAAACAGTCACAAAGCAAAAATATTCAAATGAAATCATGGGGTTAACTACCTTTACTTACAAATTACATTGGCTTGACACCACAAATTTCACCGGTTAAGCTGGACCGATGCGCGTAATTTTCATCGTACTGTCATTTGTTTTTGCCCATGTAGCCCAGGCAGCCCCCGCGGCGGGCGGTGATGAAATGAACACTTTTTTGTCGGACCGTGGATTGATGGCACGGATTGGCGAAGTCGGTGGACGTGTCGAATCCAAAGCATCTGAATTGGTCGTTAATGCCATGGGCTTCCTGGGCGTTCCCTACAAACGGGGTGGCAATTCGGTGGAGACCGGGTTCGACTGCAGTGGCTTTGTGAAAGCCATGTACCAGCAAACGGCCGGGCTGATCTTGCCCCGTCGCGCGGAACAACAAGCTGCCGCGTCACAAAAAATTGAACGCTCAGACCTGCAACCGGGTGATCTGGTGTTTTTCAATACTATGCGCCGTGCGTTCAGTCACGTGGGCATCTACGTTGGTGAGGGCAAGTTCATCCATGCCCCCAAGCCGGGTGCAGAAGTCCGGGTCGAAGACATGGGAATCAGCTATTGGTCCCGCCGGTTTGATGGCGCACGCCGCGTTCCTGTCGACCCGCCTGCCGCCACCAGCCCTTGACGGGTTGAAGGGTCGTGGCATTGAGGCCAGACATGCAATGGACAGCCGTCAGCGCCCAAACAGCAAATGCGCTATGGAGTAGTCTGATGGCACTTCGTACCCCTTCCTGGTCTCATACGCATCCATACGCGCAGGCGCGCTGGCACGAAGATCCCTCAGCATGCGATACGCAGTTTCGTAGCCCAACTCGCGATAGACATCCAACTGCTTTTCATCAAAGAACTGGTCGCCCGTTGACTGGTTGGGGAACTCGGGATGCTCTCTCCGGTAGCTGTGTAAATCCAGCCTGAGCCCCTTGAAGGCAGTCGCCTTCAGGAGAATCAGCGTACCGATTTCACGCTCCGTGTCTGGCTGACCTACCGGGAGTGAATACCGGATGGGCGCGATGAGGTAGGCCTGTGACGCAGCCGCCTGTCCGATGCGGTCCTTGTTGGCGTCACCGACGGGTTGCGGCATCAGCGTGGCCATTTTTTCCGTGTCAATGTCAATGATTGCGCCGAAATCGGCACGGACCTTGTGGATGGCGTTTGCCAGGTCGGTGAATTTGAAGTCCGGATCGGCCGTCGCATCACACACGACGATCAGTTTCAGGCGACGCCGCACCAACTCATAAATGCCCAGATTTTCGAAATGCCCGCCATCCGTCAGCAAGGAAAAACGCGCGTACTCATTCAGATTGAAGCGACCAAACGACTCAAACAGTCCCGGATAGAGCAGATTCGGCTTTACCCAGTGCGTGCGTTTTTTCGGCGCATCCACAGGCGGGGTCCACTTAGGATTGCTGGCCCAGTAGCCGAGTCGCAAATTCAGCATGCCCATCAGGACCGAAAGCACCGGCTGCCGGGTGATGCCCTCCCCGCCTGGACCCGCATTCGGATTGAGCGCTGCACCGGAGATGGCCATGGCCGTGGCGAGCGTGAAACCGCTGGCAGACGAGGCATCGGTTGGGACCCAGTTCGTGGCCCGGCTGCCGCAGAAAAGTGGACTCAAAATGAAATTGTCACCACCCCGGGCGCGGTAACGGGGGTGCTGTGATGCACCCAGTGCGATGTGAGCGTTGATGATGTGGTACGGCCCGCGCATCAGTTTGTTCACGGGCTCCTGAGGCGACGCACACAGAGGGTTCGCCCCGCACAGATTACCCAGCAGGGTCGCATTTCCCGGAATTGACTTGCCGATTCGCGTATACACCCTTGCCCTGAGCCGACTCAGGAACAAACGGTGAAGCGGCACATAGGCGGTACCGGCCATGACGCTCTTTTGCAGCGCCTCCAGATCGGGCATGAACAACTCCAGCAACCGGTCACGATAGAAGCGGTGTAGCGACACGTAATTGGCCTCGGGCCACCAACCAATCCAGAAGATCACGAGAAGGGCAACAACGAAGATCGTCGAATCGACACTCCCAGCCAAACTCAAATTGAGCGATCGGGTCAGGATATACACCAGCAGAAGCAGGCCAAAGAACAGCAAGGCGGAAGCGACACCCACCACCAGCCCCGTCGGGATCAGAGGCTTCTTGCTGTTGCGTGCCTGCAGGAAACCCCAAATATTGCCAACCACGCCGACAATCGTCGCGATGACACCCGTGGCAGCGGGGTTGGTCTTGTCACTCTTGCCAAACAATGCGAGCCATTTTCCCGGGCTCATGAGGTCGTAGCGCACCAGTAGGTCGTGAACCCACGGCAAGCCACCGACCACCAGCATGGCAATGGCAAACACAAACAGCCAGTGCGTGGACACTTCGTAATACCGGCGCATCGAATAGGGCCCCAGTGCCTGCTGCTTCTCCATACTGTCAAACAGGCGCGTCAGGAGAACGTAGACAACCGAAAAAACTGCGTAGATACCCAGGGCCAACGCTGCGGCGACCAGCAACGCGTTGGACTGCGGAAAGACGAATGGCGGATCCGTTGACAGTGGGTTCGGCGACACACCAGGCGGAGCGGTTGTCTTGCCAAGATCCGGGTTTAAACGAAATATCCCAAAACTGAAGCAAAGCTGAAACAACACGACCAACAGGGCGGCATGCACCACCACGCTCGTCGCCAAATTGCGCAACACAACGCCGGCGAGCGACAGAAATGTGATGCCGTCCCCGGGCACCAGATAGTTGCTGCTCTGGCGCAAGCGTCGCAGCAGCCGACCCTTCAATCTTTCCTTTTCCCCAATCCGCGCCTTGGCGGGTTCCCCGCCTTGCGGGGCGGCCTGATTCGACAGCGTCCCACCCACACCGACCATCGGGTAGGAAACATACGGAAAGTTTTCCTTTGATACGTCGAATGTCGGTAACGCATCGGGCTCGCCCGCTTTCTTATCGCTGGCCGACTGGTGCAAAAGATACGTCAGCGACGCACCGATGTAGCCCCCACCAGAAACGGTCGACAGGTAGTCAACATGTGGCAAGGCGCGCTTGTAAGCCAGGGCCTGCAGCACGCCAAGGCAATAACTCGCAGAGCGGATGCCCCCGCCTGAAAGCGCCAACCCAACCTGCGGCTTTCTGCCGCGCCACGCTTCGATGTGCTTCTCTTCGGCCTTGACGACCTCGGTGGCGCCGTCGTAAAGCAGGTTGTCAGGGCTAAACCTGTCTGTGCTGTCGTCTGCGTTCATGGTGCCCCTTCTTTGACGATTGCGTTAACACCGAACCCGAAATAGGGATCTCAATGTGCACCATCCACGATCGGGCTATTTGCGCAATCTCAATGATTTTGTGGGTTGGGTCGAATCGCTTTTTCAGGTGCCCACTGCGGATGCGCCAATTGGGAGATTCAAAGTGGTATGTTCCAGCGATGAAAACACAAATTGATCATCTCGTTGTAGTGGCCCACACCCTGGAGCAAGGCGTGCAATGGTGCGAAGCCACTTTGGGCGTAACACCCTCCGCTGGCGGAGAGCATGCACAGTACGGCACGCACAATCGCCTGCTAAAAATCGCAACGCCCGCCAATCCCCTGGCCTATTTTGAAATCATTGCCATTGACGCCAATGCAAAAGGGCCCGCCAACCCCAAGGCCAAACGCTGGTTTGACATGGACGATGCTGCACTCAAAGCGGCCGTGGCCATCGAGCCTCGCCTGGTCCACTTTGTGGCCAACACCGACGACATTCAGGCGGCCCGCATTGCACTGAAAGCGCTCGACATTGACCGTGGTCCCATCATGCCGGCCAGTCGCCACTCGCGCAAAGGCCTGCTGCAGTGGCAAATCACGGTGCGTGAAGACGGACAGCGCCTGTTCGATGGTGCGCTACCCACGCTGATCCAGTGGGGCAAACCGGGCGATGCCGAGCCCCTTCGACTGCACCCGCGCAACAGCCTGCCGCGCTCCGGTGTCACCCTGCAAAGCATTTCCATCACACACCCCACGGCAGCCAAACTGCAGGCAGCGTATGACGCCATTGGCCTGACCAGCATCGCCATTGAAAACGGCCCCCCCAACATGGTTGCAACACTGAAGACACCCAAGGGTCTGATACAACTCCACAGCATGGGCATTTAACAGACAAACGACCACGCAGCCCCGACAGAATATGCGCAGACAGCTACTGATTTGATAGCAACCGGCAAGAGAATTGGGTGGATTGGCAAAGCCAACGCATCAATCCGCTTTTCCTGCGACAGACAGTCGCAGATTTTTATGGCAGTTGTCCGCCTTTATCCCGCAGAAAAGTGCTCTGATACCCGCTTGCCGACTGCCGCAGCAACGCCACTGACGCCACTGCCCCAAGCCATATCGATCAACGCTAGCGACAGCGGCCAGCCTTTGAGCGTCGCCAAGTTGGTCAGGTCATAGGTGCCATAGGCAATCAGGCCAAACAGTGCACCCGCAAGCAGCGACCCCAGCCAGCCGGAACCAACCACCGCATGCAGCGCATTGGGGAGCACTGCAAACACCACCAGTCCAACCGGATAGAGCAAGTAAAAAAACAAAGCCGCCCACAGCCTGGGCTGCTCGGCCATCAAGTGACCGATGCCTTGCTGGTAAAGCGGCTTGGCCACGACGCCCAGCCAGAGCATGTCGATCAGGATCATCACAAGCGCAGTGGCGGCGTAGGTGCTAAACAATTTGGTCATAGGGAAGCCTTCCAATATTCACAACAGCGCGACTTGCTAAGGCGCAAGCGCAATGAGAACCTCATTGCGTCGCATGAACCAAAGCGTCCAGGGTGGGTTATAGCGCGCCAGAGCTGGCGGGCCTACTGGGCGCAATGCGTGGGCCGTCATGTAAGTGTTCAGCTCCGCGGTCCGCAGCGCCACATCGTCTTCACGCGCCAAGCCGGAGAAAGTCACCGCTGCGAATCGTGCTGGCGGCAGCAGCATTAGTTGCACTTTAGGGTCGTTGGGCGTTGGCAAGGTGTCCAAGGTGTAGGTGGACGGCATGATGAAGCGCACCGTCCATGCGCCCGACTGCCCGGGCACGCCGGTCTGAATCACTGGGGCAGTCATGGCGATGGTCTCGCTGCCAGCCTGCGCCTGCACCACCGGTGCGGTCATGGCAATGCTTTGTCGGCGTGTGTTGCCACCAAAAATATAGGCTGCCAGCAGCTTGAAGCCAGCGGTAGACGCTTCATCGCGCGTACCTGTAACGCTGACTTGCGCTGCCACCAGAGCGGGGTAACTACGGACCTCAAAAGTGCCTTCTTTCAGGCTTACGGTGAACACGGGTTCTTCGGTTGCCATAGCTGGTTCTCCAAAAAGAATTAATACAAAAAATGCGCTAAGCCAAGCGGCAGGTTTAAGTTTCATGCAGTGGATTCCTCGCGTTGAAGTAGCCATGATGCCAGCCAAGTGCGAGACTGTCTGTGCGCTGTCAAAACGAACTTATTTCCTCTCCCCGGTTCGATGGGTCAAGCAGTCAATTCTGCGCATTCGCGGCCTTGCGCCGCATCCGCTTCCCTGGGGACTTTTCGCACCAGATCAAAGTCGGGGTGTTGACCGGTCAGCAGCAAAAATATTGTGAACATGGGGCCCTGCATGCACCGCTCGTCGCTTGCGCTTTCTGGTGCCTGCCAAGTCCGGGACTGTACGCCGCCACGGCTTCCGACCTGCAAAGAATAGCCCATGAGTTCTGCTGCCGGTTCAAGCGCCCTTGGGGTCGGGCGCGCAGCCATCCGGACTTAGCCCGTTTCCAAGGCCATATTTGACTGGTAAGGTGCCTGCGAAAAGGGGATCAACTTCAGGTCGCATATTTTGTCCCTTTGCTTGTTGATTGGCATCGATTCAACTCAGTGGGTCAGCGCACAGACGCATGAACATGCGATGCGGATCATTGGAGCTTAGTTGGCGCGAGGACAAACGCCTGTACTGAACAAACCACCAAGCCTAAGGAAAAATATGCCTACAGACACCGTCGACGAACAACACTTGTGGCCCCTTATCAAGGGCATCAAGTTCGCGATGTTCACCACCCAACACAGCAACGGCTACCTCAATTCGCGGCCGATGACGACACAGAACAAGGCGATGCTGGACGACAAGCTGTGGTTCTTCATGTCAGCCAAGGGCGATGCAGCGCAGGAGCTCACACAGCAGCCGCAGGTGAGCATCAGCTATGCCGACCCTGGTAAGGATATTTACGTTTCGGTGTCGGGTTCAGCTCAGGTGGTTGACGACCAAACCCAGCGGCACGCGCTTTGGACGAAGTTCGCCCAAGCGTGGTTTCCTGGCGGCGTGGACGATCCCGACCTGGCCTTGGTGTGCCTAACGGTGAGCCACGCACACTATTGGCGCGTCAGTGAAAGCAAATTGACCCAATTGCTCGTGATGGCCAAGGCCGTTTTCAGCGGTGAGCAGCCCAGCGCGCTGGGCGAGTCGGGCAAGGCAGTGCTCGGCAGCGGCTCCAAAACGGAATGACTCTCGCTGCGTGGCTTTCAGCATGAAAAGCCAGCTTGCACCGCAGCCGGCCCAATAGGGTGGAGTGGATGGTCCTGATCCCTCACATGTGCCCGTCCTTGAGCAGCCTCGAAATTGTTGCACGGCTACGCAAGCAAGCCCCGCTAAATTCCCCTGAATTGGCCACCTTCCATTTACCCGGCGCCAAGTGCCACACCGGTTATCCCGCCCGGGCGGCCTGACCAACGATCTTCAATAACCCCCAAGGACAACATTCCATGACCTACCAAAGCATCAACCCCAACACCGGCAAAGTGCTCAAGACCTTCGAACACCTGACCGAGGCACAGCTCGAAAAGTCGCTGGCCTCCGCTGACAACTGTTTTCAAACCTGGCGGCACAAAAGCTATTCCGAGCGTGCGGTCATCGTCAACAAGGCGGCTGCGCTGATGCACACCCACGTTGATGACTTCGCCAAGCTCGCGACTCAGGACATGGGCAAACGCATCAATGAGGCGCGCGGCGAGGTGAAGTTCAGCGCCGACATACTGGCCTACTACGCGAAGCACGCCGAGTCCTTCCTCGCACCGTCAAAGCTGCACCCCAAGGTAGGTGAGGCGCACATGGAGAGTTCACCCATCGGTGTGCTGTTCTGCGTCGAGCCCTGGAACTTCCCGTACTACCAGCTGGCGCGCGTCGCCGGGCCGCAACTGATGGCGGGCAACACGCTGGTGGTCAAGCATGCCGGCTGCGTACCGCAATGCGCGATCGCCTTCGAGAAGCTGCTGCTTGATGCTGGTGCACCCGTTGGCGCCTACACAAACTTGCTCATTTCTTATGACCAGTCTGACCGCGTGATCGACGACCCGCGCATCAAGGGCGTGGCGCTGACTGGCAGCGTTGCGGCAGGCCGCAGCGTGGCGGCGCGGGCCGGGCAGAACCTGAAAAAATCCACGATGGAACTCGGCGGCAGTGACGCCTTCATCGTGCTAGATGATGCCGACATTGATCAGGTGATTCCGTGGGCTGTTTGGGGCCGCATGTACAACGGTGGGCAGACCTGCTGCGCGGCCAAACGCTTCATCGTGCTAGACAAAGTCGCCGACACCTTCCTTGCGAAATTCAAGACTGCGCTGGAGGCATTGGCGCCTGGTGACCCGATGATTGAAGCGACCACGCTGGGTCCGCTGTCCACCGAAGGCGCGTTGGTGCAGTTATTGGCCCAGGTAGAGGCGGCCGTAAAAGGTGGCGCCACGCTACTGATGGGCGGCAAGCGCATCGACCGACCGGGCTGGTTTATGCAGCCGACGATCCTCACTGAAATCCAGCCTGGCAATCCGGCCTTCCGCGACGAGTTTTTTGGTCCCGTAGTTTCGTTTTTCCGAGTCAAGGACGAGGCCGCCGCCATTGCCTTGGCCAACGATTCCGACTTCGGCCTGGGCGGCTCGGTGTGGACAAAAGATGAGGCCCGAGGCAAGCGGGTCGCGAGCCAGGTCGATACGGGGATGATGTTTGTCAACAACCTCGATTGGTCCGACGCCGAACTGCCTTTCGGGGGCATCAAGAATTCGGGCTACGGTCGCGAACTCGGCAATATGGGCATCCAGGAATTCGTCAACAAGAAGCTGGTTCGCTCGGGGTACATCGCGGGTCCAATCTGAGTTTGAGGGAGATCCGATGACCGCCCCCGCCCAAAAAGCCTCTCATTCCGAAACCGCCGGTTTGGTTCGTTCCCGCTCGCCCCTGTCAAAGCCAAAGCAAATCATTGGGTTGCTTGGATGGCTCGCGATTTGTTTTTTTGCTTCTGGCGTGGGTGTGATGGCGTCATTGCGCGCCGCCACCTTCTACGGGCAACTGGTTCAGCCAAGTTGGGCGCCGCCGCCCTCAGTCTTCGGACCAGTCTGGACCCTTTTGTACGCAGTGATGGGCATCGCCGCATGGTTGGCGTGGCGGACAGACGGATTTCGCGCTATTCGTGGGGCACTCACCTTGTTTCTGGTGCAGCTCGCTGTGAACACCCTATGGAGCTGGCTCTTCTTTGCGTGGCACCAGGGCGCTTTGGCATTTGCCGATATCGTGCTGCTTTGGTTGCTCATCGTTGCAACACTCGTATCTTTCTGGCGGGCACGTCCGCTAGCAGGCGCCCTCCTGATTCCATATTTGCTGTGGGTCAGCTTCGCTGCCGCACTCAATTTTTCTGTTTGGCGACTTAATCCGCAAGTTTTAGGGTGAGGCGTCCCGCCTGGGCAACTTGACCAGATTGCGCAGTGGCCCCCGGGCCGCGCGCCAAACGCGCTGGTCTGGAACATTCGAAGAGGCGACATGTAGACGCGAATCGGGACGAAGGCTTCGATGTTGTATTCCATGCCAAAGGAATACTTTCTCTTCGGAAAGTCGATCTGCCGGCCTATGTGCTGACCGGGTTATTCGTCGAGGTTTCGACGCTGGACCGTGCCGTGTTCTCGGGCGCTTGCGCCAGCACAACGTGGTATTTTTACTGATTTGTTTCGATAAATACCATACGGTATATACGGATACTAAACGGTATGTATATTCAGATTGCGTCACATTCCTGACGTAACTTTTGCATCCTCACCTTCTCAGGAGATTCTCATGAAAAAGACCCTTATCGCTTCCGTTCTGGCACTCGGTGTAGCCTTCTCGGCGCAGGCCAAAGACATCGTGGATACCGCCGTTTCCGCAGGCAACTTCAAGACGCTGGCGGCCGCCCTGACCGCCGCCGACCTGATTGGCACCCTCAAGGGCCCCGGTCCTTTTACGGTTTTTGCGCCGACTGACGCTGCATTCGCCAAGATTCCAAAAGCCGATCTGGACGCCCTGCTCAAAGACAAAGCCCGGCTGACGGCAGTTTTGACCTACCACGTGGTTCCGGGCAAGGTGATGGCAGCCGATGTGAAGGCGGGCAAGGTCAAGACCGTGCAGGGCTCGGAATTGACCGTGACCACCATGAATGGCGTGATGGTGGACCAAGCCAAAGTCAGCGCAACGGACATCGTGGCCGACAACGGCGTGATTCATGTGATCGACAGCGTCATCATGCCAAAGTAAGGGCTACTCAAGGTCAACACCCGCGGGCTGTGTCTGCCCGCAGTGTTGCGCCGTGGGCTCCAGTCAATTGGGCTATGCCAAGCCCTGCAGCTGCGCCAGGCTCACGTGCTTCAATGCCTTCGCATGCGTGGCCTCCAGATACACCGGCGGCGCGACACCGGCGTGCAGGGCTTCCAGCCAGCGGTTGAAGCAAAGGCACCACCGGTCGCCGTGCGCAAGGCCACGGAAGCGGTATTCGGGCCGGGGCGTCACCAGATCATTGCCACGTTGCAGCGAAAACACGAGGAATTCCTCAGTCACTTTGGCGCACACCACATGGGTGCCGTGGTCATGGGAATCGGTATTGCAGCATCCGTCACGCAAAAAACCGGTCAACGGATCGAAAGAACAGGCCTGCAAAGGAGTGCCTAAAACATTGAGGGCGTTCATGGGAGGTTCGAGTCAGGTAACGGGGACTAAATGCCTTCAGGTGCGGTCAGATGAGACTTTGGGTCACAATTCGCTCCCCTGCATGTTGCCATAGCCATTGAGCCCATGCGCACCTGTGGATATTGAGGAGACGACCATGGAAGACGAACGCTGCTGCGGCACCGGTACCTGCCTCATCAACGATGAGGGGCTGTGCTGGTGCGGCCAACAATGGAATGGAGAAATCATGTGCCGCCCGTGCCTGCCGCTTGCTGAAGAGCACCCAAGTGGGACCCCACAGGACGGCGCAACGCAAGAACATGCATCCTGACGACATCACTTCAACTCCGCCCACTTCAGCGATACCGCGCTGGGCCAGGCGCTTCGGTTACGCAGGTTTGGTTCCATTTCTCGGTTTGGCTGCTGCCTGTTGGATGGTGCCGGGAACACTGCGAGCTGTCGTCCTGCAAAGTCTGGTGGGCTATGGGGCCACCATTGCCAGTTTTCTGGGTGCAATCCATTGGGGTTTGGCCATGCGTGGTCCGCTGACGCCCCAGCCGGGCCCCTTTGTGTGGGGCATATTTCCAAGTTTGATTGCGTGGCTGGCCCTGATGCTACCGTCAGCGCAAGGTTTGATTGCATTGACCCTGCTGCTTGGGCTATGCCTTGCAATCGACTTGCGCAGCTATCCTGCGTACGGCTTACGCATGTGGATTCCCATGCGCATGCAACTCACGGCAATCGCCAGTGTGAGTCTGCTGGTCAGTGCGTGGGCCGCATGATGCTGCCCAGGATCCTCCCGTGGCCGTTCACCATGGCGCGCTCAGTACAGGATGCGGCAGCGGATGGTGCCGGGCACGCTGCGCAACTGGTCAAGCGCCGACTGGCTGGCTGCGCTGTCGACGTCGATTACCACGTAACCCAGCTCTTCAAAGGTGCTCAGGTACTGCGCAGCAATGTTGATGCCTGCGGCTGAGAGTCGCTCGTTGACCTGTGCCAGCACGCCCGGCACGTTTCGGTGGATGTGCAGCAGCCGGCTGCGCCCGGTGTGTTCGGGCAGCGCAACTTCGGGGAAATTGACTGCCGAAGTAGTGGAGCCGTTATTGCTGTAGCGCACCAGCTTGGCGGCCACTTCGGTGCCTATGTTCACCTGTGCCTCCGAGGTGGAGCCACCGATGTGCGGCGTGAGAATTACGTTGTCAAAGCGTGTGAGTGGCGAGTTGAAGACTGCGTCATTGCCTTGCGGCTCCACTGGAAAGACATCGATGGCAGCGCCATGCAGATGACGGCTCTCCAGCGCTATGGCAAGCGCATCAATGTCGACTACGGTGCCACGTGAGGCGTTGATCAGGTGGCTTCCGGGTTTCATGGCGGCCAGTTGCGCACTGCCAATCAGGTTTTGCGTTTGTGGCGTTTCCGGCACATGCAGGCTGACAACGTCCGAGATCGAGAGCAGTTCGTCCAGACTGGCCACTTCACGCGCATTGCCCAGCGGTAATTTGGCTTCGATGTCCCGAAATACCACCCGCATGCCCAATTGCTCCGCCAGCACGCCAATCTGTGTGCCGATGTGGCCGTACCCGACGATGCCCAGTGTCTTGCCGCGTACCTCGTACGCGTGCGCGGCGCTTTTGACCCAGCCACCGCGGTGGAGGATGGCGTTCTTCTCGGGGATGCCACGCATCAGCATGGTGATCTCCGCCAGTACCAGTTCGGCCACGCTTCGCGTATTGGAGAAAGGAGCGTTGAAAACGGGAATCCCCAGGCGCATGGCGGCCTTCAGATCGACCTGGTTGGTGCCAATGCAGAAGCAGCCAATGGCCGCGAGTTGTGGAGCGTGTTCAAGCACGTGGGCCGTCAATTGGGTGCGTGATCGGATACCGACGAAATGTGCACCTTCCAGCGCCGCCAGCAGTTCGGCACCTGCCAGGGCTTTGGCGTGTGTCACGATGTTGGTATAGCCGCCTTGTCGCAGTACATCTACTGCGGAGGGGTGTATGCCTTCGAGCAGCACCGCCTGGTGTGCGGCTTTCTTCTGGGGCAGGTCTATTGGGGTGTGGATCATTGCGGGCCTAGGGTCTCGTGTATGGGTATGGGTATGGGGTTTGTAGCGGTATGTGCTTTAGCCGACGGCCACATGGATGTGCCGGTAAGGGCCGCTGGGTGCTGATAGCGGCGCACCAGCCGTGTCGGTCGGGGCGCTTGGCGGCAGAAGATCTGCCAGCGTGTAAGCGTCCAGGTATTGCATCAGGCTTTGCAGCGCGCCACTCATGATGCCGGTGAGCTTGCAGTGGCCCGTGAGGCTGCAGGCAGTATCCAGCGTGAGACATTCAACGAGGTAGAAATCGGGCTCAATGCTGCGTACCACGGCACCCAAATTGATTTCCGCCGGTGCGGCGGCCAGGCGCATTCCGCCGCCCTTGCCGCGTACCGTCTCCAGCCAACCCTGCAGACCCAACTGGTGGGTAATCTTCATCAGGTGCGCTTCCGAAATGCCGTAGGCACCGGCCACCTCGGCAATGGTGCACAGGCGCCCGGGTTGCTGCGCCACGTACATCAGCAGGCGCATGGCATAGTCAGTCATGGTGGTTAGGCGCATAGGAGTCCTTGTTTGGGGGTGCGGCGGGCGGAGCTGATCACGCCGCAATCACTTCCAGCTCCGGCTCCAGAGTGCGCAGCTGACTCTCAATGCTGCGCAGAGTGCCCGAAATCGAACTGGGGCAGGTACCACAGGCGCCTTGGTAATGCACTACGAGCTGGTTGCCGACCAGGCTCAGCGCATGGAGGTCGCCGCCGTCGCTCTGCAGGTAGGGGCGAATCTGTTGATCCAGCACGAGGTTGATGTCGTCCAGGCGCTGTTGGTCTGCCGCGTTCAGGTGCTCGAAGGACTCGCGTGCGGCAAACACGGCGGCGGCGGACTGATCGACTGCCCCGGGCGCGGCGCGCAGCGGTACCACGACCTCGCGCACCAGATCCTCCCAGTCCACAGTACCGTCCTGCGTCACCGTGAGCCAGCGGTCCACGTAGAACACGTTGGTGACGTGCGGCAACGCAAACAAGGCACTGGCCAGTGGGTCGCCCTGGGCTTGTTCAGCGTTCTCGTATGAGTGCGTGATGCCCCATGAAAGGGGTTCGCGCAGGATGAATTTCATCGCGTTGGGGTTCGGGGTAGGTTCGATCTCGGCAATTTTTGGCATGGCTCTCTCCGGGTTGCGATGGCGATGGACTGAGGCGTCGCCCATGGGGGTATGCATGGGGTCGTTCTGTGCCTCGGTGGAGGTGCTGGTCTGACTGTCAAGCGCTGCCTGCAGCGTGTGCCACGGCAGGATGGCGCACTTCACACGCATCGGTAAATCACGGATGCCGGAAAACACCGCCAGGCGCGCCATGGCAGGCAGTGGCGGCCCAGCGTTGACGGTGGCGCCAGGGCTGGTGCGGCCCGTCGCCATGTCCACAAAAGCATGAACCAGTTGTTCGGCTTCATTCCTGGATTTGCCCTTGACGGCCATGGTCATCATGGAGGCGGACGCCTTGCAGATAGCGCAGGACTCACCGTGGAATGCGATGGCCTGCAGCGCGTCGCCCTCCAGATTGAGCGTGACGTGGATGTGGTCGCCGCACAGGGGGTTGAGCCCGTCTGCGTGGTGGCTCGCGTGCTCCAGCGTACCGAAGTTGCGCGGTTTCTTGTTGTGGTCCAGGATCACCTCCTGGTACAGGGCTTTGGGGTCTGCACTCATGGTTGTTTCTCGGTTTGGGTTGGCGCTTGCTTCAGGCAAATACCCTTTGCACGCTGCGAATGCCCGCTACCAGCGCATCCACGTCAGCCAGGGTGTTGTAAAAGGCAAAGGAAGCGCGCGCGGTGGCGGGAACACCCAGTCGCTGCATCAAGGGCTGGGCACAGTGGTGACCGGTGCGCACGGCAATGCCCTCTGTGCTGAGCAGGGTGCCCACATCGTGGGGGTGTATGCCTTGCAGCGTGAATGACAGCACGGCCGCCTTCTCGCGCGCCGTGCCAATCAGGCGTACGCCCGGCATGGCGCCGAGTTGCGCAGTGGCGTACTGCAGCAGGGCGTGCTCGTGTGCGGCAATGCTGGCCATACCCAAGCCCTGCAGGTAGTCCACCGCTGTGGCCAGCCCAATGGCCGCTGCAATCGGCGGGGTTCCGGCCTCGAATTTGCCGGGAATCGGTGCATAGGTGCTGCCTTCCAGCGTGACCGTGTGGATCATGTCGCCACCGCCCTTGAAGGGTTGCATTTCTTCCAGTAGCGAGGCGCGGCCGTAGAGCACACCAATGCCGGTGGGCCCGCATAACTTGTGGCCAGAGAAAGCGTAGAAGTCGCAATCCAGGTCTTGCACGTCCACCTGCAGATGCGGAACCGCCTGGGCGCCGTCGAGCAGCACCGGAACGCCCTGTGCATGCGCCATCGCAACCATCTGCTTGACAGGATTGATGCTACCCAGTGCGTTGGAGACATGGCCCAGGGTTACCAGACGGGTGCGCTCGCTGAACAACGCGGCATAGGCATCCAGTTGCAGCTCACCTGCGTCGTTGATGGGCACTACCTTGAGCGTGGCGCCCTTTTCTGCGCACAGCATGTGCCATGGAACAATGTTGGAGTGGTGCTCCAGCACGCTGATGATGATCTCGTCACCCGCTTGAATGAACTTGCGGCCCCAGCCGTGCATGACCAGGTTAATGCTGTCGGTCGTACCGCTGGTAAAAATGACCTCGCGCTCTTCGCGCGCATGGATGAAATGCTGCACGGTGCGCCGTGCGGCGTCAAAGGCGGCAGTGGCGGTCTCAGACAGGTAGTGCACCGCACGGTGAATGTTGGCGTGCTCATGCGTCTGGTAATGGTGCAGGCGCTGCATCACGGGCGTGGGCATCTGGCTGGAGGCCGCGTTGTCCAGGTACACCAGGGGCTTTTCGCCAACCTTTAACGAGAGAATGGGAAAATCGGCGCGCACGCGCTGTATGTTAAGAACCGGCGTTGTGCTGGATGCGGTTGGCGTTGCAACGGTGGCGGTATCGGAGGCGGTCATAGGCGTTTGCTGGTGTGTTGCATCACCGTGTTTTCCAGCTGCTGGCGCACCGACGCCACGGGGATACGGGCGATGACCTCAGCCGCAAAGGCATAGGTCAGCAGGCTGCGCGCAGCCTCGGTTGTGAGGCCCCGACTTTGCAGGTAAAAAATCTCTTCGACATCGATCTGGCCAACTGTGGCACCGTGGGTGCAACGCACGTCGTCGGCATTGATCTCCAGCTGTGGCAGGGTGTTGACCTGCGCCCTGGGGCCCAGCAGCAGGGTGCGGCTGGACTGGGCAGAGTCCGTCTTTTGTGCACCGGGTCGCACCTGCACCCGGCCGTTGAACACGGCGTGCGCGGTGTCAGCAACGATACACTTGTGCAACTGGCGGCTGGTGCCATGCGGCTGGGCGTGGGTGATGCAGGTGTGCGTGTCGGCCACCTGTTGCCCGGCGATGTGCGCCAGTCCGTCGAGCGCGCAGTGGGTGCCTTCACCGCGCTGCTGGGCGGTGGTGTCCAGGCGCGATATCTCGGCGCCCAGCGCGATGCTGATGCCGTGGTAGTGGCTGGCGTGCGCCTGCGACAGGGCGCAGCTTGCAATATGGAAGGCGCTCGCGCTTTCACGCTGCAGGCGGATGTGCACCACGTGTGCGTTGGCCTCCAGTGCCAGTTCGGTGACCGTGTTGGTGAAATAGGCGCCATCGGTGAGTGTCACGTAGTCTTCGATCAATGACAGCTTGCTGCCCTCTTCTGCTACCACCAGCGTGCGCGGGTGGGTGCTGACATCGGGCTGGGTGGCCACGAACAGCAGGTGCACCGGTGCGTCGGCGGCCGTGTTGCGCGGCGCGATGACTATCGCGGCGTCAACCAGGTGGGCAGTGTTCAGGGCAGTGAAGCGTTGTTGCGGGTCGCTGGCGTGCTGACCCAGGTGCGCTGCCAGCACGTGCGGGTGGGTCGCCAGCGCCTGTGCCAGGGTGCTGACGGTGAGCGCGCTTGCCGATGTGTTCGAGCCGAGTTGCGGAGCGTGTACGCCATCCACAAAGACGATGCGCTGCGCCGCCTCTGGGATGATCCAGCGCGCGATGTCATTGGGTTGCAGTGGCGTCGGCGCCTGCACGGTGTGCAGCGTCTTGCGGTTGAGTGCGGCCAGACTGGTAAAGCGCCAGGCCTCGTCGTGGGTGTTGGGTGCGACCAGCGCGCCGACGCGCTCCATCGCGGCCGAGCGCAGTGACTTAAGTGCTGCGCTGGACGATACCGTGGTTGCAGGAAGCGCGGTGGCGGTCGCGGTGCTCATGGCAGTGCCTCGGCGTGCGGTGTTGGCGCTGCGCTGGATGGTGTACCGTCATAGCCCTGAGCTTCCAGTTCCAGTGCCAGCTCCTTGCCACCAGTTCTCGTGATGCGGCCGGCTTCCATAACATGCACGTAGTCGGGCACGATGTAGTTGAGCAGGCGCTGGTAGTGGGTAATCAGCAGCAAGGCGTTATCGGCACTGGCGAGCTGGTTGATACCCTGCGAGATGACGCGCAAGGCGTCAATGTCCAGGCCCGAGTCGGTTTCATCGAGGATGGCCAGCCGGGGTTCCAGCAACGCCATCTGCAAAATCTCGTTGCGTTTTTTCTCGCCGCCCGAGAAGCCCTCGTTGACGCTGCGCTCCAGAAACTCGACCCGCATTTCCAGCAGCTTCATTTTTTCGCGTACCAGGTCGTCAAACTCCAGTGGATCCAGCTCTTCTTTGCCGCGAGCGCCCTGTACGGTGTTGTAAGCCAGGCGCAGAAACTGGCTGTTGCCCACACCAGGGATTTCGATAGGGTACTGGAAGGCCAAGAAAACCCCGGCGCGTGCGCGCTCCTCGGGTGAAAGTGTCAGCAGGTTGGCACCTTCAAACAGCACTTCTCCCGCCGTTATTTCGTAGGCGCTGTGGCCTGCCAGGACTTTGGACAGCGTGCTTTTGCCGGAGCCGTTGGGGCCCATGATGGCGTGCACTTCGCCACGCCGGATGGTCAGGTTCAAACCCTTGAGAATAGGGGTGCCGTTGATGCTGGCGTGCAGGGCACGTACTTCCAGCAGGGTGGGGCTGTCTTGCAAAATCATCCTATGCTTCCTTCAAGTTTCAATCCAAGTAATTGGGTGGCCTCAACGGCGAATTCCATGGGCAACTGGCGGAATACGTCCTTGCAAAAGCCGTTGATGATCATGGAGATGGCCTCTTCAGCCCCTATGCCGCGCTGGGCGAAATAGAACAGCTGGTCTTCACCAATGCGGGAGGTAGAGGCCTCGTGCTCTACGGTGGCACTGTCGTTGCGCACCTGCATGTAGGGAAAGGTATTGGCACCACTCTTCTGCCCGATCAGCATGGAGTCACACTGCGAGTGGCTACGGGCGTTGGTGGCGTTGGGCATGACCTTGACCAACCCCCGATAGCTGTTGCTGGACTGCCCGGCCGAGATGCCCTTGCTCACGATGGTGCTGCGCGTGTTCTTGCCCAGGTGAATCATCTTGGTGCCGGTGTCGGCCTGCTGGTGGTGGTTGGTTACCGCCACCGAGTAGAACTCGCCTACCGAGTTGTCGCCCTGCAAAATGCAGGAGGGGTATTTCCAGGTGATGGCCGAGCCGGTCTCCACCTGCGTCCAAGATATGCGCGAGTTGACGCCCTTGGCCAAGCCGCGCTTGGTGACAAAGTTGTAGATGCCGCCCACGCCGTTTTCGTCGCCGGAGTACCAGTTCTGCACGGTGGAGTATTTGATATCCGCGTTGTCCAGCGCCACCAGTTCCACCACTGCGGCATGCAGCTGGTTGGTGTCGAACTTGGGTGCGGTACAGCCTTCCAGGTAGGACACCGAGGCGCCCTCTTCGGCAATGATCAGGGTGCGCTCGAACTGGCCGGTCTCCTCGGTGTTGATCCGAAAGTAGGTGGACAGCTCCATCGGACACTTGACCCCCTTGGGGATGTAGCAAAACGAGCCATCGGTAAAGACAGCGGAGTTGAGTGCGGCGTAGTAGTTGTCACCCACCGGCACCACGGTTCCCAGGTACTTTTGTACCAGCTCGGGGTGGTTTTGCACCGCATCCGACATGGAGCCAAAGATGATGCCCACCTCGGCCAGCTTGGCCTTGTAGGTGGTGGCTACCGAGACACTGTCAAAGATCACGTCCACCGCCACACCGGCCAGCGCTGCGCGTTCGTGCAGGGGCACGCCCAACTTCTCAAAGGTGCGCAGCAGTTCGGGGTCAACCTCGTCCATGCTGGCCAGCTTGGCCTTCTTTTTGGGCGCAGCGTAGTAGCTGATGGCCTGGAAGTCGATCTTGGGGTACTTGACAGTGGCCCACTCGGGCTCCTTCAATGTGAACCAGTGGCGCAGCGCTTTCAAGCGAAACTCCAGCAGCCAGGCGGGTTCATTCTTCTTGCCCGAGATCATGCGCACCGTGTCTTCGCTCAGGCCCTTGGCCGCTACATCACTGGCAATGTCGGTCACAAAACCATGCCGGTACGGCTGGCTGACGAGGTCTTTCAGGGTGCTGCTCATGGTGCTGCCTTTTTCAGGTTGAAGCTCTCGCCGCAGCCGCAGCTGCTGCTCACGTTGGGATTGTCGAACTGGAAGGTCCGCTTCATGCCCTCGGTGACATAGTCCATGCGGGAGCCGTCGATGCTGGAGAGGCTGATGGCGTCGACCACCAGTTTGGCGCCGAAGTCTTCAAATACCTGGTCGTCGGGTCGTAGCGTGTCGGCAATATCGTAGGTATAGGCAAAGCCTGAGCAACCCACAGGCTTGACCCCAACGCGCAGGCCCATGCCGCTGCCACGTTTTGCAAGTTGCGCGTTGATTTGTTTGGCTGCGGCTTCGGTCAGGGTAATGGCCATGGTTGGTTTCCTTGACATAAGATATATTTTGAATCAATCTTATAGAGCACACTGCGTTTGTCAAACGGCCTCGGGACAAGTTCAGGGTGCATCCACCAGACTTAGCCGCAACCCCATCACAAAATAGCTAGATAACCCCCGTGGATATTGCATACTTCGCTATAAAAATAATAGCGTTTTTGACTGGATGTGGGCACTGCCAGAGGGGATGAGCGCCCCTACTGGGGTCCCGGATATTGGCGTTCCAGTCAGCCTGGTGCAGCGACAGCCCCTCTGAGCGGCGCTGTCGCGGGAGTGGATGCGCGCACGTGCCCTATCCACCCAACCCCTCGCGCTCAAACCGGCCCAGCCTCTTATCCAACGAGTCCTTGCCGCACTCACAGCAACTTCACCAAACAGTGCGCTGAACGCAATGTAGGCGAGAACGCGCCGCTGCCCTCACCCATTAACTACACGATCGTCTCGCAGAGCCGCTCACTGAAAGGCAGGTCGAATCTTGCTGCCATTTTTCAAAGAAATATGAAGGTTTTTTAAAAGTCTTCGTTTCCAAAAAGTCTCTGGTTTGGATCTATGACTGCCTCTACCATTCACCCGGCTACTTCTATTCCATTAGCCATTTTTTCAAGGAAAAACGCATGAAATGCCCCACCTGCACTGATGTTGCCCTGGTGATGACAGATCGCCAGGGTGTCGAGATTGACTACTGCCCGCAATGCCGCGGCGTTTGGCTCGACCGTGGCGAACTTGACAAGCTGATCGATCGTGCGGCCGTTGTGCCAACACCGCCTAAAGGAGAGGCCGGCGCCCGCTCACGACCCGACTTTGCGGACTCGGACTATGGCCACGCACGAGGGCATCAGCATAAACGTCCGAAGTCCTGGCTCAGCGAAATCTTTGATTGACACCCAAGCAATACAGATATCCCAGACCTATCGCCAAAAAGGAACACCGCTATGCGTCACTATCCTACCGACAGCCCTCAGGCTGCCGCCCGCATCATCGCGCTTACCGTAGTAGCCGACGGAGAGATTGACCAGACCGAACTGGACTTACTGGATCGCCTGGGCGTTGACACCCAGCTCGGGCTGGGTCGAGGCGAACTGCAGATCGTGCTCGATACTTTTTGCGAGGACCTGCTGTCCAGCCACCAACTTCAACTGTCGGATGCGTGCCCGGTAGATGATGCAACGCTGATGCAACTTATGGGCGACATCCAGTCGCCCGCATTGCGCAAACAACTGCTGCGCCTTTGCATTGATATTGCCGAATCAGACTCCTATGTTGCCCAGGGCGAAGCCATTGTTCTCAATGCTGCAGTGGAGCACTGGGGACTACAGCGCTTTATGCTGGAGCAGCCCCACGTGCAGGCTAAACCACCCGAGCGCGCATGCGCCGGGCCCGCCGGATCACAGGCGTGAGAAAAAACATCTGCACCGACACATAGGCGGTGACAGCCAGTAGGGTTGCCAGTACCGGCAAGCCCAATAGCAAGGGCCAGCCCAACGCAGTCATCCACTCGCCCAACCCGGAAGCCCATTGGCTGAAGTTGCCGTGCGGTACCACGAAGGGCGGCATAGCATGCTGTCCTGGTAAGAGAAACGCGCCGATCTGAAACGCCAGCCAATACAAGGGCACGATGGTCAGCGGATTCGTGTAGGCCGTTGTAAGCGCGGCGGCTATGGCGTTACCCCTCAGCCAGGCGCACATTCCCAGCGAACCCAAAACCTGCAGCGGCCCGGGAATCAGGCCGCACAGCATGCCGATGGCTACTCCACGGGCCAGCGGCTCGCGGGTGAAGCTGAAGACATCGTGCCGGTCCAGCCACGGGCGCATGCCGCGTAACCACGGATTGTTCAAAATGTCCAAGACCCGGGGTTCCAGATGCCGCAGCCAGGAACGGAACCTGTGTACCTTGCTCATGCCTTATGGCTGGTGGCGTCACCGCTGCGGCTGCTCACCACCGAGGCGATCACCGAAGCCACGATCAAACCCGCAGTCACCATCAGCGCGACGCCAATCGGGATCTTGTAAAAATCAATCAAAAGCATCTTGCCACCAATGAATACCAGCACCAGCGCCAACCCATAGGCCAGCAGGTGAAAACGACTGGCCATGTCGGCCAACAGAAAATACAGGGCGCGCAAACCCAGAATGGCAAAAATGTTGGCCGTGAGCACAATGAACGGGTCGCTGGTGATGGCAAAAATGGCGGGGATGCTGTCCACCGCAAAAATTACATCAGTCGCACCAATCATCACCAACACGACAAACAATGGGGTGTAGTACTTGACGCCTGATTTCAGCGTGGTGAGCTTTTCGCCATCAAAGCGGTCGCTTATTTTGATGCGCTTACGTAGAAACTTGAGCACCGGGTTGTCGGCAATGTCCGGCTCTTTACCGGCTGCGATCCACATCTTTACGCCAGTCACTACCAGGAAGGCACCAAACACATACAGCAGCCAATGGAAGGTAGCCAACAGCCACGCACCCGCCAAAATGAGCACTGCACGCAACACAATGGCACCAATAATGCCGATGATCAGCGCGCGCTTCTGGTACTGCTCGGGCACCCCAAAGTAGGTGAAGATCATCAGGAACACAAAGATGTTGTCGATGGACAAGCTCTTCTCCACCAGGTAGCCGGTGATGAACTGCATGGAGACGGTGTTGGCCACCTCGCGGCTTTGCGAACCGTCGAGGTACCACCACAGCGCGGCCACGAACACAAAGGCCATTGAAAACCACAGGACGCTCCACAGGGCTGCTTCTTTCATGGTGACCTTGTGGGCACCCTGCTTTTCCATGACCAAAAGGTCAATGGCAATGGCCACCACCACAAAGACGGCAAAGCCCACCCACATCCACCAGGTTCCTATTGTTTCCATCGTATTTCCATTTATTGTCGATGTGGCCTGGCTGGTGCCGGGCCACTGTATTGTGCTTCCGAGTCAGGAGCCGCGGCTAATCGTCGCCGCTGCCCAATCCAAACAGGCTCAGCAAACTGGTGAAAAGGTTGAATAGTGACACGAACAAACCGACCGTGGCCAGCACATAGTTGGTCTCTCCCCCATTCACAATGCGGCTGGTCTCAAACAGGATCAATCCCGCTGAGAGCAAAGCCACCATGGCCGACACCGCCATGCCCAGCGCAGGCACGTCAAACACCATAGCCCCCACACCCGCCAGCAAGGCAATCACCATGCCGGCAAACAGAAAGCCACCCATGAAGCTGAAGTCGCGGCGGGTGGTCAGCACATAGGCCGACAGGGCAAAAAACGTCACACCCGTGGCACCAAGCGCCATACCGATCACCTCGCCACCATTGGGCAAGCCGCTGTAACGGGTAAGGATCGGGCCCAGGGTATAGCCCATAAATCCCGTCAGTCCGAACACGGCTGGCAGGGCCCAGGCGCTGTTTTGCAGTTTGTGCACCGCGTACAACAGGCCAAAGTAGCCCACCAGCGTGATGATGATGCCGGGGCTGGGCGCCTGCAACGCCATAGCGGCTGTGGCCACACCGGCACTGAACAAAAGCGTCATGGCCAGCAGGGCATAGGTGTTGCGCACCACCCGGTTTTGCAGGGCGGGGGATGCTTGGCTGCTGCCGGCTTCGGCCTGCCGCGTGGCGCGTCCGGGCCAAGCAACGGCGCGGGCCTGGTTGTGTTGGGTTGAGTCGTTCATGGTGTTTTCTCCGTTAGTTTGGATCAGGTTCAGCCGTCGGTTTGTGCCAGCGCCAGGGTTCTCATGGATTGGCGCTTGGGCCGCTTGGCTTGGGACAGGGTTTTGACCATCTTGGCCACGATGCGGCGCAAGGCGCCTTCCAACGCCGTGCGCCAGTTGCTGGCCGTAGCACCGACGATCACGGTGCCGTGGGACTCCAGATGCAATTGAATCTGGGCATGCTTGTCGACTCCCCCGCGCGGCCCGTTCACGTCGGTGAAACTGACCCGTGCGGTACTGACTTGCTGCGCCATACGGCGCAGAGCAAAACGCAAACGGTCGGCAGCAATGCCCTTCAACGGTTTGGCATCGGCCGGCTTGGCGTCAAAAACAATCTGCATGGTTGGCTCCAGAGGTTAAGGGATTCAATGTCTTCCGGAATTGAATGTAGGCGCCTCAATGGAATTAAAAAAGAATGTAATATCTTTATATTAGAAAGTAAATTACTTACTTTATCTGCATGCTGAAACTGCCCTATATCCATAGACTCGCGATATGACAAGCTTGCTCGACCCTGCCAATCTCTTTTTCCTGTTCAGCATCCGTACTGGCTTGTGTGCCGGGATAGCGCAATAATTTGTAATTGGATAGTGACCCGCAATGAGCCAATCCTTCAACTACCGCCACCTCTACTATTTCTGGATTGTTGCCAAGGAGGGTGGAATGGCCCGCGCTGCTGAGCGGCTGGACATGTCGCTACCCACCATCAGCACCCAGGTGCGGGAGCTGGAGAAGTCGCTCGGGGTGAGCCTGCTCAAGGCTCAGGGGCGCAACCTGGTGTTGACAGAGGCCGGTGTGGCAACCATGCGCGAGGCCGATCAGATATTTGCCTTGGGCGAAGGTCTGCCGCATCGGGTGCGTGAAGCCGTGAGCGGAACCAGCGTGCGCTTCAATGTCGGTATTTCAGACGGTATTGCCAAGCTGGCGGTGCACCGTATTCTGGCCCCGGTACTGAGCGAACCCAAGCTGCGTCTGCTGTGCCATGAAGGCGAGTTTGAGCAACTGCTCGCGGAGTTGGCTTTGCACAAACTGGATGCTGTGCTGTCCGACCGGGCGGCCCCCGCCAAGTCGGAGTTGCGCATAACCAGCCAGGTGCTCAGCCGAAGCCCCATCGGCTGGTACGCGCCGAAGAATTGGTCGGAGGCAGCCCGCAGCGGCTACCCGCACAGTTTTTCCAATGTACCCCTGTTGCTGCCGACACGGCACTCCGCAGTGCGCTTGCGTATCGACCATTGGTTTGAGCGTGAGCGTATCAGGCCCCTGATTGCAGGGGAATTTGAGGACAGCGCACTGCTAATGACTTTTGGTGCAGCCGGTGTGGGCGTCTTTCCGGCGGCCGTATCCATCAACGACGACTTGCTGGAGACCCACAAACTGGAGCAGATCGGAATATGCGAGGACGTGGAGGAAGAGTTCCATTTGATCTATACGGCACGCAAAGTTCTGCACCCGCTTTTACTGCGGCTCCTGGCAAGTGACTAGTGGCCCGAATGCGCTGCGAGTACCGCACCAAACCAGAGTGGCAGGCGAAGCCAGCTAATGGATCGATTCTTTACGCCGAAGTCCAAGAACGCCCGCTACGCGCAACGACCAACCGAGGTGCGGGCCGGTGCATACGGTGCTGATCTGGCCGCCTCACTGAATCAAAAGGAAAAACTCACCAGGAATGGCTGGGCTTGGACAGGTTTGGGACTTGGGTTCATCGTTACTGTTGGCGCCGGACTGGTTGCACAGGTTCCGGGAGGCGGCGAGATTGCCAGGCTTAAACCGCAGGGACACAAACTCTATTTCCTCGGCGCACTGACTTCGCTGACCTACGGGTTCTCGCTGTGAAGCTGCCATGAAAATGCAGATCACACGACTTGTGCTACTTGCAGCGGCCCTGGCAGTGGTCAGCGCGTCGTTGGTGGTGAAATGGCGTTTCGACAACGACCTGCAGCGCGCACGTGCTCACGCGGCACAAGGTGGCGTGTTGCTGCCCACCCGCTGCGGCCCGATCGAGTATCCGAAGTCGGGCTCCGGTGTGCCTTTGCCGGCGCGCTGGCAAAGTACGGCATTCGGATCATTGCGATGTCCCGCTTCGGCTACTTGCGCACGCCCACGCCGCCCGAGCTTCTCGCGCATGCCAGCCCGCCAAAACGGGCGCAGCCATGACACCGCGAATGCCTTCATCATCCGCAGCATCCCTACTGACGTTCTTCGCGCTTGCGTTTGTCTGGTCCTGGACATGCTGGTTGCTCGCACCCGTGCTGCAGGCGGAGCGTCCATTTGCGGCGACCGCGCTGTCATTGGCGGGCGGCTTGGGGTCGAGCCTAGCGGCGGTGATTGTGATGGTCTACGGCAGCGGCATTGGGGGGCTGCGCCGCTGGCTGGTGTGGTGCATGCGGTGGCGCGTCACCAGCGTGTTGCTGGGCGTAGTTTGGGCGGTCTGGCACCTGCCGCTCTTCTACAGCGCAGGCACTGAGCAAAGCCATCTGCCCATGGGGTTGTATGCGCTCAGCGCGGTCGCCTCCTCGGTGCCGTTCACGTGGTTGTTCAATTTGAGCCAAGGCAGCGTCATTCCCGTGCTGGTGCTGCACACCGCGGTCAATGCTTGGTCCTGACAGCCATCGCGCTGCTGCTCCGCGGCGAACGAATACCCAACAAGGTCGTGGGTCCTGACTAGGACTTCGCCTCACATGGAAATGGAGTATGGGCATGGTGCCATTGTCGCCAGGGCCTTTACGCGACGTTCTGCTCGATGGTTGCCGCGTTGCGGCTGGCCATGCGGGCGTGCGGCGCGACAGGCATTCGGGGGCTGCTCAAACGGTCCTTCGACTTCCGGCGCATCGCCGACAAGCAGTGCTACAGGCCCGACCTGCTGATGCCCGTAGGTAGTGCTTTGGAGGACGCGGTCTGGATTTTGAGGTTCCAACGAGATGCCAACTTGAAATAAAAAGCCGTGCAGCCCCTGTAGAAATTGCATGGACAGCTATTTATTTGATAGCAATTTTGGCTGATCTGATTCGCTTACTTGCGCGGCGGTGGCAAGTCGGTACAGCTACTGTGCGCCACTTCTGCTGCCATGCCGATGGCCAGGACCTTGCCGTGGCCGTGGGCCTCGGGTAAACCATCAAACGGCCCCCCTTCTTTACATAACTTTAATACCCCCCGGGGATGTAATATAAGCACATACGGATTTAAAATCCCTTACGGTGCCGGCTCGCGGGTTCCGCAGCAAGGCTACCCCGTATGCAGTCCTAACCGAGGCCTTACGTCATGTTGTCGAAAAAGTTGTTCTCGTCCATCGCGCAAGTGTTCAAGCAACTCTGGTTCCTCGATCCGCGCGCCGAGCAGCCCTATATCAACGATATCGCTGTGCGCATCCGCGCCGGCCTGTTGCTGGCTATTCCTCTGTACATGGGCTTCACGCTGTACGAGGCCGTCTACGGCTCGCACTGGATCGTCACCGGCAATTCGGTCCGCGACACCTTCGACACTGACTTCGACGGCCACATCCTCTACAGCGTCGAGGCCATTCGCCGCACACTCGATTATTCGAAGCAGACCTGGGTGCTGATGTACGCCTTGTTCGAGATGCTGGCGGGCATGTCCGTCATCACCTCGCGGCTGTCACCCACAGTGCTGATCAGCAGCTTCCTGGCCAAGACCCATGAGCCCGTATGGAAGCCGCTCATACCCAAGCGCTTTGCCTGGTCCATCGGTGCGACCTTCATCTCGGTGTGTCTGGTCTTCTTCAATCCGGAGGTGTTCGCCGGCTTTGTCAACTGGGTCGCCCACAGCGCCGTCCTGACGACCACCTCCAACTACATGCCCAAGTGGATTCCGCTGGTTCTGGTCTGGGTCTGCGTCGGCTTTATGTGGATGGAAGCCGTCTTGGGATTCTGCGTCGGCTGCAAGGTGCATTCCCTAGGCGTAAAAATGGGCCTGCTAAAGGAGGAGTGCGAGGCCTGCAACAACCTGAGCTGGCAAAGCTAAGGTCCTGCGCTGCCCAGTTCCCAGGTGCTGCCTATCAGCATTGCACCCCGTTCAATCCTTGAAGACCACTCCCAGAACACTCAGCTTTTTTGCGTACGAATCCCTGCGTTTTTCCGCTTTGGCAGCGGTTTCGACCGCCGCCTGAATGGCCAAGGGCCCCTTTTTTGCAACCACTTTGATCAATCCGAACTTGTGCGCAGCATCTGCCTGCGCTCTTCTGTAAGCAGCGATGAGTTCGGGGTGGGGGGTGTTCGGGATAGGTTGGTTCATATGGCCCTCATTGTCATCACACAAGCTCTGCGCTGCCCTTGCTCACGCTTTCACCGTCTTGTGGCCGCAGGGTCCAGAACGCTGCCGATGACACCATGGTCAACACCGCCAGCGCCAGGAACGCGTGGTGCAGCGAAGCGGTCACCGCCACGCGGTCTGACTGCGGCAGGCCGCCTAAAAAATACGCCGTGATCAGCGAGCCAAAGGCCAGGCCAAAGCTCATGGACATTTGCTGCAGTGTGCTGGCCAGGGTACTGGCCGTGGCCGTGTCGGCGTCGTTGATGTCGGCGTAGGCCAAAGAGTTCATGCTGGAGAACTGCAGCGAGTTGAACAGGCCCGATTGCCACGCCGGAAAGCCCAGGCCCAACTGGTACAGCAGCGGAAGCAAAAACGGCATGCCGCCCACCCCCAGTCGCGTAGCAAAGCCACCCAGCACAGACACCCGAAACGTGCGCGTGGCAAACAAAGACAAGCGCAACGGCGGATACGGACGGATAGGCGATTCAACCACATGGGGCCAAGTATCGCACCGTTGAAACTCCCTCAATCCGTGTGAAACGCCCGATTTACTAGCCCAGGTACCAGGTTCACCACCAGCGCTTGGTGTTCAAGAGCGAAAATTGCGGTGCGCGGCATGTATGGGGCGCAGGGCCAGCCCGCAGAGAGTCAAAACCGCCGCCGCAACCAGTCACCAACCTGTGCGCTGATCGGCACAGTAATCGGGGGCCGGTTGCTCTGCCAGATCCCAGTCCGGCTCGACCGCAACACCCTCAACCGCCTGCGCATCGCAGTCGTCCCACAGCGGTGGCCCGCGCGCCGGAGCTATGTGTGGGGGCTCGGGGTCGACCCCAATGTGGTTCAGGATCTTCCTGATCTGTGAGCCCTCGGTGACACAAGCGATCGGGCGCATCTGGCCACCGCACATCGGGCACAGCAGCGGGAACACCTCGTAGATTCTGGCGATCAGCACTGCCCATAGATAGTGCGCTGGGCGCTTGGGCGGCACCGGCACCGGCTGGACAGGCTGGACAGGCTCGGCCTGCGCCGTGGCCGGTTGCGTCGGCGGCATCGCTGCGCCCTGTGCCAGCGCCGTGACCGCACAGCGCAGTGGTGAGTTCGGTGCCAGCACTCCGAAGTAGCGGTGCCGATGGGTGCGTGGGGGCGGCACCAGGGCCGCAATGCGGTCGATCAGCTCCAGTGGCGTGAGGGTAAGCTCGTCTGCTTTTGCACCGCGCTTGTCACTGGTGGGCTCACTGCGCTGCTTGGCGCAGCGGTACACCAAATCGTTTCCCTCTTTGCGCAGCCGATCCAGGCCAGCGCGGTCGTGGGCGTCAATGCACACCCCCGCATCGACCGAGAAGCCGCTGTGCTGGTAGGCCAGCATCTCTTCGGCGTCAGCCTTCTCCAGCAGTCCCCAAGCGACGAAGGCACGCAGGATGCGCTTTTGCAAGGTGGCCTGCACCTGGGCCACGCCATACGCATCGATTGCACCGGCCGGGTGGAAGATGACACCCGGCGGTGGGGCTTGCACATCGGCATCGGCATTGACATCAACGTCGCCCTCGCCCACCATCGCCTCAAACACCCCATCGACCACACAAACATGGAAGTGCACATGTTGGTTCAGGCTGGAGCCAAAGCGGTGGATGAAGGCGATTGCGCCAATGTGCAGGGCCGCATTGTCTACCTGCGCCGCCCCTGGGCTGCTGGACTGCAGGCTCTGCGCGATGACCCGCAAGAAAATACGCAGCACCATGTTGAGCACTGGCCCGTCGCGCTGCATGAAGTAGCGCAAGCGCTTTGGCACGGACAGCACCCACTGGCGCACCGGCAGGCGGGGGAAGACGTGGTCCGTGAGGTGCGCCGCCGTCTCCACCATGCGTCGTGTGTTGCATGAGGGGCAGACGCCACGGCCTTTGCAGGAATAGGCGACAAAGTAGTCATGCCCGCAGTCGTCACACCACGCCCGGGCAAAGCCGTGCGCGAAGATGCCGCATTCCAGGTATTTGCGAAAAGTCTGGCGGACATAGGGTTTTGGCGTGTGGTGGTCGCCTTGCCCGTCAAACTGGCCTGCACTGGCGAGTTCATGCCAGGTCTCAAAGTGTTCGGCAATCGTTTGGTAGAGCAGCGTGCGCTCAGGGTGGCAACCCGGCAAACGGCGACAGTGCCGAGGCGAGTGCCATCCCTGCCGTGTACCAAATCACCAAGCGCCCCTGCTGCGCCGCGCTGGCGCGCTTGGCCAGCAGCACCAATGTTGGCGCACGCACCACTGAGGCGCGGACGAGACCGTCACCAACCTGCGTCAGACCGCGGCCCAGCTTACGGGTGAACTGCGAGCTGCGCGATGAACAACCGCTTCGCCGCCGTCGCGATGGTCCTGAACGACTACTTCGAAAGCCTGTACCGCAGCGATTCAAAAATCCTGCGGCGGTTTTTTCATTTCTCGGCACTCTACGCCTGCGCAACGGACGGCACCCTGCTCACCCTGCAGATGGATGCATATTTCCGATCATTGATAAGCGGCCATCTCCAGGGAGCCGTGGCGATCCCACGACGGACCGCATTGTTGCCATCGAGTTCGCGGGGCCGGTCACCGCCTTGGCGCGCGTGGAATGCTCCGTCTTGCCCATGCGTTTCATTGATCTGCTTACGCTGGTCCACATAGATGGGCGCTGGCGATTGATCTGGAAAGTCTTTCACGACGAGTTGGCGCAAGGCCTTCGGATCGACTGAAAATCCAACATATTTCCGATTCAAAATGCAACTTATATTCATCGGTGATCCCATGTGCGCCTAGTGTTACAGCTTTGGCAATGAGCCGATCTGCAGAGCAGTCGTTATGGCACGGATCATCGCACCCGAAGCCCCATTGCTCGTAGTGTTTCGTGCTCTAAAGCGCGTTTTATGTCGACGGACTGGACACTACCGATGCGCATGTTTTCGCCCGCACCACAGCAAATTCGCTGACCGCATTGGGGTACGCAACGTCCACGACTACCGTGCTGAAGTGTTTCATGGCTAAGGAAACCATTGCGCAGACGGGCGAAGATTTCGCCACGGCCAAGCTTTGGGGAATTCATGGTTTTCCCGCGCTCCTGCTGCAGAGGAATGGCAAGTTGCGCTCCGTGACACACGGGTATATGAGTGCGGCAGATATGCGGTTGGCGTTGCGATCCGTTGCGTGCGAGGTCAGCGAAGCGTGACGGCACCACCGTGAAGCTGAGAGCGACCAAACTAGGCATGAGTTGATCCATCCAATAAGCGCGCATGCTGAGCATGTACTTAGTCCAGCAGTGGTACGGTCTGGCTGACGAAGCCGTGGAAGACGCGGTCTACGACTCGCAGGCACTGCGTAACCGCTCGGCTCAATGCGCTGTTGCCTTGCGTAGTTTGTACACGGTCAGGGGAGAGCTACGCCCATAGCGGGCCAAGGGGCGCCATAGGTGTCAAAACAAGCCTCGAAAGAGGCGAAAAAACTAAAAATTCGGTGGAGCGCAGAAAAATATATGCGCTACGCCAACGCCACGGCAAGACTTGATTTGATCCGCGTTTCCTTAGGAAAATCAAGAATTCAACATCCAGTTCAGACATGCCCCGATTTTGCGATGGGGGACAGCACGGGTACCACCAATAATGCTACTGGATATCGCCACAATCACTTGGCTTCGGGAGCGCAATTCATCGCAGCTTACTAGAATAGCCGGCGTGGTGGTTTACGAGACTTGAGGATTTTTATGATGGCCAATACCAATTTCTTTGCTAAGCGCACGCTGCTACTAGCGTTCTTACTGCTCATTGGCGCGTGCGGAAGCAAGGGTGAAGACGAATTGCTTGTCTCGGCCGAAAGGTACTTGCAAAAGAATGAACTCAAGGCCGCAACGATCGAGCTTAAGAATTTGCTGCAAAGCAATCCTTCATCTGCGCCAGCCCGCTTTTTGCTGGGGAAGACCTTGTTTGACGCGGGCGATATGCCAGGGGCCGAGATCGAGCTCAGGAGGGCTTTGGAGCTCGGTCACCCGCAATCTGCAGTCGCGCCGGTCCTGGCCCGTGTCTTGTTGGCGCGCCAGGAGCTCAAGAAACTAATCGAACAGTACGGTGACCTCGCGCTAGACGACAAAGCGGCCATGGCAGCCGTCCAGGCGCAGGTCGCATTGGCATATGCCGCGCAGGATCAACACGCCAAGGCCCGTGAGGTCATAGTCAATGCGCTCAGGTTGGCGCCACAGTCCCCATCCGTGTTGCTCGCCAACGCACGTATCAAAGCGGCAGTGTCAGATTTCGACAGCGCGTTGGCTGCGCTCGACGAGATGTTGGCCCGCACACCGTCTGATTTCGAGGCGTTGCAATTTAGAGGATACGTGTTGCTTCATGGAAAGAAGGACCAGAAGGGCGCCATTGCAGCCTACAAGCAGGCACTCGTGGTCAAGCCGGACGATCCATCGGCCCACTCGATCCTGATTTCGCTCTATCTGGTGCAGCGCGATGGAAATGCCGCCAGCAATCAATTCGAAGCGCTCAGGACGGCACTCCCCGATCACCAGTTGACCAAGTTCTACGATGCCCAAATCACCTTTGCAAGGGGTGAATTTGTGCGGGCCCGCGAACTCGCACTCGACTTGGTGCGTCTCGCGCCGAGCAACGCGGCTTTTCTTCAACTGGCCGGCGCAATAGAACTCAAGCTCGGCGAGCTATCCCAAGCCGAGACCTACCTGACCCAAGCGGTGCAACTGGCGCCGCAATTTGGGGGAGCCCGCACGCTGCTGGCCCAACTCTATCTCCGAACGGATCGGCCGGCCAAGGCGACGTCGATCTTGCGCCCGATGCTCGATCGACCTGGCGCAGATTCCGAAATTCTGATGCTTGCCGGGCATGCAAACCTGCTGGTGGACGACACAAAAGCGGCCGACGTTTATTTCAAACGCGCCGCCGCGCTCAAACCCGGCGACAGTGCTCCCCGCAGCGCACTAGCCCTGTCCCAACTGTCCAAAGGCAATACAGAGGCAGCATTCAGCGAACTGCAGTCCATCGCCGCGAGCGAACAAGGCATTGAGGCGGACTTGGCCTTGATCGGTGGGCACATGCGACGCCGCGAATATGACCTTGCCATGCGGTCAATCGCAGATATGGAAAAAAAGCAACCCCAAAACCCGATCGCTGCCGACCTTCGTGGCAGGGTGTATTTGCTGCGCGGCGACCTTGCCGGCGCCCGAAAAAGTTTCGAGCAAGCAGTGGCCCTCAAGCCTGGCTACGTGTCTTCGGTCATCAAACTTGGGGCCATCGACCTGATTGAGAAAAAGCCGGAGGCAGCCGAAACGCGGGTACGCGAACTGCTCAAGGCAGATCCCAAAAACGTTCAAGGCTGGTTAGCCTTGGCGGACCTCAAGCGCAGGGGCGGCGGTACGCCGGGCGAAGTCGCAAAATTGATGGGCGAAGCTATCACCGCCAACCCGACCGACCCCGAACCGAGGCTTGCGCAAATCGACTTCCACCTAGGACGTGGGGACATCCCCGCGGGACTCGCGGCGGCGCAAGCGGGCGTCGCCGCGATCCCTATGAGCGCCGAGTTGATGGACCGCCAGGCCCGGGCCTTAATGGTGAGCGGCGATCTCAACCGTGCCAGCAGCACTTTTGCCAAGATTGCGGCCGAGCATGCGGACTCCGCACTTGGCTACCTGGGGCTTGCCGAAATCAACGTGGCGAATCGAGACTACGCGGCCGCAGCCAAGAATTCGAAGCGTGCCCTCGAATTGGCTCCCACATCTGAATCCGCACAACAGCTTTCTGTCATCGCCGCCATTCAGCAGAAACGACCAAAAGAAGCGCTCGCAGTGGCGCAGATGATGCAGATCCAACGCCCGAACGACGCGATTGGGTGGATCTTCGAAGGAGACATCGAGATCGGCGAAAACAACTGGGATCGCGCACAGAATGCGCTCCGTCAAGCCATCAGCAAACCGAATCCGGCGCAGGCACCAATGCGTCTGCACTTCGCCCTGCTGGGTGGCAAGAAAGCCCCAGAAGCCGATAAATTTGCGGCTAGCTGGATCGCTGCCCACCCCCAGGACATGGCATTCCTGACCTATTTGGCCGGAGTCGCGACCAACCGCAACGATGCGGTGCTCGCTGAAAAATACTACCAGCAGATTCTCAAGTTTCAGCCTGAAAACGCCTTTGCGTTGAACAATTTGGCATGGGTGTTTATCAAACAAAAGCGCCCGGGTGCGGTCGCCCTGGCCGAGCGCGCGCTCAAGAGCGCCCCCGCGCAAGTTGAAATCATGGACACACTTGCCTCTGCTTTGTCGAGTGAAAACCAGCACGCAAAGGCCATCGAAATGCAAAAGAAGGTGATTTCGCAAGCGCCCAACACCCCGGCCTATCACCTGACGATGGCCAAGATCTATTTGCAGGCGCGTGACCCGGCGCTCGCGAAGGCAGAACTCGAAGGTTTAGCGAAAGTCAAGGAAAACTTTCCCGGTCGTGACGAAGTGGCCCCGTTGTTGAAGTCGTTGCCGTAATCCTGAAACCGGCCGAGCCACTCTACCGCCCGTTCGTTCGCTCGCCGTCGCTGTCGAAAAAGCTTACAGCTCAATCAATTCGGGCTGACGAGCAGGTAGTAAATCATTGTTTTTAATGGATTTTTTAACTTTGGCCCGGTTATTGCTTATATTTTTTGCGTTAATTACATCTGAAGTGCCTCAGGTCCGGGCGGTGTGTTCGAAAACCTGTTTCAGATACCTTCAACAGTCTCAATTTCAAGGAGAATAGCCATGATCAAGCGTTTTCTCGTCGCGACAGCTTCCGCCGCCGCACTATTGGTAGGCTCTGCCGCCTATGCAGGTCCGTTCATTCTGGCTGGGACGGATGCCGATGACCATGGCTTCGCCAGTGGTGGCAACCAACAAGGGTGGCTGTTCATGCAGAAGGCCCTGGAAAATTTGGGCGCTGGTGTCACCAACGGCAATAAAGTCGTCACAATTTTGGGAAGCACCAGTACTGCTAGCACTGCTGCCAATTCGGCATTCAACCTTTCGAGTTTGGTAGGTGCGGGATGGACCGTCAACACGGTCCTGGTCTCGAACTTCGGCACTTTCTTCACTGGCGCTGGCCTCGCCGCTTCCGGCATCCTGATGATGGACTCCGGAGGTAACGTTGGTGGTGGTGTTGGCGGAAGCAGCTATACGCCTTACGCAACCGACATCAACAACTTTCTCGGCGCTGGCGGCGGGCTGTTTAGCCAAGCCAACGGCTACCAGTGGTTGTCTACCCTGGTACCAACGTTAACGGTTGTCAACGAGTCAGGATCGGGTCTTGGCCTTACAGCGGCTGGCAATACTGCTTTCCCCGCGTTGACCAATGCTGATTTGAGTTCAGGCCCTTGGCACAGTTCGTTTAGCACTACGGGTGCAATCCCGGTTCTCGCAGTCTCCGACAACGGTAGCACTTTGAACCATGCCGTGATCATCGGTGGGGCTACTGGCTCCATCACCGACCCTGGTGGCACTGTGCCTGAGCCAGGTTCACTGGCTCTGCTCGCAGTGGCTCTGGGCGCGGCTGGCATGTTGCGCAAGAAAAAAGCAGCCTAAAAGCCTGTCTCTTGACAAAAAACCCGCCCGCATGGCGGGTTTTTTTTGGCCTCGAGAGGCCGCCGTTCGGTTGCAGACGCGGGCAAGCGCACGAAAGGGGCCGACCTCCGTCAATAGGGCGGGCAAAATGCTGCACACACCCCGCATTTTTTACCTGCATTTCAAAGTCGCTGTTTCACGCTGCACGCTTTGGTTCTAGCGACGGATAGATGCTATGGGTGCCCCCTTCGCCGCGGGGCTATCAATCGGAGCTCCAAAATGCAAGTGCGAGTGAGGCGTTGGCGGCCACCAGCGAGGAGCTGTCCGGGCAGGCGGAGCAGTTGCAGCAATCGATTTCCTTCTTCAACCGGGTGCCAGCTCGCCAGGGGATCGAGGTTTTTTGAATGCGTAAACCGCAGCAAGCAGTCCGGAAAGCACCAGAAAACTCATCGGCAACACGAATTGCATATCTTTCAAGGCGGGGTTCTGCGGCAACAGTTGGCTGACAAATCCGATGCGCGCAAAACTGCTGATGGCCAGAACCGAGAAGAAGCTGCCCATGAATTGACCTTCCGCGCCGCGCGTTCCGAATGCACAGGCCTGCTCCAACAAGCCGGCAAATGCTGCCGCCCAGCCGACCCCGGTCAGCAGTTGCATCAGAATGAGGACTCCCAGACTGCCTGCGTCCGCAGCAGCGTAGCTGACAAGCGCTGTCAGCAGCAGTCCACCGGTGGCCACAATTAATGCACCGAGGCGCTTGATGATCGCGCCGACGACCAGCAGGGCCGCGAAGAAGCCGACCCACAGCAAAGGCATCAGCCAGGGTATTTTTTCCTTGGCGGCAAAGGTCAAATACTGAGGCGCCGCATTGACAAAGGCAAGCGCAACAGCGGATACGGCACCCGCCCGGCATGCCATCCATAGGCCGCCAGCAGCCCCAGCGCCACAGCGGCCAGCATGGCCACCGTGCCACCGGGCAAGGCAATCTCGCCGAACACCTCCAGCAGCCACGACAGCAAACCGGCGCCGCTGGCAAACAGCAGCAAGCCCCGCACATCCAGCGGGCGCGGCGTTTCGCTTTTGTAGTTGGGCATGTAGTTTTTGGCAAACCACAGCGCCAGCAGGCCCACGGGTATGTTTACAAAAAAGATCTCGCGCCAGGTGAACCAGTGCACGATCAGCCCACCCACGGTGGGCCCCAACAGCGGCCCCAGCAGGGCCGGAATGATGACAAAGTTCATGGCCTGCAGCAGCTCGCCCTTGGGGAAGGTGCGCAAAATGGCCATGCGGCCCACCGGCATCATCATGGCCGCCGCAATGCCCTGCGGCACGCGGGCGGCAATCAGCATGGTCGAATTCACCGCCAGCCCGCACAACACCGAAGACAGCGTGAACAGCGTTACCGCCAGCATGAAGATGCGCCGGCTGCCATAGCGCTCGGCCAGCCAGCCACTGATCGGAATGCTGACCGCCAGACTCAGGATGTAACTGGTCACCACCGCCTTCAGGCTCAATGGGGTCACGCCCAGGCTGGCCGCCATGGCTGGAATGCCGGTGTTGACGATGGTGGAGTCCAGCTGCTCCATGAACAGGGCGGTGGCGACCACCCAGGGGAGGTAACGTTTTGTTGTAGCGGAACTGGTGACCATGGCAAATGGTACCCGGGCCAACCCCGTGCAGCAGCGGCTGCGCTTTGCCCGCTGAGACACAAGCACCTGGTGGGTTTGCTGCCCTCCGTCACCGGTTTACGAGTCAAATCGGCCTCCAGCCCCCGTGGAATATGCGCAATCTCGCCAATCATGTCGCCTGCATGCGTGCCGATCATGCCGCCGCCCAGGACCTTGCCGTGGCCGGAGGCGGTCCAAGGGAACAGGCCCCTCCGTACCTTGATGCCTTGGGCCTTGGCCTGGTCTTCGGGCATGAGGGGCAGGCGCACGGCTTGCGAGCCTGCCGCAATGATGGCGTTCTTGAACGCAATCACTTGTTTGGCGCCGGTTTTTTCTTGCGCCGCAGCCGGGGCGCGATCAGGTGCGCCGTGGCGCCGGCCGCTTGCAGCGCCGCAGTCATCAACGCGAGCGACTTGGCGTCAACACCATCGGCCACCAAGATGGCCACGCTGCGCGAGCGCACACCGCCATCACCCGGCAGCGCGGTCAGCGACAATGCTGGCGACACATTCACCAGGGACGACAGCATGCGCTCGCGAATCGCGGGCACCGTGACCTTGCCGAGCTCAAAGCGGAAGCCACCCACAATGTGCGCTTGCTCCACGCCGGTCTGGCTCTCATAGAACAGGGTGGCCTGGGTGTAGTGGTCGACAAACTTCTCGGGTTTGCCACGCAGTTTGTCACCTTGCCCGTCATCTAGCGGCTGCGGAAACGACACAAAGCCCTTAGCACCCGCCTGAAACGGGCAACCGCCGCCGAGGGAGTTGGGCTCATACGCAACCCCTCCCCGGGGAATAGCCTGGCGGTGCGTTGATCGGTATCTCGTGGAAGTTGGTGCCGCCCAGCCAGCAGCATGTCAAAGCTGAAGGCATCAGCTTGGGCTTCGGTAAATATTTGCAAGCCCTGTTCCCACTCCGGGTACTCGCCGGCCTCGATGAGGTGTGCACGCCAAAGCCCTGCATCATGCGCAGGCTGCGCGGGATAACGCGGTCGGACATGACCCACATCAGCGTGTGTGTGGTCTCAGGGCTCAGCGAGGCGAACGGGGCGGCTTGCCGCCGGGGCCGGGAACCATACGCTCGCGGAGCTTTGCGTCCAGGCCAGGGGTCGCGTGCATGTCGGTGTCGACCAGGCCGGCGTCAATATCGCGCTTGGCCTGGACCATCAACGGATCGGGCGCCTTGGCACTGGGGTCGGTCGATTCGTCGCGTTCGTGCGGCAGAGCCAGACCCGCGTTTGAGAGGGGCGCTCTCGCATCGCGCGGCGGAGTGGGCTGTTGGCGTCCAACAGGACGCCTGTTCATTGGGTTCATGGACATAGGACACTCTCCAATAGGTGACGGGTGGGCGTGAACGGAATGGGTGAAGCGCTTCACGCCAGCGGCAACGGTCAGCGCCTTCGACCCATTCGTAGCGTGTCTCGCGCAATTGATCGGCCTTCGTATGCAGCGCCTCTGTGGTGGCCGCGGCCGCTGCATGTGAGCCAGGGGGCAATGAACGTGCTGTTGGATGGACGGCTTCGTTCATCAAGTTCTCCCTTCAAATTTGATTCAGGCGACCTGCGCCAACAGCTCATCTGTGCGGGCGGCCATGCGTGCACCGAGGTCGACCGTGGCTTCTGGCACCAGCAGCTTGTCCTTGAGCGCCGCCTTCACGGCCGGGTAGAAAATTTCTTCCTCAATTTGCGCATGCACGGTGAGCGCTGTGCATATCTTGGCCACCAGGGCCTTTTTATTAGCAATCGAAAGGGTCTTCTCGTACTCAGCAAACACCTGGCTCACAGCCGCGTGGTCGGCCTTGAGCAGGGCGATGACGTCCTTAGGTGCAGGCTTGGCCTTGGCAGGACCGGTGGTTTTGGCAGTGATCATGGGAACTCCTGTTGGCGAAGATCAAGTCAGACGCCGAAAAATTCGACGGCTCGCACCTTACGCTGCGAAAGAATCGCAGGGAGTCGCACTAAGGATTTCTGTGCGCTTGCGCACCAAGATCGTGTCAAATGCAGCGCTTGACGGCTTGTCGCCCATGGCGGGCCAAAAAAAAATCATCATGTCCCTGAGCGCGAAGGGGGCTCTTGCAACGCATGGCTCAGGTGCACCCACGCACGAAGAACAACAGCAGCAAAATTGGGACTGGGATTCCCACGAGCCAAAGCAAAATCCACCCCATCTTTCCTTCTTCTTTGTGTCGCATAGCAATCTTCCTTTCTGATAAATGCGTAACGCATGGTTCATTGCACCGCGGATGAAATAGTCTGTCGGTACGCCAACCCACACATGCGCAGGTCGCTATAAGCCGGCTGACGCGCATACCTGAAAGTTGATCAGGCGTTGCCGCTCTCGTGTAGGAGCGGAAGAATCAACTATTGCTCTTCAGACTTGAATACGCAGTCCCTCACAGTTGTGTGCCTATCAGCGATGCGATCGACTCGCCAAACCTCTCGCGCAGCGGGCGGTCCTGCCACTCGGCGTAGGTCACCTGGTGCGACAAAGCCAAATCAGCTTCAAAGCTTGTTGTCTGTGTGCTTGCGAAGGCCTTGTCAACGACGTTCAACGTCGCCTCATCGTTGAGGCGAAAGGAACGGTTGTCGAAGTTGGTGGAGCCTACCGAGGTAAGCAGACCATCGACGATCATCACCTTGCAGTGGTACATCGTGGGGCTATACTCCGCGATGACTGCGCCAGCGCTGAGCGAGGCACCCCAATTGGCCCTTGAAGCACCGCGAACAGCATCGCTGTCGATGTGCTCACCTGGAACGATGATGCGCAGCTTGACACCCCGTTTTTGCGCATCCACCAAGGTGCGCAGCGTCAGGGCATCTGGCACGAAATAGGCCGCTGACAGGTCGATCGAGCGTGACGCCGCGGTGATGGCAAGCAGATACATCAGTTGCATCGACTCACTGCCCCCGCTGGGCGAACTGCTGAACATCTGCGCCGCTTCCTGCCCTGCCGTCTTCAGGCCTGGAAAGTAGTCCGGCCCATGCAGCACGTCACCGGTCACCTTGATCCAGTTGTCGATGAACACCGACTGCATTTGCGCCACCACCGGGCCCTCAACCTGAAAATGCGTGTCGCGCCAGTGCGCCGGGTCTTGAGCGCGACCGGTCCACTGCGGCGCGACGCCCACGCCGCCCGTGAACCCGATGCGACCGTCAACCACCAGCAACTTGCGGTGGGTCCTGTTGTTCAAGCGCCCCAGATGGGACCAGTGCGGCGGATGAAACTTGCGCACCTGGACGCCGGCACCCCGCATGGCGTCGAGCATGCTGTCGTCCAGCTTGGCACTCCCGACCCAATCGAGCAGCACCTGAACCTTCACGCCCTGGCGCGCCCGCTCGGACAGCGCATCGGCAAACGCCTGACCGATGTCGCCCGACCAATAGATGTAGGTCTCGAATGTGATCGACTCCTTTGCGCTGCGAATGGCTGCGAGCATGGGCGGAAAAATTTCGTCGCCGTTCGACAGCGCGGTAATTTTGTTTCCGGTCAGAAACGGCGGACCCAGCAGCACGCCCAGTTCGTTCAAGAAGCGCGGATCATCGAGCGCATAAAGGCGTTCGATCCGACGCTCAATTTTTGTTTCTCCGCCCATGAAATTCGACACCAGCAGAACGGCGATGAAAGCGAGGCCGGTCACGCCCGCCACAACAACAACCCAACGCGGCAAGTCTGGCATGGTGTTCTCAGTCGGCTATCGCATCACTCAGCCCTACATCGGCAGCGGCGTGGGCAACGGCGCAGGCGGTGGCGAGGGAAACGGTGCCTGTTGTGGCGGCGGCATAGGCGATGGTGGCATCGGCACAGGCGGCATCGGTTCTGGTGAAGGTGATGGCATTTCGATGTTCATGTGGGTTTGTTTCATGCGTTCATTTTTTGTGCTGTCATGTCTGCCGTCTGTGCGTTGGCGCACCAGGCAAGCACAGCACAGCTGGGGCATCGGGCCCGTTTGCTGCCGTACTTCATCGGAACCCCTTGCTCGGCTGCTCACGCATGCAGCAGATGCTTTGGAAGGTGGTTCCAAGCCGGCCAAGATCGTTGACCTGGTGCCGCCGCATGGGTATCGAAGCATTGGCGGCCGACCAGACCTGCGAGCAGGCCGCAGGCCCCGGCTACAAGATGCTGCTGGCATCCAGTATCAGTGGCAGGTTTGCGCTGCTGGGTGGCGACGAGTATTGGGTGCACAACGCAATGCAGGCCGAAAAGAACTGCTGGAAGTCGAATTAAGCACAAAAAAGCCGCGCAGCCCCCGAAAGAATTGCGCAGCCAGCTACTGAATTGATAGCGGGTTTACCGGCTTGTTCTGACTGACTGACTTACTTGCGCACCGGCGGCAAATCCGTGCAACTACCATGCGCCACTTCAGCCGCCATTCCAATGCTCTCGCCCAGCGTCGGATGCGGGTGAATGGTTTTTCCGATGTCCACTGCGTCTGCACCCATCTCAATGGCCAGCGCAATCTCGCCAATCATGTCGCCGGCGTGCGTGCCGACCATGCCGCCGCCCAGAATCTTGCCGTGGCCATGCGCCTCGGGGCTGTCATCAAACAGCAGTTTGGTGACGCCTTCGTCGCGGCCGTTGGCAATAGCGCGCCCGGATGCGGTCCAGGGGAACAGGCCCTTCTTGACCTTGATGCCTTGGGCTTTGGCTTGGTCTTCGGTGAGGCCAACCCAGGCCACTTCGGGGTCGGTGTAGGCCACACTGGGGATGACGCGGGCGTTGAACGCTGCGCTGGCCAGCTCTTTGTTGCCTTGCAGTTCACCGGCAATCACTTCCGCTGCAACGTGGGCTTCGTGCACGGCCTTGTGCGCCAGCATGGGCTGGCCCACGATGTCGCCAATGGCAAAGATGTGGGGCACGTTGGTGCGCATCTGGATGTCGACATTGATGAAGCCACGGTCTGTGACGGCCACGCCGGCTTTTTCGGCGCTGACCTTTTTGCCGTTGGGCGTGCGGCCCACAGCTTGCAAGACCAGGTCGTACACCTGCGGAGCGGGGGCCGTGCCACCCTCCTCTGCTGCGGCAAACGTCACCTCAATGCCTTCGGGCAAGGCGCGGGCGCCCACCGTCTTGGTCTTGAGCATGATGTTGTCGAAACGCGGGGCGTTCATCTTCTGCCAGATTTTGACCAGGTCGCGGTCCGCACCCTGCATCAGGCCGTCAAGCATTTCCACCACGTCCAGGCGTGCACCCAGCGTGCTGTACACCGTGCCCATCTCCAGACCGATGATGCCGCCGCCCAGGATTAGCATGCGCTTGGGGACTTCTTTGAGTGCCAAGGCGCCGGTGCTGTCCACCACACGCGGGTCTTGCGGCATGAAGGGCAGGCGCACGGCTTGCGAGCCTGCCGCAATGATGGCGTTCTTGAACGCAATCACTTGTTTGGCGCCGGTTTTCTCTTGCGCCGTGCCGCTGGTGGTCTCCACTTCAACATGGTTGGCACCCACAAACGCGCCGTAGCCGCGCACGATGGTGACCTTGCGCATTTTGGCCATAGCGGCCAGACCGCCGGTGAGCTTGTTGACCACCTTGTCTTTGTGGCCACGCAGCGTGTCGATGTTGACCGTTGGCTTGCCAAAGTCCACACCCAGTGCGGCCATGTGGCTCACTTCGTCAATGACGGCCGCCACATGCAAAAGTGCCTTTGATGGAATGCAACCCACGTTCAGGCACACGCCGCCAAGCGCTGCATAGCGCTCCACCAGAATGACCTTGAGGCCCAAATCCGCGGCGCGAAATGCAGCTGAATAGCCACCAGGGCCGGCGCCCAGCACCAGCAGGTCGCAATCCAGATCGACCGTGCCCGCAAAGCTGGAGGCAGCGGGCGCTGCAGATGCTATGGTTTCAGTAGCTGCTTGCGCAGATACGACGGGGGCTACAGCCGGTTTTGACTCTGAAGGTGCCGCCACCGAAGCGGCAGGCGCCGCAACTTCGCCGGCCACTTCGAGCATCAGCACGAGGGAGCCTTCTTTGACCTTATCGCCCAGATTGACTTTGAGCTCTTTCACCACACCGGCGTGGCTGGACGGGATCTCCATGGAGGCCTTGTCCGACTCCACGGTAATCAGGCTTTGATCGGCCTTGATGCTGTCGCCCGGTTTGACCATCAACTCGATGACCGTGACTTCGTCGAAGTCGCCAATGTCCGGGACTTTGATTTCTACGATTGCCATATCTTTTCCTTTAGAGCATGACGCGGCGGAAATCGCCCAGGATCTGACCGAGGTACACGTTGAAACGTGCAGCGGCAGCGCCGTCGATGACGCGGTGATCCCAGGTCAGGCTCAGTGGCAACATCAGGCGCGGCACAAAAGCCTTGCCATCCCATACCGGCTGGATGGTGGATTTGCAGACACCCAAAATGGCCACTTCAGGCGCATTGATGATGGGCGTAAAGTAACGCCCGCCAATGCCACCCAGGCTGGAGATGGTGAACGATGCGCCCGACATTTCTCCGGGGCTCAGCTTGCCATCACGCGCCTTTTTGGCCAGATCACCCATTTCTTGCGAAATCTGGAAAATGCCTTTTTTGTCGGCATCCTTGATCACCGGCACCATCAGGCCATTGGGCGTATCGGCTGCAAAGCCGATGTGGAAGTACTGCTTGTAGATCAGCGCATCACCATCGAGTGAGCTGTTGAACTCGGGGAATTTCTTGAGCGCGGCCACGCAGGCTTTGATGAGGAAAGCCAGCATCGTCACCTTAACACCTGACTTCTCGTTCTCTTTATTGGTCGAGACGCGGAAGGCCTCCAGATCGGTGATATCGCAATCGTCGTGGTTGGTGACGGCCGGAATCATGATCGCGTTGCGCAGCAGATTGGCACCGCTGATCTTCTTGATGCGACTCATCTCCTTGCGCTCGATCGGGCCAAACTTGGTGAAGTCGACCTTCGGCCAGGGGATCAAGCCCAAACCAGCACCGTCGCCACCGGCTGCAGGCGCTTTGGCGGCCGCTGCGGCAATGGCTTTGGTCTGCGCCGTACCGGCCATCACACCCTGGGTGAAGCTTTGCACGTCGACATCGGTGATGCGGCCTTTGAGGCCACTACCCTTGACTTCATCCAATGGCACGCCGAGTTGGCGTGCGAACTTGCGCACCGAGGGCGACGCATGGGGCAAGCCGACGGGTGCGCTGGTGGGGTTGTGGGCAGGTACGGCCACAGCAGCGAGCGCTACGGCTGGTGCAGCACTGGCAGCCACCGCAGCAACAGCGGCCACTGGCGCAGCGGCTGGGGCAGATGCAACCACAGGCGCGGCAACCGAAGCAGCAGCACCGGCTACTTCGAGCACCGCCAGCAAGTCGCCAATGTTGATCTTGTCGCCGAGCTTGACCTTCAGCTCTTTGAGCACGCCTGCATGGCTGGATGGAATTTCCATCGACGCCTTGTCGGACTCCACGGTAATGAGCGACTGCTCCAGCTTGATCTTGTCGCCGGGCTTGACCATCACTTCAATGACGGTAACGTCCTTGAAATCACCAATATCGGGCACGTGCACTTCCACCGGGCCCGACGCTGAAGCCGTTGCCACAGCGGCCACCGGCGCAACTGCTGCTACAGAAAAAGGAGCAGCCTGCGCAGGCGCAGCAGGGGCTAGCACCATATTGGATGATTGGGTTGGTGCCTGGGCTGCACCGGCAACCTCCAGCACCAGCACGAGCGAGCCTTGCTTGACCTTGTCACCCAAGTTGACCTTGAGTTCCTTCACCACGCCTGCGGCGGATGAGGGAATCTCCATGGACGCCTTGTCGGACTCGACGGTGATCAGTGACTGTTCGGCCTTGACCGTATCGCCGGGTTTGACCATCAACTCAATCACCGTCACTTCATCGAAATCCCCAATATCGGGGACATGTATTTCTACCAATGCCATGTGTGTCTCCTGAATTCTTATGCGTACAAGGGATTGATTTTGTCGGTCTTGATACCGTACTTGGCAATCGCTTCGACCACTTTGCTGACGGGCACCGTGCCCTCTTCGCTGAGCGCCTTCAGAGCGGCCACTACGATGAAATGGCGGTTCACTTCGAAGTGCTCGCGCAGCTTGCTGCGGAAATCACTGCGGCCAAACCCGTCGGTGCCCAGCACTTTGTAGGTGCGGCCCTTCGGAATGAACGAGCGAATCTGCTCGGCATAGGCCTTCATGTAGTCGGTGGACGCCACCACGGGACCGGTGTGCTTATCCAGTTGCTGGGCCACGAAAGACACGCGGGGTGCGTCTGCCGGGTGCAGCATGTTGTGGCGTTCGCAGTCCTGGCCTTCGCGGGTCAGCTCGTTAAAGCTGGGGCAACTCCAGACGTTGGCGGCAACGCCCCAGTCTTTCTCCAGCAGCTCTTGGGCGGCAATCGATTCGCGCAGGATGGTGCCCGAACCCAGCAGTTGCACGCGGGGTGTCAGCTTGGCGCCTTCCTTGCAGAGGTACATGCCCTTGATGATCTGCTCTTCGGTGCCAGCGGCCAGGCCGGGCATCGGGTAGTTCTCATTGAGCAGCGTGATGTAGTAGTACACGTTGTCCTGCTTCTCCACCATGCGTTTGAGGCCGTGGTGCAGGATGACGCCCACTTCGTGTGCAAACGTGGGGTCGTAGCTGATGCAATTGGGAATGGTATTGGCCATGATGTGGCTGTGGCCGTCTTCGTGCTGCAGGCCTTCGCCATTGAGCGTGGTGCGCCCGGAGGTGCCGCCCAGCAGGAAGCCGCGTGCCTGCATGTCGCCCGCTGCCCAGGCCAGATCGCCAACGCGCTGGAAGCCGAACATCGAGTAATACACATAAAACGGCACCATGATGCGGTTGCTGGTGCTGTAGCTGGTGGCCGCGGCAATCCAGCTGCTCATGCCGCCGGCTTCGTTAATGCCCTCTTGCAGAATCTGGCCCTGCTTGTCTTCCTTGTAGTACATGACCTGGTCTTTGTCGACCGGGGTGTACTGCTGACCGGCAGGGTTGTAGATGCCGATCTGGCGGAACAGGCCTTCCATACCAAAGGTGCGGGCCTCGTCCACCAGAATGGGCACCACGCGTGGGCCCAAAGCCTGGTCACGTAACAGCGTGGTCAGGAAACGCACATAGGCCTGCGTGGTAGAAATTTCGCGACCTTCTGCCGTCGGTTCAATGACGGACTTGAAGGTTTCGAGTGACGGCACGGTGAACTGCTCGTCCGCCTTGGTACGGCGGTGTGGCAGGTAGCCGCCCAAGGCCTTGCGGCGCTCGTGCAGGTACTTCATTTCAGGGGTGTCTTCGGCTGGCTTGTAGAACGGTATGTCAGCCAACTGGCTATCGGGCACCGGAATATTGAAGCGGTCGCGGAAGGCTTTGATGTCTTCGTCGGTGAGCTTCTTGGTCTGGTGAACGTTGTTCTTGCCCTCGCCGCTTTTGCCCATGCCAAAGCCCTTGACAGTCTTGATCAGCAGCACCGTGGGCTGGCCCACATGCTTGACCGCGGCGTGGAACGCCGCATACACCTTCTGGGAATCGTGGCCGCCGCGGCGCAGGTTGAAGATATCGTCGTCACTCATCTTCGCGACCATCTCCAGCGTGCGGGGGTCCTTGCCGAAGAAATGTTTGCGCACATAGGCGCCGTCATTCGCCTTCATGGCCTGGTAGTCGCCGTCAAGCGTGTCCATCATGACCTTGCGCAGCGCACCATCCTTGTCGCGTGCCAGCAGCGGATCCCAGCCACTACCCCACAGCAGTTTGATGACGTTCCAGCCGGCACCGCGGAACTCACCCTCCAGCTCCTGGATGATCTTGCCGTTGCCACGCACCGGGCCGTCCAGGCGCTGCAGGTTGCAGTTGATGACAAACACCAGGTTGTCGAGGTTCTCGCGTGCCGCCAGACCAATAGCGCCCAGCGACTCCACTTCGTCCATTTCACCATCGCCACAGAACACCCAGACCTTGCGGTTCTCGGTGTTGGCAATGCCACGGGCGTGCAGGTACTTCAGGAAGCGGGCCTGGTAAATCGCCATCAGGGGGCCAAGACCCATCGACACGGTGGGGAACTGCCAGAACTCGGGCATCAGCTTGGGGTGGGGGTAGCTGGACAGGCCTTTGCCATCGACTTCCTGGCGGAAATTGAGCAACTGCTCTTCACTCAGGCGGCCTTCCAGGTAGGCGCGGGCATACACGCCGGGGGACACGTGGCCCTGGATGTACAGGCAGTCGCCCCCATGTTCCTTGCCAGGCTCATTGTTCTCAGCGTGCCAAAAGTGGTTGAAACCGGCGCCAAACATGCTGGCCAACGAGGCGAACGAGCCAATGTGGCCGCCCAGGTCGCCACCGTCAATGGGGTGGTGGCGATTGGCCTTGACCACCATGGCCATGGCGTTCCAGCGCATGTAGGCGCGCAGCCGCTCTTCAATTTCCAGGTTGCCGGGGGAACGCTCTTCCTGATCGGTCTCGATCGTGTTGACATAGCCCGTGGTGGCAGAAAAAGGCATATCGATGCTTTTCTGGCGGGCATGTTCCAGCAATTGCTCCAACAAGAAGTGAGCACGCTCAGGGCCCTCACTCTCAATCACGGCGGACAGTGCATCCATCCATTCACGGGTTTCCTGACTGTCCAGGTCAGGTGAGTTGGCGGGCGCCGCATTCTGGGGAACTGCTGACATTTTTTGTCTCCTGGTTACTTTTGTGTAATTTAGTACGGTACGTCTAGTTTCTCATATTTTATTTAAAATTTCAAATCATGCTTATTGATTTCATAATGTGGATTTACAAAAAACAACAAATACCCTCGTCACCTACACTTGGGCCATGCCTTTGCCCAATCTGATAACGCTGACCGGTCAGCTGAACCTGCCCACTGTCGGCCGCGCACGGCGCTGGTGGCAGCGCCTGACGCCCCACCGCCAGGATCGGGTCGCCATGCTGGCTCCTCTTGCGGCGGTATTGCTTTTTTTTGCGGCCATCGTGGCGGCGCTGGGCTATCTGCGCGCCGAAGAAATAGACCGGGAGCAGCAAGCGGTCCAGCGCGATGTGGAGTACACCCAGCAGCGCCTTCGTCTGCGATTGCTGGAACGACAGGAACAGGTCATGCGCATCGCGCGCGAAGTTTCCAACCGTGAGCTGGACGCGGTCGATTTCAAGGCCCGTGCCGAGTCCATGCTGAACCAATACCCGGAGTTGCAGGGCATCGCCTGGGTGGATGACCGCCGGCGGGTCAAAACCAGCCTGGGTTCGGCCATCCTTGCGGCCACCCAATTGAACCAGTCAGCGGACGGCCCACAACGCAGCGACACCCTGAATGGGTTTGCTCAGGCTCGCGAATCGCGCCAGCCGGTGTACCTGCAGCGCGTCCGGACGGAGGACCGCGCGCCTCTTTTGCAAATGCAAGTGCCCTTGAGCGACCGTGGCAAGTTTTCCGGCGTGCTGTTGACCGAGTACTCGGTAGATGGCCTGTTCAGATACGGCGTCCCTTCGGAAGTGTCTGCGCGGTATGCCATATCGTTACTGGACGCCAACGGTGGCTTGCTGGCTGGCACTGCCATGCCCAAACGGAAGATCGCCAATCTGTTGCCCTGGGCCAGTCCTGCCAACGAATATTCGATGCCTGTATCGCCAGTCGGCAGCGGCCTCATGATTCGCGCTCAGGCCTACCGGACGTCTCTGGGCGTTATTGGCAGCGGATTGTTCTGGCTGGTCACCGCCCTGAGCGTGATGACCGCATGGATGTTGATTGCCAATTGGCGTCACACCCGCAGGCGTGTGCAGGCACAGCAGGCACTGATTTCAGAAACCAATTTCCGCCGGGCCATGGAAAACTCCATGCTCACCGGGATGCGCGCCATGGATTTGCAAGGGCGTATTACCTACGTTAACGCTGCGTTTTGCCAGATGACGGGCTGGTCTGAATCCGATCTGGTGGGCCGAACGGCACCTTTCCCCTACTGGCCCGATAGCGACCTGGAACAACTGACCACGCTGCTGGAAGAAGAGCTGGCAGGAAAAGCCAGAAAAGGCGGCATCCAGGTACGCGTCAAGCGTCGGGATTCCACCCTATTTGACTCCCGCCTTTACGTGTCGCCGCTAATTGACGCAATGGGCACCCAAACCGGCTGGATGACCTCCATGACGGATATTACGGAACCCAACCGGGTCCGGGAGCAGTTGTCTGCGTCACACCAGCGTTTCACCACGGTGCTGGAAGCGCTGGATGCGTCCATTTCAGTGGCTCCGCTGGGCAGCGACGAATTGCTGTTTGCCAACAAACTGTACCGCCAATGGTTCGGCACGCAGGCGGGAGGACACCTTCAACTGGTGGCACAGGCAGGCGTACCGACGAGCCCGACGAATGACGAGTCGATGGACAGCGTGGACTCGTTTGCCGGCCTGCCCACCACCGCCTTGCCCGACACCGATACCGAGAGCGCGGAGATTTTCATCACGGAAATCGGCAAATGGCTGGAGGTTCGCACGCGCTACCTGAGTTGGGTGGATGGGCGGCTGGCGCAAATGGTGATTGCCACTGACATCTCCAGCCGGCGCCTGGCTGAAGAACAATCTGCGAGCCAAGCCGAGCGGGCCCAAAATGCAAGTCGCCTGATTACCATGGGCGAAATGGCCTCCAGTGTGGCCCACGAGTTGAACCAGCCGTTGACGGCCATTAACAACTACTGCAATGGCATGGTGTCGCGCATCAAAGCCAAGCAAATCACCGAAGAAGACCTGCTGGGCGCACTGGAGAAAACGGCCAAGCAGGCACAACGTGCGGGACAGATCATCCACCGCATTCGCGCCTTCGTGAAGCGCAGCGAACCCAATCGAACCCCCTCGGAAATCAGTCTCATGGTTTCTGAAGCGGTGGAACTGGCGGAACTGGAACTCCGCCGTTTCAATGTGCGTTTGAACTACTACGTTGCGGCGCGGCTGCCCGTGCTGATGGTGGACCCCATACTGATCGAGCAAGTGCTGGTGAATCTGCTGCGCAATGCAGCCGAATCCATTGACATGGCATTTCGCCCCACGTCCGAGCGCAATGTGGAACTGCGGGTCATTCCCCGCACCATTGAGGAAAAGCCGGTTGTGGAGTTTTCAGTACAGGACACAGGCAAGGGTCTGGCACCGGAAGTCATGGCCCGCCTGTATGAAGCCTTCTATTCCACCAAGGCCGACGGCATGGGTATTGGCCTGAGCTTGTGCCGTTCCATTGTGGAATCCCACCTGGGCCGAATGACCGCCGAGAACATCTACAATGGCGCCGATGTATCGGGGTGCCGATTTTCGTTCTGGATACCCTTGACAGAAGCCAGCCCTGATCTGGCACGCAATCAGCGCAACCGCAAATAAAACCCTGGAACACTGAATGAGCTTGATTCCCAAAAAAGGTACGGTTTACGTAGTGGATGACGACGAGGCAGTGCGCGACTCACTGCAATGGCTGCTCGAAGGAAAAGGCTACCGGGTTCGTTGCTTTGATTCGGCTGAATCCTTCCTGAGCCGATACGACGCTCGTGAGGTAGCTTGTCTGATTGTGGATATCCGTATGGGTGGCATGACCGGGCTGGAGCTGCAGAACCGGCTCGTGGAAGGCCGCTCACCCCTGCCCATTGTGTTCATCACCGGCCATGGCGACGTGCCCATGGCCGTGGACACCATGAAGAAAGGCGCCATGGATTTCATCCAGAAGCCATTCAAGGAAGAGCAGCTGGTAGATCTGGTGGAACGCATGCTGGAGCATGCGAAGGATTCGTTTACCGACTATCAGACCTCGGCCAACCGTGACGCCTTGCTGTCCAAGCTGACTCTGCGCGAGTCGCAGGTGCTGGAGCGCATTGTGGCTGGTCGACTGAACAAACAAATTGCCGACGACCTGGGCATCAGCATCAAGACGGTGGAGGCCCACCGCGCCAATATCATGGAAAAGCTCAGCGCAAATACCGTCGCAGACCTTTTGAAGATTGCATTGGGACAAAACGCCACAAAGACCTGACGCTACCAATTCAATAGCACCTTACGCCCGCTCCACCTGGACTGCGGGCGTTTTTACTTAGCAATATGACCATGACTACCCGTACCAGCGCCCAGATCATTGATGGCAATGCACTTTCCGCCCAACTGAGGGGCGACGTTGCTTTGCGTACCGCCGCGCTCAAGGCCCGCGGCCTGACGCCCGGCCTGGCCGTCGTGCTCGTCGGCGAAAATCCGGCCTCCCAGGTCTATGTGCGCAACAAGGTCAAGGCCTGCTCTGACGCCGGCCTGCATTCGGTGCTGGAGCGTTTTGACGCCAGCATGACTGAGGCAGAGCTGCTGGCCCGCGTCGATGCGCTCAACAACGACCCCAGCATCCACGGCATTCTGGTGCAGCTCCCGCTGCCCGCTCACATCGACGCACACAAGGTGATTGAGGCGATTTCACCCGCCAAGGATGTGGACGGTTTTCATGTATCCAGCGCGGGGGCCCTGATGGTGGGCCAGCCCGGATTCTGGCCTTGCACCCCTTACGGCTGCATGAAGATGCTGGAGTCGATTGGCTACGACTTGCGTGGCAAGCACGCGGTGGTCATCGGACGCAGCAATATTGTGGGCAAACCCATGGCGCTCATGCTGCTGCAAAAGAATGCCACCGTCACCGTGTGTCACAGCGCGACACCGGACCTCAAGGCCATGACCCTGCAAGCTGACGTAATCGTGGCGGCCGTGGGCAAACGCAATGTGCTGACCGCCGACATGGTCAAGCCCGGCGCCGTGGTGATTGACGTCGGCATGAACCGTATTCCCGACGGAGAAGAAGGCGCAGGAAAACTGTGTGGCGATGTCGACTTCGCAGGCGTCAGCCAGGTTGCCGGCTACATCACTCCGGTCCCGGGTGGCGTGGGCCCCATGACCATCACCATGCTACTGGTCAACACCCTGGAGGCCGCCGAACGCGAAGCGGCACGGCTTGAAACATTAGCCGCTGTACCCACATAAGCATTAGCCATTTCGCATTCATCCACACCCCATCCATCCATGAATCCTCTTCTGAGTTCTGAAACGCTGCCCCTGTTTGACCAGATCCAACCGGACCATGTCGCGCCTGCCATCGACAACCTGCTGGCCCAAGCCAATAAGGCCCTGGAGACGGTTACCGCAGCCGACTTCCCTGCAGAATGGACAGCCATAGCGCGCGAACTGGATGTGGCCACCGAGAAACTGGGCCTGGCCTGGGGCTCCGTCAGTCACCTGAACAGTGTGGCTGACACCCCGGAACTGCGAGCAGCCTATAACGCAGCGCTGCCATTGGTCACGGAATTCTGGACCCGTCTGGGAGCCGATGAGCGCCTGTACGCCAAATACAAGGCCGTTGATGTCAGCACACTGAATGCCGAACAGCGACAGGCTCATAAAAATGCGATGCGCAACTTTGTGCTGGGCGGCGCCGATCTGGTGGGTGCCCAGCTCGAGCGCTTCGCTGAAATTCAGGAAAAACAGGCCGCGTTGAGCCAGAAGTTCAGCGAGAACACACTGGACGCAACCGATAGCTTCAGCTACTACGCTACGCTGGATGAGATGGCTGGCGTGCCCGATGACGTGCAGCAAGCCACGCGCGCTGCCGCCCAGGCAGAAGGCAAAGAAGGCTACAAACTCAGCCTCAAAATGCCCTGCTACCTGCCCGTGATGCAGTTTGCCGATAGCAGCGCACTGCGCGAAACCCTGTACCGAGCCTATGTCACGCGCGGCTCCGATCAGGCTGACGCCGCTGCGCTGAAGTTTGACAATTCACAAGGCATTCGCGACATCCTGGCCCTGCGCAAGGAAGAAGCGCTGTTGCTCGGCTATCCCAATTTCGGCGCCTTGTCTCTGGTACCCAAAATGGCGACCTCTCCTGCGGCTGTCATCGCGTTCCTGCGGGATCTGGCGAACAAGGCGAAACCGTTTGCCGAAAAAGACCTGGCGGACCTGCGCACCTTTGCGCAGGACAAGCTGAACATGGCTGACCCGCAAGCGTGGGACTGGCCTTATGTGAGCGAGAAGCTCAAGGAAGCGCGCTATGCCTTCAGCGAGCAGGAAGTCAAACAGTATTTCACGGCCCCCAAGGTGTTGGCTGGCCTGTTCAAGATTGTGGAAACGCTGTTTGACGTGTCCATCCGTCCCGACACTGCGCCGGTATGGAATGCCAACGTGGAGTTCTATCGCATAGAGCGCACCGGCCCGGCCGGCACCCATCTGGTGGGCCAGTTCTACCTCGACCCTACGGCGCGTAGCGGCAAACGCGGCGGTGCCTGGATGGACGATGTGCGTACCCGCTGGCTGCGCCCGGATACTGCACAACTGCAAACACCCGTGGCCCACCTGGTGTGCAACTTTGCCGACGGCATGGAAGTGGACGGCGTCAAGAAGCCCGCCCTGCTCTCGCACGATGACGTGACCACCCTGTTCCACGAGTTCGGCCATGGGTTGCACCACATGCTCACCCAAGTCAATGAGCACGACGTATCTGGCATCAGCGGAGTGGAGTGGGACGCTGTGGAGTTGCCCAGCCAGTTCATGGAAAATTTCTGCTGGGAGTGGAATGTGCTGGAGCACATGACCGCGCATGCAGAAACCGGTGAGCCACTGCCGCGCGCGCTGTTTGACAAGATGCTGGCCGCCAAAAACTTCCAGAGCGGTATGCAGACGCTGCGACAAATTGAGTTCTCTCTCTTTGACATGCTGCTGCACACGGAACACGACGCCCAGCAGGATTTCATGCCTTTGCTCGATCAGGTGCGCAGCGAAATATCGGTGCTGCAGCCACCCGCCTGGAGCCGAACAGCCCATACATTCAGCCATATTTTTGCAGGAGGCTACGCGGCCGGGTATTACAGCTACAAATGGGCAGAAGTCCTCAGCGCCGATGCGTATGCGGCCTTTGAGGAAACAGCCGGACCCGATGGCTTGCCCAATGTGGAAACCGGTAGAAAATACCGCGAAGCGATTCTGGAAGCGGGTGGAAGCCGGCCCGCCATGGAGTCGTTCAAGGCGTTTCGGGGCCGGGAGCCGACATTGGACGCTTTGTTGCGCCACCAGGGCATGTCCGCCTGACCCGCCTGATCTGCCTGTGACTATTTGAAAGATAAGAGGAGCATTCACATGAAACACCGGATCGTCGCATCTTTGCTGTGCAGCACTGCCATGTTCTGCGCTGCATCAGGCGTACAGGCACAGACAATCTACCGAATCGTGGGTGCCGACGGCAAGGTCACTTTCTCGGACAAACCACCGGTCTCGGCAGACAAGGGAAAAATCTCCGGCACGGGCGTGGGAGCCACTGGCGCAGCGTCCGCGTCCGCATTACCTTTTGAACTTCGCCAGGTGGCGAACAAATACCCGGTAACCCTGTACACCGCCCCCAAATGCGTACCCTGCGATACCGGGAGGGCTCTGCTCACTGCGCGTGGCATCCCCTTCAATGAACGCACGGTAACTACACCAGAAGATGGCGACTACCTGCAGCGACTCAGCGGCGAGACCTCGTTGCCGTCGCTCAGCATTGGCAGTCAGCGCATCAAGGGGTTCATTGACTCCGAGTGGACGCAGTACCTGGACGCCGCAGGCTACCCCAAGACATCCGTACTTCCAGCCACCTACAAAAATCCGGCGCCAACGCCGCTGGTCAGCGTGCAAAAAGCAGCGCCACCGGCAGCCAAGGCCGAGGAAAAACCACAACAACCCGCTGCGGAGTCGGCACCGCCAGCAACCAGCCCGACTAACCCGGCAGGCATTCAGTTTTAGGTCAAACAGCCCTCGGGCTAGTGACTGTCGTCACTGTGGCCTGAGTGCCACTCCGGCAAGCTCCAGCCCCGTTGAAGTGCCAATAGGCGCAACACGGTAGCAGTTGCCGCGGCGGCAACCAGGCTTCCCCATTGCGGTGCGCCCAGGAACTGGGCAATCACCATGATCCAGGCACCGGCAAAGGAGCACACCGCGTAAGGCTGATGGTCTCGAAAGGCACGCGGGATTTCGTTGCAAACCATGTCACGCATCACGCCGCCAAACACGGCGGTAACCATTCCCATCAGCACCGCAACGATTGCAGGCATGGACGCATCGAGCGCAATCTGCGTGCCACCAGCGGTAAACAAACCCAGCCCCAATGCATCGGGCCACTGCATGGCCCGCTCGGTAGGCTTAAAATGGTGTGCCCGCAGAAAGGCCATGGCACCCACGCACAAGGCCAGCAGGACCCACAGCCAGGCAGCGTGTTCAACCCAGAAGAAGGGTCGACGGTCCAACAGGATATCCCGCAGGGTGCCGCCGCCGAACGCGGCCAAACCAGCGACTACGCACACACCCACTGCATCCAGCCGCTTGCGAGCCGCCTCGATCAGTCCGGACAATGCAAAGGCCAGGGTCGCGGCGGCCTCAATGGCAATCTGCGTGTTGGAAAGCGTCAGAACTTCTGTAAATGGGGAGACAGCCATTCGATTAACCGGGTGAAGGCCTCAGAACGTCAGGGTCTTGACACCGCTGGCTGTGCCCAGCAGGCACACCTGGGCACGCTGGCTGGCAAAAACACCCACGGTGACCACGCCTGGCCACTGGCTGACTTCGGATTCAAACGCCAAAGGGTCCGTGATCTGCAAACCCGTCACATCCAGGATGCATTGGCCGTTGTCGGTCACCAGTGGCTTGCCATCTTTGAGGCGGATTGTTGCGGTGCCGCCTTTGGCTGCAAACTGGCTGATCAGGCGCCGCGTGGCCATGGGAATCACCTCCACGGGCAGTGGAAACTTGCCCAGTGCGTGTACCAGTTTCGATTCATCGGCGATGCATACAAATTGGCTGGCTAACGCAGCCACAATTTTTTCGCGGGTCAGTGCAGCGCCACCACCCTTCACCATGTTGCCGTGGCCATCAATTTCGTCTGCGCCGTCGATATAAACGGAGAGCTTGTCCACGTCATTGGAGTCAAAAACCGGAATGCCCAAGGCCAGCAAACGCTCGGTGCTGGCCACGGAACTGGAAACCGCACCCTTGATCTGGTCCTTCATGGTCGCGAGGGCGTCGATGAACTTGTTGACCGTGGAGCCGGTACCCACCCCCACGATTTCACCCGGTACCACATACTGGAGGGCCGCCTGCCCCACCAGGGTTTTGAGTTCATCTTGTGTCAGTGCGGCAGGATTGGGGGTGTTGGTGCTATTCATCGGTGAAAATTGGGCTGTTGTTGAAATATTGCAGGAATTATCCGATGTCTCTTGTTCCCTACGGGCTGGCCCGCCGAGTTTTGTTCAGTCTGGACCCCGAAGTCGCCCACGAAATCACCATGGCCAGCCTCGCCAAGGCCCAGGGCACGCCCTTGCAGTGGGCCTACTGTGCAGCCCGGGTGGATGACCCGATTGAACTGGCGGGTCTTCATTTCCCCAACCGGGTGGGACTGGCGGCAGGCCTGGACAAAAATGCCCGGTGCATTGACGGACTGGGTGCCATGGGCTTTGGCTTCGTCGAGGTAGGAACCGTGACCCCCAAGGCGCAACCGGGCAACCCCAAGCCCCGCATGTTCCGCCTGCCCGCTGCCAACGCACTGATCAACCGGCTGGGCTTCAACAATGACGGATTGGATGCCTTTGTGGCAAACGTGCAGCGCTCTGCGCTGCGCCGCCAGAAAAACCCCACCATGCTGCTGGGCCTGAACATCGGCAAGAACGCGGCCACTCCGATTGAAAATGCCACCGACGATTACCTGCTCTGTCTGGACGGCGTGTATCCGCATGCGGACTATGTGACCGTCAATATTTCCAGCCCCAACACGAAGAACCTGCGCGCGCTGCAAAGCGACGCCGCGCTCGACGCTTTGCTGGGTGCCATTGCCCAGCGGCGTGAAGCGCTGCAGAAACAGCATGGCAAGCGGATTCCAATTTTTGTGAAGATTGCACCGGATCTGGACGAAGCGCAGGTCGCGGTGATTGCCGCCACGCTGGTACGCCACGGCATGGATGGCGTGGTAGCCACCAACACCACGCTGAACCGCGAGGCGGTCCAAGGCATGGCGCATGCCCAGGAGGCGGGCGGCCTGTCGGGAGCGCCTGTGCGGGAGTTGAGCAATAAGGTCATATCGCAATTGCGCTCGGCGCTGGGTCCGCTTTTCCCCATCATCGGCGTAGGCGGCATCCTGAGCGCAGAAGACGCAGTGGCCAAAATCAGGGCCGGCGCAGATGTCGTGCAAATCTACACGGGACTGATTTACCAGGGGCCGCAGCTCGTAAAAGACGCTGCGCTGGCCATCAAGAACGCTGGGATTCCCAGCGTACGCGCCACGCGTTGAAGTCTGAAGCCGGCAAGGGCCGGCTCATGTGGTAGCCCTGCCCTTCATCACAGTGCAGCTCGGCCAGCATGTCGTAAATATGCGCACTCTCCACGCCTTCTGCCACGACGGTCAGTCCCAGGTTATGGGCCAGATCGATAGTAGAGCGGACAATTTTGGCGTCACTGGCATCGGTTTCCATGCCCATCACGAATGACTTGTCGATCTTGAGTTCATTGACCGGCAAACGCTTCAGATACGCCAGCGAGGAATAACCGGTGCCAAAGTCGTCGATCGACAGTTTGTAGCCACTCGATGAAAGCTGGTTGAGCGTAGCCTCCGCGCGCTGCGGGTCATCCATGATGGCGCTCTCGGTAATTTCCAGACACAGCCCATCGCGCGGCACATCGTATTGGGCCAGCAGGGCATCAATCTTGGCGGGAAATTCCAGGTCCATCAAGTCGCGCGTCGACAGATTGATGGCAATGCGCAATAGGCCCGCCGAAGGCTGCAGACTGCGCCACTGGCGGGCCACCTCCTCGAACATCCAGAGCGTCAGGTACCGAACGAAGCCCGTCTGCTCCGCAAACGGAATGAACTCCATGGGGGGCACCATGCCACGCGTCGGGTGCTGCCATCGCACCAGCGCCTCGGCAGCCGAAACACGGTGGTCGGACAAGCCAATTTTCGGCTGCAAAAAGAGCCGTAACTCGTTGCGGTCGATCGCCTGGCGCAGCTCGGTCAGCAGCGAGAGCGTCTGGGCGCTACCCGAATCCAGCGACGGGTCGTACACCAATGTGCCTATGCTCTTGCGCTTGGCCGCGTACATGGCCAGCTCGGCGCGTCCCAACAGCACATCCACCTGGTCGGCATGCTCGGGCCAGCATGCAATACCCATGCCCGCACTCAAATCGACCGTCTGGTTATCCAGCGTTACCGGCTCTTCAAATGCCAGGGTAATCTGCCGAGCCACAGTCAGCGCCCGGCCGGCGTCGCACGCCCCCAGCAGCAAGGCAAACTCGCCACCCGTCACCCGCGCAGCCAAAGCCTGCTCCGATTGGGCGAGACGGGTCAGGCGCTGCGCGACGACCTGCAATACGCGGTCGCCAAAGCTGTAGCCCAGCACATCGTTGATGTGCTTCAGCCGATCCAGATCCAGCACAATAACGGCCGCATGCTGGAGCGCGGTGGACTCTTTTGCCAGCATGGCAAGGAGGGCTTCCCGAAGCTGGGCCTGGTTGGGCAGGCCCGTTAACCGGTCCCAATAAGCCAGTTGGCGAATTTCGGACTGGCTGGCTTGAATATTCAGGCGCATGCGGTCAAACGACCTTGCCAAATTGCCCACCTCGTCATGGCGGCCAAAGTCGTTCACCGGTTGCGAGTAGTCACCCCGCCCCAGCCGTTCTGTGTCGGTGACGAGCAAATCCAGTGGCTTGGCGACCCGCCGGGCCAACAAGCTTGCACCTACTGCAAACAGCAACAAGGCCAGACCATCAATCAGCAAAAGCAGTTTTTGCATGCGATCAAAAACCGTATGCGCTTCTGGGGACGATCGGAGCAAAATTGCCTTCAGCCCATCCGCGCTGCCCGGAAGTACGACGTATTTGATGGCAAATTCCTCATCCCCGATTTCCAGCGTGCCCCGCGTATCGACCGGCAGGGCCACGCCCGCAGCGGAAGGTCCTGGAAGCGTTGAATAGATAACCTGCTGGTTTGTTTCACCTGCGTGATTAACGATGATGACCTGGGCCCCGGACAAGGCCTGCATATCGGTGGCCAGGCTTTGATCGACAGCGAAGCCCATCACGACCCAGCCCACCACCAGCGGCGCACGAACCGGAACCATGACGAACTGGTGCAGTCGTCCTTGCACCAGCGCCATGCGTCCTTGCTGACCATCGCGCGCCATGGACTGTCCGACCTCGACCAGATTCTGGCGGGTCACCCCGGCATCCTTCGGGTTCGCCATCGCCGTGAGCTGGAATTCCGGATTCAGAAAAGCGGAAATAGTGGCACCGATACGGGCACCATGGTTTTCCAGTGCGGACTCGATGGTATCGGCGTCGGCTGACGATACGGCAGCACGAAAGCCAAAGTCCGAAGCCAACACCGATGCGCCCAGCTGCAGCCTTTGGGCGTTTTGCTCCACCAGCCGTGACCAGACCCGCTCGTCAGACGACAACTCCCGCTGAAGATTCAGTTGCACGCTGTCCTCAATGCTGCTGCGCACCACGGTTTGCACCGCGATCTGAATCAACAGCAACAAGGCGACGGATAGCAGCACAATCCGCCGGACCAAGCCCCAGCGTTGGTACTTCGAGCGGAATTGACGCAATATATTCAAGGTGAAACACCCTTCAAGTTGACCACCACATTCGCATCAGCCGACGTGACGCTCAGAGGCTGCTCCTGTGCGGGTGCACCCACCGGCAGACTGGCGTGCCAGGCATGCAGGCGGTAGCTACCAGCCGATACGCCTGCCAGCGTCAATTGCCCCGCTGCATTGGTTTTGCCGTAATACGGTGTTTCCACCACCAGCATCCACGCCACCATTTGGTCGTGGATATTGCATCCCAGCACCACAACACCCGGCTTGTCGAAAAGTACCGGATTTGAGGGATTGCCTGCGTAGAGCTTGAGCTCGAAATTCTTCGCAGGTGAAAACGAGTAGACATGGTGTCGCACCGTGTCCCGGTTAGGGAACTGCACGGTGGAACCCACTGGCATCACAGTCACGCGCGGAGCAAACTGCCTGGACACTTGCTCAATCTCCATACCCAAAACCGGTTTGACCAATGCTTTAGCAGCGGGAGAATCCAGAAACACCACGGCATCCGACACCGGCTTACCCGCGCCATCGGCAACCTGCACCTGAATGCTGCCTGCCTGAACCGCAACGCAAGCCCAAAACACCACAGCACCGAACAAAATGCGACGGGCCTGGGCGTGAACCGATGAAACCATGTTGTCTCCAAATCGACAAAAAAAATGCGGTGAAAAAAAACGTCTTAAAAGAATATACCTTGATCGCAGCACAATTCGGGAATCAGTCGCCCAGCAGACTGACGACATATTCTCCAATGGCCAGTGAGCTCGTGAGCCCAGGCGACTCAATGCCAAACAGGTTCACCAGACCGGCAACGCCGTGGTCTCTGGGGCCCTGAATGCAAAAGTCCCGCGCTGCTTCATCCGGGCCATGAATTTTGGGCCGGATGCCTGCGTAAGCCGGGATCAGCGCGCCGTCTGGCAGCTCCGGCCAGTATTTCCGAACCTCTGCGTAAAAAGCAGAACCTCGCGCGGGCTGCACCTCAAGGTCGTCCGGGGAATCCACCCACTGCACATCGGGTCCGAAGCGGGCCTGTCCACCCAAGTCGAGCGTCAGATGCACACCCAAGCCGTCAGGCTCGGGAACCGGGTAAACCAAATGCGAAAACGGCGCACGCCCCGCCAGCGTGAAGTAGCTTCCCTTGGCATAGTGAGCCACTGGAACATGGCACCTGTCCAGCCCAGCGAAACGTGTCGCCAACGCGGGTGCCCGCAAGCCCGCCGCGTTGACGACCGTCCTGGCCCGCAGACGAGTGCCATCCTCCGATATCAATTCAATAGCTTCTTGGGCATATTCCGCGCGGGCTAGAGGTGAATTCAGCGCTAAAACACCCCCAGCATTTTCCAGGTCACCCAATAGCGACAGCATCAGCGCGTGGCTGTCGATGATGCCCGTGGATGGCGAATGCAGCGCACCACGGCAACGCAACGCAGGCTCTGCGGCGCAAGCCTGCGCTTCGCTGAGCAACGCAAGGTCATGCACGCCATTGACCTCTGCACGCGCCCGAATCACCTGCAACTGCGCAAGCTGTGAATGGGTGGTGGCAACAATGAATTTTCCGCAACGCCGGTGGGCTATGTTGCGATCAGAACAGTAGTCATACAGCAGCTGCTTGCCACGGACACACAAGGCGGCCTTTAAAGAGCCTGGCGTGTAATAGATACCGGCGTGAATGACTTCGCTGTTGCGCGAACTGGTTTGTGTGCCAATCGCATGACAAGCCTCCAACACAACCACTTCCCTGCCGGCCAGTGCCAATGCCCGTGCGACCGCAAGGCCGACCACCCCCGCTCCTATCACGACGCAATCCACCTGCTCCGCCACACCACTCTGCATTGCAAGCGTCATTTCGGCTCAAGCGCAAGGGCTTCAGCGCCCACCACCCACTGCTGGTTGGCGGGCACCACGAGATACGCCTTGGCATCCTGCGGAGCCAACCCGAACGTGAGACTCGCGGGGCCGTTGGCGGTTTGCCCATAGGCGTACCCCCGGGTTTCACCAATAAAGGCCACACGCATGGACAACGCCGTGCCGTTGTTGCAGTTCACGTCCATCACGCCGGAGGTCGTACCGGAATAACGCAGTCGCCCGGCACAGTTGGAAAGCGGTGTTTTGGCGGCGGATTCCAACGTAACAGTGCCTGTGCGGTCCGGCAAGAGTCGCACTTCACCCTGCAGCAGCTGCTCATTGACAATGGCCGTCGCAGCAACTGAACTCGAAAAGGCTCCCATTGCCTTGTCGTTCATCCAGGCGCATGCGGCAAGCACCCAACCCGCGCCAGCCACCAAGGCCCATGCGATGTATCGCTGTTTCATTGTCTACCCCTTGTGTGTGTCGGCCCGCAGCCGGTGTACGATCTTATAGCGCGCGCACGGCGACAAAGCCGCGAACAACCCGGAGAAACCCATGATGCATCGCACCTTTGCACCCCACAAGCCGCCCCGCCGGCTAGGGTCTCGCATCGCCCTTGGCTTGGTCATCGTGCTGGTGCTGGCGGTTGTCGTCTTTTTTATGGGCCCGCGCAACACCTTCGGATCCAACACGCCTGCGCAGCGAACCTTGCCCCCACAGAGCATCGGCGCGCTGGATGACTGGCTCACAACCAGCGAAGCGGCCTACACGGACATCAAGCCCGGCACGGCAAAAGGCATTGTGTGGGCCACTGCCGCCAAAACACGCACGCCATGGTCGGTGGTCTATATTCACGGCTTTTCAGCCAGCCGACTGGAAACCGCACCCGTAGCGGATCTGGTCGCCAAAGAGCTGGGTGCCAACGCGTTTTACACCCGACTGGCGGGCCACGGCCGCGCAGGGACCGCCATGGGTGAGGCCAGCGCGCAGGACTGGATGGCCGACGCCATTGAAGCCGTTCGCATCGGAAAAACACTGGGTGAACGGGTGCTGGTGATCAGTTGCTCCACCGGCTCCACGCTGGCAACCTGGCTGGCCCTCAGTCCCGAAGGAAGCCTGGTGGCGGCCCACGCATTCATCTCACCCAACTTTGGTCCCAAAGACAAGCGCTCGGAATTGATCAACGGCCACTGGGGTCAACAGATTGCATTGGCGCTGGAAGGTGAAAACCGCGGTGGCCAGCCCGAAAACGCGCGTGAAGCCAACGCCTGGACCACGCGTTACCCCACACGCGCACTGTTTCCGATGATGGCGCTGGTGAAAAGTGTGCGCGAGAGTGATTTGTCCTTCTTTCAGACGCCCGTGCTGGTTTTGTACAGCGAGCAGGACCAAACGGTCGATCCGCAGGAAACCCTGTCAGCCTTTAGCCGGATTGGCTCTCCACTGAAATCGATCGAAGTGGTGAACTACAGCAGAAGCAAGGGCCAGCACGTGCTGGCTGGGGACATCAAGGCACCGGAAGCCGTAGCCCCCATGGTGGACACCATTGTGAAATGGGCCCAGTCCCTGCCCAAGCCAGGCACATGAGCCTGACCGCGCCCCGTAACCTGCCGAAAGTCCCCGCATGAATCAAGAAGAAGCCAGCAGCCCTGATGTCGCCCGACTCCCCCTGAAAGCCATGGGTCTTCGCACTGGCATGGCACTGCAAACCCGCCGTCTGGTGGAGGGTGCCACTAAAAAAGAGTCACAGTTTTTTGGCGCCATCGAAGGCAAAGGTGTCATGGTGGGGCCCGTCGGCCCGGATGGCGCAAAAACCGAACTCGAAGAGGGTGAAATCTGCGTGGTGCGTTGCTTCACTGGTCAATATGAGTTCTCATTCCTGAGCAAAGTGTTGCAAACATTCGAGAAACCCTTTGCGTATGCGTTGCTGGCCTATCCTGCACAGGTAGACGCGCGTTTGGTGCGCCATTCCATGCGCACCAAAACCTCGTGGCCCACCACCGTGCAGGTGCCAGACAAAACGCATGCAACAGGCACCCAGACTCTGGATGTCACGCTGGTCGACATCAGCCTGTCCGGCGCCATGATCAAGGCTCCCACAGCCCTGGCGGCCATTGGTGACGTTGTCGACGTCAGTATGGCGGTCGCCTTTGACGATGCGCCGATGCAACTCACCCTGAAGGGGCGTATCTGCCACAACAACAGGGCGGGCATTGAACCTGCGTTTTGCATCGGTCTGGCATTCCAGAATCTCACGCAACACGATAAGTTGGTGTTGCACTATTTGACTCAATCGCCGCAGGCCTGAACGGGTCCAGCCCGTAGCCGCCGGGTCAGATCGGCACCGTCCAGCGCTTTGGCAAACAGCCATCCCTGGTATACCTCACAGCCCTGCTCGCGCAAAAACTCCAACTGCTCAACGGTTTCCACCCCCTCGGCCACCAGCGTCATGTCCAGGCTGTGGGCCAGTGCAATGATGGACCTTGAAATTTTCACATCATTGGGACCATGGGGCAGGTCCTTGACGAAGCCCCGGTCAATCTTCAGTACGGATACCGGCAACGCTTTCAGATAGGCCAGTGACGAATAGCCCGTTCCAAAGTCGTCCAGTGCCACCGTGCAGCCCAGCGCCACCAGCGCCTCCAGTTGTTCGCGTGCCAGCGCCGGATGCTCCATAGCGACGGATTCCGTGATCTCAACCTCCAGCAGTTGCGCACTGGCACCGGTGCGCTGCAGCACGGCATGCACCTTGGCTGGCAGGTTACCCTGGCGGAACTGCTGGGCTGAAAAATTGACCGCCACACGCAAGGGTGTTCCCCCAAGTTCCCACGCGGCAATCTGCTGGCAGGCGGTTTCCAGTACCCAGTCCGACAGAGGCAAAATCAAACCAGTCGTTTCAGCAATCGGTATAAACCGCGCGGGCGATACCTCGCCCAAAGCGGCATCGTTCCAGCGAAGCAGGGCCTCTGCTCCGACAATTCCACCGCTGACCACGTCAACTTGTGGTTGATAAAAGAGTCTCAACACCCCAAGATCAATGGCCTCTCTGAGCCGAACATGCAATTGCATGTTTTCATGTGCATGCTGATCGAGTTGTGCTGAAAAACAGGCGTAGGCGCCGCGGCCAGACTGTTTGGCCTGGTACATCGCCATATCGGCGTAACGCAAGAGGTTTTCGCTCTCCTGCGTGTCGTCGGGATAAAAAGCCAGACCAATGCTGCCACCGGACAGCACATCCTGGTTTTGCAGCTGATAGGGCTGGCCGAGCACCGCCAACAGCTTCTCGGCCACGCTGACCGCCTCATCGGCACTGTCCATATCGGCAATCAGAATGGCAAACTCATCTCCGCCCATGCGGGCAAGCGTATCGTCTTCGCGCAGGACTCCGCGCAAACGACTGGCAACCTGCACCAGTAATTGATCGCCAGCCGCATGCCCGAAACTGTCGTTCACATTTTTGAAATCATCCAGATCCAGAAACAGGGCCGCCACTCGGCGCTCACCGCGTTTGGCATGTGCCAAAGCCTGGTCGAGCTGCAATCGAAACAGCCATCGGTTCGGCAGACCGGTCAACTCATCATGGGTAGCCCGGTGTCGCAAGGACTCTTCAAATCCTTTTCGCTCAGTCAGGTCACGCACGTACGCAATGGCATGCCGCGCATCGTCGTCTTCCCAATATCCCAGTGAGATATCAACCGGTAACATGTGCCCGTCACGGCGCATAAGTTTGAGATCCATGTCACCCATGGCTCTGGCGTGCGGATCAATGAAAAAAGCCCGCATGGACGCGGCATGCCGTGCCCGCAAGTGCTGCGGAAGAAAAATATCCACGTTTTGACCCACCAGCTCATGGGCCCGATAGCCCGACATGGCTTCCATAGCCGGGTTGACCATCAAGATTTGTCCCGTCTGGTTCACCCACAAAACTCCGTCGGGAGCCGCGCTGAGCACCTGTTTTTCGCGCAAATTCTGAACCGTCAACCGGTCCAGTGGTCGGCGAAGGGACTCGTTAAACGTGGCGTGAAACAGGTACAAGTAGGCGGCTACCTTGTAGAGGTGCCCGATCACGTTGGCCGCATCCTTGTCAATGACCCCCAGCATAGTGAAAAATAACTCCGAGACGGCCGATAGAGCCACACCAAAACCCAGCGCCATCACACATTCGTTAGCCAACTCGTCCCGGCGCTTCCAGAGTGCCGCCAGTGCAAGCAGATTGATGCCGATGATTAACCACTCGACACCAATTTTCAGTGGAGTCAGACCTCGGCCGTTTACAAACAAGGCAGGTACACGGTCTGGCCATAGCAAGCCGATGGATCCCAGAACGGCGACAAAAGCCAGCATCAGTGCGAGACTCATTCGTTTTCGAAGCAGACTCACATCCGGCACAGCTGGTAGCACCGCATACGCCAACAGCGCCCCTGCCGCGAGCAAGCGGGCGCACAACCAGAAAAAGATGGATTTTTGGGACGAGTTAGCTGAAATGGCATCCGGCATACCGGCATAACTCATGGTGTGCAAGAAATCGAGTAACGCCACACCCAAAAATCCAACACCCAACACCACCACGGCACCATTGCGCGCCGATACCATGGCGCGGTACCCCGTGACGAACACCAGTGCAGCCACTACGACGGCAAAGAGCTCCACCACGGTGTGAAAAAATACAAACAATGCAGGTTCCACCACGACCGGAGTCGAGGTGTGATAAACCCACCACAAAGAGGGAATAGCCAGAACCAGTAACGACCAGCCGAATGCCTCCTGGTAGGGGTGATGGTGTCTGGACTGCATGGCTGTCAATTGGAAAATACTTTGACCGCATCCATCAGGCGCTGTGCCTGCTCGCTCAAGCTGGTCGCCGCCGCACTGCTCTGCTCCACCATGGCGGCATTTTGCTGGGTCATCTCATCGAGTTGCGCGACAGCTTGGCCCACCTGCGCAATGCCGATGGCCTGCCCCTTGGAAGCTCCGGTAATCTCTGTAATCAGGTCATTCACCTGCCTGACCTGGTTGACTACGCCCGCCATGGTGTGACCGGCCTCGGCCACCAGACGCGTGCCACTGTCCACCTTGCTGACGGAATCATCAATCAGCGTCTTGATTTCTTTGGCAGCCGCTGCAGAGCGGCCTGCAAGATTACGAACCTCAGTGGCCACGACGGCAAAGCCACGGCCCTGCTCACCTGCCCGGGCCGCCTCTACCGCGGCGTTCAGCGCCAAAATGTTGGTCTGAAAGGCAATGCCGTCAATGACGCTGATGATGTCTGCAATCTTGCGGCTGGAGCCCGAAATGAGCGCCATGGTGGAGACCACATTGGCCACGGCCTCGCCGCCGCGGGCCGCAGCCTCGGTGGTGGTGTTGGCCAGACGGCTGGCCTGCTGTGCGGTGTCTGCATTCTGGCGAACGGACGCAGTTTGCTGCTCCATGGCCGCAGCAGTTTCCTCCAGGCTGGACGCCGTCTGCTCGGTTCGGCTGGAAAGGTCGTTGTTGGCAGAGGCAATCTCTCTGCTCGCCACTTGCACCCCGGAAACCTGCTCCCGCACATCGGACATCAGGGATTGCAGGTTCAATCCGGACTGGCTAATGGCACGCGCAATCAGTCCGATTTCGTCGCACCGGTTGAAGCGCAAATCTTCGCCGGCCTCGCCGCTGGCGACCTGCTGGGCCACTATCAAAACTTTGTGCAGCGGCGTGGTGACCTGCGACTCAATAAACCCCCACGCCAACAGCAGGCTACCAGCGATCACTGAGCCGGTAGCCGCCAAAGCCGCACCGCCCAGGCCGGACAAGCCCAGAGCTGCGCCGACCGCTGCGCCCGCCAGCAGAATAGGCAGGCGCACTCGCCAGGCAGTCGGTAGCAGCTGCAGCGCACTGAGCCAGCGCATGGCGCCAGTGCGTACGACCAAGCCACGGTGAAAGGCCAAGCCTCCAGCCCGTCCATCCTTGAAGCGTTTGTACAACGCAGCGGCGCCATCAATCTCGGCGCGCGTAGGTTTGGTCCGAACGGACAAATACCCGGTGAGCTGCCCATTGCGCCGCATGGGTGCCGCATTGGCCCGCACCCAGTAATGGTCTCCATTTTTACGGCGATTTTTGACGAGTGCCGTCCAGGACTGCCCTTCCTTGAGACTGCGCCACATATCGGCAAAGGCCTCTACCGGCATATCAGGGTGCCGCACTGCATTGTGCGGTTGCCCCATCAGCTCTTCCGTGGAAAAACCGCTGGTGCGCATGAACGCGGCATTGGCGTACAGGATGTGGCTTGCGGTGTCAGTCGTCGACAGCAGCGTCTCCGTACCGGGAAACTCGTATTCGTTCTGGGTAACAGGATGATTGGTTCGCATTGCGGCTCCTTAGGTCGGGGCAGGGAGCGCGCGGTGCGCCTTGACATGGACGTGATTTATTTGTCCCTGCCCGGGGCTTAACCTGAACACAGCCACTGTGCTCACCAGCTCCTGCGCCTGGGATTTCAAGCTACTGGCAGCCGCTGCCATCTCTTCCACCAGGGCCGCGTTTTGCTGTGTGACCTGGTCCATTTGCGACACGGCCTCACCTACCTGCGAAACACCCGCAGCCTGCTCGCTGCTGGCAGCACTGATTTCGCCCATGAGGTCAGTTACCCGCTTGATACTGCTGACCACCTCAGTCATGGTGGTGCCCGCTTGGTCCACCAACGCAGTACCATGCTCCACGCGCTCGACGCTGGCCCCAATCAGGGTTTTTATTTCTTTGGCCGCCGCGGCTGAGCGCCCAGCCAGGCTGCGCACTTCAGTGGCCACCACGGCAAAACCGCGCCCTTGCTCACCCGCACGGGCGGCTTCCACCGCGGCATTCAGCGCCAGAATATTGGTCTGAAATGCAATGCCGTCAATGACACCAATGATGTCGGCGATCTTGCGGGAAGAGTCATTAATGCCTTTCATGGTTTCCACTACTTGAGCCACGACCTCACCGCCTTTTACCGCCACCGTACTGGCGCTCAAGGCCAGCTGGTTAGCCTGACGCGCACTGTCGGCGTTTTGTCTGACCGTAGAGCTCAGCTCTTCCATGGAGGCGGCGGTTTGCTCCAGCGCACTGGCCTGACTCTCGGTCCGGGCAGACAGATCGTGGTTGCCGGACGCAATTTCGGCGCTGGCCGTCGAGACTCCTTCAGAGCCTTGGCGCACGCTGGACACTACCTGGGTCAGGCTAGCCTGCATGGTCGACAAGGCGACCAGCAAGCGGGTAATCTCGTCCTTGCCTTCAATCCGGATGGGGTGACTCAGATCGCCCTGGGCCACTGCGTCAGTGGCCTCGATGGCTTGCTTCAGGGAACGCGAAATGCCACGAATAAGGGCCAGACCAAACAGGATGGCAAAAAGCACACCCCCCACAATGGCGCTGATGGAGAAGGCGCGAATCGTTTCATAACGGGCCACAGATGTGTCGAACTCCCTCTTGGCTTCATCCAGCTGTAACTGCATCAGGGCTTCAACGCCAGCACGTACTGGCACGTAGAGCGGACGAATTTTTTCCACAACGACCCGATTGGCTGCCTCGATGTCATTGGCGCGCAAGGCAGCTACCGCTGGGCTCAGGCCCTCCTGCAAAAACCTGGCGCGGTCTTCAGCAAATTTCTGTGCAAGCTTTGCCTCCTCCGACGTCAGGGTGGTGGCCATATACGCATTCCAGACTTTGCCGATCGTGGCGATGTTGGCGTCAATCTCGGCCGTTGCCGGGTTGATCACATCGGGAGTAGGAGTAACCAGCGAGACGGCAATTGCCAGGCGGTTGCGCAACAGCTGGCGTTGGATCTCTGCAATCTGGCCCATGGGTATGGTGCGGTCCACATAGACAGACTTGAGCGCGTCGTCGGTTTGGCTAATGCCAAACAGGCCCATTGCGCCAATGGCCACGAGTAGCATCGACAGGATGCCGATCAACATCAGCAGACGCGTGGATATCTTGAGATTTGACATGACCGTGAACCCCTGCCATTCTGCTGAAAGAATGGACCGTTAGTTCCTGTCTGCACCACCAAAGAGCAAACAAGCAAGTTAACGAAGCGGGTTCAAGGCTTCAATGAGCACCAAGCGACAAAATCAGGGTCGCTTGATGCAAGTCATCTTAACGCAATAATAATCTGAAGCAAAACAAAATACCCCCGATCAGACGCGGTGCAGTACTTCAACTGCGTTCACCACATCGGTCACTACATCGACCAACTTTCGACGTTGCGTCCGTGACGCAGTTCTCAACATATTGAAAGCGGCGGCACGGCCCAATCGGTACTGCACCATCGTGATTCCTACAGCCACATTGACATCGCGTTCGGCATTCAAGGCGCTCTGCAATTGCGCGGTGGCGGTCTTCAACGCTCGCAGTTCGCTTGCGCGCACAAGGGCCGCCTCAATGGCGGGAATCATCTTGTGGGTGTCCATCGGCTTGACCAAATACCCCAGCGCACCCGCAGCGGTTGCTCTGTCCACCGTTTCGCTGTCGCTATACGCGCTCAACATGACGAAAGGAATGTGATCAAAGTCAGAAAGCCTGGTCGCCAGGGCCAAGCCGTCAGACTGCGGCATGTGCACATCCAGAATGACGAGGTCCGGTCGCGCGCCACCCTGCAGAATGGCCTCGGCATCCTCCTGAGACTCGGCTGTGCTGACCTGATAGCCCGCATGTTTCAGGCCGCTGGCAAGCGTGGACAAGATCAACCTGTCGTCATCCACCAACAACAAATGGGTGCGATCAGACACGAGAACTGCTTTGCTCATATTGGCTCAACAATCTCAAGGGAAATCACGGGCGGACCTAGTTCGAGTGTTGTACAAGTGCTGTCCGAGTGCAGCACTCGGATCAGTTTAGCGCCATCGCGCGGCATCAGGCTATCAACCAATTGCAGGCCCACATGCGCGCCTCGCGTTACAGGTTTCCACATGCCGCCGTTCATGATGCAAATGCGCACCATGCATGGACGTTCACCTTTTTGCAGTGTGACCGTCACGCCACCATATGCGGTGTCGCCGTGCTTGACCGCATTCAGGATCAATTCGTTCAGCACGAGTGCAACCGGGACGGCCTCGGCTTCGGTAATCAGACAAGGCACCCATTGGGCAGGAATAGCGACATTGATGGAGGTATGCCAAAGGGAATCAATGCCAGCTGCAACTTCGACTGTCAGTTCACACAGGCGCACCTGGTCCAGCGTCGATCTGCCCTGCAAACCATGAATTACCGCAATACTCTGGACCTGCCCCACTGCCTGGGAAATAGGCTCCATGGTCTCAGGATGGTTACGCCCGAACTCGCGCAGAATACCCACGACCCCCTGCAAACTATTTTTGACGCGGTGGTGAACCTCACGCACCAGCACATCTCTCTGGGCCAGTTCTTCCTCCGCTCGTTGCACCTGCAGGCGCTTGCGGTCGGTAATGTCGGTGAGCGTGCCCACATAGTGGGTTATTTTCGCGGTGTCGTTTTTAACGATCGTCAAAGTCGACCAAACGGCAATCCGTTCGCCCGTTTTGCGTCGCACGGTGATTTCATCACTGGATTCACCATCAAGGGCAATGTGCGCCCAAATGGCATCATGGGCTTTTGGGTCCATACGATCCGAAAACACAATAATTTCTGGTGTCTCTCCCAAAACTTCGTCTATCGTGAAGCCCAACATCTCCGAAAACGCACGATTGATGCGGATGAACTTTCTGCTTTCGTCCAAAATAAACATGGACTGCTGGCTTTCAAACGCAGTTGCACCGATGCGCAGGTCAGCCTCCACACGTTTGCGTTCAGAAATATCACTCAATGTGCCCACCGCGCGAAGTGGCTTGCCTGCCAAATCACGACTGAGCACCATGCCGCGGGAAATAAACCACTTGTATTTCCCGTCCTTGCACAGCATTCGATACTCCGCGGTGTATGACTCGGATCGCCCCTCTAAAAGGCTCTGAAGCAAGGCTATTGTGGCCGGCAAATCTTCCAGATGTACGAGGCCAGACCATTGCTCAAACGTTGGGCCTACCTCGCCATCTTGATACCCCAGAATTTCTCTATACCGGGCAGATACATAGAGCGTACTATCGGAAATATTCCGGTCCCACAAGCCATCTCCGGAACCTTCAAGCGCAAATTTCCAGCGCGATTCAGACTCCCGCAAGGCTGATTCGGTCTGCATTCGCGCATCCTGCATGGTGTTGAACTGGCGTCCGACGAACTCAATTTCCGCAGGACCGGACGGTACAACCCGTACCAGACTGCCGCCCTGCGCCCCCTTGGCCGCGGCCTCAGCCAGTGCCCGAATCGGATTGGCAATAGCCGACGCGATACGCCACGCCAGCACAAGCACCAACAGCACGATTGCAAGTACCAGAGCAAGCCCCTGATCGCGTCTTGCGCGATAGCCCGCCATGGCCTGCGCTTCAGGCACACCGGCCACCACCCGCCATCCGGTAGCCGGAAGGGTGACAAACGCCACCATTTTTTCAATGCCCTCCACACTGCGCGCGGCAACAAGCCCTTCGTGCTGCGCGGTATCCAAAGAAGTGCCTACATCGAGACCAGGTTGTCCAATCCATTTCTCCGGATCAATCGAACGCACAAGAAACTTTCCCTCCCGATCCAGTACCGCCACCGAAAACCCATTGGGAATCACTGGCGCCTTCAGCAAACGCGCGTTCAGTTGCAGCAAATCAATAGACGCACTGACGATTCCGGTCCGTACGCCGTCCTCGCCGTAAACCGGGTGGCGCCACACCGACACCCAGCGACCGCTCAGGTGCCCAAAAAATGCGTCTCCAGCTGTGAACGTCTCATCCCGAAGGGCCTGCTGAATCCAGGGAACCTGCGCCGCACTTTCCGCAGATGCCGAACTACTCAGATAGGAGTAAATGTTGTTGGCATGCAGGTCATGCACAGCGAGATTGATAACCTGAGGGTGTATATCCATGAACTGCGCTGGCTGAAATCGGCGCGCACGGACGGGTGGATTGCCACGAAACTCCGTAGCAATCAGACTCAACATGGCCTCGTGATCCCGCAAGGTCAATTCAAGCCTTGCCGCAGTGGAGCGTGCCAACTCCTGCACATTCGCATAGGCAGCTGCACGCGCGAGCTCATCCTCCTCGACGATCAAATGCTGGATAAGCAGAGTGCCAAGCGGCAAGACGAAAGCAAGCACCAGCAGAATCAGCCAAGTGCGGATGGACAGCCGGGGTGTGGGCAGTGTCATGGCTGGGGTGATTGGCTTCGCATGCGCGGGAGCTTATCGCGTTTTTTGTCGGCGGCGCGACACGTATGGGACAAAAAAAAGACTTGCGATTTCTCGTTAGTCCTTGATTTGATTTACGGTAACAAGGCGTTGCCAGCTATGTTCAGCTGCACATGTTGGCGTGTTGGCATGTTTGCTGACTCGCTGCTGCGAAGCTCTGACTGGCATCATCCTAAACGCGGCAACGAATGATGCGGAACCGTTGACGGGGTGAGAACGGAAGGGGGATCCACAGCCACTGGACATTCTGACGCGATGACGCTCATCAGAAGAAAAACTATTCGGTGATATGGATCACCTGGATGGCGGTGTCAAAGAGTTTCGCCTTACCGGCATAGTAGCGATCAAGCCGCCACTCACGAAGAATTTCGATTGCCAGTTTGAAGTGTTCCATGTCAAGTTGATAGATGCTTGCAATGGAAAATTCCACTTCCGATTCCAGGGCCAGAATCAGCTTGGCAAGCGTTTTGACTGACGGATCCAAAGGATTGCGCCTGATCAGTTTCCGGGCTTCCTTGATAGCATGCATTGGACACCTCTAAATACAAAAGACACCATTGAGAATGGCCTGATCATAACGGCCGCACTTATTTTTTGGAGAAAATCAATTTGTATTTTCCCTTGATATGACGGAGTTGGCTGCGGCCAACGTCAATTCATTTTGACCCTTCCATGCCCACCGCCACACCACGCAAGAATTCGACTATTCCAGAGTCTGCTTCTGCCTTGGCGGCGAGTACACCCGCTTGCATGACGTCGCGCATCGATCCGATGCTCATCTGGAGATTCGTGGCCTGTGCGCACCAGCGCTTGGTCTGATGCGTGGGCAACAGGGGCCGCAGTGCTTCGATGCCGTAGCGCAACCGCTTGGCCAGTATGCGAGCACGGTGCTGGCTAACAGGGTTGCCGACATCCCGAAGGGCGACCTTCAATTGGCCATGCAGGCGAACAATGCGGCGCCTCGCCCAAGGGCGCAGGGATGTTTTCTTGTCGCGGCTTGACTCATCCTTCCCCGTCGACGTTGACAGCGCTTCCATCCATTGCGTGATGGCAAGCAGATTCGCACCCAATGACGGAACTTCAAGCGCGTAACGAATGGATTTCCGACTGAGGTCAGCCGCATTCGCCAGTGCCTGCGTCATCGCTTGCCACTTTTCTTCTCTCCGGGGATCTCCGGCCCTGTAATCGTCAGCCCATGCAGGGAGCGTTTCGTTCAGGGCCACATCGAGATCCCGCAACTCGCCCAGGAAAGTCAGAAACGGCCGCAGTGACTCATATGACGGCACACCACCTGCCGCAAGGACAGGCTTGAAAAGTCGCAAAGCGCTTTTGAAGCGTCGCCAACCCACCCGGGCCTGGTGCACCACTTCTGGGTCATCCGACGTACGTAGCGCGTTGAGGTTGGTGGTGAACTGGCAAAACATTTCGCGGAGCACGCGCTGCGCGGCATCGCACAACAGCATTTTGGATGTCAATGTCGGTGGCCGCGCGCGCAAGGGTGCGTACAGAGAATCCTGCGCCAAAGCGTATCCGCGCTCCGACTTGCTTGTGTTTAACGGCGTCAGCGCGACCGTGTTTGCGATCTGTTGGGCAATGTCGAACAACGCTGCAGGCAGGCCTGCCAATAGCTCAATCTCCAACTCACAAAGGGAGGTGCTCTTATCGCCGGCCGCAATCTTTCCAACGTCCAGCGATACCTCCACGACGCTGCCATCGCGTCTGCGAACTTGCCAGTTCGTTCGGTCAAATGTTGTCGTAAAACAGGGCACCATCGCCCGAAAAACGGTTCCATCCGGATCGATATCTGACCATGGCGTCGCTTTGAGAGCGTGCAACGCCAGCAGATCACTGGGCACTGGCGCTTCCCACTCGTCGCGCTGGCTTAGTGCCGAGTCGTTGCGACCACCGATCTTCAAGGTCTGCAGCCACTGCGACTGTGTCTCACTGCCATTGTGCCGAACACGCAAGGACACATTTTTTCGGCGCAAGACTTGATCAGGTGTGTCGTAGTAGACGCTGTGCAGTTGCAGGTGCGTCACCTTGCGCCGCGCCAACATGGGCATGCGGGCCAGGCGCTTCTCCAAGCTCGAGGGATCGGATGCGGGAAAAGCCAGCTTGAGTTCGATTTCTTGCTGATGGTGAATTCGTGCATCTGGCTTCATATTGTTCAATCTGCGCGCGTGAACCGCCCCTCGGATTCGTTGACATGACATGACGGGGGTTGCCGATGCTGGCGCGAACAGACTCGTCGCTAACACCCTAAATTCCCACGGCAAAGAATGCACCGCTGGTATCAAAAAGTCCAGACCGGATGCCTCAAGCAATTGACGGAACGCAAAGGCCTCAGCCACTCTTCATGAAAGATTGAATCGAATTCATGCCCATGAAGCAGACTTTTCCAACGCGGGCACCGAAGTGCACTGGCGTTCTGAAGCGGCAAGTCATTGCAGGCAATGGTGAGTCCTGGACGGGAACGCGTGAATCAATGGGAATGAACGCTTACCTCATTTTGACATCTGCGATTCACAATGGGGGGCCACAATCGTTGCATGACCAAGCGAGTCCAGAGTCTGGGAGAGGAAATTGCAAACAGCGTGAGCCATGGTCTTGGACTGTTGGCTGCCGTAGGTGCTGCGCCAGTTCTCATTGCAACCTCCCGGGACTGGAACAACAAGAGCTTTATCGGCTCAGTGGTGTTCGCCGCTACGATGGTGCTACTGTATTTGACCTCGACGCTTTACCACGCGCTGCCGGAAGGCCGTGCCAAACGCGTCTGGCTGAGACTTGACTATTGCGCCATCTTTCTGTTCATTGCTGGCAGCTACACACCCTTTGCGCTGGGCGCTCTGCATGGTCCTTGGGGCTGGACGCTATTGGGGCTAGTTTGGTCTGTTGCTTTGGTCGGCGTCTTACTGAAATCCACTGACAAGTTGTCGCATCCCTGGATTTCCACGGGACTGTACCTCGGGATGGGCTGGCTGGTCCTAATTGCCGCAGTGCCACTTGTTGAACGCGTCCCCACCGAAGGTCTCGTTTGGCTGCTGGCTGGTGGACTCGCTTACACCGCAGGGGTCATCTTTTTTGTACTGGACTCCCGCATTCGGTACGCCCATGCCATCTGGCACGGGTTTGTCGTCGCAGGAACCAGCTGCCACTTTTTCGCCGTTTTGGGCTATGCAGCCTAAGGTCATGGATACCTGCAGGAACGGTATCAACTGTTTTCGGCGTCGCCATCACCCACTTCGTCAAATTCATCTTCCAAACTTTCATTGTCCATTACCGCAATTTCAGCGTATTGCACCCCATTGAGCTGATGACGGTAAGCCTGGAATGCATGGCGCGCAGTTGCGTCGTTGTCGCCTTCGTCGTCGGCCGTTGCTGCAGCCAAATGGTGTTTGGCTGCCGCTGAAAAATGGCGTGCAGCCATACGGTGGTATTCGGCTGCAGTTTCGAATTCGTCTTCGAAGTCCTCTGAGACGAGGTCCCCCGCGGTGATTACTTGAACTTCTTGAGTGTGGTCTTTAGTCATGGAGTACCCGAAAATAGTATGGTGGCGGCGAAATGCCGCAGCTACAGCATCCTCCACCCGGATGAAGCTTTGATGACAAACCGGGTTCGAATCACTTCTTTTCCAAAACGATATGGATGAATCAACCCTACCCGTTTGGATATTGGGTTAAAGTGGAAAAACATTGGTGAGTTTGAGCCAATGAGTTGGATGCACTATGTCAAGACGCCTCACGCATTTGATCAGTCTCTATCACGACTTGCGCGACCGATACGGGTCAGATGACTCTATGGTTATTGAACTAAAGATGGAGGTTGATACGTGTGAATTCGTGGGGGACATGATTCCTTCAGTGGAGAGGCGCGAACGCAATGTTGATCCAAAGTTCTGGAACCGTAAGCCTGTACAGGAAAGCGCGTTCTAGTCGAGCAAAGGCGCGTTCAGCAAGCCATGTAACTGCGTCAAAATCAGGCTCGCCAACCCAAGCCAATGACCCAAAATACGTCTTTTCGGTTGTGCTATGAACCTACCTTGAACTTGTGAACAGAATTTCCTTGGCTGTGCTGGACACGATGACCCACAACCAAAATTGCCCCGTTAAAGAATCCGGGGCCTGCAGATGCCCGACCTGAGTCCACTTTCTTTAGCCACTACAGACTATTGGTGGCGCACTGTCACGCACTTGGGTGCCGCCGGTTTGGTGCTGCCAGTGTTTGCGGCGCAACTGATTGGACTCTGGTCAGCGCAACGGGCATTGGCCACGCGCTGGGCACTGGCCGTACTCATGGCCGCATCGGTTGCGATGCTGACCAAATGTCTTTTTTGGGGTTGGGGTCTGGGCATTGCCACCCTGAACTTTACCGGCATCAGTGGCCACGCGTTGCTGGCCACATGCCTGTACCCCGTGCTGTTTAGGATCCATGCACCACAGGGTTCACCGCGTTTGCAAAGCGCCGGGTTCTTTTTGGGGCTGGCTGTGGCGGTTGCAGTCGGCGTATCACGCATCGTGCTGGGCGCGCACAGCGCCAGTGAGGTGTGGTCAGCCTGGGCCATTGGACTGCTGGTCAGCTATGCAACGGTTGGAGCCCTTCAAGACCATTGGCAGCATTCAAAATTGGCACGGGTCTCGCCGCTGCTGCTTTTGTTGGCACTCAATTCCGGTGCCGCCAGCTATCTGCCAAGTCACGACCTGGAGGTGAAGTTTGCGTTGGCGGTGTCCGGGCGTGCCAAGCCGTTCACGCGGCATAAGTTATTGCGTTCTCAGCGCGCCGATAGTGAAAATGGGGTTCCTGCAAATTGAAATTTCTCACCGGAGAGCCGTCGGGTCGACTGGATTCACACGCGATCCTGCACAACCGACGCAACCCGACTTAGCCACGGAACCAGTGTCGTGACGTCTTCCTTGCCGAGGTATCTCAGTTCACACCCGTTGGGCAGTTCGGTCGTACGCCAGCAATAGGGCGGAATGCACTCACGCAACAACGGCTGCTCCTTGGTTTGGGGGATTTGCATCCATTTGACAAGCCCGGGGTCAATGACCCAAGGTGCACTGGCATTCACAGCAGGTGACCCAGAAGGATCGTTTGCGTTGGCTCCTGTGTCTGCTGTGAGCGTGCCGACGGCCTTGGAAGCCGGGTGCTGCTTTCGGCTAGACGTGCGGGACGCGGTGGCTGCTTGAACCCAGTCGCTATCAAAACGCTAGCTGCTCGCGCATGTTCCACGGGGGCTACGGCCCTATTCAGTCTGCGTCAATGGCTCTCTGGCTCGGTCATTCGCACCGGAATATCGCGCCGAGTGTGCAGCACCCGCCACACGTCAATATGGTCGTCACGTTCCAGATAGAACACCAGATACGGATAGGCCGTCAATGGCCAAGCTCGCAAGCCTGCCAAACCCAGTTCATGCGCATAGCGGGGCGAACCAGTTGCAGCGTTGCGGCTGAGATGCCCGTAGGCTTGTTCCAGTGCATCGATAAAGCCCAGTGCCGCGTCCATTGCCCCCTCGGCCAAGGAGTAGTCAATGGCCGATTCCACGTCCCCACTGGCTTGTGCGCGGGGAACGACTGGCTTGACACTCAAACCTTGCCACCCGCCTTGGCGTTGCGGGCAACCCGCTGACGCAGCAAATCAAAGTAGGGGGCGCCCACAGCCTCACCTGGAGCAGAACTGGCACCTTGCAACAACAGATCCCGCAGCTGACGGCGATCCTGATCGGTACGGATCAACTCCCGTACATACTCGCTGCTGGTGCCATAGCCACGCTCTGACACCTGCGCATCAACGAAGGACTTCAGGGTGTCAGGCAGTGAAATATTCATGGTGGTCATGGCGCAAGAATAATGCGTTTGGCAAAATTTGGCAAGAATGTCACGCAATGGCCTGCCGTGACGGGTTCTAACTCGTCAAACAAAATAGCGCGGCACCAAGGGAGTTCACAAGAATGCGTCTGCAAAAAGAGATCAGCTTCGAGGTCGAGATATGCCAGTGCCTCAGCCAATACGGCTGGCTGTACGCCGAAGGTCTTGCCAAGAACCACGGCAGCAAGGCCGATGAAACCCTGCTGACCCGCCTGCGCGACCAGATCGACCAGCGCGGTGCGCTGGATGTGTTGATATGTGTGAATTCGTGGGCGGCATGATTCCTTCAGTGGAGAAGCGCGACGATGTCATAGCGCTGTCACCATCAGCGAGCACCATTGCTACAACACACAGGGCAATAGGATAAGCATGCACCCACATCGAATTTGCGATAAATGCAACAAACTAAAACCGCCTGAGGGAGGATGTCAAATTCGCACTGTCCGATGGGTGTGCGGCGCCTGCTGGGTCCAATGGCAAGTTGGGAGACGCTGACCCGACATCATCCCGGCACGCGGGCACCCACTGCAACATGATCCTGACTGGTTGCATGCGCCCAGATTAGTAGTAACGCCGGAGAATTTTTTTGCGATACAAAGAAACGAAAGAGCAAAGTGCCGAGCTTTTGCGCAAAGTGCTAGCCATCATGGGACAGCATGATGCTGCATTCAATCCGGTGTCCTTCGCTATTTGGTACGAGTTTGCCGCTGGCACGAACGCCCGGCTCACGAAGGCCATAGAGAAAGCGACTCAAACGGAACCTCGGCTTGGGGATGACACCATCATGCGCCTCTATCGGGAGTTTGTTTCTGAAGTGGATCATGTGGTGATGCAGCGCATCAGCGGAGAACTGCAGCGCATGATGACCGGCATAGCCGCCAGTGCCTCTCACACTGGTGACCGGGCGGGCGCCTTTGGTGAGCAGCTCAGCGGATTGACGGCTGCGCTCAAGACAAATGAAGCCTCGGAAATGAGGCCACTTTTGAAGGATGCGCTGGCCGGTACGGCACAGATGAAGATATCTGCGCAGGTGCTCCATGAGCAGGTAGTAGTCAGTCGCAAGGAGATCGAGCGTCTACAGGTGGATCTGACGCGTGCCCGTGATGAAGCGGTGATGGATCCACTGACACAGGTTCTGAACCGCAAGGGGTTTGATCGGCAACTTGCGGCATTGCTGGAGCAGCCACTGATGCCCGACCGTTCGCACTGCCTGATCATGCTGGACATTGACCATTTCAAAAAGGTAAACGACACGCACGGTCATGTAATGGGCGACCGCGTTATCCAGTCGCTGGGAGAGGTGCTGCGTTCCTGTGTTTCGAACAAGGCGCACTCAGTGGCCCGCTATGGCGGAGAAGAGTTTGCGATCCTGTTACCCGATTGCACGCTGGAAGAAAGCGTGACGCTCGCCGATGCCGTTCGGCTGCGCACCAAATCCATGAAGATCCGTGACCGTCGCACCCACGAAGTGGTGTTGACAGTCAGCATCTCAGGCGGCGTGGCAGCGATGCACACTGGCGATGATGCACAGGACCTGATCGCGCGTGCTGACGGTGCTCTGTACCAATCCAAGCAAACGGGGCGCGATCGCGTCACCTGCGCCAGCTTGCTGCACTGAGCGACAAAGCCTATTGCTGCGCTTGAACCTTCTGCGCGTCAAGCTTGTCGCGGTATTCCTCAAGTACATTCTCGGTGCCTACCCGCTTGATCCCCGTGAAGGGCTCCAGGCGCAGCACGACATCGGTTGCACTCTGGTCTCGGCATTGCGAGACGAGATCGCGCCCGTGCTGATAGAGCTTTCTATTCTTGTCCTCGCAACTGGCGACCTGCTGGTCACGCGTTGAAAGGGTGGATTCCGTTTGCTTTGTTTGCACCTTTGCCAATGCCAGCTCGCGCTCTGTGGCGGCCTGTTTGGCGGTCAGTTCGGCAAGGCGCTGATCCACTTCGGCCTTTTGCGATTGCAGAGTCGCTTTTTCCTGCGTCATGGCATTGAGCGCCAATTGCAGTTGTTCTCTCTTGGCGATTTCCGTTTTGACACGCGCCTGAGCACCTCCAATCAGCTTTTCCTTCTCCTCCAACAGCTTGGCCTTGTCTTGCTCAAAACCTGTCAGCTTCTCTTCCAGTGCCGCCTTTTCCTGACCGATCTGTTTCACCTGTTGCTGCGCTCTGCGAAGCGATTCCCGCTCCCGAGAGGCCCCTTTGTCTTGGCTCCACGCACTGCCACTTACAAAGGCACTCGCCAGCACCACCGGAATGAGCAAGCCTGATAGACGCGACATCAAAATTCTCCAAAGTTATAGGGCTGACTCACAATGAGCTCGGTTTTTCTGCGTGTCGGGTCCGCACCAGCATCGCGCAACTGCTGCGCCATGTCCGGACGCCGCAGGTGCTCCGCCCAATACAGCGCAGTCAGCCCATTGCCGTCCGCCATGTCCGGCGTTACACCAAGCTTCAGCAACAACGCAAGCATGCCGGGGTAGTTCTCGCTTACCGCCACTGCCAACAAGTTGTCACCCGACCGGTCCACGACGCGCGTGTTTGCACCCGCTTCGAGTAACACCTTTGCAACGCCTAAATGGTTCAGTTTTACCGCGTTCATCAGTGCAGACAGGCCGTTACTACCCACTGCATTCACATTCGCACCACTGCGAATGAGCTGTCGCGCCAATATGGTGTGACCACGCAAAGCCGCTGCTGCTAAGGGGGGCATTGATCCGCCACGGCCATCTACATACGCTCCCGCCTTCAGCAGCACGCGCACGCTTTCCACCTCACCCTCACGCGAGGCAATCAGCAACGCGCTATTACCCCATGCATCGATGGCGTTGACCTGCGCACCATTGCCGAGCAAAGCCTTTATACCCGCCACATTGCCGGAACCCGCTGCTTGCATCAGCTCCAAGTCCACTGGCTGGGCATAAAGCGGCCGGGTGTCGCTTGCGCGCGCAACCAGCGCGAATTGTTCTTGCTCTGGCGTTCTAAAACGCTCCAAATCGTCTGGGGTCAAAAATCCCATTTCCAGACGATCACGATAGGCCGTTTGCTGGGGACTCGTTGTACAGCCCCCCACCAGACCCGCCATCAGCGCCAGGGCAAGCACGCGCACAGCATTAGAACTTGGCATTGAAATAGACCTGCAGCACATCAATAGCCAGCGGCAATCCGGTGATCTGGTTGCTTGACAACCACCGTGCTGTCAGCCAGGTGTTCTTACCCAAACCGTACTGCCCGCCAAGAATAAAGCCCTTGTTGTTTGTGCCACCCAAATGAAAGTTTGAGTCGGTAAAGGCATCCAGCACTGCGTCCGCTTCCAGGTACCGGTATGCCACAGAAATCTGCCAGTCATTCTTCAACAGCATCGTTGGCATCCCCACGGCCACTTGTGCCAGGTAGCCCTTGGTTTGCGGATCCATATCAATGCCGCTGCGTTCCAGGGTCTTGCTACGGCTGTATCCGATGTTCTCCACATAGTCGGCGCTCAGCATCACATGCACCGGATTTGACACATTCAAGTCAACCATTCCAGTCAGGTTAAGCACCTGGTAATCCGCTGCCAATGCGTAAAGATTGGTTGATGAGTTGCCGTCATTGTCGATATTGAATAGGGTGTTGCCCTTTTGACGGAAGTCCGGTGCGGTTTTGTTCATGGCAACATCGTTTAGCAACGGGTTGCGAACTCCACTGATATTGCGAAAGTCGTAATAGGCCAAGCCCACTTTGGCCCGAGTCTTGTTGTCTGGCACCCACTCAGCACCTACCTGTGCTCCCACCAGCCACTTGCTTTGGACCTTCACCGAACTGGACTGCTCAATTTCCTGCAACGGAAAAGCCCCCAGCGTGGCGAACGGACGCCATACATTCGCGCCCTGCGCATTCGGATCAATCTGTATTGCAGCACCCTCAAAGTTCAAATCATCATTCCATACCAGGTTGGTGCTAAACCAGGGGTTTGGAATCCGGCCGGCAGAAACCGTCAACCAGGGCAAGGTCTCATCCGAATGCGCTTTCAGGTAAGCACGGTCCAGCACAAAGCTGTACTTGTTTCCGTATTGACCCATGGTCTGACTGGTTGAAACCGGGCTGGTCGTGCTGCCCGTTGTCAGGCGCAAAGCTGCTGAAATGTCAGGTGTTACTTTAGCGTTGACACCCAGTCTTGCCCGCATCAGCAGACGATCGCGATCCTCAGTGGTGTTGCCTACGTTCTGACCCAACACCTGCTGGTAGTATTCGGGCGCGTTGTCCTTGGAAAACTTGTCCCCCTGGTAACCAACGCGAACCTCACCCTCCAACTTCACCCGATCCACCCACTCCGGAACCGCATTGGCATCGCCCCAGCGCTCCACCTTAGCCTGTGCTACCACCTCCTCACGCACCTGGTCCGTAATCTGCTTTCTGACCGACTCAGGTACGTATTGCACACGCACCACACCCGCATCCGCCTTCTTCTGCGCAGCCACTGTCTCCTGTGCTTTGGTCTCCGCCTGCTTGACCAGCTGGTCCGACTTTTCCTGGGTCAAAACACCCTGCTGTACCAAAATCTGAATCAGGTTCAACGTTGTCTGGCGCAGCGTTTCCAGCTCTGTTCGCTCATCCGCATGCGCGGTGCTGACGCCGAAGGCCATGCCTATCGCTATGGCAAGACTGGTCGCCTTTAGTCTGGTTTGCATATTTTTACTCACTTATCTTCACAATAAAATCCACTCTTCACCGAGCAGTAATCCGCAATTTGATGGGTTGCGGCATGTCACTTGGCGCACCTTCCCGAAGCGCGGGCAAATTTCGCAGGGCAATTTTTAATGCGCTATCCATATCTGCATCGTTTGTCGAATCGATCAATTCCGCGCGCGTCACCGTGCCTGCCGCATTCACCCACACATTGACCATGATTCGGTAATCTGCCTTGTGCAGCTTCTTATCCTTGGTCATCATTTCCTGGATGCGCTCTTGTATGCGTTCCTTGATGAGCGCGCCATACCAGGCAAACCGGCTGCCAGCGTTGCCACCACCGCTGCCGATCAAGTCACTCCCCCCTTTTTTACCCACCAGCCCAAACGAATCGCCGCCAGCACCGCCAGCTGCATCCACCGCCAGATCAGGGCCAGGCGGGGGTGCGTCCGCCTGCTTGTCGGGTGCCTGGTCTGGTCGTGGCACTTCAATCTTTTCTTGTACCTCCACCTTCGGTGGCGGAGGCTGGTCCTTTGGCGGTGGTGGTGGAGGTGGCGGCTTCAACAAAGAAATTTCCTGAACCGCGCGCTTCTTCTTCCCTTCAACGGGTTTAGTCAACTCTTTAATCAACAGCCACAGCAGTGCGCTCACCAACGCCACACCCACTAAGATGAGCACAGCCCGGCGCCAGCGCCGAGTGGGTTTGCCACCCGCGCTCACTTAACCAACCGCTGCGTCACAAGGCCGATCTGGTTCAACTCCAGCTTGCCCAGCAGGTCCAGAACCTCAACCACCTTTTCATACTGCACGGTGGAGTCGCCTTTAACCACAATTGGAAACTCCTTCAAACTGGCCTTGTATCCCACCAACCGCGATTCCAGTTCTGCCAGTGAGGCAACCGGATACGCATCCAGATACAGCGTTCCGTTCTGGGTAATGGTGATTGCCTTGGTTGACGGCTTGGCCAGGCTCGGCGTATTACTGGCCTTGGGCAGATTGACCTTGATGCCCTGCACCGAGGCGGTCGTCATGAGAATAAAAATAACCAGCAGCACATATGACAAATCCAGCATCGGAGTGATGTTGATGTCGTCGTAGACCGCTCCGTCGTCTTGAACTTTCGACATGATCAGCCCCCGTAGTTCTCAGCCATTTTGGTCACGAACTCGTCTACGAAAACGTGCATGTCGTTGGAAACACCTTTGATCCGTATCGTCAGGTAGTTGTAACCAAACAGCGCCGGAATCGCCACACCCAAACCGGCGACCGTCGCCACCAGCGCCGCGGCAATACCGGGTGCAATGGCGTTCACGTTCACGTCACCTGCGGCGGCAATCGCTGCAAATGTAATCATCACACCCACCACAGTGCCCAGCAGGCCCAGGAAGGGTCCACCAGAAATGGCGATGGTCAGCAGAACCATGCCCTTGTTCAGCTTGCTGCCTTCACGAATAAGCTGGGTATCCAGGCTGGCCCGTACAGCGTTGAACGCGCGAGAAGAAATTACAGGCAAGCCCTGGTCTGCCGCCGTGGCCGGAAAGCGGTGTTTCAACTCCGTCACGCCAACGTGGTAAATGCGGTACAGCGGCGAATGCTTGAACACATCCATCGTTTTTGCCAAGGCATCCATCTGGCTGGTGTGGGCCGCGGCGCTGTCATCCAACTCTGCCAAGCCGCGTGACATCTTGCTGAACTCTTCCGCAAAAATTGCATTTGATTTTTCGACACGCGCCAGCAGCATGGCTTTGCCCACCATCACCCAAATGGCAATAAAGAACATGAACACGCAGATGATGACCACCACCCAACCGTCCACGGTCAGGTTGTTCATCGTGGTGGCGAAGTAGGAGTTTCCTTCACTCTTGTTCGTCGTGCTGTCTTCGCCATACTTCACCAGCTTGCCGGTCTGCGCCTGCGACTCGGCCTGCGCAGCCAACCACGCACCCGAACGTGCCACAGTTGAAATCTGTACCTCATCCATTTCACCCACCAGTCCACCGCCCATGCGCAGTGTGGCCGCCGGCGTGAATGCGCCCGCCGCCGTAGCCACTGACTTGCCATCCACATACAGCGTAAAACCTGTACCCGCGGTCACAGCAACGTGATGCCAACCGTTCAAAGCAATAGCTACACCGCTGGCAAGCTTCGTACCATTGTTTGCCAGCACTGGCAAGCCGCCAGCTAGGCTGAGTGTCAAACCACCCATTGACAGCAGTTCGCCATCTGCCTTTTCTGGCTTAATCCAGGCAGAAAAAGTAAATTCTTTGGCTGCCAGCAAAGCCGGGCTGCCAGCCACCATGCCGCCATCGCCAGACATCTTTGCGGCACCTGCAATCACACCGCCCGTTGAATAAGTCACCTTGGCTTCGCTGGCATGGTTACTGTTCACCGTAGCGTCCTGCGGTAAGCCCTGCGCCTCACTCAGGTGGAACACCATCAGTTGCTGCGGGTCGTAGCTGGTCTTGCTGTCAGCAGCTTGCGGGGCTTCCTTATTTCCGGAATAGAGCCAGATGTGCTGCGTACTGTTGCTTCCTGCCAGCTTGGGAACTTGCACCCAAACAAAGGCCAACTCGTTGACGCTGTCGAAGCGCTCAACGTGAAATTTCAACTCTGTTGTGTCATCTTCCGCCACCACACGAATATCGGCACCATCTTCTTTGGCTGACAGAAAGTCAAAATTGCCCGAGGAAAGACGAACCAACACCGGAACTGAAGTAGCCTCAATTGGCACACCCGCAGCCTTGGTGTCGAGTGTGACTTGTTTGCGCACGGTCCAATCTTTGTTCCACCAAGCATGGGCGGAGGCGGGCAATATCAACAAGACAACAACGATAGCGAGAAAGCGTTTCATTTTTTTATTCAAGGTAAAGGCTGGCATATGCGACTGGCCAACTGCTGAGGTTACAAAATATCTGTTTCAAACGAATGACAAAAGAGCGTTAAAAAATCATTCGCCGAATCCGAGCACATCCACGCGAACAAACGTTGGTTTGAACGAATCGGCCAGAGACTGCGCACTCTTGGCGGAATCAGCCGCAGACTGACTGAGAGCCGCAGTGGTTTTGGATAGATCGTCCCCTGAGGAGGTGGCGCCAGACGCTGACGCGGTGACCGCACTGGTGTCGGCAACTGGTGTTCCTGCCGACTTGCCCGATACCGAGATGTTGTCCGCCCCCAGCACCACCTGCGCGGCGATATTGAGATTGCCCGCGCGAATACCGGCGTCGCCTGCGTTGACCGTGCCCTTGGGCGCGATCAGATCAACGTCGCCCGCCTTGACACCGCCGCTGGAGAGCGCGGCGATGCCGCTGCCAGAGGCCGCACCCTGAAGTTCCTGTGTGACCGCACCCGTTTTGGGATCTGTCTTGATGAGGGGTGGAGGAGCGGCAGCAGCCGTCTTCTTACCCTTACCAGCGTCAATGTCACCTTCGCTCGACCACAACATGACATCGCCGCCACCCACCGTGATGATGCGGGACTGGTTGACCAGCATGCTGCCCCGTGAAAAGCCCTTGATATCGCCCTTGGCTGCTGCCACGATACCCAGCACATCGTTGTTCAGTTTATTGGGGTTGACCAGCGCATCCGACGTATTGGCACGCCCCACGATCATTTCGCCACCGGGAATCATGAATTCGATGTTGCCATCACGCTCGGTCTTGATTCGGCTGGCAAAGAGATTGATGTCACCCTGGTAATTCTTGAAGCTACCATCCGGGGTTTTCTCGCCGATGCCGGGGAACACCAGTTCCAGCGCCGCGTAACCACGCGCGAAATCGCTGGCAAAGCCGCTATCGGCCTTATTGGCATCTCGCCCGGTTTGGCGCAGGGCAGCAAATACGAGGCCACGCACACTGTCTCGCTGTGCATCCATACCTTGCGCGGCCACACTACGCACGGCTGCCAAGGCATTGCCAGCATTGAGCTGCTTGTTCCCAGTAAGCCAGCGCGCCAGCCACAGCGTAGGCTCGTCCGTTGCGCCCGCATCCAGCTTGGCGATCAATCGGTTGAGCGCACCCGTCGCGTCCAAACCGGCAGAGCCAGCGCCTGCAAGTACCTGGATATCCGCTCCGCCACTGGACAAGCCAGAATTGTCCAGTTCGCCCCGGCTGACAATGCCGCCCGAGGTCCCGAGGTCGATGTTGCGACCCGCCGTGACCTCTATCCGTCCCGGCCCACCGATAAAGATGCCCTGCGTGTCACTGCGATTGGAGCCCGCCGAAAACACCACGTCACGCCCTGCTTCAATCACGCTGCGGTCGCCAGCGTTGGGGTGCTGCGCCTGGATGGTGAAGTCGCGCACATCGCGCCCGGCGCGTACCGCCACGGACTTGGGCACAGTGAGTGCTATTGCGGTTGCCAAGCCCTTCACATCGCCTTCAGTCGCAAAGATGCGCGCCGGCTTGGCGTCCCCCGCATGCACCGGTACGACCGCATGCATCTGGGTGCCAAGAATCTGACTCGGCAAACTGACCGGACGGGCCGCACCTGCAATCAGCGCAGTATCGCGGTCACTCATGGTGATGCCCGCATTCAACTGAACCGATTTTTTTGCCAACAATTCAAGCTGGCTGTTTGCCGCGGGCAGCAGAGTCATCGCACTGTTGTTCACGACATCGCCCTGGAAGGCAACGACCGACAGGCTTGGCGGCAAATAGTTCAACGATGCCAACGAACCGGTTTGCTGGAGGACATCTGACGAGGCCAAGACAGTGGGGTAGATATTCTTCAAGGAACCTGCACTGTTGCTGACCAGCGGATCATGCAAGGTAACATTCCCCGTCAAGCTCTCCAGCTTTGCTCCACTTTTTTCTCCGTAGGTCGAGAACAAGGTCCGGCGAGCGTCGCGCGTGGTGCCGGCGCCAATATTCGAGGTATCCGTACTGCCAAATGTTTGCATCAACAGATGTGGATTGAGAATGGCCTGGATATTCACGTCGTCCTGCGCCTGCACGTGCGCTTGGCCATCTCCCAGCGCAAGAATGCTGTAGACCGGGCTCAAGGTGCTTGACAGCGTATCCACTTGCCCACTGCCCACCTTGCCGCCCACCTTCAGCACCACATCGCCGTTGTCAGCGTAGTACTGGCCACCGAGCAAGTCGGTACCAGCCTGCACGCGCACCGTTCCGCCGCCGGTTTTTACGAGTGCATTAGCGTCAGGCGTCGCCGAGGCCATTCGCCCTTGTGTTGGCGCACTGGCAGACAGGTTTTTAACCTGGCCGCCGGCGCGGACTGTGACGTCGCCGCCGCCCAGGGTGCCGATCCCTTGTCTGAACTGGTCGAAACGCACCCACCAGGCGGGCGAGCCCTGCGACGCAACATAAGCGGTTCCATCGGCGGTCAAACGCCCTTGCCGGAACAGCCAATCCGAGTAAAGCTGCGTGGATGGTTTCCCCTCGATGTCGCGACCTGCCGTCAAGCTGACATCGCCGCCGTCCTGGGTGAAATAGGCTCGCTGCGTAGTGGTCGGTGCGACAAAATTTTGCACCGCATCGGCAATGCGTCCAGCGGTGTAAATCACCGACGTATTGGCCGCCAGCTTGATATCCTGCCCTGCCGCAATCCGGATGTCGCCAGTACCAGTTCGAATCAACTTGCCCGCCGCCAGGGTAACGTCCTTGGCAGCCGCAACGGCCAGCGGATTGGCCGCGGCGCTGTCAGCGCCCGCCACCAGGCGGTACGTCCATGAATCACCCGCGACAAGCGTCGCCGGCGTGGTGCCGCTGCTGAATGCCGTGGCATGGCTAAAACCATCCGACAGATTGCTTTTGATATCCAGATTGCCCGCCGCACGCAAGGTGAGCACACCCGCCTCGCCGCCCGCGCGACTGGCCTGCAGATTCCAGTCCGTCGTGGCCGCGCCAGTGCCCAACGTGAGATTCCCAGAAGAACGTACCTCTACACCCGACAAGAAATGAAAAGCCGCATCACCGGTCTTGCCCAAGCGTGTCTTGATCGCGCTCTGGTTGCTGGCAAATGCGGTGTTATCGGAATTTATCGAGGCAAGGCTCAGGGTAGTGCCGCTGCTAGCACCGGTAGCGGTAAGCGTGTTGATGTTGTTGTAGACCTTCACTGCTTCAATCGACACTGCGCGTGCGCCGGTGATGATGCTGTCCACTGCACTCACGGCCACGTCATTGCCGGTGCGCTGGGCGCGCAACAGCAGGCTGCCGCCGCGCCCGCCACTGCCGCCGGAAACATTGACATTGCTCCCCGTCGCAAGGTTCAGGGCCCCGTCGCGACTGCCAATCTCGATCTCGCCGCCGTCCTGTCTGGCACCGCTGGACTTGGCATCCAGCCTGGCGTTTGCCAGCACGTTCACATCGTTTTTTGCAAATATTTCGATGCGCCCGGGTTGTGCACCAGACGCGTCAAGCCAACCTGCCACGTCAATCTTGCCGCCGTCGGCGGCAAGATTGATTTGCTTTGCCTTCACTGTGTCGGCAGCCACAACGGCCACATCACCAGTGCGTGCACGCAAGCTGCGTGCGCCGTCAAAACCGCCCGTGTTCAACGCAGTATTGATTGCAGAGAAGTTGTTCAGCGTGCCCGCATCGATTTCTGCGCGCGCGCCGGCGCCTTGCTTGCCATCAGCATCCGGCGTTGCAGTGCCCGTCACGCTGCCGTCAGCAAGGGTGACACTGCCGCCAGTCGCGCGCACCGTGAATGTGCCCGCATCCGCGCCGGCGGCGGCCGAAACATCAACGTTCCAGCCACTGGCGAAACTCACATTGCCAATATCGCTGGTAAATTCCGCGCTTCCGCCCCAGGTGGGCCGCGTCACGTCGAAGAAGCTCACGTTGCGCCCGGCCACATCCACACGGGCATCGGCGCCCAGGTTCACATCGCCACCCGTTGCATTGAGCTTGAACTGGCCCGATGGAAGTTCAACCCGGGTATTGAAGTCAACGCTTGTACCAGCCAGTGCCCATTTGGCGCCCAGCGGCGTCACCTGCGCCAGTGCCCGGTCGGCCGCGCGACTCGCCACCGCGAGCGCCCCGGTCGCGGTCAAGGTTTGATCCGCACCCTTTTCACCCCGAATACGCGCAACATTGATCGTCACAGGAGCGGCCACGTTGGTCTTGCCTATTCCCGCCCCCACAAGTTCGTTTGCCGTGATCGCAACCGTGCTGAAACCCTGCACCGATTTATTGCCTTCACCCAGCGTGAGCGTATCTGCGAGAACTGCCAATGCACCAGTGCCCAGCGCCGCGCCCGGCACAAAGGCCACCGCGGAAGGATTGTTCAGGGCAATATTTTTTGCCCGCAGGTTCGCCGTCTTGCCGCTGTTGTCCAACCCGGCCAGGCCAGCACCTTGCAGAGTCAGGTTTTGCAGGGTAGGTTTGCCAGTGGCATCAAGGCCACCAACATTGACATCGCCGTGCAGATCAAAGGTGCTGTAACTGGTGAGCGTCAGCCCTTTCAGACTGTTCAAGCCATCCAGTTCGGCTTGGCTATAGGTAATACCGTCAGCGCTGGCAGGTGCCGTACCGAAGTTGATGCGCGTAGCCCCTACTGCGAAGTTGCCAGCCACCGCTGTGCCGTTTTTACGGAATTCAGCCGTGCCTTTGAATGCACTTTCCTTGGTCGCGTCAAGCACGATGGAGTCCGCGGCACGCACCACACTGCCCATCTCGCCGACGAGCGTTCCCTGGCTGCGATCGGGACTACCGGTGCGCGCGAACGTAGCGGTTGTTGAAGCCGCTCGCACCAGTGCACCATTTCCATGCGTGGTGTAGCTTCCGGCATCGCCCGCGTCGCCCTGCGCGTCGATCACGCTGCCCGATTTGAGGGTCAGCGTGTCTACGGCCGCCAGAATGATCTCGGAGGCCTTCAAGGCATGACCGGCGTCGTTGGCAAGCGTCACGCTCTGTGCGCCCACCGTCAACGTTGTGGCGTCGCCGCCCGCGACACGTGTGCCACCGACAAACAAACTCCTGGCACCCAGTGCATTGACCTTGTCCACGTCGATTTGCGTCACGTCGGCGGCAATCCCGGACGGCGAGCCGCTGGTGATGGCCAGCTTCAGCGCACTGATGTCCACCGCCGCGCCGCGTCCGTCGCTACCAGCTTCAAGTCGGTAGGTCGCGTCAAGTTTCAAACTGTCGCTGCCCGTGCCGCTGGTAGCGATCGACAGTAAACCGGCGTCCTGTGGCCGGTTTTTGCCATCCGCAAAAAAGTCCGACGCCCGCGTCAAGGTGAACTCGGAGCGCGCCCGCACCTGATCGCCCGTGAGCACCTGGATGCCCTGCCAAGCGGCATCGCGTGGCGCGTTGGCACGGCTATCAGACAGATACCCCGACGCCATGCGCACACCATCCTGGCCACTGAAGGCCTGGCCCGGCATCAGATCTTTGATGCCCGTGTTGAGCTTGACCGCATAGGCACCCGGCAATAGAGCATAGTGCGCGGGCAGCAGCGTATACATGCCATCGGCAAGACCCGGCATGCCGGACAGATACACCGCGTCGCCCACAGCACGGTTGAAGCCTTTCGCCTCCTGTGTATCTCCGGGCGCGACGCCACCCTTGTAACTCGGCAGGATGGCAAAGGTATTGGCATCGCTGAGAATATCGCGCGAGCCACCCGGCCCCACCGTGAACTCATAGGCTTGCATGTCGCCACCGCCAGCCAGATTGATCTTGGCGCCCGCCTGCATGTCCACGGACTTGCCTGCCGTGCGGATAGATTTTTCGCCCAAACCAGCCTGCTCCAGCTGACCGGTTGGGACTTTGTCTGGGTCTACGTCGTACACCCAGGCCCGGCCATTCACCATCTTGCCGAAAGGTAGCAGGCTGCCTGGTGTCGCAGCCACAGAGGTCAGGCTGCCGCTCTTGAACGTAAGCGACTCACTTGCCTTGAAATCGATCTGACCAAACGGCACCCACAGGTTGCCATCCTGTACGATATCCTGCGCCTCAATCGTCAGGCTGCCTGATGCCGACAATGGCTCCGTCGGCTCGTCAGTAGTGCGCGTGAAGCTTACGCTTTTGCCTGGCGCAAGAACGCTGTATTGCGTGTAAGTGGAAGGTGCCACGACGGCACCGTTGAACACCAGATCGGCAGCGGCGCGGAGCTCACCAACCGGGCGCGCGGCGCCAGCAGTCACGCCCGCCAGAGCGATGGCTTCCAGCCCATTGAATTGCGCCCGCGCCATGCCTTCCAGTCGCAGCTTGCCCGCCAACTCAAGTTGTTGCGCGTTGAGCGTCAGCACCCCCGTGCTCGTCACCGCGCTCGTGCTGCCCACTCGATCGGGGTTGTAATTGCCCACCAGCAACGTTTCGGCCGTTAGTGCCGCATCGCCGCCCAAGGTTTCGATACGCGCAGCGTCGAGCTTGAGTTCCCGCAAGGGAAGTGCGCGCCCAGCGCCAAGGTTAAGCCCGTCTTCCAATCCAATCGCGTCACGACTGGAGAAGCGCATGCGGTCAAAGCCAGCGGCTTCCAGCTTGTCGGTGCCGATGCGGGCACGCACCACCCCAGTGACGGGAATTGCCACGCTGGCTGACAATCCGGCAGTTTGCGGCGCTACGTTCGTTGCCAGGCTAATGGTCCGCGCGTCCGTGTCGAAGGTCTGACCAGGGACGTGCGCGTTTTTCGACAAGGTGATGCCAAGCACACCACCGCGATTTCCTACGCCACCGGCATGCGCGGCCAGGCTGGCGTCCAACAGAATGCCTTCTTCGCCGAACACCGTCAGCGCGCCGGCGTCGCTACCCACTAAGCGCCCCAGCCCACCGCCTTCGTTCGGCACCCCTAGCTGTACCGGCGTCGCGCCAGAGACATTAATGTAGGAGCCATTTTCGGCCACCACGTAGCCCGTTTTGGCGTTGAGGTTCACAGACCCGCCGGCAAGCACCTTGCCTTGGGTCAGGCCACGGCCATCGCTGTAGGTTTGTGCGATGCCTGAAACGTCGAGTACGGCGTCCTTACCAAGCCACAGCGCATTCTGGTTGGCAGCACTGCTGACCACGCCACTGCTGCGGTCCAGCACCACGTCAATCGCTCCACCGTGGGCCACCAGGGTGCCCTCGACGTCCACGGTGTTGCGCGCCTCCAGCGCAATTTTTCCTAGCGGATCAACCTCAATGCGCGCGCCCTTGCCGATCAGCAATTCACCGGTGCCAGCGCCACTTTGCTTGGCGGCGAGGCTCAGATTGGCAGCTTGACGCACGCGGTTGTCTCGCACCGCCAGCCGGCTGAAATCTGCCAGCGTGGCACCGGTCTGATGTGTCGCATAGCTTTCAATCAGCTCGCGATTCGCCACAGTCGGGCGAACTGCCGTGTTCTGTGCCACTTCCAAAGTGGACAGTGCGGTCAACCCAAAGTCGGCAAAACCGCCTCGGGTAAAGAACAAGGGATCGAGTACGAGCGTGCCAAAATCATTCTCCGCTGCGCCGCCAATTTTGATGCGATTGGTCGTTAAATTGAGCTTCCCGCCCTTTTCCAGCCCGTAGGCCAACACGTTGTCTGTCAACCCTTCGATCGCATACCCAGCGAGGGTTATAGCCCCCCCCTTGCCTGCGGTTAACTTTCCCGTGCTGCCCACGCGGGCACCACCGCTAGCGTCGATGACCACCCCTTGGCCAAGCGCCACCGTGCCACGCGAATCGAAATTGCCGGATGAGGCCAGGGTATCGGCCACCAGGCTGATACTGCCGGCGTCTACCGGGGGCAAACTGAGATCACTTGCCGCCATGGAGGGCAGTTCGTTCACCCAGGCACCGCGAGAACTTAGGCGAACGCCCGCATCCACCTTGAGCAAGGTATCGTTGAGAGGCGAAAAAACATTGTTTCGCGCCGCGAGGTCGATAACTCCCCCAGGAACCTCGACATCGGCTTTCACCAGCAGATTGTTTGCCGCAATGGTCACGCCGCCACCCAGCGGCGCGCGCAAGGCAGAGCGCACTTCCGCCGCCTGGTTGGTGTAAACCTTCAGGGTTGCCACCTTGTCTTTTGCCAGCAACGCAGCATCCAGTGCAAGCGTTTCCTTCAATGCATCGGATAGCACGCTGCCCATGCCGAAGTCCGAAGGCAGGCTAACCGCGGCACGGTCCAGCACCACTTTCTGGTTAAGTTTGTAATCTTTCAAGTCCCCGCCAACGGCGGTGGTACCCATCGTGAACGTGACGCCCTTGGCTTGTGTTCCGGGGGCGCGCTGCAGCTCCCCGTCTACCGTGCCACCCACGATGTTGGCCCGCATGAAAGCCGGGCCCATGCTCACGATACTCAAACTGCCCGCGTCTTTGCCCTCGATATAGCCAGGATCAAAGCGAAGGCTCTGCCCCAGATCAATCACCTCCTTCTGGTTCCAGCGCGCGTAATCCACCACATAGCGCGTCGCAATGCCGTCGTAGCGAGTTTCCGCATTGGCGTCGGCCAGATCAACCAGTTTGCCATTGGCCACCAGCAGCGTGGTTTTGACCGTGGCCGGCGTGTACTTCAGGTTGCCCCCGGAGAGTTTGAACTCCGCGCCCGCCTCCAATATGGTTTCGCCTTCTGACCGAATCTTCACCGTGCCGCCCGCGGTGGAGCGCTCGGCCACCGTGCGCTCCAGGCGCGCCTGGTAGGCCTCCAGACTGTCCTTGGCGATCAAGGTGGACTTGCCCGCATTGGCATTGGCCAGCGCGCGGTTGATGTCCACATAGGCCTTCTCCCCCCTTAGCGGCCCTTTCTGGTTAACCGGGCTGTCCTTCAGTTCGTCCCCCCGGAGTTCAACTTCCACCGTGTTGCGCGCCGCAGAAACCTCTACATCAGTCAAACCTGCGACATCAATTTTGGCGCCGCTTGCTACATGTACGCGTGCCGTGGTCGACGCGTTGGCGAGCGCCGTATCCAGCGGACCAAGCCCGCCCAACAGCGTGCTGGGATTGTCGACCGCAATCAGGTCCACCTTGCCTGCCGGCGCTGCGATCGTGGCCCCGTTTGCCATGTACACGGTCTGCCCCAGCACCCGCACCTCGGACAGCTTTGCCAAGCCGGTGCCGGTCGTGCCATCCACGGTCGCAGTGGTGTCATCTACCTCCGGCATCACCGCCGTAAGGCTGCCTTCGCCCAACACCACACGCCCACCGCGCGTCGAGTCACGGCTGTTGGCTGTCAGGGTCGAGGTATCTTTGGCCATCAAATAGACCGAGCCATTCGCCACTACCGAAGTCGTCGCCCGCGCGATGCCACTCTGGTTGACGGCGTAACCCACCATCGTCACGTTGCCGCGCGGGGTAGACAGCTCGCCAAGGTTGGAGGCATGGCCCAGCATGTCCTCGGCGGCGTTGGTAAGGCCTACGGCCTGCCCATCAAGCTGACCGTCTTTCACGGCAGCGTTGGCGCTAGTGAAATTATTCAGGCCAGTCGGGCTGTCCACCTCCACCAACAGACCGCGCGCGTTCAGATTCGCATCATCCACCGCGCGCAGATACACCTTGGTGGCGGCCGCCAGAATCACCTGGCCATCAGGTGCCGTGATCGTGCCCCGGTTTACCACCGTGGGCGCGATCAGCATCACCCGGCCCTGGCTACCGGCCGTGATCTTGGCATTTTTGAACACCTTGATAAAGCCGCGACCCTCGCCGCCGTCCAGGGCCTTTTCAAACTGTGCCTGCTTGTTGTCGCTCAGCATCGAATTCAGCACGAAGCTGTTGTCAATATTGAGACTGCTAGCCGTGAAATTATTGAGGTTGACTTGAGAGCCCCCCATGAACGCAATGCCGTTGGAGTTAACGAGAATCACGTCCGCCTTCTGGCCGGCGGCCTGCGAGAGCATGCCCGCGATGACGCTGGGGTTGTTGTCCCAGATGCGGTTGAGCGAGGTGAAGCTGGCGCCCTGCACCGGGTTGTTGCTGCTCAGGCTATTGACCTGACGAAACTGCACGTTGTTGCCGGCGCTGACGTTAAAGCTTTGCCAGTTGAGGATGGCCTTGTTGCCCACCTGGTTGACGAACGCCTGATTGCCGTTGACCTGATAACCCGCCTGCCCGGCGGCCACAAAATTCGGAATCGCCCCACCGGTGCTGGCGACCGGCATTTCAGCCTGTGCTGCGTTGGACAGCACCACCCCCGCAAGCAGCGCACCCACCAGCACCGAGCTGCTTGCCGCCTTGCCGCGCCCACGCGCGGTTTCCGCCAGGGGCACCATCATGCCTACGGTCGTATTGAATACCAGTCGATAACGGTTGCGATTCATTCTGTTCCCCTAGCCTCAGTTACCACTCGTAGCCCAATTTGAAATACAGGCGGCTGTCGCCGCGCTTCGTGTTGCCCAGCTCATTCAGCGCCACCGCCCAGTCCAGCGCGGCCGATGCGCCTCGCCAGCCTTTCAAGCGCATCCCCAGCCCGGCGCCGGCCAGCGTGTAGTGGTCATCCGCGGTGATTGGAGAGAGCACGTTCACCGTGCCGCCGTCCACGAAGGCCAGCAGATGCGCATCCTCGAGCGAATCACTCATGCGTTTCGCGAAGTTGGGCGTGCTGGCTTCCAGACTGAAGGCGATGCCGGTGTCGCCTGAGGCGGCGGACTCCAGGTAGCCGCGCACCGTATCAACACCGCCAATAGTGAATTGCTCGTTCGAGATCAAGGGCTGCGGCGAGAGCTGCCAGGTAGTGCGCGCACCCACCCCCCAGCCGCTGGCTGCGGTGTCGCTGTGCGATGCGCTGCCGCGCAGGTAGGCATAACCCGAGCGACCCTTGAATCGCTTGTCGGCAAACTGCTGCTCGTCGCCCACCAGCCCGCGCAGGTGAAAGTTGAACGCCATGCCCAGCTTGGTGCTGCGGCCTTCGCCGAGCCAGGTGCCGTCCCAGCCCAGGGTGAACGGCATGTAGGTGATGGGCGTGTTGAAGCCACCGCTGCCAATCAGGTTTACCGCCTGGCTGAAGTCCTTGTGGTCTACGCCCAGCGTGGCAGTGTGAAAGAAATCATTGCGTCCGCGCAGCGGCAGGATGTAGCGGGCACCGAGGATCACGCCCTTGCCCACCACGTTCAGCGTACCAAGCGCAGCCACATCCGAATCCGACTTCACGCCATAGAACGCCAAGTAGTTGCCAGAGGCCAGCGGCCAGGTGTAGTTCAGCGACAGCACGCGGCTCTCGTTGGGGTTCTCCGGCACGCCCTGCAGCGTCAGCCCCAGGCTGTGCTGCTTGTCCCACAGATTGTCATAGCGCAGGCTGGCGCTTAAACGGGTGGGCGTGGTGTCCTGGCTGTAGCGGTTGTTGACTTCCACACTGCCGTGCAGCGGCAACTTGTCCTCCACCTTCAAATCCACCTCTACCGTGCCTGGGGTTTTGCCCGGGCGCAGCACGGGGGTGATGCGGCGGTCGCCACTGCGATTCAGGGCGGCCAGCTCTTCCTGCATCTGCGGAAAATTCGGCACATTGCCTTCTGCCAGCTCCGGCGCGCCAGCTTTGATGGCGCCCAGGCTGAAATAGCGCGACTCCACCACGCGCAGCCGGTCCACCGGCGCTTCGGTCACGGCCAGCGTCACCACGCCGCCATCCACTTTTTGCTGCGGAATGCTCACCAGTACCGTGAGGTAACCTGCGCCGTGGTAGGCCTTCTCCAGCTCTTCGCGCGCATTCTCCACGTCAGCCAGCGTTTTCTTTTCGCCCAGGTGTGGGTAAACCGCTTTTTCGACCACGATGGTCGGCAACAGCGTGGTGCCTTCCACCCGGTACTCGAATACGTCAAATTTTTGTGCCTCTTGCGCATGGCATGCGCCACTCGATGCAAACACGCCCATGAGGCCCCACACACAGCTAGTCCACAATTTATTACGCATCATCAAACTCATCTGTCCATGGATAGCGGCTGCCAAGCCAAAAACGGAACAGGCGGCACGCAGTTTCCCGCGTGTCGCCACTGTTTTGCACAAACTTCGCCGAGTGGCGAAGGTGCTCAACCGATCAGTAGTTACGGTTCAAAGGTGCGCACTGATTGCCACCCAGATAGGCAGCACGCAGCACCTGCGTACCGGCGTAAGCACCGCCGGGGATGGCAGCGGCCACGTTTTTCAGGTCAGCAATGCTGGCCAGAATGGCGGGGTCTTGTGCTTTGGTAACAAAGTTGGCGAGCAGAGCAGCCTTGTTGCCTGTCGTGCGTGCAGGCACGTTGAAGGACACCCAGCCCTGCTGGTCCCATGTGCCGTCCACATAGTTAGCCAGCGTCGGGAACTTGCCAGTACCAGAGGCCACGGGCGCCGCAGCGGTGTTGTCCCAGGTGTAGGTGCCAGCGCCGTCGAGCGAACGGAACTGCCAGTTGCCCGTGGTTTTGGAGCTGCTCAGACCGTCCATCGACAATACGCCAATCGCCTTGTGGCCAGCGGTGATATTGACCGTCACAGCCACGCCATCGCGGTCCTTGGTGGTGTAGGTTCCACCGGTCACGGCTTTGTCCAGGCAGGTGCGCACATCGCCAGAAGTCGAGTTTTCAATCACAACCAGGCCACCGGTGTTGGCGCCCACGGTGTAGGTGTTGCTGGCGTTGTCCCAGGCAGCTGAAGCATCGCGGTCTGCAGGAACGTTAAACGATGAACCAGTATCGCAAGGATAGTTGCCGAAGTACATATTGTTCACAGCCTGCGTGCCAGAGCCAGGCACGCGGCGGCAAATCAGGATGTCATCAGCTGGCAGGCTGGCATCGACCTGATTCCAGGTGCCGATGTTGCCGGTCATGATGGCCGAGACAACCGACTTGTTCAGGTTGACCAAAGGCACATTGCTGGTGACCGGCACACCGAACGCCAAGCCATAGATTGGGGTAGGGGTCAGGAGCGCCAGTTCAGCCGGTGTCAAAGCCGGAGCGGACACTTCGCCTTCTGTGTTGTACGAGCCATGAAACAGGGCCGGAGCGACGTCGGACACACCCGCGTCAGGAGAGCGCGAAGCCAGGGTGGTGGTGCAAACGTAAGGCGTGGCAACCAGGCCGTTGCCAGAGGTGCAGTCGCTGGCGCCAGAGGTGACGTTCAATGATTCGATCAGCGTGTTACGGGCAACAGGGTCAACACCAAATGCGGAACCACCCTTGACGCGGTAAATCACAATGACGTTGGAACTGGCTGGCCAGCCGCCAGCAGCAACGGCCAGTTTGCCGGCCACGGCCTCGAAGTCCTTCGAAGAAGCGCTGGTGTTGGCAAAACGAACTGGCGTGCCGGTGAACAGGCCAGCCACAATACCGGTGAAGCCCTTTTGCACGGCAGAAGCGCCCGAGATGAACACCACACGATTGTTGGTGTTGGCATCGTCGACGATGGCCTTGTCAGCAGTGCTCAAGGCAGTGGCAGCCATGGCCTGGCCGGACATGGCAACACATGCGAGCGCACACAGGGCGGATAATTTATTGAATTTCATGAAAAGTCCTTGAATGAAGTGGGGAGGAATTAAGCAGAGTTCTTGTTACGGCGACGGGCAATGGCACCCATCAAGCCCAGACCAGCCAGCAACATGGCATAGCTTTCCGGTTCCGGCACAGCCGTCACGGCAGAAATGTGCAGAGCATTACTTCCATCCAGATAAACCTTGACGGCATCGGTGCCGTCAAGGTACTGGTTGTAGGTCGACGCAGCGATACCAGTAGAAGCAGCATTGATTCGCATGAAGCTCAGACCAGTGGCAACTGAATTGTTTGCAAACGTTCCAGCGTTCGAAAAGTTCAACGAAGTACCAGTGATAGCAGTATTGGCTCCGGTGTAGCCCGGGGTACCAGAAGCGTAGGTGGCTGAATCGGTGGAAGCCAACTTGAGATTCAGTTGATCAACAAAGGCCGACGTACCGCCAGCGAGCGTGCGAACAACGTCAGCTGTTTTGCCTGTCAATGGCTTGGGTTCTGTAAACGTTTCCAAAACACGATTTGCGCCCATTCTGTCGGTTGCGGACACGTTCCACTTCAGCGTAGTTGTGTCAACAGCGCTCATGAAAGAGGTGAAGGTCGCATCAGCAGCAAAGACGTGGCTGAAGGAGCCAGCGGCAGCCAGACCTGCTTCGAAACTGTCGATGCTGTAGCCCAGATTGCGACTGTAGGAATTGGCGCCATCCCAGATGTTGAAGAACAAGCCACCGTTGCCAAGTTGGCCATTGTCAATAGGGGCGGCATTGGCGGAACCAGCGGCAGCCAAAACGGCGGCCAGTGCGATAAGTTTGAGTTTCATGTGTCAGTCCTGATAAGTTGGCAAATAAGGGAAAGATGCTTTCGGGTTACGTCAACACAAAAGAATTTCTGTTGCGTGGGAACTAATTTAATTTGCGCTTGTTACAGGCCGTGTTGAACTTCCAGGCAAGTTCCTAGTCCGTTCAGATGCCGAAATTCACACCACGGCTTGAAGTTAGAAGATAAAAGTGCCTCTAGCCCCCGTGCAATATGCGCAAGCAGCTATCAACTTGATAGCACCGCATCCGTAGGCCGGACGCTACAAGATCAGCTGGATTCGCCCGCCACCAACAGACGCAGGGTGGCGCCCTTGCCAACCGCTTGGGCGCGGTTGGTTACGTTGAGCTTGCGCATGATGTTCTGCACATGGTTTTTGACGGTCGGCGGGCTGATATCCAGAATCTGTCCGATCTCCTGGTTGGTCTTGCCGTTTTTCACCCAGTGCAGCACCTGTATCTCGCGCTTGGAGAGCAGGGTTACCGCTTCAACTTCATCGATTTTTTCGCTGCTCTCGTTGATCAGCATGCGGTGCAGCGCCATGTGCAGATAGGGCATGAGCAGCTCCAGCAGATAGGCGTCGCGTGGCGCCTGCGGACTGGGGTGCCGCACAAAGACAAAAAAGCTGCCGCCCTCGCCCTGCATCTCCCGGGCGCCGTGGGCCACCACATGGCCAAATTCGCAACGCTTCAGGTCAGCCAGCAGCTGCCGCCGTCCAACCTGATCTTCTCCATCCGGGCTGAGCAGTCGCGGCACGCGGCCGCCACGCAGCCAGTCGTCCATGATGCGGGGCAGCAGCCCGTTCACCGGGTCGCCCACTTCCTGTTCGGCCTGCGTGTTGAACAGACCGCGGGTGAAGGTCTCAAACTTGAAGCGCATGCGCGCAATGTCGCCATAGGCGCAAAACAGCGTCTCATGGGGAATAAAGCCCTGCAGTGCGCCCTGGGCCCATAAAAAGAACTGAACGCGCTTGTTGACGGTCAATGATGTTTCAATGGTGACGAGCAAATGCTCCAGGTCATGGCTATTCAGGCGAACAGGGGTTTTCATGGTGCTACAACGCCTGTAGCGGGGCTGAATACCCATTCTGCATAGCGAGACGTCCCGGCAAAGGCCGCGTCGCGCTCCAGAAACGTGGTTTTGAGCGCGCTACCGTCAGAAGTGCTGTACACACCCACAATGCGGTCAGCAGCCTTCATCAGGCCCCAGTCCGCGCTGCCAGTCATGGGGTCGCGGTAAAGTTGGCGCAGGTGGCGCTTGGGCGTGGGAAAGCGCTTGTCTTCCAGCAAGTCTTCCAACTTCAATGGGTATTGCTTGACTGCGTCAGGCGACTGTTTGTAATACGACTCGATGGCCCTGCGGTACTGGTTTCCAACAAATAAAAGATCCGCCTCCTTTTCGCGCTGGGCCGTGGTGTGCCACACCTGGCCGGTGCCCGCCATCGACAAGCCCAGCGCTGCCAGTGCAAACAGCACCAGCAGATAGCCAAAGCCGCGTTGCTTGGCGTGGCGACACTGGTGAGCGTTACCACTGCGCATAGGGCCTCTCTTCTCCGCCGGCACCGCTTTTGATATCCCACACACCGGATGACTCGCTCGGGGGGGGAACAATGATCCAAGTCTCAGAATTTTCACTGACGGGGTCCACCGGCATGCGGCGCAGGTAGCGTTTGGTGACCAGTTCGTCAAGCTCGGTGGGGTAGCGACCCGTGTCCGCATGAAACTTGTCGATCGAATCGCGCACCACGGCCAGCGTTTCGCGCAGCGCCGTTTCACGCGCCCGGTCCAGATGCGAAAAATACCGCGGAGTGGCAATGGTGAGCAGCGTTGCGATGATTGCCATCACCACCAGCAGTTCAATCAGTGTGAAGCCGCGACGCATGTCACCACGCACGGTAAGCAATGCCGTTGAGGCCAATACGCTCGGAGCGCGAATACACGTCAAACACGTCATCACCCTCAGCGGGTGCATCTGGCGGGCTGGCGTAGGCACGCTTGCCCCAGGAAGCGGCGGCAGGAACGTCTGTTTGCGGATAAAACGGATCACGCGGCAGGCGGCGCAGGAAGTAGATTTTCCTTGCACCGGCGTCTTTTGCATCAACAACACCGCCTTCCAGTTCCTCCAGCGTGCGCGGATAGGCTGAACTATCCACTCTGCGCAGCATGCGGCCGTCTTCCGTGGCGAGTTTGTAGGCGTCAAGGGCCTCACGAATCTGCCGCAGCGCCGCACGCAGCTCGTGCTCTTTGGTTCGTTGCACACTGAGTTCACGCAGGGGCACCGCCACGGAGGCGAGAACGCCCACAATCGCCATGGTCACGACCAGTTCGATCAGCGTGAAGCCGTGCGCCCTACCCTTCATTTGATGACCTGTAGAGGAACAATGCCGCCAGGCAGTGGCGTCGCAGGCACCGCCTCAACCACGGGTGCTGTAAAGCCACTCTCATGTGCAAGGTCGGCAGGGGTGGGGGGTGCCGATTGAAGTTCCGGCACTTCCGGCGCTGCGCTGGCGGAAGCAGCAGACGCAGGGCGTGACGACAGCGACAAGGCGCGCGGCGCCGCTTTTTTCACCTGCAGCGCTGGGGTGCCAACCGCCGAATCCGAACCTGCTGGCCAAGTGGCTGATATAGCATCCGGCCGGGCAAGATTGCGGACCACGCGCGGCGTAATCAGCAAAACAATCTCGGTCTTGCTGTTGTTGTCACTCTGGCTGGAGAACAGGCGGCCAAGGCCCGGAATGTCGCCCAGGCCCGGCAACTTGTTGGCGCTACTGCGCTCCTCGTCACTAATAAGACCGGCCAGCACCTGGGTCTCGCCATTTCGCAGGCGCAGCACGGTGGCGGCGCTACGGGTGCCAATCTGGTAGGCGAGCGAACCGGCCGGGCCTATCACCTCTTTAACGATGCTGCTCACTTCCAGTCCCACCTTGATGGACACATCGTCATCCAGGTAGATATTGGGCTCAACGTCGAGCTTGAGGCCGACATCGAGGTACGCCACGGAAGCGGAAACTCCCACATTGGCGGTGGACGTGGTGGTGAACACCGGTACGCGGTCGCCAATGTGGATCTTGGCCTTCTCGCGATTTTTGACACGAATGCGCGGGTTGGCCAGAAGGTTGCCGTTACCCGCCTGGTTTTTCAGATTCAAAGCCAACGCCGGGTTGGCAACATAGGAGGTCAGGCCGCTGGTATTGCGCAAGTCAACAAAGCCTGCAGCCAGCGCGCCACCGAGAGTGGTGTTCGTCTGGGTCACGCCGTTATTGACAATCGTCGTATTGGCGCTTGGCTGCAACAGCCCATAACCAACTTGGTCCGGAAAACGCAGCCCCAGCTCCATCAGTTTGCTGCGGGTTACTTCCAGCACCTCTACTTCCAGCATCACTTCGGGCTCAGGCATGTCCAGCGATTCCAACAATCGTTCAGCGAGGCGAACCGCCTCGGGTGTGTCCTTGATGACCAGCAGGTTGAGCTTTTCGTCGGCGAAGATATCCCTGGTTTTCACCAATGCCTTCACCATGGCCTGCGCCTGCTTGACGTCCGCGTTGGCAAGGTAAAAACTGCGTGTCACAAGCTCCAGGTAGCTCTTGGCTTTTACGGGTGTGTCCGGGTAGATCAACATCGAGTTTTCATTGAGCAACTTGCGCTCCAGCTGGTTGGTAGCCAGGATGATTTTCACAACCTCGTCGATGCTGGTGTCCCGCACAAAGATGGTCACCTTGGTATCTGTCTTGACATCCTTGTCAAACACAAAGTTCAGCCCAGAGGTGCGGGCAATAACCTCGAACACGGTTTTGAGTGGTGTGTCCCGAAACTCCAGCGTGATGGGCTTGCTGAAGGTCGATTTGAGCGCCTGCGCGGGGGAATCTGCAAGAGCCACCTGTTCGCGCAGCCTCTTCAGCAACTTCCGTGCCTCACCGAACGTAGGGCTTGCCACAAGAACCTTTTGCAGGATGCGCTCCGCCGCAGCGGTATCACCCTTGTCCAGTAAACCTTCGGCCTCGCGAACCTGCACTTCCTGGCGGCGTTCGCCAGCCACTGCATTTAGTCCCTCTTGTGCGCGCAGGTTGTTCGGGTCCAGCTTCTGTACGCGCCGATAAAGGGTTTCTGCCGCATCAAAGCGCCGACTGGCGCGCTCGGCTTCGGCGGCAGCCAGCATTTGTCCCGATGCGAGGTCGCGCTGCAGAAAATACTGGGTGCGCAACTGTCGATCGTCGGGCGCATCGCGCATGCCCTGCTCCAGGCGCTGAACGCCGTCGTCAATACGTCCTTCTGCGCGCAGATTTTTACTTTCTTCAATAGCCGGGTTGGCCGAGCAGCCGAAGAGAAGTATCACAGCCGCGAGTGGAACCATTCGGGCAATAGGTATAACGATTTTCAATTGGCACTTCCGAATGTCAGGGTTTGTTTTTCGTTGAGCGGCAGATAGACAAAGGTCATCTGCGCAGGCGTTACGTCTTCAATCCGGTAGTCCGGCAGAACGTCGCCTTTATGCGCCAGATAGGTGCGCGCATCCTGGGCGATAAATGCCACTACGGCACCCTCCTCCATCACCTTGCCCAAATAGCGAAACGGCAATGGAGGCGCTTTGGGTTCCGCCACTGTCACGGGAACAGGCCGGGGTGGCGGGGGCTGCCAACTCCGCGCTGCAAACGCGTCTGCGTCCTGCCTCTGGAAACGGGTCTGCGCCGAGGGCGCTGCCTCTACAGCCCGTGGCGTGGTCGCCCGCGCAAGACCAGTGACAGTTGCCTTGGGCGACGCCACAACTTCAGAGGACTCAAAGTCGATCAGCGAAGCAGCCACGGTTGCAGCCAGCACCGCCATCAGGACCAGGTTGCGAAAGGGCAACATTCAGTCTGCCCTCAAAAATAGCGTCAGCCGCACGCGCGCTTCCACCGAATCACTGCCCACATCCTCCCGGCGAAAACTGATTTCATCCAGCGCAGCGGTCGGAATCGTATTCATCACATCGCCAATCCAGGCTCGCAGATGCGGATAGCTTGCGCGAGCAGGCAGCGTAATCTGGTAACGCAGCAAGGGTGCACCGCTTTCGCGCGTCATGCGGTACTCACCGTGCGCCAGTTTGACGCCGTTAGCCTCTGCGGCTTTGTGGATGGATTCAATCGCTTCCAGCGCGCCACCGGGCGCTGGCAAATCGGCATAAAACCCGGCAATGCGTTTGCTGGTTGCCTCCTCGGGGTTGGGTTGCAGCGCCTGGCGCTGCCGCGAGGTGGCCTGCTCAAGCTGCAGTTCTTCCGTGCGCGCACGCGCCTCGCTTACGCCGATTGTCTGTAGGCCAATAGCACCCGCTATCAGCAAAAGACCCACCAGCGCGGGCAGACCATGCTGATTCAGTTGAAAGCGCAAATGCGCAATCACGGTGTCTGAGGTCATAAACGGCTGCTCCATTTGGCGTCCAGTGAAAACCGGACCACCGTCACCGCACCCGCTTGCTTTTCGTCATGCCCGGACAGGAACACCGCCGTGAGCCGCGGCGACTCACGCAGACGGCCCACATAGGCCACTGCGTCGGCCATGGTCTTCGCTTCGCCGCTGATACGCATGGTGCGCGATTGCCCTTGGGCCTCTACGCTCAACAGCGCGACGGCGGGGTCTGAGCGTGACTCGATCTCGCGTAGCATCGTATCCCATGGAAGGCCCAGTTGCCCGGCAACGACTTCAATCGCTTTCGCATCAGGACGCACAGGGGCTGCTGCTCCCGTAAGCGGGCGCGAAACGGCACCAGGTGGCTTGACACGTGCCTGCCTCAGCTCAACACGGTCCAGTTCGTCACGGGCGTCGAAGAAATCCAGAGCGACCACACCCATCGCCGCGATACCGGCGACCAGCAAGAGCAAGCCAAGGGGTGACGCCAACCGGCGTCGCTGAACAAAATTAATGGCAAGTGCGTGCATAGTCTTCAGATTCCTTGCGCTTTGGACTGAAGCCAGGTGAATGCCAGACCTGCGACTCGCGGTGGGGCGCCACCACCGCCGGTCAGGTACAAGGGCACAGATTCTTCCGACAGGCCAACTGCGATACCCATCTGCGCCATCATGCCGGGAAGCGCATCGCGCCAGTCCGCATCCACGCGCTGACTGCGCAATCCCAACCATTGCCCGTCGCGCAGCAAGCCCAGTGACACACAGTCGGGTTCAATCAGCCCAAACCAGGCCGATTTCTTGTTGAAAGATGTGCGCCGGAGGTCAAATGCAGAGGCGAAATAAGGGGCCACTGTGGCGAGAGTGGCGCCTGCCGCATCACAGGTGCTGCGCAACGCTGCAATCAAAGCGGCGTCTACCGCGCAGGCAGGCACCGTCTGTCCCGGTGGTTGTGGTGAGTGCATGACCTGCCAGTCGTTGGCGGCCTTCCCAAAGGTTTCATGAAATCGCAACGACGCATAAGCTGCAAGCTCTTTCGGCTGGCTCACTTCAGCCTGCCAAGGCAGCAGTTGCCAACGCACAAAACGCCCCGACAACACCACATGCAGCTTGGGATTGCGTCCACCCTTTTCAGCAAGCCATTGGGCCAGAGTGACGACTGCCGGCTGCCAGGATGCACCGTCGGTTCCCGGTGTTTCAGACTTGCAGTCAATGTGTTCGCAAGCCGCAATCTTGCGCGACCAACCCCACGCGGGACGCACCAGCGTAATCCGCTGTGCCGACAAGCCAACAATCCATTTTGGGGAACTAAGCGACCACACGATTCAACTCCTGAAGGCTTGTTTCCCCACGACGTACGAGATCAAGCCCTACCTCGCGCATCAACCGGGTCCCATTGCGAGCGGCGGCTTCCTTGATGCGCCGAACGGGTTCACGGCTGACGATCATTTCGCGCAACTCATCATCCAGCACCAGCACTTCCGCTACGGCCTTGCGCCCCTTGAACCCGGTGCCACGGCAATGGGCGCAGCCACGCCCAACCCGAAAGCGAAATCCTGTTGCGTCGGGAATTCCCGAGAGGGACAACAAAGCAGCGTCTGGCACGTCATCTTCTACGCAGTGCGGGCAGCTCATGCGTACCAGGCGCTGCGCGACAATGCCATTCAAGGCGGCCACCAGGCTGTAGGGGTCCACCCCCATGTGCGTAAAACGGCCCAGCACGTCAAATACATTGTTTGCGTGAACGGTGGTCAACACCAGGTGACCCGTGAGTGCGGCCTGAACCGCAATTTGGGCGGTTTCGCCATCGCGAATTTCCCCCACCATGATCTTGTCGGGATCGTGGCGCAAGATGGAACGCAAGCCCCGCGCAAAGGTGAGACCTTTTTTTTCGTTCACGGGAATCTGCAAAACACCGGGTAACTGGTATTCCACCGGGTCTTCAATCGTGACGATCTTGTCGTGGCCGTGGTTGATTTCGTTGATGGCGGCATACAACGTGGTGGTCTTGCCGCTGCCGGTCGGGCCGGTGGCCAGCAACATACCGTAGGGTTCGACAGAAAGCCTGCGTAAAAGCGAGAGCGTGGTGGCGTCAAAACCAAGCGCCTCCAGGCTCAAACCCACCACTTTGTCGGACAGGCGCTGCTTGTCCAGAATGCGCAAAACGGCGTCCTCACCATGAATGCTCGGCATGATGGATACACGAATGTCTATTTCACGCCCGCTTGCGGCCACCTTGAAGCGGCCATCCTGTGGCACGCGGCGCTCCGAAATATCCAGCTCAGCCATCACCTTGATGCGGGAGATAACCTGCTCGGCATTTTCGGTTCCCTGAATGCCACCCACGCTGGCAAGCACACCATCAATGCGGTATTTAATGAAAATGCCGCTGGGTGCGGTTTCCAGGTGAATGTCACTCGCGCCGGCCTTGAGCGCGTCGTACAGCGTCGAGTTGACCAGACGAACCACCGGGCTGGAATCCTCGCTGATGCTCTTGAGCGAAATGTCCTCTGCGCCAGCGCTTTGCTGCGCCGAATGCTCCATCGAAACCATATCATCCATAGCCCGAAGTGTGTCTTCGTGGCGAGCCAGATACGCTGCAATGTCGCCACGGTCAGCCAGTCGGATTTCCAGTTGGGAGCGCACTCGCTCTTGCGCCCAGTCGCGCAAGCCCATATTGAATGGGTCGGCAACAACCATCAGCAGCGCGTCCGATTCGCCACGGAACAGCAGACATTCGCGCTGCAGTGCATCGCTATAGGGCAACAGGTCAAAGGCGGGTTTCAGCGCGTGCATCTCGTTCATGCCAACTACACCCAAATGCGCCGTGACACCCAAGCGTGCAGTGAAGGCTTGGGCCGGCGCGCCATTGGCCTCGTCCAGCGCTTCAATCAAGCGGCCACCGCGCGCCTTGGCAATAGCGCGGGCCGCGTCAATTTCTGTTGGGGAAAAGGGCTTGACGAGGACCCCTGGGTCAATTCGGTTGTTCATCGAATGCTATCCGCCAGTTGAAAGATCGGCAAATACATCAACACCACCACAGCGCCAATCACCAGGCCCATCAGCAGCATCAGTACAGGCCCCAACAGACGCGTCACCCACTCGGCCCAACGCGCCATCTCTTCGTCGTGGAAGGCTGCAACCCGCTCCATCATCTCGCCCATGTTTCCGGCGCGCTCGCCGACTCGCAGCATGCGCAGCGCAACTGCGGTGGTCAGTCCGTCTGCCTCAAAGGCCTGCGAGATAGTGTTGCCCTCGCGAATGCTTCGCGTGGCGCTGGTCAGGCGCGCCTGCAAGGCCACCGACAGCAGACCTGACACCATGTCCAGCGCCGGAACGATGGGAATACCTCCCCGCAGCAACATGCCCAGCGTACGGTACAGCCGCGTCAACTGGAATACACGCATGCGCTCACCTACCGCCGGGAAACGCCACATCAAACGAAACAGCCGCTGCCCCACCATGCGGCCACCGCCGTTCAGCATCACCAATGCAAAAGCCACCAGCAGGCCAATCAATACGGGCCAATACTTCTCAACCACCATGCCCCACTGCAACAGCAGGCGTGAGAGAAAAGGCAAGTCTCCGCCCATGTCTTCGTATATGTGCGAAAAGCGGGGCACCACGTAACCCATCAAAAAAAGAATCACCAGACTGCTGACAGCAACCAGTAGCGCCGGATAGATTGCTGCGCTCACCAGGCGGCCACGCAATGTTTCCAGTTGTGTGGCGTATGCGATATAGCGGCCAAGCGCCTCGTCAAGGCCACTCGTTCTCTCACTGGCGCGAACTGTGGCGACATACAGCGGCGGAAAGGCCTGCGGGGCATCTTCCAGCGTGGCGGAGAAGGCACGCCCCTCGCGCAGGCTGGTAACAATCCCCTGCAGCACGCTTCGAACCGCAGGGCGGTTCTCTTTCTCTGCCAGGGTCTCCACCGCTTCCACGATAGTGATGCCCGAATTGAGCAACGAAAGCAACTCCTGGCTAAAGAGCAGGAGCGGGAAACGTGTGGTTCCCCTTGCTCCCAGCCGACTAAGCCATGGTGCGCGCGTAACCGACAGCACCGCATGCCCCAGTGCAGCAACCTGGCGCCGTGCATCGTCGGCGTCCGATGCTTCAAGCATCGTGATGCCAACGCCGGTGTCCGGCTTCAATGTCTTGACCAGAAATTGCATGATCACCAGCTGACGATGTCTTCCGACTCACCGGTGCCACCGGGCTGACCGTCTTTGGCGTAGGACATCAAATCGTATTCGCCGTGCTCGCCAGGAAACTTATAGACATACGCGTTTGACCAGGGGTCCAGCGGAACCGCTTTTTTGAGATATGGGCCCGACCACTTGGTTTCCCCTGCTGGACGCTCCATCAGCGCTGCCAACCCCTGCTCATTGGTCGGGTAGTGCCCCACGTCCAACCGATACTGATCAAGTGATTTTTCCAGTGCGTCGATCTGTGCGCGTGCGGTCTTCGTTTGTGACTTTCCGATCTGCGCAAAAAACTTGGGGGCCACAAAGCCTGCAAGCATTCCGATGATCACCATGACCACCAGCAGTTCAAGCAGAGTGAAGCCGGAGGAACGTTTGGATGAATAGGGAAGAGTCAGTGTCATAGTGGGTCAAGTCATATCAGGAAGGGTCCGTCTTGCTGCAAATCGGTCAACCCGAATCCGACAGAGAAGACTCCGAAACACCTGTCGGGAATGTAGACGCGTTGTGTGACAAGCCAGTTACACACAGAAACCGGGACTGAAATATTTTCGAAACATCACGATGACAGAATCACTTTGGTGATCACCCGCAACAGCTTCCACCAACCATCAGAAAAACGTGTCCGGTGTGTCAGTCACATCCTTACATCCGTTTTGCTTTCTTGCGCCCTGTTTGCGCCTGAACCGGCGGCAGCCGACGTCTATCAATTCATCGCCGATGACGGCACGCCACATTTCAGCGACCAACCCTCTGATTCGCGGTTTCGCCTGCTGCTGCGAACTGGCAGTCAAACACCCTCTTCCGGCGTGGCGGTGTCATCAAGGGATGGCCTACGCAACCCCAGGAACCGCTTTGCAGACGAAATTTTGGCCGCGGCACAGGCCAACCGCCTTGAACCCGCACTGCTGCATGCAGTGATCGAAATCGAATCGGGCTACAACGCCAGGGCCATCTCACCCAAGGGAGCACTAGGCTTGATGCAACTAATGCCCGCCACCGCAAGACGCTACGCGGTTCTTGATCCTATGGATGCTGTGCAAAATCTGAAAGGTGGTGCGCGCCTGCTACGTGACTTGCTTGATCAATTCTCTGGCAACAAGGAGCTGGCGCTCGCCGCCTACAACGCTGGCGCTGGGGCCGTACAAGCGCATGGATTGCGCATTCCGCCTTACGCGGAAACCATCCGGTATGTTCCGGCTGTTTTGAAAAGCTATGAACTGCGCAAGGGCCTATCGCGCAGTGATTGACAAGCTATAGCCACTGCCCCGCACTGTCTGGATCAAGGAATCGTGCCCGCCCTCTTCCATCGCAGCGCGCAGGCGACGGATATGCACATCCACCGTGCGCTCGTCCCCAAAGAAGTTGTCACCCCAAACATGGTTCAGTAGCTGTGTTCGGCTGTGCACCCGATCCACATGGGTCATGAGGAAATGCAGCAAGCGGTACTCGGTGGGCCCCAAGGCAAGCTGGACACCTGCAGCAGTAACACGCTGAGTGGACGGCTGCAGGCTGAGCCCGCCAACTTCCACAATACCTTCATTCGCAAGGGGTACTCGGCGACGCAGCACGGCAGCAATCCGGGCGAGCAGTTCACGGGGAGAAAACGGCTTTGTCATATAGTCGTCTGCACCCGTTTCAAGACCGGTAATCTTGTCACGCTCCTCGTCACGCGCCGTTAACATGATGATCGACACGTCGCGTGTACTCGCGTCGGATCTCAGAATGCGTGCCAATTCGATGCCCGATATGCCAGGCAGCATCCAGTCAATCAGGACCAGATCCGGCGGAGCCTCAAAAACCATCTTTCTAGCTACCTCACCGTCAGCTGCACACCGAACAATGTGCCCAGCCCGAGACAAGTTGATCGCAATCAGCTCCTGAATGCCCGGATCGTCTTCCACTACAAGAATTTGCGCGGCCATACCTTGGAACGTTGTTGTGAAAAACGCGAGCGTATTGCATACAGATGACGGTTTCATGAATCACGACAGGTTGTGCACAGCCTTCCCTTACTGTCACAAATTTGATATGAATTTCTCCTATATTCCGATTCTGTTCTATTGATATGGTTGCCTCCGCGAGTAGCCTGTCGACCAAAAATACCTACTAAAAAATACAATGGACGAAATCATCGGACTCTTTCCAACGCCATTCATGCGCGCACCGGCGACACTGCCTGTTGAACTGGTGACTGACCTCGTCAAGCATTTCAGTGCGATGGCGGTCCGAGACAACAATTCATCTACAAATCTATCGCACACCGAGGTGCTGCGTCCCCAGGACAGCCCTCTGTTTGCCGAGGCCGCTATGCTGATCACGCCCAAGCTTGTAGATTTTGGGGTGCAGATTTTTGGCGAGCGGATGGGATGGGCGATCAAGGAAATGTGGGTTAACTTCCTCGATCAGGGCGGTCGCCAGGCGATGCACAATCACGCGAACAGTTTCATCTCTGGCGTCGTCTATTTGACGCCCACACATCCAGACTCGCAGACAGTTTTCATGAAGTCGCCCGGAGGCACGGACTTTGCCTTCAGGAATGATCACGCCGGAACGATACCTGGCCCCTACAGCGCCGACAAGTGGGTCAGCCCCGCACCCAATCCGGGCGATCTCGTGCTATTCCCCAGCTACCTCATGCACGCAGTGCCCCCGAATCCCGGAGAACGCCGCATCACCGTAGCGTTCAACGCCATTCCCACCCGACTGGATTCCTGGGGCTACTCCATCACGTTTGGCGGCTAACGTGGCCAACGCTGTGTCCGTGAGGTCGGTAGCCTCGCGCCAACGCATTGCCCTGGCGTTGATGTGTGCATCCGGCTTTGCGTCCCTGGGCTACCAGATTGTCTGGACGCAACAATGCGCTGTCTGGCTGGGTCACGAAACGGCAGCAGTGCTGGCCGTTGTTGCGGCGTTCTTTGGCGGTCTGGCTCTTGGTGCATTGACACTGGGCTCCCTCATTGAGCAAAGTGCGCATCCCGCACGCTGGTATGCCGCCTGCGAGGCCGTCATCGCAGCATGGAGCGTTGCGCTTGCGTTCCTCATGGTGCCATTGGGTGGCTGGTTACTCGACATCACCGGCGAGCAACCCACCCAGGCCTGGCATTGGGCAACGGCGTTCTGCGGCACATTTGTCCTGCTGTTGCCCGCAACGGTGGCGATGGGTGCGACGCTGCCAGCTATGGAGCGCGTCACGGCGCAGCTGCAGCGCCAGGGGTATTCGATCGCTGCGCTGTACGCGAGCAATACCTTCGGTGCCGTCGTCGGTGTGCTGGCGAGCGCTTTCTGGCTCATACCCGAGTTGGGCCTTGCGCGCACGACCGGCTTGTGCGCAGTCATCAATGTATTGTGTGCGGCTGCGGCGCTGAGCTTGCGTTCGGATGGTCTCGTCAGAGCCGATCCGCAACAGACAACCGGCTATAAACTTGCGCCAATGCTCGCAGCGACAGGGCTCCTCGGCATTGGCTATGAGGTACTCGTCGTTCGCGTATTGAGTCAGGTTTCCGAGGATACGGTCTACACCTTCGCGATGCTGCTGGCAGTCTACTTGGGCGGCACCGCCCTTGGGGCAGCGGTGTACCAGCGCTGGTTTTCCGGAACCCGGGTGCCGGGCCACGAGCAGGACCTCAATTCAGACCCCGTTCGCGACCGGTTACTGGGCCTGCTGGCAGCGGCCTGCCTAGTCGCCACACTGGGCTTATGGGGTGCGCAAACGCTCAAGCAATATGCACTGGAACTTATGGGTTCGGGTATGGCTGCGGCGCTCGCAGCGGAAGCCGCGCTGGCCCTCGCGGCATTCGCCCTTCCCACCATCGTGATGGGTGCACTGTTCAGTCACCTCACGATACAGGCGCGAACGGCCGGCATGGCCTTCAGCCGCTCCCTGGCTTTCAATACGTTGGGCGCAGCCGCTGCACCGCTGGTGTTTGGCGTGCTTCTCGTTCCTGCGGTCGGGCCCAAGTTCGCACTGCTGACGGTCGCTATCGGATACCTGGTACTTTCCTCGCCGCGTGCCTGGAGAACGCCCGTTGTCTGGGGGCCCACCGTAATGGCTCTTGCTATGGCCGTATGGGCGCCGCCATTGGCCTTTGTCGACATTCCCGAAGGCGGCCGCGTCGTCAGCTACCGCGATGGGGCAATGGCAACGGTGAGCGTTGTGGAGGATGCGCAAGGAGTCATGCGACTGCGGATCGATAACCGCCAGCAGGAGGGCAGCAGTGACTCACGAGTTGCTGATGCCCGGCAGGCCCTGCTGCCACTGCTACTGCATCCAGCGCCCAAACAGGTGTTGTTCCTTGGCTTGGGTACAGGCGTCACATCGTTTTCAGCAGCTGAGGACCCCACGCTGCAGGTAGATGCGGTGGAGCTGCTACCCGAAGTCATTGAGGCATCCGACTATTTCACGCGTGTACTCACTGGAAGTGAGTCCCCTCGCCGCCGAAACCTGATTGCCGCCGATGCACGGCGCTATGTGCGGGCCTCCTCCCGGCAATACGACGTCATCGTGGCCGACAACTTTCATCCTGCGCGCAGCGGCTCAGCTGCGCTCTATACCGTGGAGCACTTTCGGGCGGTGCGCGAACGACTCGCCGCCGAGGGACTGTTTTGCCAGTGGCTACCACTACACCAGCTTGACGTGGAGACACTGCGCTCCATCGTTCAGTCTTTTGTTGCCGTCTATCCGGACGGCCGGGCCATGATCGCAACCAACAGCCTGGAGACGCCGGTCATCGGTCTGGTCGGACGCAACGGACCGCCCCATTTCGACGCTGGACAGGTGCGGGCACGCCTTGCCACTGCCGCATGGCCGCAAGCCCCTGCAGACTTCGGCTTCAACGACGAATTCGCTGTGTTGGGCAGCTTCATAGCCGGGCCGCAGTCCCTCGCGCGCTTCGCTGGTAGCAGCAAGGCCAACACGGATGACCACCCCGTGGTCGCGTACAGTGCACCACGCATCACCTATGCGCCCGATTCACTTCCGCGCGACCGGCTGGTAGCACTACTGCGGGAACTGACGATCGAGTCTGCCGACGTGCTGGGTTCTACACCCGACGTGGCAATCCAGCGACGTATCGCTGCTTACTGGGCGGCACGCACAAGGTATATCGAGGTGGGCCGCGACGTGCGGCCTTCAGTCGACGTAGAGCGCATGCTGGCACAAGTACGTGAACCCTTGCTATTGGTACTGCGCACCAGCCCGGACTACCGTCCAGCCTACGACCCACTGCTGATGATGGCAACCGCCCTCGCCCGCGTTGACACAAAGGCTTCGCGCAGGCTGCTGACTGAGCTATCGCAGTTGCAGCCTGCGCGGCCGGAAGCAGCGCAGGCATTGGAACGGCTTAACAACACATCCCCATAAAGGAAATGCCCGGATATCTAGGCCAGGATTGCAAGCACGCGCCCCCAGGTCCAGAACGCAGCCATGGAACCAATGCCATATAGCAGCGGGGTGCGCAGCTTTGCAAGAGGAGCCCAGCGACTCAACGCACGCCACACCAGCCAGGCAGTGCCCACTGTGATTAGCTGACCGATTTCCACACCCAGATTGAAAGTCAGCAGCGCAGCCGGTAAATAATTTTCCGGCAAGCCGATTTCCTTCAGTGCGCCGGCAAAGCCCAGCCCGTGGACCAACCCAAAGAGAAATGCCAACGCAGCCGGCCAACGGCGGGCGAGAGTCATGCGCTGGTGCAGGGCCTCGCCCGCCACCAGAATGATCGACAGCGCAATGGTGGCTTCTACCGGCGGGGATCGCAGAGTCAACCACCCCATGGCAGCACTAACCAGCGTGAGGCTGTGTGCTGCGGTGAAAGCCGTGATCGTCCATACCAACTTGCGCTGAAAGCCGACGAGAAAAAGCAAGCCGAACACGAACAGCAAGTGGTCGTAGCCAGTGAGGATGTGCTCAATGCCCAGCAATGTGTAAGCATACGCAATCTCGCCCATCCCGCGCCGGTCGTCTGCTGAGCCGTACATCTGCACGGTCGGCTGGCCACTGGTAAGGGTGTACACGCGGGTCTGTCCATCCATCCAGAAGACCTTCACGAGCGCGGCGGAGTAGCGCTTGCCGACACCTTCTATGGCCAACGTGCCTTTCAGACCGTCATTTCCACAGTGCAAGACGTTGGATTCGGCCACACAGCTATCGGGCCACAACGGCGTCAGATCCTCGGTTCCGGGACGTTTATCGTTGGTGGCTGACCATTGCCAGAGAAACTCGCCGCGCGACATTTCGCGCACTTCCATCTCGGCCATGCTCATCTCATGCGCCCCAGCCAGGACAGGCCAGAGTGCCAGGGCGCCGAAAAACAAGGCGAAAAGCCGTGCACGAATCAAGTTGCTCATTTCGTTGCACCCTCGAACTTCACTTTGTATTTCTTGGTCAAGGCACGAACCGCGGCGCTGCGCTGTTCAGATGCCACGGCATCCTTCCAGTCTTGCAAGACAACATTTCGCAGGGCCTCGTAGTCAGCAGGCTTGGTCGGCGTGATCGCCACCAGCCGCATGGCACGCCATCCGTCACGCGTTTTCAAAACCCGCCATTCACGCAGCGGTGATTCTTCCAGCACCTTCGGAAAATCGGGTCCGTAACTTTGAACCAGGTTGGCATATGGCCGATCCTTGAAGACCCGCAAACCCGCTTTGGCATCGCCAGGTGTTCCGGAGTTCAGGGCCTGAACGAAAGAACGAACGGCGGCCTCGGAGGTGTCTCCGGAAAGTGCCGCCTCCTCAAAATCGTAGCGTGCTGGCAGGTCGTACTTCGCTCTGCGGGCTTCAAACCAATCGCGCAGCAGTTTGTCATTGACTTCCGGCAATTTGACGTTGGCATCGACCACGCTCAGTGCTTTGAAGATCACGCGTTCGCGGATCGCCGTGTCACCCTTGTCGACCTGCATGGCGAGACCTTCGCGGTAAAGCACTTCGTTGTCGAGCCAGACGTGACGCAGTGCGTCAAGCTCCTCGGCGTTGGGCTCGCGACCACGCGCAGCCTTGAACACCTGCCTGGCTTCGGTGTCGACTTCGGAAGCGACCGTGATGGTGCGTGGGTCATCGGTACGACCCACAATGAAATGGTCAACGGCGAACAGCAGCCCGCCCAGGATGACAAAGTGCAAGAGCGGCTCACGCAACCAGGTCGGCATGACAGAACTTTGGGACTGGGTGATGGGAGAGTCAACGGAAGAAATCGGAAGCGATGTGGACATAATTTATTTTGTTAGGCCCGAGCCGTTCAAGCGTAGGGCATGTACAAGACGTGAAGGTCGGCAGTAACGTTGCCGCCTTTCTCAAAGGACAGGGTGATGGGATAGATGCGGCCAATGCCCATCGGAAATTTCAGGCCTACTAGCTTGAGAACCACACCAGTCTCACCAAGCACGGTTTCTTTCCCTTGGGGAATTGCAAAATTCACCTGCGGGCCAACGCCGGGCCCCACCATGACGGCACTTTCGGCCACAGGTGTTTCCACGCCGATCAGGCGGTCATCTTGCGCGACGTCGTCGAACGTCATGCCGATCACTGCCGAGGCGGTACCCACCATGGTGGCACGGGTCCAGGGCGTCACGATACGCAGGTTGGTTGTGAAGAACTCGCAGGCCCGGGCAGCCGGCAGCAAAAGCGAAGCACCTGCAGCGATACCTGACCGCAGTACCAAGCGTCGTCCTATGAGAGGGTTCATATTGTCAAATTCCTGATAACTAGTTCGCGGAAGCACCATGCTGAAAAGGCACCACGCGAAACCGCGTGGTGCCTTGCGAGCGGTGACCCGCGAGGGTTTACTGAACGCCAGCGACGACCGTCGATCCCGTTACCTGGATATAAATCGGGTTGCTGTAGAACCACAGGTCAGACCATGCCGCCACATCGTAGGCAACCATCTTCTGGCCGCCAACAACCGGCAGATGCGCAGGGCAACCGTCGATCGCGTTGCCGCTCAGGGTGGTACCCACTGTGGTGCACGGAATCTTCAACATGGCCGTGTTACTGGCATTGGTGTAGATGTCCGCCAAGGGATTGCCGCTGGTATCGGTTTCGAATGGCACAGCCGCTGGCAGGTTGCTACCGCGCAGACGCACATACTGTGAAGCGGAAACCGCTGGAACACGGTAGGTCATTTTCTGGAACGTAGAGCTGTCGACACCCGACACCACGGGCATCCAAGGCGTTGCACCTGCACCACTGAACGTCTTGATGACCGACGCAGTAGTGTTCTTGGCGGCGGCAGGAACCACCGACAGGTTGGCAGTCGTACCATCAGTGCGCAGCCAATTGGTGTTGCGTGGCCATTCACCCGCGTAGTCCGCAGAACCTGGCGTCTTGTAGCCAGAAACCAAACCACGGATCAGGTCGATGTGGTCAAGCACCGGCATGTTGATGGGCTGGGTTGCGCCGATTTGCAAAAGCGACGGGTTGGAGAAAGTGTACGGCGAGTAGTTGGCGCCATCGGGATCCCGCACCACAATCGACACCACAATCTCCGCACCCGGACGAACAACCAGCTTTTCACCCATGGTGGCGCAGCCAGTTGTATCGATGTCGGTGTTGTTCGTGGCGGCGGCTACCGCCAAGGCTTCCACCGCAGCGTTCGAGCGGGCACCAGGGCCGGGGTAGGAAGCGCAAGCGATGAATGCCAGGCGATCAATCAGTTGGCCGCTCGCAGCAAAGTTGTTGCCGGTGCGCAGGCCATCGACGATCTTTTGCGGGCGCAGCTTGTCGGACCCGTTGCGAACCATGGTGTAGTTGCGCTGGTACTCACCAGGGTAGAAATCCTGGGTCGAGCGGCGGTCGTCAGGACCAAAGCTGCCACGGTTGTGCCAGTCCGAGCTTGCAAAAAACCAGAAGTTGCGCCCTTCACCCAGCAACGCGTCCCACACACCGCCAAGTTGTGCGCCATAGACACCCGTACCACCGTAGGTCGTTCCACCCACTGAGTCGGTAAGCACGCCCGCGATGCTATTGCGCTTCACCTGGTACTCACCCCGATTGGACGATGCACCGTGACCGGGTTGGGTCTCAAAACCAAACGCCACCGACGGAGCCGCGTTGTTGAAGTTGCGCAGGTGCTCGATGTTGAAACCGTTGTTGCCATCCGGGTTGAACGGACCCGCACGCTCCAGGTGAGCAGGAACGTAGTAGCTGCCGTTCGCGTGGAACTCTTTCATCCACTTCATCGCCTCTACGGTCTTGTTGTGGCCTTTGGTACCGTTTCCGGTGCCGCTGGCGGGGATTAACTTCTGAGCCGTGGCGTTCCAGCTCGTGTCGGCCGCATTTTGGCTACCAGTGACCGAGCAGTTCCAGTTGTTGCCAACCGATGAGCCAGTGATGTTGCCACGACTCGTGTCGGTGTCGCCGCGGTCAAAACAGTAAGACCATTGCGCCAGCGCTGTAGCGTTACCAGAGGCGACGTAACCGCCCAGTGGGCTATATCCAGCAACATTCAACGGCGTTGCAGTTTCTGTCGGGGCAGGCATCTGGCCGGCAATGATGGACATGGAGCTGTGCTCGTGACCAGCGACAACCGACTCCAAGCCGAGGAACAGTGGCAGATCCTTGGCGTGGTTCAGGTGCTCCATCACCTGGTACTGCACTTCCTGGATGGACTGCCAGCGCCACATGCTGCCGGTGCCTGCTGCGCCGCCGCCATCGCCCTTGAGGTTAGCCTTGCCAATGCTGTTGGCCCAGGTTGTCGTAGGGCCCTGGCCTGCGACATAAGGATACTCTGCTGTCTCCAGGGTCGCATCTTCCACCAACGAGCAGTTACGATTGCCATTGCCACCGTGGCCGGCCTGCACGAACCAGTCGAGGCCCCAAGGGGTGTCTACCTTGTCGGTGACTTTCTTGACCAGCTTCTGCATGGAGATAGAGCCATCCGAGCAGGTGGTGTGGTTGTGAAAGTCACCAGCAACATACTTACCCGGGATCTTGCCAGCCGCTGAGGCTACCGATGGCGCGATAGCGCTGACCAGTGCGAGGGTTCCGAGGGCCGTGGCCACCGCGACAGATATCTGCCTCTTTTTGAATACGAATTTCATTGAAATTACTCCTAAATAGTGTTCAGCCAAGCGATTAGCGGTTGCGGCGGCGGGCTTTGAATCCCAACAAGCCGAGTCCGGCCAGGAGCATTGCGAAAGTCTCGGGTTCAGGCACGGCTGCGATGTTGTCCAGGCTTACGCCGTTGGCACTTGCCGTGAAGTCAAAAGACTTGGCGCTGCCGTTGAACGTCAGCGTTTTCTGTGTCCATGTGTCGTAAGCAAAAGAACTGTTGGCAGCCAGATCGAAGCTGCCCAACACGGTACCTGTTCCATTCAAACCAGAATAAACAACCACTGCGCCGGACACAGCATTTGGACTCGCATAGAAGAACGAGAGCGCGTTATCCACACCATCGGCGACATTCATGTAAGCCTTGTCGGTATCAGCATATGTATACGCATAAGCAGTTCCCAGCATCGTGGGTGCGTTTGCATAGTAGGAGAAGGCGCTGTCGTTGGACAAGCCCGACATATTGACGAAAGACACACCGAGATTGGAACCACTGGTGCCGTCTGCAGCAGTGCCACCACTGTAGTAGGTGTTTACGTCAACGCCGTAATCCCAGTTCTTTTCAAAATCTACGAGAAATGGCGCTCCCGCAAATGCGGGCGTGGCGGTGATCAAAGCCAGTGCGGCAATTGAGAACAACTTCATCAGAAACTCCTAGGACATTGGGTGTGCGTCTAACGTTGCACAAAGAGTTGCAGCGTCAACGCGGGGCTTTTTACGGAAACCTTGGTAGGCATGCAGATGGTGACAAATATTTGTTACATCCCAAATAGAAATTCGTGACCGGGAATAGTCCGTTTGGATTTCGCAGCACGCCACCCAAATGACACACCGTTGTCATATGCCCATGATTTACTTCGGCGCTTAACCAAACGCATGCTGAACCGCGCCCTGAACAACACCCCGTGATCAATGTCCAAGACCCAACTCATCGTATCGGCTGCGGCGCTAAACAAGCAATCAGCGCCCGCCTCGCTGGGCAGAGACAATCTGCTCAGCATTTTTGAATCTGTCATCGGACCGGGTGCTTTTGTTACGACTCTTTGGGCTCTGGCCTACTATTTCGAGGACCAGATTCTTCCTCCCTACCTCATTCTCTCAGTGATGGTCTTTGCCCTGACCTTCCCTGGTCAAGCGCGGCTTCAGTCATCCATCACAACATTGATCATTGATATCGCGGTCAACTGGACGGGTATCGCCGGCTTGTTGCTCGTCACCGGTGTCAGTACCGGATATATCCGCGATTTCTCAAAACAGGCCCTGATTGCCTGGGTGTGGTTGGCTCCGCTGACCGAGCTCAGTGCCTGCCTGCTGTTGCGCGCCACTGCACCGATGCTCCTCAAGATGCAAGGGCCTCGGCAACGCGCCATCATTGTTGGCATGAATGAGCAGGGTCTGGCACTGGCCGAAAAAATCCGCAGTTCGCCCTACTCCCAGATCGATGTCACTGGTTTTGTCGATAGCCGTAGCGTCGAACGCCTCACACCCACCACTCCACAAAACCTGTTGGGTGGCTTGAATGACCTGGCAAGTCTGGTTAAAGGCAATCGCATACAGCTGATTTACCTGTCATTGCCGATGGCTTCACAACCGCGCATTCTGCAAATTCTGGATGACCTGAAAGACACCACCGCTTCGATCTATTTTGTGCCCGACATGTTCGTCACCGATCTGATTCAGGGCCAGCCAGGTTCCGTGTGCGACATGCCGGTCATTTCTGTATGCGACACGCCGTTCAAGGGCTCCAACGGCGCGCTTAAGCGCATGAGCGACATCATCTTGTCTGTCCTGATTCTTGTGCTGATTTCCCCTGTCCTCCTGGTCATTGCGGCGGCCGTCAAATGGGGATCGCCCGGTCCGATCATCTTCAAGCAGCGCCGTTACGGTCAAGATGGTGAAGAAATACTGATCTACAAATTTCGTTCGATGACCGTTACCGAAGACGGCGCCACCATCCAGCAGGCGCAGAAAAATGATGCGCGCATCACCCGGCTGGGTGCCTTCTTGCGCCGGTCCTCGCTCGACGAACTTCCCCAGTTCGTCAATGTGCTCCAGGGCCGTATGAGCATTGTGGGTCCTCGCCCACACGCTGTCGCCCACAATGAGCTCTACCGCAAGCTCATCAAGGGATACATGGTGCGCCACAAGGTAAAACCTGGCATTACCGGATGGGCGCAGGTCAATGGCTACCGTGGCGAAACCAACACGCTGGACAAGATGCAGGGGCGCATTGATTTCGACCTCGACTACCTGCGCAACTGGTCGCTGCGGCTTGACATCCACATCATTCTGAAAACTATTCGCCTGGTCCTCAAAGACCAAAAGGCTTACTGAGTATGTTGGTGCATCTTCGCCCCCCGCTGACGTCAGCCCTGCTTGTTGTGTTTTCAACTGTGCCTGCGTGGGCGCAAACGGAAGATACTTTCACACTCAACGCCAGCTATGCACGTCAAAGTGACAGCAACCTGTTTCGTTTGCCTTCCAACGCAAACGTCAACGCATTGATTGGCAAGTCCAGCGCAGCCGAAGAGATTGCCATTTCTTCGGTCGGCTTCAATATCAACAAGGCCTACAGCCTGCAGCGGCTTGAGCTTGCCGCGAACCTGGTCGACAACCAGTATAAAAATTTCAGCTACCTCAACTTCATTGCACACAATTACAACGCCGCCTGGCGCTGGAGTCTGACCCCCCACGTAACCGGCAACCTCACCAGTGAGCGGAAAGAAACGCTCAACAGCTTTGCCGACTTTCAGGGATACACCCAAAGTAACCAGCGCACCAACACCAGCACGCGTTTTGACGCCGCCTATGAACTCTACAAAACCTGGTCGCTACTGGCAGGCGCCACCCAATCGAGCCAAACCAACCAGCGCGCGGTGCTGGGCAATGACGACTTCAAATCGACCGCCTCGGACTTGGGACTGCGCTTCGCCTATGCCTCTGGCAGTGCCCTTTCGTATTCATTCAAGACCACGGACGGCACCTACCTCAACCGCACCCTGCACTTGACCGGTTTATCCGACGACGGATTTCGCCAGATCGACCACGGGGTCAACCTGCTGTGGGTGATCAGCGGAAAGAGCCAGGCAAACCTCAGTGCAACCCAGGTCCGCCGCACCCATCCGCACTTCGCCCAGCTTGACTTCAGCGGTTTAACCACCGCCGTCAACCTCAACTGGAACCTCTCTGGAAAATCCGCATTGACTGCCGGCTGGGCGCGCGAGCTCTCCAGCTACCAGACCAGCAACACCAGCTACACGCAAACTGACCGTTTTTCGGTCGGGCCGATCTGGCAGATAAGCCCCAAGACGTCGCTACGGCTTCGTCACGAAGTGGCCCAACTTGACTTTTTTGGTTCGCCCACGGGCGTGCTTGCGAAGCAGCGCAGCGACACCACACGGGACACCAGCCTGTCATTCGACTGGCAGCCACACAAACATCTCGCCCTCAGTGCTGCATTGCAAAACGTTTCCCGCGCTTCCAGTTTGCCTGGCTTTGATTTTGATAGCCGCATAGCCACAGTTTCTGCCCAGTTCACTTACTGACCTTTAAACACCATGATCTCAACTAACTCCCGTTTCACTCTTTCCGTTCTTGCTGCCACCCTGGCACTGGCCCTTTCAGCTTGCGGTAGCAAGGATGACAGCAAGGTAGCCACGCAAGTGGCAGCCAAAGTCGGCTCTGAGGAAATCTCGGTTCACCAGATCAACCAGGTACTCGGCCGCAGCAACACATCGGGTGCATCACCCGAAGCTGTGAAAGCAATGAGCCGCGACATACTTGAAAAGCTCATCGACCAGCAAATCGCCGTGGACCAGGCAACAGAGGCAAAACTCAACCGCTCGCCTGATGTCGTGTCACAACTGGAAGCCTCGCGCCGCGAAATTCTCGCCCGAGCCTACATACAAAAAGTGGTGGGTGGCATCAGCAAGCCAACACCAGAAGATGTCAAAAAATACTACGTCGATCACCCTCAGTTGTTTGCCGAGCGTCGCATTTTTAACGTCCAGGAAATTGTTGTCCCGGTAGCGCCTGGCATTGTCGAGCAGTTGCGCAGCTTTTCTGAAGCAGGTAAACCGATTGAAGAGTCTGCGGCTTGGCTCAAAAGCAAAGACATCAAGTTTGGTGGTGGCAGTGCCACACGCGCTGCAGAACAGATTCCACTGGAACTGCTCGCGCAGGTCCACACCCTCAAAGACGGCCAGAGCCTGGTGATCCAGTCACCTCAATCAGTCACCTTGCTGCGCGTGGCTTCATCACAGCTGACACCCGTTCCTGAAGCCGCTGCGTTGCCGCGCATCGAGCAGTTCTTGACGAACCAGCGCGCAGGCGAGGCAGTTGCTGCCAACATCAAACTGCTGCGTGGCAACACCAAGATTGCCTATCTGGGTGAGTTCTCCAAAGACGAGAGCACCACGCCTGCGGCTGTTGCAGCCGCCCCAGTTGCTTCCGCCTCTGCCTCCGCTGAAGACAAGGCCAAGAACAGCCTGGAAAAAGGTATCGCAGGGCTCAAATAAGCCCAGCGCACGCCGCCTTGAAGAGCCATTACCCCGTTTTATATCTGGACCTCTCCCATGACAAAGCGCTTGTTTCGAATTTCACATTTTTTGGTGGCCGGCGTGCTGGCCCTTATTGGCCTCAACGCCCAGGCCGAGGCTTCGCCTGACTACCCTCTGGGTGCAGGCGATGGCATACGGGTGCAGGTTTTTCAAAACCCGGACCTCACCATTGAAACCCGCGTGTCGGAAAACGGCACCATCACCTACCCACTGATTGGCGCTGTAGCCCTGGGCGGCTTGTCCATAGCGGTGGCTGAACAAAAGATTGCCAGCGCCCTGCAAAAGGGCGGTTTCATCCAGAACCCCCAAGTCAACATTATTCTGGTCCAGATTCGTGGCAATCAGGTGGCAGTCCTTGGGCAGGTTAACCGCCCCGGGCGATTCCCGCTGGAGACCGCCAACACCCGCCTGAGCGACATGCTGGCGAACGCTGGCGGCGCCAATCCGGGTGGCGATGACATTGCCATCGTTACAGGTGTGCGCAATGGCAAGGCGTTTCGCAAGCAAATCGACATCCCGTCCATTTTTCTGACCGACAAGGTCCAAGACGACATCGTGCTTCAAGGCGGCGACAACATCTATGTGCACCGCGCGGCTGTGTTCTACATCTATGGCGAGGCCCAGCGCCCTGGCTCTTTCCGTATCGAACGCGATATGACCGTCATGCAAGCGCTGGCACAGGGCGGCGGCATCACTGCGCGCGGCAGCGAAAAACGATTGCGCCTGCACCGCAAAGCCGCCGACGGCCGCATTGAGCAGTTGGAGCCCCAGCTGACTGACCCCGTTTTGCCCAATGACGTTATTTACGTCAAAGAAAGCCTTTTCTGACCCGAGCACCCATGCCATGACACTTCAACAATTTTTGCTCATCCTGCGCGCTCGTTACAAAGCGGCGCTTTTGGTACTGATTTTGACAGTAGCCACCACAGTGGCCGTCAATCTGATGATGGACAAGCAGTACACCGCCAGCACGGCGGTCTTGCTGGACGTCAAGTCCCCGGACCAGGTAAGCGGCATCATGCTCCAGGGCTTGATGACACCGGGCTACATGGCCACCCAAGTGGACATTATCAACAGTGACCGCACCGCCAAGGCGGTGGTCAAGTTGCTGCGCATGGACGAAAGCGATGCCGTTCGCCAGCAGTGGCTGGAGGCCACCAAGGGCAAGGGCGAGTTGATCAACTGGCTGGCCAATCTTTTGCAAAAAAGCCTGGAGGTCAAGCCCTCGCGCGAGAGCAACGTCATTGACATCAACTACGTCAGTACAGACCCCGACTTTGCCGCTGCCGTTGCCAATGCCTTTGCCAAGGCCTACATCGATGTGAACCTTGAATTGCGCGTGGCCCCTGCCCGCCAGTACGCAACCTTTTTTGAAGATCAAACCAAGGAGGCCCGCAGCAAGCTGGAAAAGGCCCAACTCGCCCTCTCCAATTACCAGCAAAAGAACGGTATCACTGCGGCCGATGACCGAATCGACTACGAAGTCGCCAAACTCAATGAGACCTCCAGCCAGCTCACCGGTATTCAGGGCCAAACCACCGATAGCCAAAGCAAACGCCAAAACGTCAAAGCCGACACTGTGGCTGAAGTCATGCAAAGCCCACTCGTTAACGGCTTGAAGTCCGACATTGCCCGACTTGAGGCCAAGCTGACCGAGAGCAATGTCAACCTCGGTAAAAACCACCCGCAAACACAGCGCACCGAGGCCGAGCTGGCGACCCTGAAGGCCCAGCTGACTGCAGAAACCAACAAGATCACCAGCTCCATCGAAACCACCTACCAGGTCAGCAAACAGCGTGAACAGCAGCTGCAAGGCGCTCTGGGCGCGCAGAAGGCCCGCGTGCTGGTGCTGAACAAGCAGCGTGACGAGCTCAACGTGTTGCGCCGTGATATTGAATCTGCCCAGCGCACATTTGAGGTACTGAGCCAGCGCGCCTCGCAATCCAACATCGAGAGCCAGGCCAACCAGACCAACATCGCCGTGCTCAATCCGGCATCAGCTCCAACCATCGCCTCCAAGCCCCGCAAAGTGTTGAACGTGCTGATCTCCATCTTCCTGGGCACGCTACTGGGCATCGGCCTGGCTTTGATGATGGAGTTGACCAATCGCCACGTGCGATCACCACAAGACCTGCTTGAAGCGCTGGACCTGCCCGTTCTGGGCTCCATCAGCTCGGCTGCGGGCATGTTTAAGAACGCCACCACTGGAGCCCGCGCATGAACACAGTCACCAGCATCACTCCGCACGCCAATGCGCCCACAGGCTCGGCCCGGTCCATCGGCGACATTCTGGTGGCTACCGGCCGCTTGAGCGCGGAGGACGCAACCCGCATTCTTTTGCGCCAACAGCAGGAAAACATTCAATTTGGCGATGCGGCACTGGCCTTGAATGTACTCACCAAGACCGACATCGACTTTGCACTCTCGCAGCAATTCGAATACGCCTACCTGACCGATCAGGACACCAGCCTCAGCCCTGCCCTGGTGGCAGCCTACAAACCATTTAGCCGTGTCGGGGAAAACCTGCGCGCCGTACGCAGCCAGCTCATGCTGCGCTGGTTCAATGCCAACCCCACTCGCAAGGTGCTGGCAGTGGTGAGCCCCGGTGCCCATGAAGGTCGCAGCTTCATAGCAGCCAATCTGGCCATCGTGTTTGCGCAACAGGGCGAGGGCACCTTGCTGATCGACGGTGACCTGCGCGCCTCCCCCGGCACAGACCAGCATGCCCTATTCAAGCTTGGCCGAAGCGCGGGCTTGTCAGGCATATTGGCGGGCCGGGCCGGGCTGGAAGCGGCGCAATCGGTACCCGGCCTTCCGGGCCTCTCGGTGCTGCCCGCCGGCGCTGTGCCACCCAACCCACAGGAGCTGCTGGGCCGAGCCGCATTTGGCGAACTGCTGCGCGCCGCCAGCCAGCAGTTTGACGTGATCATCATCGACACCCCTGCGGGCGGAACCTACGCCGACGCAGAAATCATCGCTTCATGCGCTGGTGCCGCGCTGATGGTGGCCCGCAAGAACAAAAGCCTGGTGCCCCAGGCAACCCTGCTGGCCCGCCGCCTGCAAGACAGCGGTGTCGCACTGGTTGGCTCGGTGCTCAATGACGACTGACCTAACTCCGGCGCTTTAGTATTTATATGAACACCCGCTATCCCCCTGTCATCCGCCTGGGCCAGAAAACGCCAGACTGGCGCGCCAATCTATTGGTCTGGATGCCCATCATCGTAGGGTTAGCGGCCTTGTATGTACCGAGCCTCATAGATTTATTCAAGGGCCCCTGGAGCCAGGACGAGCAAATGCACGGTCCCATCGTGCTGGGCATCTCGGTGTGGCTGCTCTACCGCAACTGGCCTGCGATGGAACTTGCAGCCCGAGGGCAACCCAGCAGCAAATGGGGGTGGCCTGTGTTTGTGCTGGGTGCAATGCTCTATGCATTGGGGAGGTCTCAAAGCGTTGGTTTTCTTGAAGTGGGCTCAGCCATCTGGCTCCTGATAGGGCTGATCCTGCTGCAGCGCGGTACCTTGGCCTTGAAAGCACAGTGGTTCGCCTTGTTTTTCATGCTGTTCATGATTCCGCTGCCCAGCACCGTGGTTGACACAGTCACCATGCCCATGAAAATGGCCGTCTCCTATGTGGTTGAACACATCTTGTTTTGGGCCGGATACCCCATTGGCCGCACGGGTGTCATCCTGCAAATTGGCCAATACATGCTTTTGGTGGCGGATGCCTGCGCCGGGCTTCACACCCTTTTGACTCTGGAAGCCCTTGGCCTGCTGTATCTGAACATCGTACGGCGCGATTCCACATTCAGAAACATCGGTCTGGCCGCTTTGATTGTTCCCATCTCGTTTTCAGCCAACGTCATTCGCGTGATGACGCTCACACTCATTACCTACCACTTTGGAGACGCAGCAGGCCAGGGCTTTCTGCACGGGTTTGCAGGCATGGTTCTGTTCCTGAGCGCCCTGCTGCTGATCATCGGATTTGACACCGCCCTGCAGGCATTTGAGTCTTACCGCCAACGGACTACGCCACTGGTTACTTGAGCCAACTGCCATGAAACTCTCATTTAAAGACATCGTGCTGATGGCACTGATGCTGTTATCAGCCAGCTTGGGCGCTGCACTGCGCCCCACCATTTATTTGGCTGATGAGCGCGCACCCATTGACCTGAAAGCCATGGTACCCACCGCTTTTGGCAACTGGCAAGAGCAGCTCAACATGTCGGCTCAAATCATCGATCCACAGCAAAAAGAGACGCTGGAGCGGATCTATAGCCAGACACTCACCCGCACCTTCGTTAACAACCAGGGCTATCGCATCATGCTGTCCATTGCCTATGGAAAAAACCAGAGCAAATCACTGGAGCTGCACAGCCCAGAGGTTTGTTACCCGGCACAGGGCTTTGCGGTTGCTGACAAACAAAAGACCACCCTGAATCTGCTGGGGCAACCCATAGCGGCCACCAACCTGCAAACCAACCTCGGTCAGCGCCACGAGCCCCTGACTTACTGGAACGTCATTGGCACCAACGTCACCACAAGCCTTCTGGACAAGAGGTTGGTAGACCTGCGCTACTCGTTGACCGGAAGAATTCCAGACGGAATTTTGGTGCGGGTTTCATCAATCGACACCGCCACAGACAACGCCTACGCCATTCAACGTCAGTTTGCCGCAGAAATGATCCAGGCCATCGCACCGGAGAACCGCGACAGGTTCATCGGCGAAATCAAAACCAAATAAACCATTCAGCGCACCCAGGAATCATGAAAAAAATTGCACTTATTACAGGCATCACAGGACAAGATGGCGCTTACCTTGCCGAGTTGCTGCTAAAAAAAGGCTACGAAGTGCATGGCATCAAACGCCGCGCCTCATCATTCAATACCGACCGTATTGATCACCTGTACCAGGACCCCCACGTTTCTCAACGCAACCTGGTTCTGCACTACGGCGATCTGACCGACAGCACCAACCTGATTCGTATCATTCAACAGGTTCAGCCTGACGAAATTTACAACCTTGGCGCCATGAGCCACGTAGCCGTGAGTTTTGAAAGCCCCGAATACACCGCCAATGCAGATGGCACTGGCACCCTGCGTATTCTGGAAGCCATTCGCATTTTGGGTCTCGAAAAGAAGACCCGCTTTTACCAGGCTTCCACCAGCGAGCTGTATGGCCTGGTCCAGGAAACGCCCCAAAAGGAAACCACACCTTTCTATCCCCGCAGCCCCTACGCAGTAGCAAAAATGTATGCCTACTGGATCACGGTGAACTACCGTGAGGCCTATGGCATGTATGCCTGCAACGGCATCTTGTTCAACCACGAAAGCCCGCTGCGCGGAGAAACCTTTGTTACCCGCAAAATCACCCGGGCCATCGCACGCATTGCACTCGGCCTGCAAGATTGCCTTTACCTCGGCAACATGAGCGCCCTGCGCGACTGGGGCCATGCCCGTGACTATGTGGAAATGCAATGGCTCATGCTTCAGCAAGATGTGGCCGACGACTTCGTTATTGCCACCGGCGTCCAATACAGCGTGCGCCAGTTTGTAGAGTTTGCGGCCCAGGAGCTGGGCATCGGCCTGACCTGGAAGGGCGACGGGGTTGAAGAGCAAGGCGTGGTGACCTCTATCAGCGGCAAAGATGCCAAGTGCAAAGTCGGCGACGTTATCGTCAAGGTAGACCCCCGCTACTTCCGCCCGACTGAAGTGGAAACCCTGCTGGGCGACCCCACCAAAGCCAAAGAAAAACTAGGCTGGACACCCAAAACGACGCTCAAGGAACTGGTGACCGAAATGGTGCAGGCCGACTTCGTCAGCGCTCGGCGCGACGCACTGGTCAAGCTGGCCGGTTTTCAGACTTTCGACCACCACGAGTGAACAAACCGTCAAAAGCAGCCATGAACAGAAACGCAAAAATCTATGTAGCCGGCCATGGTGGTCTGGTGGGCTCGGCTATTGTTCGCAACCTGCAAGCAGCAGGCTACGACAACCTGCTACTGCGCAGCCACTCCGCACTGGACCTGACCAGCCAAACCGCAACCGATACTTTTTTTGCAGCAGAAAAGCCCGACTACGTATTTTTGGCTGCAGCCAAAGTCGGCGGCATTCTGGCCAATAACACGTACCCCGCCGAATTCATTCGCGACAACCTGCTGATTCAAACCAACATCATCCACGCGGCCTATTTAAACCAGGTCAAGCGGCTGATGTTTTTAGGCTCCAGTTGCATCTACCCCAAGCTGGCACCCCAGCCTATGAAGGAAGAGTATTTGCTGACCGGCCCGCTGGAGCCCACCAACCGCCCCTATGCTCTTGCCAAGATCGCTGGTGTAGAAATGTGCTGGAGCTACAACCGCCAATATGGCACCCAATATCTGGCTGCCATGCCTACCAACCTGTATGGCCCCGGTGACAATTACCACCCAGAAAACAGCCACGTCATACCGGCACTGATTCGCAAGTTTCACGAAGCCCAAGTTGCCAATGCTGCCAAGGTGGTGGTGTGGGGATCAGGCACCCCCAAACGTGAATTCATGTACAGCGAAGATATGGCCGACGCCTGCGTCTACCTGATGAATCTGGCTGATGAGCCATACGCCAAACTCTTGGGCAGCGATGAATCGTTGACCGGGCGTTTCGAGCCCCCATTGATCAACATCGGCGTTGGCCAGGACGTCACCATCAAAGAACTGGCCGAAACGGTCATGCAGGTTGTGGGTTACCAAGGGCAAATCGTTTTTGATCCCACAAAGCATGACGGTACACCCCGCAAGCTGATGGACGTCAGCCTTCTGCATTCACAAGGCTGGAAGGCTCGTACAGAGCTGGTCGAAGGCATCAGAAAAGCCTACGCGTGCGCTCCGTTCAACACCCATGACTAGCGCCCTCTCCATACTGTATTTCGGCCCCATCAGTGGCACTTGCCTGGATCGCGCCAATGCGCTCCGGCGCCTGGGCCATCGGGTTGAGCACATGGATTTGCGTCAGCTGCTGCCCAAAACCCCATGGGTCGACCGCATAACCTGGCGCCTGGGCGGCAACCTGTTGAGCCCTTGGCTCATGGGTGCGTTATCCAGCAAGCTTGCGGGTCGGCAATTTGATGTGTGCTACGTGGATGGTGGCGAGTGGGTGACGCCCAAGGTGATCTCGCTCGTGCGCCAGCATGCTAAGAAAATAGTCAACTACAACATCGACGACCCTCTTGGCCCCCGCGACGGCGCCCGCTTCAAGGCGTTTCGGCAGAGCTTGCCGCATTACGACCTCAATGCCGTTGTGCGGCAAGAAAACGTAGCAGAGGCGCACGCGCTGGGGGCAAGGAAGGTCATCCGCGTTTACCGCAGCGCCGACGAGCTTTCGCACGCGCCTCGCCCACTCTCTGCGCATGATCACCAAACTTGGGATTGCGATGTGCTCTTCTTGGGCACCTGGTTTCCCGAGCGTGGGCCCTTCATGCTGGAATTGATTCGGCGCGGTGTGCCCCTCACCATCCGTGGGTCTAACTGGCACAAAGCCCCCGAGTGGTCTCAACTCAAGAGTTACTGGGGCGGTGGCGCCATCGGTGGAGACGATTACGCCAAAGCCATTCAGTGCGCCAAGGTCAACCTGGGGTTGCTGTCAAAAGAAAACCGCGACCTGCACACCACGCGCTCGCTTGAAATACCTGCGTTGGCCAGTTTGATGTGCGCAGAGCGCACAACCGAGCACACGGCCATGTACGCCGAAGGCCATGAAGCGCTGTTCTGGAAAGACGCTGAAGAATGCGCCGCTGCATGCAACTTCGCGCTGGCAGATGACAGCCGCCGCCAGGCCATTGCCCATGCTGGTCATCAGCGTGTCAAAAAGAATGGGCACTATAACGAAATGATCGTTGCCTCCATCCTTGCCACTGCGGGTCTTCCTGCATGATTCGTCGAATCATTGCCGGTATGGGTGCCAACTCATTTGGCATGGCAGTCACCATTGGCATTCAGCTTGCCTCGCTTCCCCTGTTTCTGCACTACTGGGACACTGCAACCTATGGCACCTGGCTGATGCTCTCGGCCATTCCCTCCTACCTTTCCATGGCTGATGTTGGCATGGTCACTGCCGCTGGCAACAAGATGACCATGGCTATGGGAAAAGGCGACTCCCTGGAGGCCAACCGCATTTTCCAGAGTGCCCAAATGTTCATGGTGATCGTTTGCAGCGCCCTTGCCTTGCTGGTGGTCCCCCTTATGCTGGCCGCACCCCTACCCGCTGTGGCGACCATGGACCAGCGTATTGCGCTGGCAGCTCTTTCCATCGGCGTACTGGTGTCGCTTTTTGGTGGACTATCCGAGGCGGCCTTCAAGTCCACCAAACGTTACGCCACCGGCACAATGGCCGCAACTTTGGTGCGCTGGGGCGAGTGGATGGGATTCATGCTTGGACTCGTCGCAGTTGGCAGCTTCGCTGCCGTGGCACTCACCGGGCTGGCCGTTCGTCTGGCGGGAACCGTGGCCTGTATGGTGTTGGCAAGAAGTGGGCGGCAGGGACTGAGCTGGGGCATTCAGAGCGCAGACCGGGCTGAAATTCAGTCCATGTTCAAGCCTGCCCTCTCGTTCATGGCCTTTCCACTGGCAAATGCCTTGAGCTTTCAGGGCGTGACACTTTTGGTGGGCGCGCTTTTCGGGCCAGTTGCGGTTGCACTGTTCAATACTTACCGCACCATCGCCCGCGTGGCGGTTCAAGTCACCGCAATTTTCAGCCACTCCCTGTGGCCTGAGTTTTCCCGGCTTTTCGGACAGGGCGCAATGGCCACCGTCAACCATCTTTTCTTGCGCAGTGCAGCACTGGGCGCGGCGCAATCACTTCTACTGAGCGTGGTGCTGTATTTTCTGTCGCCCTGGATGCTGCGTCTCTGGACGCACGGCGCTATTGAATTTGTCCCCTCGCTCATGTTGCTGATGTTGCTGTACGCCGCAGTGGGTGGCATTTGGCATGTTCCCCGTGTTTTGCTGATGGCGACCAACCAACACACTGGCCTGGCCTATTGGTCCATCTTTGCCGGCATGCTTTCTGTCGGTCTGGCATGGCTGCTGGGCGGCGCACTTCAATTGAACGGCGTTGGCACAGCCATGCTGCTGAGCGAGCTATTTATCGCCCTCACCTGCTCCTGGCTTGCGTACAGCGCCAAGACGGTAAACCACACCGGCAACCTCCACCCAAAGACTGCTCTGCAATGAAAATCGCGCTTTCCGCAGTCGGTAAATTTCATACCTTTGACCTGGCACGCGAGCTTCATTCGCGTGGCGTTCTGGCAGGCATATCTACCGGCTACCCCTACTTCAAACTGCGCAGCGAAGGGTTGCCCAAGGAATTGATCCATACCTTCCCCTGGGTGCATGGGGCTTACATGGCCTTCCCTTGGAAGCAAAGCTTGCCACGGGCCATCACCCAGCAATGGGAACATGTCAACGCCCTTACTTTCGGGGCCTCGGTGGCGCGCAATCTGCCGGAGTGTGATTTGTATGTGGGGCTTTCCGGCTCTACCCTGGCTGCAGGCAAGAAGGCCCACCAACGCGGCGCACACTACGTCTGCGACCGTGGCTCTTCGCACATTCGAGTGCAAAACCAGCTGTTGCACGAGGAACACGCAATGTGGGGTATTCCGTTCTCGGGAATAGACCCCCGTACCATCGACCGTGAAGAAGCCGAATACAACGAGGCAGACTGCATCACCGTTCCCTCGGGCTTTGTACTGCGATCTTTTCTCAAACAGGGGGTACCTTTTGAGAAGATGCGCCTGCTGCCTTATGGCGTGAATCTGTCGCGCTTTCAACCTGTGGCTGAACCGGCGGCCGGACGCTTCGATGTTTTGTTTATCGGCGGTATGAACTTGCGCAAGGGCGTGCAGTACCTGGTGCAGGCTTACAAAAACGTAAACCATCCAGGGAAATCACTCACCTTTGTGGGTGCTCCCTCGGCGGAGTTGATTGCCTTACTTACTTCTCGTGGACTCTGGCCATCGGACACCCGGGTGCTGGGCCATATGCCCCAAGCCGAGTTGAAGGAACTCATAAGCCGCAGCCACGTTATGGTTCTGCCCAGTATTGAAGAAGGTCTGGCTATGGTTCAAGCGCAGGCAATGGCCTGCGGATGTCCGGTCATTGCCAGCGTCAACACAGGCAGCGAGGACTTGTTTACCGACGGGCAAGAAGGATTCATCGTACCCATTCGCGATGTCGATAAGTTGACTACACGCATGCAGCAACTGGCTGACCAGCCAGACCTGAGAGCAATCATGGGGCAGCGTGCCCTGGAGCGCGTACAGAGCTTGGGTGGGTGGAGCGACTACGGCCAGAAGGCCATGACCATCTACTCCGAAATGCTGAGGCAATGAGCTACGCGCGCTTCATTTTCATGCTCTTGCTGGCGTTGTCATTCACAGCGTTTTTTGCGCAGCTTGGTATTGATTTTTCGTCGGTCAACATCGCGGCCGCCTGCATTGTGTTGGCCTCATCGCTGGCTGTTCTGTTGTACCTCCATTGGACCAATGCCATTCAGACGCATCCTTTGTCTACCTTTGCCATTTTTGGGTTCAGCCTATCTACCCAACTCGGCGCCCTTCTGGTGCAGTCAGCTACCTGGACTTCTTTGAGCCTAAATCTGCGCCAGCCCATCGCAACCTTCGGTGTCCTGGCCTTGTTCCAGCTCATCGCCCTGGCGGCCCATGGCATGTATCGCCTCTTTTCCAACTCAGCAAGCGCGGCGCGGTCGTCGTTGATCCGCCGCATGCTGGAAAAACTGGGGCTTTACACCACACCCACAGCAGGCACGCTGTGGATCATGGGCCTGTTTGGCTTTATTACATTTGTCTTCGGGTCCGGCGGTGAAAGCGTTGCCAGCAGGGTATTTCAGGCCACGACCTTTTTAGCCTGGGCACCGTTTTTGATTCCCATTTATGTGCTTCAACTAGGCACTGGTTATTGCAGTGCCAAGAAGAACCTTATCTTTCTCGGTTTATATGCGGCCCTTCTCACCATTGTGGGCATGGCCGCCAATGCCCGCGGGCTGATGCTCTGGGGAGTGATGACCATTGCAGCGATGGTATTTCTCAGCGCCATGCGCAGCGCACGACAGGTTACGGCTTCCCATGCAGCAAGAATTGGCATAGCAGCCGTTGTACTGGGTGCCTTGTCCATTCCGGTTACCGACCTGGTAACGGCCATGGTGCTTGCCAGGCAGTCGCGTGGGTATGCCTCTGGTGCCGAGATGGTTGCGCAAACACTTTACTATTTTCAGCAACCGCAACAGCTTGCTGCCCGGCGCGAAAAAGACAAGTTCACCGGCGTACAAAGCCGCTACGACGAAACCTACTTTGCAAACCCCCTGGTTGCGCGGCTCATTGAGACCAAGTTTCACGACAACGCGCTGTATTTTGCGTCTCGCCTGAACGCCAAAGACGAGGAGAAGATGCTGGACATTACCGGTGATTTCTTTTGGTCCACCTTGCCTGAGCCGGTCCTGAAAGCATTGGAAGTCGATGTGGACAAGAAGAACCTGCAGTTTTCAATGGGAGACTACATCAGCCATCTGGGTGGTGCAGGTGGTCTGGGCGGCTTCAAGGCAGGCTCTGGTTTTGCACAGGGTATTTCCATATTTGGCTTCTTCTTTCCGCTGATCTACTTGCTGGTTTGCCCTCTGCTTTTTCTGGCCCAAGACGTCTTGTCTTACCGCTCATCCAAGGGAAACGTTGTGGTTTCAGCCTTGGGCATGCTGGGTATCTGGAAGCTGTTTCAGTACGGCATTTCAGCCGAGTCCCTGCAAGCCTTGTTTATGGGTGTAACGCGCGGCCTGCCGCAAAACATCGTCTTGTTTTTATTCATTTTTCATCTTGCCCGGGTCAGTGCGAGCTTCCTGGGTAGCCCTACGAGTATGCCGCGGCCTTCAACGCCAGAAATGTTGAAGCCATGAGCAATGCGCGTTTCATTTCATCACTCTTAATGGCGCTGTCGCTGGCTGCGTTTGCTGCCCAGTTTGGAATAGATTTTTCTTCGGTCAACATCGCGGCGGCCTGCATTGTGCTGGCTTCGGCGCTGTCAGTTTTGCTTTACATCCAGTGGACCAGCGCCATTCAGACGCACCCCCTGTCCACCTTCGCCATTTTTGGGTTTTGCTTTTCCACCCAGTTGGGTGCCTTACTGGTGCAGTCGGCCAGTTGGACCTCTTTGACCCTGAATTTGCGACAACCCGTGGAGACCTTTGGCACCCTGGCCTTGTTCCAGATCATTGCCTTGATCGCGCACGGCGTGTATCGGCTCTTTTCCAATTCTGCAGCACCAAAGCAACCGTCTGTCATACGCGCTGCGCTAGAGAAGCTGGGGCTGTACACCACTCCCACAGTGGGTACTTTGTGGATCATGGGCGTCATGGGGCTGTTCAGTTTCTTGCTTGCTGGCGGTGGCGAAAGCGTTGTCAGCAAAGTATTTCAGGGCATGACTTTTGTTGCCTGGGCCCCCTTCTTGATACCCATGTTTGTGCTGCAGCAAGGTGCCAGCTATTGCAACGTAAAGAAGAATTATATTTTTCTGGCGGTGTATATGGGCGCCATTACCTTGCTGGGCATGGCCGCCAACGCCCGTGGGCTCATGCTCTCAGGCGCGATGACCATTGCACTTTTTGCCTTGCTAAGCACCATGCGCAGCGCCCGGCCGGTGAAGGCTTCGCAACTTGCAAAAATAATCGCGCTGCTTGTGGTGATGGGTGCCATGGCCATACCTGTTACCGACCTGGTTACGGCCATGGTGATTGCCAGAAAGTCGCGTGGAAATGTTTCCCCGGTCAAGATGGTTGAAGAAACGCTCTACTACTTTCAGCAACCGCAATTGCTCAAAGCCCAGCGTGACAAAGACAAATTCACCAGCATCCAAACCAGCTACGACGAAACCTACTTTGCAAGCCCACTGATGGCGCGGCTGGTTGAGACCAAGTTTCATGACAATGCGCTGTATTTTGCGTCGCGCCTGAGCGCCAAAGACGAAGAAAGAATGCTGGACATTACCGGCGACTTTTTCTGGGCCACCTTGCCAGACCCTGTTCTCAAATCACTGGCGATTGATGTCGACAAGAAGAACTTAAGGTTCTCGATGGGTGACTACATCAGCCACCTGGGTGGTGGGGGTGATCTGGGTGGCTTCAAAACGGGCTCTGGTTTTGCACAGGGTATCTCCATATTCGGCTACTTTTTCCCGCTGATCTATTTGCTGGTTTGCCCCATTCTGTATCTGGCCCATGACCTCTTGTCTTATCGATCTGCCAAGGGCGATGTGCTGGTTTCCACACTGGGCATGCTGAGCATCTGGAAGCTGTTTCAGTACGGCATATCGGCTGAATCGCTTCAATACCTTTTTATGGCAGTGGTGCGCGGCTTGCCGCAAAACATCTTGCTGTTTTTGTTGATCTTTCATATTGCGCGCGTGTGCGCGCGCTTGCTAGGCAGCCTTGCGGGTATGTCGCAATCCCCCGCAAGACTGGCTGTTTGAACCACCATGAACATTGTTCTTTTTTCACACCCGGCGTTTATGTCATCACAAAGCATGCCGCGTTTCGCGCGCATGCTGCAAGAGGCTTACCTGGCCCGTGGGCACCGCGTGCAAGTGTGGTCTCCACAAGCCAGGGTTTACAACTGGGTGCCAAGGGGCCGCCTAACCAAGTGGGCGGGTTATGTTGACCAGTACATTTTGTTCCCCCTGTGGGTGCGCAAGCAGTTAAAGCAGCAGCCCGGTGACACGCTGTATGTGTTTTGTGATCAGGCCCTGGGGCCCTGGGTGCCACTGGTTAAAGACCGGCCGCATGTGGTGCATGTGCACGACCTGCTGGCCCTGAGATCCGCCCTGGGCGATGTGCCTGAAAACCCTACATCTCGCACAGGGCGCATTTACCAGCGCTACATTCGCCATGGGTTTCAACAAGCGCGGCATTTCATATCCATCTCTAAAAAAACGCGCGATGACCTGCACCACTTCGGGCGGGTAAAGCCGGTAACGTCCGAGGTGGTTTACAACGGTCTTAACTACCCCTTTGCACCCATGCCGCCAGACGAAGCCGCGCAGGTGCTAACCCGCGCAGGCCTGCCAGCCAGCGCGGCCGGCATGCTGCTGCATGTGAGCGGTGGCCAGTGGTACAAAAATTTGTCGGGGGTAATTCGGCTATACGCCCAATATGCCAAGGGTGAGCCCAACCCATTGCCGCTGTGGTGCATCAGCCCCAACCCAAGCCCTGCGGTGCAGCAGATTCTGAATGATCTGCCTGCGCAAGCGCAGGTCTTGTTTTTTCAGGGCCTTGATAACCATGCGCTGGTTGCGGCCTATTCGGTCGCGCGCGTTTTTATGGTGCCCAGTCTGGCGGAAGGGTTTGGCTGGCCCATCATCGAGGCGCAGGCCTGCGGCTGCCCGGTTATTACCACCGATGCCGCCCCCATGAACGAGATTGGTGGCTCGGCCACCCACTACTTGCCACGTTTGCACAAAGAAGACGATGTGCATGCCTGGGCCGCAGCCGGTGCAGGCACGCTTAAAAACCTGCTCAACCTCTCCGCAGCACAACGCCAGCAACTGGTAGAGCAAGGGCAAAACCATGCGGCGCAGTTCAATGCAGACGGTTCCATCACTTCTTACCTACACATTTACCAGCAGGTGCTGGCTAATTGGGCGCCTCACCGCCAGAACATCACATGAAAATATTGCACATTCTTCCATCGGTTGACCCGCATGGGGGCGGTCCTATTGAAGGCGTCAAACAATATGGGCATCAGCTCAAAAGCATGGGGCATACAGTGGAAGTGCTATCGCTGGATGACCCGATAGCGCCGTTTGTGGCGAGCTTCCCGCACACGATTCACGCAATCGGCCCTACCGCAGGCCGCTACCTTTACAACCCCCGGCTGACCCCCTGGCTTGAGACCCATGCGGGCGAATATGACGTTGTCATCGTGAATGGTCTTTGGCAATACCATGGCTTTGGAACCTGGCGCGCACTGCATCGTATGAAGGTGCCCTATTTTGTGTTCACGCACGGCATGCTAGACCCCTGGTTTAAACACACGTACCCACTCAAACATATAAAGAAATGGCTGTATTGGCCGTGGGCTGAATACCGTTTGTTGCGTGATGCAAAGGCTGTGCTGTTTACCTGTGAGGAAGAGCGCTTGCTGGCCCGCAAGTCTTTTTGGCTTTATCAAGCGCGCGAAGCCGTCATTACCTATGGCACCAAAACTCCGCCTGGCGACGCGGCGCGATTGCAAGACGTGTTTTACGCAGCCTACCCTGACTTGCGTGGCAAACGGGTGCTTCTTTTTTTAAGCCGCATTCAAGAGAAAAAAGGCTGCGACCTGCTGATAGAAGCCTTTGCCAAAGTGGCGGGGCAAGACCCCAATTTGCACCTGATGATGGCCGGGCCCGACCAGACCGGATGGATGGCCAAACTGCAGGCGCAGGCGCAAGCCCTGGGCGTAGCCGACCGCATTACCTGGCCCGGCATGCTGCAAGGCGACATGAAGTGGGGCGCGTTTTACGCCAGCGAAGCCTTTGTGTTGTCTTCGCACCAGGAAAACTTTGGCATTGTGGTGGCCGAGGCGCTGGGATGCGGGTTGCCCGTGTTGATATCCGACAAAGTGAATATCTGGCGAGAGATTGAAGCGGACGGGGCGGGGATAGTGAACACCGATACGGTCGAAGCCACGGTCAAGACCCTGCAGCGCTGGTTAGCACTGAGTGCCCAGGAGCGCCAAGCCATGGCGCAGCAGGCCCGATTGACCTTTGCTCATCGCTTCACTGTTGAGGCAATGGCGCAGAGTCTTCTAACGACAGTTACGAAGGCACTCAAGGGTGACGCATGAACGTTGACGATGGCCTGTATTTGAAGAACCAGGTTTTTACGGTCAGATGAAAATATCGGGTATAGCTTTTTAAAAATGGTGCATTCAATTGACTACATTATTTTTTTGTCAGTCATAACTTAAGGTGAAACTAATGAAGTCATTATTACAATTTATTGGCAGACAGAATTGGATTCGTTTCGGCATACGAGAACGATTGATTAGATTATTTTATAGTCCTGATTTAATAACATCTTTTGAATTTGAAATAGACTTTTTTAATTGCAAATACAATGGAAATTTAAATTGTTACATAGATTGGATGGTTTACTTTTTTGGAGCTTATGAAAAACAAACAATTTATTTATACCGAGATATTGTAAATAAAAAAGCCCAATCGGTATTCATCGATATTGGCGCAAACATCGGGCATCACTCATTATTTATGTCAAATTATTGTGCACAGGTTCATTCGTTTGAACCATATGCGAAGGTAAGTGACAAGTTGAAGCAAAAAATTTCAAAAAATGAGGTAAAAAATATTACTCTTTATCCCGTCGGCCTAGGAGAAAAAAATGAGGAATTACCGTTCTACGCTCCTCAGGGAGCCAATACCGGGACCGGTTCATTTGTCAGCACTCATTCATCCTCCAACCAAGAATATGGCGTACTCAAGATAGTTGATGCTGGCGAATATATTTCAAATTTACTGTTAGCCAAAATAGATTTGATAAAAATTGATGTTGAAGGATATGAAAAAAGTGTGCTACTGGGCTTGAAAAATATTTTGAAGAAATATGAGCCGACTGTAGTGATGGAGTTTAGCAATACGACGAAAGAAAGTTTTTCCAGTTTAGATGAATTGCTGGCAATGTTTCCAAAAACATATAAAGTAAAAAGAATAATTGAAAATACTCCATACCTATTCTTTTTTAATTCACCAGACTACAGACTTATTGATTTCGACTTCAATACTGCTGGCGGCGATATTATTTTTCTGCCCTAAATGATGCCATCGCATCAAAAAAAGTAAGTCATGATCATTCAAGGCAACGACCCTTACACCCAGCCGTCCTTCTCACTGGGAAATCGAATCGCACGAGCGATATGGGGAGTGGCATGGCTGCTGCTATTTCGACCCAGTCCACGCCCTTTGCATGCATGGCGCAGGCTCTTGTTAAGGGCCTTTGGTGCACGACTCGGTGAGCATGTCAATGTGCATGCCAGTGTCAAGATTTGGGCGCCATGGCAATTGACGATTGGCAATCGAGTCGGCATCGCCAGTGGCGTGTCTCTTTACAACATGGCACCCATCACTATTGGCGACAACTGCGTCGTGTCGCAAGGGGCACATCTTTGTGGAGGCTCGCACAACATTGATTCGCCCAACTTTCAGCTAATCGCCAAGCCAATCAACCTCGAAAGAAATGTCTGGGTATGCGCTGACGTATTTGTTGGACTCGGCGTGACCATTGCTGAAGGCTGCGTATTGGGGGCACGTGCGGTCGTGGTTAAGACCATTGCAGAGCCCTGGACCGTATGGGCAGGTAACCCCGCCGTGTTGAAGCGCATGAGAAAACGGAGCACCACCCCATGAACGGCATCTCGGTTTTGATCCTGACAAAGAACGAACAGCAAGACTTGCCAGGTTGCCTGGCGTCTTTGGGGTGGTGCGATGACATTCATGTTTTTGACTCGATGAGTACCGACGACACCGTCAAAATCGCCGAAGCGTTTGGCGCCACCATCACGCGAAGAGATTTTGACAACTGGTCAAGTCATCAAAATTGGGGATTGACCAACATTCCATTCAAGCATGGGTGGGTTTACTACTCCGACGCTGACGAGCGCGTTACCCCGGAGCTGGCAAAAGCGTTGCAGGCCTTCGCCAAGAATCCGGGGGACCATGTGGCGCTGCGGGTCCAGCGGCGCGACTATTTGATGGGGAAATGGCTCAAACATGTGACGCCTTCCCCCTTCAACATCCGGTTTTTCAAGCCCACGCATATTCGCTATGAGCGGCTTACCAACCCGGTAACCATTGTGGACGGGCCAATTGGGGAAACCGACCAGCATTTCGATCACTACCCGTTTAGCAAAGGTATGACGCACTGGTTCAGCAAACACAACAGCTACAGCACGTCTGAAGCGGGGCAAATTGTTGCGAATCGCAAAGCGGGGTCACCATTCAGTCTGAAGAAAGCATTGTTTTCAAAAGACGCCAACGACCGGCGCTTTCACCAGAAAGAGCTTTACTACCGCCTGCCGTTCAGGCCGCTGGTCATGTTTTTTCTGTTGTATGTCGCCAAGCGTGGGTTTCTGGATGGCCGGGCGGGTCTGACCTTTGTGGTGCTTCGGTCGATCTATGAATACATGATCGTGCTCAAGGTGCGTGAGCTTGAGGCGGCGCAGGCCCGTCCTATAGGCAAAATATGACTCTAGCCCCCGTGGAATATGCGCAAGCAGCTATCTTTTTTGTAGCACGTGCAAATCGGCCTGTGGGAGTCCGCACATGAAAATCCTCCTCTACAGTGCCAACTTCGCGCCTGAGCCCACCGGTATTGGCAAATACTCCGGCGAGATGGCGGCCTGGCTTGCAGCCCGGGGACACCAGGTGCGCGTGGTGGCAGCGCCACCCTACTACCCGGCCTGGCAGTTAGGCACTGGTTATGCGTGGCCGCCCTACCGGCGCGAGCAGTGGCAAGGGGTGGATGTGTGGCGTGCGCCCTTGTGGGTGCCGCGCAATCCGGGTGGCATGTTGCGTGTGTTGCACCTGCTGACGTTTGCCCTGTCTTCCTTGCCGGTGATGCTTCTGCAGGTGTTTTGGCGCCCGGATGTGGTGATGACGGTGGCGCCCGCCTTTGTGTGTGCCCCGGTTGGCTGGCTTACGGCAAGGCTGAGCGGCGCCAAGGCGTGGTTGCACATTCAGGATTTTGAGGTTGATGTGGCTTTCCAGATGGGGCTGCTAAAAGGCAAGGCGCTGCAGCGACTGGTGTTGGCTTCAGAGCGATGGTTGCTGCAGCGTTTCGATGTGGCCTCTTCAATCTCCTGGAAGATGATGGAGCGACTGGTAAAAAAGGGTGTCGAACCTGACAAAGCACGCTTCTTCCCCAACTGGGTGGATGTGGGCCATGTGCGTCCGCTGGCCAAGCCAAGCAACTACCGTGAAGAGCTGGGAATTGCACCTGACGCGGTAGTGATGCTGTTCTCGGGCTCATTGGGTAGCAAGCAAGGGTTAATGGTCATACCCGACGCGGCCAGACGCCTGTTGCACAGCCCAAACATTGTGTTTGTGGTGTGTGGCGACGGCGTGATGAAGCCCGAGCTGGAGGCCGCAGCAAAAGACCTGCCGAACTTGAAGCTACTGCCATTGCAACCCTTTACCAGGCTAAGTGAGTTGCTGGGTTTGGCAGATGTCCATTTGCTAACCCAGAGCGCAGATGCAGAGGACTTGGTGTTGCCGTCCAAGCTGACGGGCATGCTGGCCAGCGGCAAGCCGGTGATTGCAACGTGCCGGGTGGGCACTGAGATAGCAGTGGTCGTTCAGAACTGCGGGTTGGTGGTAGCACCAGGAGATGGCGCAGCACTGGCGTTAGCTATCGTACAGATGGTCAACGACGTGGATTCACGGCTGCGGCTGGGTACACGGGCCCGCATTTATGCGGAAGAAAACTTTGCCAGAGACGCCATTTTGAGCCGCATGCAAGGCATGTTGAGCGCCTAACAATGAGCGGGAAGAAAATGCGCCACCTTTTACTCGCCACAGTTGAAAACCCCCACGACCCCAAGGCATGGAGCGGCACGCCCTTCAACATGCTGAAAGCACTTGAGAAGAATTTTGATCAGGTGACAGTGGTTTCATCTCCAGTACCCAAGAGAAACTGGTTTGATTCAGTTTTGCGGCTCATTCTTGGAAGAAAACGATATCCGCTCTGGATGACATCGACGGCGTTGAGAGCCTACGGCAAACGCTTGGATGAGGCGGTTCAGCAGGCACGGCCAGATGCCATATTGAGCATGTCAAGCCAGCATTTGATTTATGCAAAGGCGTATGACATGCCTGTCTTCATGATTTCAGATGCGCCATGGATTGCGTACAAAGAAGCCTATAGGGACTTTGAAGAGCTGCCGCTGCTCACAACGCAGTACGCACGGCGAGAGGCCAAAGCAGCTAAAAAAATTTCAGGGGTGATGTATCCAACGCCGTGGGCCTGCAAAGAGGCGGAAGCCAGATTCGGCATACCGGCACAACAAATAAAGCGAATTCCTTTTGGTGCGAACAGCCATTTCCAGGGCTCTGACGAGCAGATCGTCCGCAGGATCAAGCAAAGAAAACTGGAGCAACTCAATTTTTTGTTTATTGGCAAAGACTGGATTCGCAAAGGGGGGCCGCTGGCCCTGGCCATTGTTAAGGAGCTGAATGCGCGTGGCCTTCACGTCACATTGCATATTATTGGCTGCCAGCCTGTGATACCGCCTGACAGCGTGAATCACGTTCAAGTGCATGGCTATCTTTCGCCCAGTAACCCGGAAGACTGCATCAAGATGGCGAATGCGTTTGCGCAGGCGGATTTCTTTTTGGTTCCCTCCCACGCAGAGTGCTTTGGCCTGGTATTTGCCGAGGCGCAGTCTTATGGGTTGCCCTGTATTTCACTCACCAGCCATGGAATTCCGGGCGTGGTGGAACACCAAAAGACGGGCTTGCTTTTCGAGCTATTTGTCTCCGCCAAATCAATAGCGGACGACATTGTGGAAATAGTCGAAAGCCCAGACCGCTACGTTGAGATGGCAACCGCCGCCAGAATGAAATTCACCAACGACCTGAATTGGCAGCTTTTCGGCCGAAGGATGTATGTAGCGATTGCGTCGCATTGAGGAACACACCATGTTTGCAAAGTCTCTGGCGGTAGTGAAGTACGTTGTTTGCATTTTGGTTTGTGGAACCACGTTATCGGCGTTTTCCGAACCCTTGAAACCGATTGTTTTCAACGCCCCCTTGAGCGCACGCCCCGGTGACGTAGTGGGTTTGCAGGGCGAGAATTTCGGGGACACGCCGACGGTCACACTCATGGGCAATGGCGGCGGCAGCACCAGCCAAAGCCAACTGGAAGTGGTGAATTCCTTTGGCACCGGCTGGGTGTCTTTCAAAATTCCCTCAACGGCCGCTGGTGCCTTGACGGTACAAATCAGCAATGGTGGAGCGACCAGCACCCCGGTACCGCTCAACGGCGCCCGCGCCTACCATCTGGACGCGCTGCAAATTGTTCCGCTCGGCCGCTTTCGGGTGTTTGGGCGAAACCTGCAGTTGCCGGGCTTCACTCCCGTAGTGACGGTGGATGGTTTGGCTGCTGTGGTTGATGCCAGGGCTAGTGATGAACACATGCTGGTGGCAACCGCACCAAGCGGCGCACGGGTGGGCGGCAAGGCCGCAATTACCGTTGATAACGGTAACGGCACTGGGCCGGCATTGCTGGACAGACAGATTGACGTGGCAGCCGGTGGAGGCGACCCCTTTGCTTTGGGCGTGGGCTGGGGCGCCGGCTTTACAGCCATTGCGGCCAAAGTAGTCCTGGCTGCCAGCGACGCCAGACTGGGCAGCAAGGTGGTGTGCAACGGGCTGGTTGACGACACCCCCGCCATTCAGGCGGCCGTTGACCTGGTGGCTACCGGCGGCGGCGGGGTGTTGCAGTTGCCACCAGGCACTTGCCGTTTGACGGGCAGTATCAAGCTGAAATCCCGAGTGGTGCTGCAGGGTGCGGGCAAAGATCGCACGGTGCTCAAGTACGAAGCGGACTATCCACTGTGGGGGTGGGGTCTGGATTTGGTAGGAGTACGGGAGCTGACGCTAGTGAATACACGCGGCCGCCGCACCCAAAGCCCTTTGCTACAGCAAAGCTCCCGCGCCTTTTTTCAGAACGTGAAGTTTGACTTGAACGGTGGCATCCCGATATTTTTCACTGGGAACAAAAATATGGTGGTGCAAAGCTGCGACTTTTTGCAACTCAAAAGCCCGGATAGTTTTGGGCCTTACGTCTTCACAAGCACCGGTGGACTGGTTTTTGTGGCCAACCGCACCACCTTTGCCGACGGGTCGCCAGATTTTCCACTGGTGCACGATGCCTATGTGGCAAATAACCACTTCACGCGTGACGCCAGAGAAAACCAGGAATCCAAAGCCGTCAATCACAGCTTCACGATGAATTTTGCGCATCGCATTGCGGTAATGGGCAACATCTTTAATGTGCTGGGTGGCCCCATTGCAAACAAGTTTCGTAACGATGGCGAGACCATGCTGACCGAAGGCGGTGGTGGGCGGCGCACGGAGAACCTGGGCACAGTCGTTAGCGCCACTAGCACCACACTTTCTGATCCAGGCAATAAGATTGATGTTGCACCTTTTGAAGGTGGTGCGTTTCCAGAGAACTATGGCGTAGCTGTTGTAGGTGGAAAAGGCGCCGGCCAGTCGCGCAGGGTCACGGCCTATTTAAACGACACTTTAACGGTGGACAAGCCGTGGGATGTGGTCCCTGACACAAGCAGCCGGTATGCCACATTTGTTTGGGGGTTGGAAAAATCGCTCATTAAAGGCAACACGCTCAACCAGAACCCGCGCGGTATATGGCTGTATCACACCGCAATACGCGAGTTGGATATTGTCGGCAACACATTCAATGAAGGCGGCGGTATCTATTTGAGGTCCGCCCAAATTCTCAAGAAGCGGCTATTCGTTCCAATGGTCGGCGTGCGCATTGCCAACAACAGCATCACCAACACGACCAAGCAATGGCGCTCGTACATCAGCGTAATGTTTGTGAGGACGGATGAGCAAGATTTTGGAATAGGAACCATAGGAGTGGAAGTCAGGAACAACACAATCCAGGCCAATAGTCCCAACTTGACCATGCCACAAGAAGAATCAGGCGGCGCAGAGGGCTTTATCAACCGGATGCACGCAGAGGGCCCTACCCAAGCCCTGTCAAAGACCCAGACCCGCTTGCTAGGAACGATTTTTCAGAACAACAAATGCATCAGCTGTGAGGTAGGCGTCATCGTACGGGACGGCGCAAAAGGCACTGTGCTTGATGGCAACGTGGTGATTGCTGCACCACTCTGACTGACGCCGCTTCATGTTTCATAAATTGGTCATCTGCACTCATTAAGATCTTTCCATATAAAAGATAGTGCAGTGAAAGCTGCATGAGAAGTGGAAAAAGGAAAGTGCATGACAACCTCAAAATCAATCCGTAAAGTTCTACTAAGTATTGCTTTCTTGATTGTCTTCAGTGAGGCCGGAATTCGACTGATTGGCTTAACTGATTTTCCAATTTATGCGGTGAATAGCGATATTGCTTACATACCCAAGCCATCGCAATCAGGCACTTTTCTAAATAGAAATTCCTGGGTCTTCAATGACCGCAGCATGGGAACAGTAGACAACTGGAATCCCGCCAAGCGACCCAATATCTTGTTGATTGGCAATAGTATTGTGATGGGTGGCAACCCCTACACGCAGCAGGACAAGCTGGGGCCACTTATTGTGCGTGGACTTGGCGAAGACTATTCCGTGTGGCCCATTGCAGCCAGCGGATGGACAAATGTGAACGAGACTGTCTATCTTGAAAAGAACCTGGATGTTGTGAACGCAAGCAATTTCTTCATCTGGGAGTACATGAGCGGCGGCCTCAGCAAACTCAGCCCCTCCCGTGGCGAATATGTTTTCCCGCAGGAAAAGCCGACCTGGGCAACTTGGTACGTCTTGCGCCGCTACGTACTACCCAAGTTTATTGAGTTTAATATGAGTCAGCTTCCACCGACAGGGGGGCTTGATAAAGCCAATCTTGCTAAGTTTGAATCTGCAATTCAAAAGCTTGCAGCCGCCAGTGGAAAGAAGCAACCAGGCATCCTGTTTCTTTATCCTGGAAAATCAGAATTCATTGCCTTTAAAAGCGGTGTTGAATATTTGCCGGAACGGAAAGAGTTGGAAAGAATTGCAACCCTGTATGGTTTGTCTGTTGTGGATATCGCCAAAAGACCCGAGTGGAACGAAAGCTTGTACCGGGAAGGAACCCATCCCACGGCAGAAGGAAATGCAGTGATGGCGCGGATACTCACTTCGGCGGTTACTGATGCGATCGGTCCACGGTAATTACCAGACATCCATGTATAGATCAGTTCAAGCGAGCCGAGCTGTAGCTGCCATGTTGGTGGTCCTCTTTCACTTGGGGGGCATCATTGCTCTGCCAAAGTATTTCGACACCCCGATATTCGACACCCTATTTGCAGCGGGCGACGCCGGTGTGGAGTTTTTCTTCGTATTGAGTGGGTTCATCATTTTTACTGCCCACAGCACCGACATCGGTACACCTACTCGGCTGGGAAGTTTTCTAAAAAAGCGCTTCGCACGAATATTTCCGATCTACTGGATTGTGTTTTTTTCTGTCTACCTAGCAGCTATAGCCGCACCAAGTCTTCGCGATTCGGTGCCGCACGATTCATGGGTGCTTCTGAAGTCCCTCGCCCTGGTTCCGCAGAATCCGCTGGAAGTAGGTGGCACGGGCGCGCCCGTACTTTTTGTTGCCTGGACGCTTCAATACGAGATGTTTTTTTACACCTTCTTTGCCCTGCTTATTTTGTCGCGGTGGGCAGCAGTAGTGGGTGCAATTTGCGTGAGCGCCCTGTACCTGGGCTGCCTGATCAGTGCATCGTGCGGTGCATTTCCGCTAAGTTTTCTATCGAGCGACTACCTACCTCTGTTTGCCATGGGGATGGCCGTGGCCGTGCTTGCGAAACATCGCGAGGTCAAGAAACCACTCTTCTACTTGCTGGCAGGTGTGGCTTTTTTCGTTCTGGTTTCAGCCGACAAGATTTTGCATATTGACCAGCTGACCAACTGGAAAACGCTTCTGTTTGGCTTGGCCAGCAGCATGATGGTTTTTGGACTTGTAAGCATGGAGAATGCTGGGCGTGTGCTTGGGGGCAACCGGATTGCCCAACGTTTGGGAGAGGCATCCTTCGCGCTCTATCTGATACATGTTCCCATCATTAGCTTGATGCTGAAAATTTTCGTACTGATGCAATTCCGGAGTCTGGGTTTTGCAGGGGCGGCAATGGCCTATGTCCTGACACTCGCTTGCTGCATTGCGGCTGCCATGCTGATTCATCTCTGGGTAGAAAAACCAATGGGGATTTTCTTCCGTAGTGGAATGCGCTTTGCTAACCCCGAGGGAGCCAAGAGTCAGTCGGCGAAAGCCCCCGTAGTTGTCTGAGTGCCCAATGCCCAACTCCGAAATGCTATAACTTTTATAGCTGCTTGCGCAGTATCTACGGGGGCTACAGGCCTATTTTTCATATGAAATGACGTGCAAACTCGCGACAAGGGTGCGATCACTAACCTGAAGCCGGCACACCCGCATAGACGTCCATTCGGACTACTTTACAAAACTTCATGATCGATTTCCTGTAACGAAGCCTCTCTACGATTTGATGCAGGGCGGGAGCCATTTCCCTACCGTATATCGATCAGGGAGATTCGCAACATGAAGTTGAAAACTGCTATTTTCAAAGCACCTCGCTTGTCCAGGCTCGTGTTGAGCCTGATTGCAGGACTATCCTGTGTGGCAGGCTCAGCCGCCTATGCCGCGACCGACCTCTACATCTCGGAATACATCGAAGGCAGCAGCAACAACAAGGCTGTAGAGATTTACAACGGCACCGGCTCAGCCATTGACCTGGCGGCCGGCGGCTACTCGGTGAAGATGTATTTCAACGCAACGCTGACGGCAGGCACCACCATCAATTTGACAGGCGTTGTGCAACCCGGCGCCACTTTTGTGCTGGCCAATTCCAGCTCCGACCCGTTGATTCTGGCCAAGACCCAACAGGCCGTGGCCGGCAGCTGGTACAACGGCAATGACTCGGTTGTGCTGTTGAAAGGCACTACGGTTATTGATTCTCTGGGCAAGATCGGCGGAAACCCAGCCACTGAGTGGGGCACCGGCCTGATCAGCACGGCCGACAACACACTGCGCCGCAAATCGTCGGTGACCACAGGCGACACCAACCCCAACGATGATTTCGACCCGTCGATTGAGTGGGACGGTTTTGCCAACAACGACTTCACGGACCTGGGCACCTACGCCGGCTCCACCGGTGGTGGCACGGATGCTGCCCCCACCGTTCTGAGCACGTTGCCTGCCAACGCTGCCAGCAATGTGGCGGTGAATGCCAATGTGACAGTGAACTTTTCCGAGCCGGTGAACGTCAGTGGCGCTTGGTACACCTTGAGCTGCTCCGCCAGCGGCGTGAAGACGGCACTGGTGAGTGGTGGTGCATCCAGCTTCACGCTGAACCCTGACGCCGACTTTGCGGCCGGCGAGACCTGCACTGTGGCCGTTCAGGCCACGGGTGTTTCGGACCAGGGTACCAACCACAACCCCATGGCGGCTAACTTCACCGCCAGCTTCTCGGTAGCGGCAGCTGCCTCGGCTTGCGACGCACCCTACACGGCGGCCTACACCATTCAAGGCCGCACGAATGCCAGCCCACTGGTTGGAACGACGGTCACCACCCAAGGTGTGGTGGTGGGTAACTATGAAGGCCCCTCCCCTGCGCTGCGCGGGTTCTATATGCAGGATCTGGTGGGTGACAACGACGCCGCAACCTCCGACGCCGTGTTTGTTTACACGGGCGGCAGCAACAACGTGCAGCTCGGCCAGGTGGTGCGGGTCACCGGCAGCGTGAGCGAATACCAGAACCAGACACAAGTGAGCAGCACCGGCATACAGCAGTGCGGTACCGGCAGCGTGGCACCCACCGATGTGATGCTGCCCATGGCTTCAGCTGATGACTTTGAGCGCTACGAGGGCATGCTGGTGCGCCTGCCGCAAACCCTGTATGTGACCGAGCACTACCAGCTGGGCCGCTTTGGCCAGGTAACACTCGCGGTGAACGGCCGCCTGGCGCAGCCCACCAATGTGGCGCTGCCCGGTGCAGCCGCAGCTGCAGTGCAGGCACAAAACGACCTGTCTCAAATCATTCTGGATGACGCGACAAACGCCGACAACCCTGGCGTGATTGCGTTTGGCCGCAATGGGCAGCCCCTGTCTGCCAGCAACACGCTGCGCGGTGGTGATTCGGCTACCGCCATCGTCGGCGTGATGACCTACACCTGGAGCGGAAATGTCGCCAGTGGCAATGCCTGGCGCGTGCGCACCGAGAACGCCCTGGGTGCCAGCGTGCCCTACTTCAATGCTACAAACCCCCGGCCCGATACGGCGCCCAACGTGGGGGGAACATTGCGGGTGGCGGGCATGAATGTGCTGAATTACTTCAATTCATTCACCGGCTGCACTGGCGGCATATCTGGCGCTGCAATGGACTGCCGCGGTGCCGATAACAGCACTGAATTCGTGCGCCAACAGGCTAAAACGGTCGCCGCCCTGGCCGCCATGGACGCGGATGTGGTGGGTCTGGTTGAAATTGAAAATGACGGCTATGGCAGCAACAGCGCCATACGCAACCTGGTGGATGCGCTGAACACGGCAACCGTGCCCAACAGCTACGTTTACCTGGATGTGGATGCACGCACGGCCCAGACCAACGCGATGGGCACCGATGCCATCAAGGTGGGCTTTATCTACCGCCCCACCAAGGTCACACCGGTGGGGAGCACCGGTGCGCTGAACACGACGGCTTTCCAGAATGGCGGAGACAGTGCTCCCCGTAATCGCCCGGCTTTGGCTCAGGCATTCCAGCAAGTGGGTGGTGCTGGTGCGGGTGAGCGCTTCATTGCCGTGGTGAACCATTTCAAGAGCAAGGGCAGTGCCTGTGACACGCCGGACGCCGGAGATGGACAAGGCAACTGCAATGCTGTGCGCGTTCAGGCTGCCAACCAGCTGCGCGCTTGGCTGGCGGGCAACCCGACCGGCACCGGAGACCCCGATGTGCTGGTGATTGGCGACCTGAATGCCAATGCCAAGGAAGACCCGATTGCCGCATTTACCAATAACGGCTGGGTGAACCTGATTGACGCGCACAACGGTGCTTCTGCCTACAGCTATGCCTTTGATGGGCAATGGGGCTACCTGGACCATGCGCTGGCAACGGCTTCTTTGGCGGCGCAGGTGTCGGGCGTTGCTGACTGGCATGTGAATGCGGACGAACCCAACGCACTGGACTACAACACCAACTACAAAAGCGCTGCGCAGATCAACAGCCTGTACGCACCCGATGTGTTCCGCAATTCGGATCACGACCCGGTCATCGTCGGACTGAACCTGGTGCCGGTGGGTACCTGCACCCACCCCGATCTGTCACCCGTTGTGATGCTGGGCAACACCAACAGTGGCGTTGTCAACCGCGTGATCGATAAGGGCTGCACGATTGATGACCTGATTTTTGACGAACAGGCCTGGAGCAGCCAATCCGCCTTCCTGGCGCATGTGTCAAAAGTCAGCTTTGACCTGCTCAAGCAGAAAAAGATTACCTCTGCCGAGCGCAGCATGCTGATGGTGGCCGCACAGGCATCCGGCGTCGGCGTGGCAGCGGCCCAGTAACAAGAACCTCACCCACTTAAGGAAATTTCAATGTTCAAACAAACCCTCATTGCCGCAGCCCTTCTGGCCGCTGGCTACGCAAACGCAGCCCTGCCTGTCACGGTGACACAGTGGAACTTCAATAGCCCGATTGCTGACGCGAACACTGGCACGGGTACCACTTCCGCCAGCACGGGAAGCGTTGTCGCCAGCCTGTTGGGTGGCATGACCTCCACCTTTGCCAGCGGTGACGCGGGCACCGGCTCAAGCGATCCCGCTACAGGTGACGATAGCGGCTGGAACCTGAGCACCTTTGCGGCGCAAAGCACGGGCGACCTGACACGCGGGGCCCAGTTCAAGATGAGCACCGTGGGTTACCAGGATGTGGTCTTCTCCTACGATCTGCGCCACAGCAACACTTCGGCAATGAATGAGACCGTGCAGTACAGCCTGGATGGCGTCAACTTCGTAACTGGGGCGCAGTTTTCCGGTAACGCTGGCGATACCTGGTTCAAAGGTCGCACACTGGACCTGACCACGGTCACCGGTGCCAACAACAATGCCAACCTGACCTTCCGCGTGCTGGCATCGTTTGCACCAGGCACCAGCCTGTATGCGGCCTCCAGCCCAACCGGAACCTATGGAACCACCGGCACCTGGCGCTTCGACATGGTGACGGCCTCTGCGGTAGCGGCCATTCCTGAGCCAGAGACCTACGCCATGTTGATGGCAGGCCTGGGCCTCATCGGTCTGGTACGCCGCCGCCGCCAGGCTTGAACGCAGTTTCTTTCAAATTACCTTTCTGGAACCAAAACCATGAACAAACAGACTCTTCTTGCTGCCTTGCTGGCCGCAGCCTTTATGCCGGTTGTTGCGCAAGCCGATTGCCTGACACCGGATACATCACCGACCGTGATGTTTGGCACTTACGATTCAGGCGTGACGAACCGCGCTGTCAGCGGTGCTTGCACCATTGACGATTTGATCAGTGATGAGCAGCCATGGGGCAGCCAGCAGGCTTTTCTGGCGCATGCCTCGCAGGTCAGCTTTGATTTGCTGAAGCAACGCAAAATAACCTCATTGGAGCGCAGCAAACTAATGGTGGCCGCTTCGCAATCCGGCGTGGGAACGACGCTGAAGGTCAAGCTGATTGGCTTCAACGATTTTCACGGGTACATCAAGTCGGGCGAAGGTTCATCCAGCAACCCCGGAGTTGCACGCTTTGCGACAAAGATCAAGGATCTGAAGGCAAGCAATCCCATGCATGCAGTGGTTTCTGCCGGCGACATGATTGGTGCCAGCCCGCTGACGTCTGCCCTGTTCAAGGACGAGCCAACCATTGAGGCAATGAACCGCATTGGCATTGACTTCAATGCGGTGGGAAACCACGAGTTCGATGAGGGGAAAACCGAACTGCTGCGCATGCAAAACGGCGGCAACCACCCCACCGACGCCTTTTCTGGCCAGGGCCTGCCTGCTGACCTGCGGGCCGGCGAGTTTCGCGGTGCAGACTTCAAGTTTTTGGCCGCCAATGTACTGGATACGGACGCCAACACGACGCTGTTTCCCGGAGTGGGCGTGAAGAACTTTCTGGGCAACAAGATTGCTTTTGTCGGCATGACACTGGAGAGCACACCAACCATTGTGTCGCCATCGGGTGTGGCTGGTCTGCAGTTTCAGGATGAGGCTGATACCGCCAACGCACTGGTTCCGCAGATCAAGGCACAAGGCATCGAAACCATTGTTGTGCTGATTCACGAAGGTGGTTTTCCTACGGTGACTTCAGGCAATTGCACCGGCATTTCGGGCGCCATTGTTGACATCGTCAACCGCCTCGACCCCGCGATTGATCTGGTGATCTCTGGCCATACGCATCAAGCATACAGCTGCCTGATCAACAACTCCGCAGGCAAGCTTGTGCGCGTGACATCCGCTGGACAGTACGCGCGCGTTCTGACTGATATTGATGTCACCATTGACACCCGCACCAAGGATGCAGTGGCTGTGACCGCCAGCAATGTCAATGTCGGTAGCAGCACGAGCACGGTTGTTCAAGACCCCAGCTTGCTGGAAGTGGTCAACCATTACGTGAGCCTTTCCGCTGTGCCCGCCAGTCGCCTGGTCGGAACCATCAGCGCCACCATTACCCGTACCACCAACAACGCCGGTGAGTCGGCACTGGGTGACGTGATCGCTGATGCCCAATTGGCTGCGACCAGCAGTGCGGGTACTGGGGCGGCTCTGGCAGCCTTCATGAACCCGGGTGGCATTCGCGCTGATCTGCCGTTCACGGCAGCTGGCAAGGTGGATGGCAATGTGACTTACGGCGAAGCGTTTACCGTGCAGCCGTTCGGCAATTCGCTGGTGACATTGACGCTGACCGGTGCACAGATTTACGCTGTGCTGGAACAGCAATGGGGTGTTGCGCAGCCGTTCCCACGTGTGTTGCAGGTATCGAACGGCTTTACCTACACCCACAACTTTCCATTGCCACTCAATGCCAACCTGACTGCTGCCGAAGGAGTGACCTTTACAACCTCGGTGCGCGGCAACAGCTACGTGGTGCCCGGTTCAGTGAAGATCAATGGTGTGCCAGTGGATGGCGCAACCAGCTACCGCGTTACCGTGAACAGTTTCCTGGCGGACGGTGGTGACACGTTCACAGCTATCACCGGCGGCACCAACCGTTTGGGTGGTGCAGTGGATACCGATGCCCTTGAAGCCTACATGACAGCCAATCCAGCCGGCGTAGCGCCTGGCGCGCAAAACCGCATCACGCGCCAGTGATACCCCATGAAATAAACCTGAGAACAATGCAATGAAAAACCAATTTAAACCCCTGCTTGGCGCCCTGGTACTGCTGGGGCTGTGCAGTGGCGCACAGGCCGCTTACTTTGACCGGGTCGACTATGTGGCCTCTGCAGGCTACAGCGCGGCTACCGACGGCACATTTGCGAACGGTTCTGCGATGGACCTCTCGGGAGCATCAGGCGATGTGACCTTGTTTGGCGCCGCTGTGTACAACACTCCTCTGACCAATGGCTCGCTGGCCCATAGCTATGCGGGTGATGCCTTCCTGAGCTTCGCCACAACGAGTACCGATCTGGCGATGACGCTGAACCAGTCCCTGAGCGCGACCTCGGGTGGCGCTCTATCCGTTGGAAGTCACCAGCAAGACGCCTTCGTCGACCTGTCGGCAGTGAAGCTGAAGATTGTTGGCGAGGCTGGCGAGGCCAACGGATCCGCCGTGAACGTCAGCTTTGCGGGCAATGCCAGCGGGCTGCTTGACTTCAATAGCATGGTGAGCGGTGGCTACCTTGGCCTTGGCCTGTCGGTGTCACGCGGAACCACCGTGCTGGGCGAGTACCTGTGGGATGTTCAGCAGACTGGTAACCAAGCAGTCAACTTCAGCTTTGCCGGCAATGTGGGTGAAGAGTTGACCTTCAGCAGCTACATGCTGACCGGCGCAGGCTTGGTGAACGCAAGTTTTGCGCAAAGCACCCAGCCCTACACACTGGTCGACACGGGTGCGAGTCTGAATGGTAGCTTCACCATCGCGGCAGTTCCAGAGCCCGAAACCTATGCCATGCTGTTGGCCGGATTGGGATTGATGGGCGCAGTTGCACGCCGTCGCAAAGCACGCTGAACGCTGGCAAAAGCCAGAGGCCGCTAAGGGCAATGCCCCTCAGCGGCTTTTTTTTGTGCTGGCGGAGCCTATCAACAGAGCCCCCAGAAGCAGCACACCCCACTGCGGCAAGGTGGGTGCATCGGTATCACCGGCGTCAAGGCCTACCTGTATAGCCGCGGTGTTATTAGCGGAAACGGTATCGGGCAGGTCGGAGCTTACACCCACGGAGATAGACACCGTGCCTGCTATCGTGTTCCAGGTAAGGTTGATAGGAAAGGTGGTGGTTGCGGCGCTCCCCATCGTGCCGATAAAGCAACTGACGACGCTGCTGTTGGCAGTGCAGCCTGCGGGCCCGGATGAATAAACTGCGCCAGGCGGCAAGGTGGCGGTGACCCAGACGTTGGTAGCACCCTGTGGACCTGCATTCCCGACAGTCACGATGTATTGGGCTGTGATGCCCGGGCTGACACCCCCCGGACCGGAAAGGGCGGCCGACAGGTTGGCGGTGGCCGTGGTATTCAAAGCCCAGTTGACGACTGCCGTTCCGGCGGCACCGGCCACACCATCAACGGCTATGACGTATTCTTTGCCGGCCTGCGCCTGGAGCAGCACGCCGCTGGCGCCACCAGAAGCGCCGTCATTGTCGTTGGAGGCAATGGGCGTCAAAGATGCGACGCTGGTGCCTGTATAGACCGCAAGCAATGTGTCGAATCCGCTGCCATGCGTATCCAGGCTGAATTGCCCCGCGGCTGGTGCCGTCCATTTCCACCACACCGACTGCCCGCCGCTGGCATTGCCCGCGTGATCGGGTTCACCGACTTCATGGCTGGAGAGCTGCGTCACCCCGCTGCTGCTACCCGCACTGCCGCTGAGGGTTGCACGACTCGCAAATGCGTCGTTTCCCGGACGCGCCGCTTCCACCAGGTTGAGGCGCGGCTTGGTAATGCCGTTGCGTGCGTCCGTGATGCTGACACCACTGCTGGTCATTCGCGTCTGGATCTGTGCCAGGGTTTCATTGGGAAAGGTTGAGCGCAAGACGGCGATGGCGCCAGCGACGTGCGGCGTGGCCTGCGAGGTTCCGCCTTCCATGATATCTGCTGCAGTGATTAGTGCGCCCGGCGCCAGCAGGGTAAGAAAGCTCGCGCTGTTGGAGAAGCAGGTGATCTTGTCGGCATCCGTTGAGGCATCGGTGCAGAGGCCCCAATTGACGCCGCCATAGTTGGCATCGTAAACCGCCCCCACGGAAATGGCGCCGGGAGTACATGCAGGGCTGGATAGTCCGTCAGTGAAGGCCTCGTTGCCCGCTGCTACAACCACCTGAATTCCCGCGCTGCGCGCATTGGTGATTGGCGTGCGAAAAGGATTATTGGCAGTACAAGCCGAGGTGTATTTGGTGCTATCGCCCAGGCTCATGTTGATGGCGACGATGTTGTAGGCCGCACGATTGGCAACCGCCCAGTTGATCGCGCTGAGAATGTCGGCCACATAGGCTGAGGTGCCTGAGAAGGCATTGAGCATGGCGATTCTGGACGCCGGCGCGACGCCCAGAACGATAGCGGAAACATTGGTTCCATGACTGGTGTCCGTGGTGCCGCTGCCAAAGTTTTGGGAAACCACGACTCTGCAGTTGACCGGATTGCCCGGGGATGTGCACGAACCAAAGGCTGCCTTGGTGTAGTCGATGCCATCATCAATCACCGCTACGGCTGTGCCGCTACCCAGTTCTGAAGCGGCGGCGACAGCAGGCTGGCCAATAAGCGGCAGGCTCTGTGCAAGCACCCGGTAAAACTGCCGATTGGGAAATACCGCCTTGACGCTGGGGCTCGCCAGAAAAGCAGCCAGGTCTGCCTCGGACGTAAAGCGCTTGAAGGCCATGGGTAGGTGGCTGTAATCCTTCAGGTGAGCAATGCCCGGGCGTGCTACCGCGCCATCAATGCGCTCTTTGAGCAGTTTGTACTGCTGCGTTTTGTAGGTGACTACTGCGGGCTCTTCTTGATCGCGCTTGCTGCTGCGACGCATGGTGGCAACAACGGCGGCGATTGCCGTGTCGTCGTACTCGACAATCAAATCGACAGGTTGGCCAGCCTGCAGTCGGGCAGATGCCTCTGCAGGTGGCGTGGCCGCTTCAGCATAAAGGGACGAAGTCAGAAACCCGGCACTGAGAAAAAATGCTCGCTGCCATTTTGAGCGGGTGATGGAATTCAACATCTAGTGCAGCCTGAATAGCGAACGTGAAAGGACCACACTCATGCCCGCTGCAATGAAGCCAAGCAGCAGACGGCCACCACTTTGAAGAAAATCCGCCCACACCAGCAACGGCGAGAATTTTCCAGGGGCAAAGGCATCTACATATATTTTCCAGATGTGCGCCCACAAGGTGAACGGCAAATCGATGAGAGCAATGCAGCCGAGAAATGCCGCAAGAGCCATTAGCCGTACCGGCCATTCGGTACGGCAGGAAGCGGGCCACGCCAGCGCCAAGGGCAAGGCAACGACCAGCGATTGCCAAAGGTAGGCAACCAGCACGCTGACCATGGCCCGCCCTCGGGGGTCTGCCGGGATGAGGCGTTCTCCAACAAAAACCACCCGATCGGGCGCGAGGACGAGCCGGTAAACAGGTTCGTGACCGCTGACGACGCCTTGGTCGCCGATGGACAGGTCAATGACGCGGTCGTACGAATCGAGTTGACCAAACGACCAGCGCAGCACCGGTAAAAAGGCTTCCGCCATGCGCGGCCCGCAGGCCACAACAATCCCGACGGACAACAAGGCCCCGAGGATCAGCCGCGCCATGATGCCCGTGCTTGCAGTCATTTGCTTGCAGACGTGGAAACATAGGAAACATACGCAAGGGTGACTAGAACAATCATGACCAAGGGCGCAACGGTTCCGTGCAGCAGGGAGAACAATTCCTTGTCAGAGCGGTTGGCGTAAAACAGCACCAGGATGCGCCCTTGATTGAGCAACCAGACAAAGAGCGCACCGGCAACCAGACCGTATGCCCTGCGCCGTGGCGTTATGGGCGCAATCAGCAAAGCAGCAATCAGGAGGAACAGCACCTCAACGCCCTCACAGCCGTTGAGCACATTGATGCCGCCGCCCAAAGCCCGAACGCTGGACTGGACTGCCACCGCATGAACGCCAGGAGTGAGTTGATTGACAAGCCAAGCGGCAGGCACCACCGTTGCATCGTTGATGGCAACGCGTTCCAGAACGGTGCCACGGGCCAAAGACCATCCACTTTGAAGCAGCAGGAATGCGGCGATGAACACACCGACTTGTATCCAAGGTGTTCTGGGCGCAGCATTGGGTTGGTTTGGCATGTGGCGAAATTGTGTCAGCTGCACTGCTTCAGTCGATAGTCCAAACGGCGCATACGAACATGGGTTCTTTTCGCAAAACCGTAATGTTGGCGACCTACAGTGCATGCACTTCAAGGACTCCACATGAACAAAGCATTGCTACCCCTTTTGCTCGCCTCCATTTTTGCTGCGCACTCCGCGCAGGCGGCGACCAACCTGATTGCTATTGGCACCCTGAGCGGAACGATGTCGGACTTGTCGACCCAAACCGCAGGCTTGCTGGAAAACGGCGTTGCTGGCAATTTGCTGGGTGGTGTGGGCTCCGCTTTTGCGTGGGCTGGTGGTAACACTTTCATTGCAACGCCGGACCGGGGCCCCAATGCCTTGGCATACAACCCCCTAGTGGGCGATACCACTTCCTACATTGATCGCTTTCAGACTATCAGCTTTGCACTGACGGCAAACACAGGGCCGGGTCTGGCTTATAGCCTCACCCCGACGCTGACCAACACCACTCTGCTTTCCAGCGCAACGCCTCTGACCTACGGAACGGGCGCATTGGGGACGGATGCAACGAATAGCTTAGGTAGCGGCGTGCCAGCGTTGAATGCCATCAACAACACCAACTACTTTACCGGTCGCTCCGATGGGTTCAATGCTGCACTGCCATCCAGCAATCCCAACAATGCGCGCTTTGACCCCGAAGGCGCGCGGGTTTCCAACGACGGGAAAAGCGTTTTCATATCGGATGAGTACGGCCCCTACATCAACCAATTTGACCGCGCTACGGGTCAGCGCATCAGATCTTTCGCGCTGCCCGCCAATCTGGCAGTAGCAGTACAGGGTCCCACCACGGGTTCAGAGGGCTCACCCACCAATACCACTGGTCGGGTAGCCAACAAGGGTATGGAAGGTCTGGCGATTACTCCGAATGGCAAGACCCTGGTGGGCATCATGCAAGCGCCTCTGTTGCAGGATGCCAGCAAGCAGGTTCGCATTGTCACCGTCGACATCGCTACTGGCACCACCAAGCAATTCGGCTATCGGCTGACCACGGGCTCAGGTGTGAGTGAAATCGTGGCTATCAACGACCATGAATTTCTGGTGGATGAGCGTGATGGCAAAGGACTGGGTGACGGCTCAGCTGCCGCCATCAAGCAACTGTTCAAAATTGATTTGGCCGGCGCTACGGACATCAGTGGCGTAACCAGCATGACATCTGCCACGCCCGCCGTGAGTAAAACCCTGTTCCTGGACATCCGTGCCGCGCTGAATCTGAATGGCATTGTGGATACACAAATTCCATCCAAGATTGAAGGCCTGGCCTTCGGTCAGGATTTAGCCGATGGTCGGCACACCTTGTGGATCACGAATGACAACGACTTTGATGCCGCCAACGCGGGTGACAACAAGTTTTACGTGTTCGCAGTGGATGCAGCTTCGCTGCCTAGCTTCCAGGCACAAAGCATTGCAGCAGTTCCAGAGCCCGAAACATTCGCCATGTTGCTGGCCGGTTTGGGACTGATCGGGTTCATAGGACGCCGTCCCAAGGCAGTTTGAGTAGCGTTTTGCGGATTGCATCCTGCCGGGTGCGCTCCAGATACTTAGCGGCTGCAACTTATGAAAATTACCGTTATTGGCACCGGATACGTGGGCCTGGTATCAGGCGCCTGCTTTGCCGACATGGGCAACGATGTGCTGTGCCTGGATGTGGATCCAGTCAAAATCAAGATGCTGCAGGACGGCGGTATTCCCATTTATGAACCAGGTCTCAAGGAGATGGTGGCGCGCAACGTGACTGCAGGCCGCCTGCACTTCACCACCGATGTGGAGCGTGCAGCGCACTTTGGCACCATTCTGTTCATTGCGGTGGGCACGCCACCCGGTGAAGATGGCTCGGCAGACCTGACGTATGTGCTGGCCGCCGCACGCAACATCGGCAAGTACATGACCGACTACAAGGTGGTGGTCGACAAGAGTACGGTGCCAGTGGGTACCGCAGACCGGGTGAAGGCTGCTATTGACGAAGAACTGGCCCGGCGCGGAGTGCAGATACCTTTTAGCGTAGTGAGCAACCCCGAATTTTTGAAGGAGGGTGCTGCTATTGAAGACTTCATGCGCCCGGACCGCATTGTGGTGGGCTGTGAGGATGAGCAGGCCGCCCTCAACATGCGCGCGCTGTATGCGCCCATTCAGCGCAACCACGACCGCCTGATCGTGATGGACGTTCGCAGTGCCGAGCTGACCAAGTACGCCGCCAACGCCATGCTGGCCACTCGTATCAGTTTCATGAACGAGCTGGCCAACCTGGCCGAGAAGTTGGGGGCCGACATTGAGAACGTGCGCAGGGGTATTGGCTCTGACCCGCGCATTGGCTACGATTTCTTGTACGCTGGAGCAGGTTATGGGGGATCGTGCTTCCCCAAGGATGTGCAAGCACTGATCAAGACGGCAGAGGACGATGCGGGCATTACGCTACGCGTGCTGAATGCCGTGGAAGTGGCCAATGAAGCGCAAAAGCGCGTCTTGGGCGACAAGGTGTTGGCGCGCTTTGGCACAGACCTGCGCGGCAAGCATTTTGCCATCTGGGGTTTGGCATTCAAGGCCAACACGGACGACATGCGCAAGGCCTCCAGCCGGGAGGTGATTCAGGATCTGCTGGACGCCGGTGCGACTGTTACCGCTTACGACCCGGTGGCGATGGTCGAAGCCAGGCAATGTTTCCCCAACGAGGCACAAATCACATTTGCGGAAACCCAGACCGCTGCGCTGGATGGCGCTGATGCGCTGATTATCGTGACCGAGTGGCGTGAGTTTCGCAGCCCGGACTTTGACACCATCAAAGTGAAGCTGAAAAACCCGGTGATCTTTGACGGTCGCAATCTCTACGACCCCAGACTTGTACGCGGGATGGGGATTGAGTATCTGGCGATTGGGCGGTAGAGAGTGCTGACGCACCGCGCGTTTGGCGCCCAACTGCTTCAGGCGGGTTGCGGCGAGATCAGTCAACTGTTGTACCTGAGTCCCCTGCCGGTAGCGAATGCACCTATGCGGGGTGGCGTGCCGGTGCTATTTCCACAATTTGCGGAACGGGGGCCATTGCCCAAGCACGGTTTGGTGCGGACGGCGATATGGAATCTGGAAGAGAGGCCGACCGGGTTACTCGGGACGCAACGGGTTCGCTACGGCCTGGCCATTGAGCCGGGTGCGTTTACCGCTTGGCCGCATGCAGCCAGGCTGCGCTTGACAATCGAGTCGAAGCCGGACGCTTTGGTTGTTGCACTGCAGGTGACCAATACAGGCAACAGCACATTCAACTGGACGGGTGGCCTGCACCCCTATTTTGCCGTGCGGGACTTACTGACATGCAGCATTTCCGGCCTGGCGGGGCTTGAGCTGCAAGAGTTTTCCGGGCAGCCGTTTGAGCAACTCTTTAACTCCTGTGGGCCTCTGGCGCTGAACGCTGGTGGCTATTCATTGCGCTTGAGCGCCACCGGGTTTGACCAATGGATGGTCTGGAATCCAGGAGCAACAGGCGCTACGGCGTTGCCAGACCTGCCCGCTGGCCACTGGCAGCGGTTTCTTTGCATCGAGCCAGTTTGTGTTGACAGACCCGTGGTGCTGGCACCCGGAGAGACCTTTGACGGGCGTTTGAGCATCCAGATTCTTGAGCTGCTACACAACCCCTCGGAGTGTCGTATGGATGACATACCTGCGTGCTACGCTGAACCGAAACCGGCGGCACTTGCTGCATCGTATTGAATACCAACGACCGAGGAATTTTCAAAAATGACTATCAGGAACGAAGTAAGCCATGGCTAAGGGAATGATTCTGGCAGCGGGACAAGGCTCGCGCGTGCGCCCCTTGACCAAAGACTTACCCAAACCGATGGTTCCGATTTTGGGCAAACCGGTGATGGAGTATCTGGTCGAGCACCTGGAGCGTCACGGCATCACGGAAATCATGATCAACGTGGCCTACCACCATCAGAAGATTGAACGGTATTTTGGTGATGGTCGGCGCTGGGGCGTGCAAATTGGTTACTCCTACGAAGGGGTTCTGGACCACGGCGACATACTGCCCCGCCCTATGGGCTCTGCCGGAGGCATGCGCCGCATCCAGGACTTCAGCGGTTTCTTTGACGAGCCTACCCTGGTGCTGTGTGGTGATGCCCTGATCGATCTGGATATCGGCGCCGCACTGGACGAGCACAAATGCAAAGGCGCCATTGCCAGCGTGGTGGCACTGGATGTGCCGCGCAGTGAGGTGCAAAACTACGGCATTGTGGAAACGGCGGCAGACGGGCAGATTCAGTCCTTCCAGGAGAAACCGACTCCAATCGAGGCGAGATCAACCCTGGCCAGCACCGGAATCTATATTTTTGAGCCGGAGGTGATGGACCTGGTTCCACCCAACACGGTGTACGACATCGGCTCACAGTTGTTTCCCCAACTGGTGGAGCAAAAACTGCCGTTTTATGCCCAAAAGCAATTTTTCAACTGGATCGACATTGGCCGGGTGAGCGACTACTGGTCTGTATTGCAGCGGGTGTTACGGGGTGAAGTGGCCGAGATGAACATGCCAGGGCGCGAAGTGAAGCCTGGAATCTGGGTTGGGCTGAACACCTCGATTCCATGGGACAAAGTGAAGATTGAGGGCCCGGTGTACATCGGATCCAGTGTGCGCATTGAGCCAGGGGCAACGATTACGGGTCCTGCTTGGATCGGCCACGGCTGCCACATTCGCACAGGCGCCAAGGTGGTGCGAAGCATTTTGTTTGAGTACACACGCATTGCCGCTGACATGCGCTTCAGCGAAATGATTGTCTCGCCCCTGTACTGCGTGGATCGCCACGGAGACACCTTGTACCGGGGTGACGACACAGCCCAATTGCGCTGGGGTGATGCCCGGGCTTAACCGCTGCGTGCTGCAAACCGACAACCGTCCAAGAAAAATACACCAACTTATGTTGATCCAACCCGTTGTTCTATCCGGCGGCTCCGGCACCCGCCTCTGGCCCCTTTCACGCGAGAAATACCCCAAGCAATTGCTGTCGCTGGTGGGTGAAGACACGTTGCTGCAAGCGACTGTTCGTCGCGTGGACGGTATTGCTGGCGCTGAACTGGCTGCGCCCATGGTGGTATGCAATGAGGAATACCGGTTTGTGATTGCGGAGCAGCTGCGCCTGATGGGGAAGACCGGCACGATTGTGCTGGAACCTTTTGGACGAAATACAGCACCAGCCCTTACGCTGGCTGCACTATCAGCTATCAAAAACGGAGCAGACCCAGTGCTGCTGGTGATGCCGGCGGATCATGTCATTGTCGACACCACCGCGTTTCGCGGTGTGGTTGCTCAGGGGGCAGTGCTCGCTTCGGATGGTGCAATGGTTACCTTTGGCATTACACCGGATGCGCCTGAAACGGGCTATGGCTACATCCAGTCAGGTTCGGCGTACGGTAGTGAAGAAAATGCCTCCCATGCGCGCCTGATTGCCCGATTTGTGGAGAAACCCGATTTGGCAACGGCCCAGGCATATCTGGATGAAGGCTCGTATCTTTGGAACAGCGGCTTGTTTATGGTGCGTGCGTCGGTCTGGCTGGCGGCCATCGGTGCATGTCGGCCGGATGTTTTAGGCGCCTGCCAGGCGGCTTGGGATCAGGGCTCAATCGATGGCGAGTTCGAGCGTGTTGGAAAGGAAGCATTTGCCAGCTGCCCCAGCGATTCCATAGATTACGCAGTAATGGAGCGCATTGCCTCGAACGCAACAGGCACCAGCGCCGTGCCGGGCGCACTGCCAGCGGGTGTGGTCCTGCCGCTGTCTGCAGGTTGGTCAGATGTGGGAGCGTGGGACGCATTATGGAAAGTCCTGCCCAAAGACCAATCGGGCAACGTATACCAAGGCGATGTGTTACTGGAAGATTGCCGCAATACCCTGGCTTTGTCTGAAGGTCGACTCATCGCCTGTGTTGGCGTGCATGACCTGGTGGTGGTTGAAACCGCGGATGCAATTTTGGTCGCACACAAGGACAGAACCCAGGATGTCAAGAAAATAGTGGACAGCCTGAAGCGGCAGGGCCGCTCAGAAGGCGCTATCCACCGTAAGGTATTCCGGCCTTGGGGATGGTATGACGGAGTGGATGCGGGCGAGCGATTTCAGGTCAAGCGCATTGTGGTTAAGCCAGGCGGAACGCTGTCGCTGCAAATGCACCACCACCGCGCGGAGCACTGGATTGTCGTGAGTGGCACAGCCAAGGTTACAAAGGGTGAAAGTTCATTTCTTTTGTCGGAAAATGAGTCAACGTTTATTCCGCTGGGTACCACCCACCGCCTGGAAAACCCGGGGCGCGTGGCACTGGAAATGATTGAAGTTCAGTCAGGCTCCTATTTGGGAGAAGACGATATCGTGCGCTTTGAAGACGTCTATGGACGTTGAGAATTTTTCTCAGATTTCTAATGGAGTAGGGTTTACCCGGATGTTACAGTGACATGAATCATTTTCATTGGAGTGTTTTATGTCACGCAGACTCGACCACCTGAGTAGAGTATTCAATGAGTTGAAAGACCGCTACGGCGAGGCCGACCCGGTTGTTGCCGAACTGCAGTCTGAACTTGACGCCCGGGAAGCGTTAGAGTTCAGGTACCCGACAAATTTTAGTTTCAGCCGCAAGGACCATGCTGAGCCGGGAACTCGCAGACCCTGTGACGGGCTCTTGGGAGTGTCTAAACTTGTCAAAAGAAATGCGCCTGTCAGCCGCTTTCTTTCAATGAATTAAGGGCAATCATTAACGGTACCGTCGCGGCCACTAGGCCGAATGGATTACCGTTGAACCGGTGTGGAACAGGCGGCTTGAAACAATAGCCGTCTAAGCTCAAGATTGTTGACGCAGCGACCCCTGCATCAGCCCAATCAACCACTCCGAATGACTTTATGAAAATCTTGAAAAAGCGGATATTGCGACTGGCGATGCTCGGCATACTTGCATCAACAGCCATAGCCTCGCATGCCCTTGCAGCGATAACGCCCAATACAGTGAACCTTGGCGCGGTAGCTGCACCATTTTCGGTGAGTTATGGCAACACATTCTCTGGACCAAGCTTGCTATCGTTCTATGACGACTACACGTTCACGCTGTCTCCTGCGGCATCATTGAGCAGCATCACCGCCAGCATCAACCTCGGTTCATTTTTTGGTATTGACAATATCTCTGCCCGGCTCTACCAGGGTATCGGTCCATTCAGCGCTGGTAATACTCCGCTCATGCAGGCCTGGAGCACACCATTCAGTGCAGCTCCCGGTATCACAGGATCAACTACCGTCATTTCGTTGTCAACATTGCCTGCCGATACCTACACGCTGGAAATCAGAGGCAACGTGGTTGGCACTTATGGCGGCACCTATTCCGGTAGTTTGAATGTGGCCGCCATTCCAGAGCCAGAGACCTACGCCCTGCTGATGGCTGGCCTTGGGCTTATCGGTTTTATGGCACGCCGCAAGAACACAAAGCCCGGCGAATCATTGAACGCCTAGCGCTACATCCTTGCCCCGCATCAGGTGGACTCCGTGTATCACATGGTTTCGGGGCCTATTGTTTCCAAAAAATGGCATGCCGTTAGTCCGAACGGTCTATGGACGCACGCCGGTCGTGCAAATATGCTCAGGTAAATCTTAATTAGATGCCATCCGGGAACTACACAGGGAAAAATTATGAATTTCAAAGCACTCGTCAGCGCCGTGGTCATTGCACTCAGTTCATTTGCAGCCAGCGCAGTGACCACTGCCCCTATTCAGGCCAACGGGGTAACATTCTCCGACTACGAGCTGGGCACATTTACGCTGGCGGGAGTCTCCAACGTAGCGGGGGTACTCGGTTTCGCACCCTATGTTTTGATAGCGCCGGGCTTCCAGATCGCATTGCCACCGGTTAGCTTCACCTCTGCCTCCGTGTACAACGCTGCACAGGGATTCACCATGTCAAGCGCCGTGCTTTCTGACGCCTTTGCATTTTCAGGCCTGACCGCAGGCACCTACAGCCTGAAAACCAGTGCATCGGTCGCGGGCACCAATTTCATCGCTGCTCAGTTCACCGTAACATCTGTTCCAGAGCCAGAGACAGTTGCGATGCTGATAGCTGGCTTGGGTTTGATAGGCTCCATCGTGCGCCGTCGCAACAAGACAACCGCAATCTGAACAGCGCCAATGCAGCTCATTTCTCTGATAAAAGTGGCTTTGGCGGCAATCGGACTGGTGACCACTTTTAACGCGGCAGGTCAAGAAGCCGCTATTCGCAAGAACTTGGGTGAACGCATTTCGCAGTTGAAAAAAATTGACGAAATTAGAAAAAGTCCGTTTCCAGGATTGTTTGAAATTCGTGTCAACGATTCAGAGATTTTCTACACGGATGCAGCCGGCAACTACCTGATCAAAGGCAGTCTGATTGATACCAAGCTGGGCCGCGATTTGACAGCTGAACGCGTTGACAAGTTAACCGCAATCAGTTTCGACTCTTTGCCGCTAAAGGATGCATTCACCAGCGTGCGTGGCAACGGGAAACGCAAGTTGGTTGTATTTGAAGACCCAAATTGTGGGTACTGCAAACGTTTCGAGAAGGATCTGGAAAAAGTGGACAACGTGACGATTCACACTTTTCTGTATCCCATACTCGGCCCGGATTCGAACGAGAAGGCAAAGAATATCTGGTGTGCCAAAGACAAATCTATAACGTGGCAGGACTGGATGGTGCGTGAGCAGCTGCCCAAAGCGGGGAGCTGCGACACTGCGGCGCTTGAGCGAAACCTCGAACTTGGTCGCAAATACAAGATCAGTGGCACACCGACACTGGTCTTCTCGGACGGAGCGCGAGTGCCTGGCGCCATCAGCACAGCCCAGATCGAAAAACACCTGACTGAAGTCAAAAACTGATACCCACTCCTACGCCAGTCAGCCTGACAGAGCTGATGCGCAGCAACCCCAAGCGCGCTCCGGTCACCAGTTGTCTTCTTGCCATCAATCTGACAGTGTTTGCTGTCATGATGTTGTATGGGGCCGAACTGTGGCACTCATCCACGGGCGTACAACTGGCATGGGGAGCTAATTTTGGGCCGGCCACACAAGATGGACAGTGGTGGCGGCTATTTACCGCCATGTTTGTGCACTTTGGCATTGTTCACCTGGCGTTGAACATGTGGGCCTTGTGGGACGTCGGACGCTTGGTAGAGCGTTTGTACGGGCGTCCCCGATTTGTGGTCTTGTACCTTGTCAGCGGGGTTGTGGGTAACCTGCTCTCACTGGCCACTCAAGGCAACCGGGCCGTTTCTGGCGGCGCTTCAGGAGCAATATTCAGTCTTTACGGAGCACTGCTGATTTTCTTGTGGCGAGAGCGCCGACAAGTAGACCGCAGCGAGTTCAAATGGTTGTTTGGGGCGGCCTCCGTCTTTACGCTTCTCATACTTGGCATGGGGCTTGTCGTTCCGGGCATTGATAATGCGGCGCATGTGGGAGGCTTGGTAGCTGGCGCCTTGTTGGGCAGCTTGATGGCGCGACCATGGACTGCCACGAGCCCCAGCGCACGGCGCCTGCGGTGGTGGTCAGCATCGGGGTTGACCTTGAGTGTCTCTATTCTATTGATGAATATTCCGCCGCCAAGCTACCGACTTAGTGAAGAGTTACGAGCGCGTGGCGCTATCCGCGAGTTTTTGAATGAAGACCAGCGCATTAGCCAAAATTGGGAAGCCATTCTTGAGGCGGGACGTCACAAGAGTTTGTCATTTGACCAAATGGCTGGCAGCATCGATACCAATGTCGCAACGGTTTACCGGGAAAGTTTTGACGCGCTGCGGATGGCCAGTCCGGATTCACCGGCACCCTCCTCCAAAGCACTCGAAGCCTTACAAACGTATGCCACTTTCCGGGCGGACACGGCCAGTGAGTTAGCCGACGGTTTGCGCACCAATGACCCAAAAAAAATTGGCAATGCCTTGAAATTACTCCAAGAAACTCCAACACCAGACATTGGGGCTAAATAGCGACTCGCAACGGCTGGAGACTTTCAAAAGTTTCCTCCACATCCGAGAGGGGACGCTGGGAACGCAGAAGATCAAGCAATTCCGACTGTGCCACGGGCTTGTGATACAGGTAGCCCTGCATGATGCGGCAACCTGAATTCTCCAGATACTGCTCTTGCGCGTGCGTCTCGACCCCCTCGGCCACCAGGTTCAAACCCAAACCTTTGGCAATAGAGATGATGGCCAGCACGACGGGAAACTGCCCCATGGCGTCATGAATCTCCATAACGAAAGATCGATCAATCTTGATTGTGTGTATGGGGAACCGGTGCAGATACGAAAGCGAGGAGTAGCCGGTGCCAAAATCATCAATGGCTACGCTTACGCCGAGTTGGCATAACTTGTCGAGTTGCTCAATGGCGGATTTCGGGTTGTGGATGCAAATGCTCTCAGTAACCTCCACTTCAATTTGCGCGGCAGCGATGTGGTGCAGGCTCAGCGTTTCCTGGAGCTTGGTGTAAAAATCACCCCGATCCAGATACTGCGGAGACAAATTCACCGACATCCGCATCTTGAAGTCCGCCACTTGATTCCATTCAAGAAGATCTCGGCAAACGCGGTCCAGCATCCAGTCGCTGATACGAATCATCAACTGGCTTTCTTCAACAATCGGCAAAAATTCACCCGCACTCAGGAACCCGCGCTGGGGATGGTTCCAGCGCATCAATGCTTCTGCGCCAATGATGCGCTTCGTATGAACGTCGACTTGCGGTTGGTAATACATCTCCAACTCGCCGTGTTCAATTGCTACGTGCAAGTGCTGTTCCAGCTCAATCTTCTTGGACGACGATTCAAGCAAGGAGGGTTCGAAAAAACAATGCCCGTCTTTGCCATGCGACTTCATGTGGTACATCGCGACATCAGCATTTTTTAACAGCACATCCGCCGAATCACCATCCGATGGAAAGACGGAAATACCAATACTTCCAGAGAGGTGTACTTGCTGGCCTGCCAATTCAAATGGCTTGCGTAGACAGGCTGCAAAATTTTCAGCAATTGAGGCCGCATCTTCGCGGCTAGTCAGATCGGGAAGCACGGCCGTAAATTCATCACCACCGCGGCGTGAAAGAGTGTCGCAACGGCGAACGCAGGCTTTCAATCGTGCGGCTGCCTGCTTAAGCAATTCGTCGCCGACAGAGTGGCCCAGCGTATCGTTGACAATTTTGAAGCGATCGAGATCAATGAACACGACGGCCAAACTTGATTCATTACGCTTGGCTTGTAGCAGCGCCAAGCCAAGGCGGTCTTTGAATAACACGCGATTGGGCAAGTCAGTCAGGATGTCGTGGTAGGCCTGGTATGCAATCAACTCATCGGCGCGCTTTCGATCCGTAATATCCCGTGCCACACCATAAATGCCCATCACTGCATCCATTGGTGCCTGTGAAATCTGCGGTCGCTGGCTCTGCTGCCCGGAGAGCATCATCAACTCGTGATTGAAGAAGCGCGATTCTCCATTGCTGTGACGGGATTTGAGACGCAACTCGACATTGCGGGAGAGGCGCCGGTTATTGCGTCTCTCATTGAAGACATAGTTGGCATGCTCAAGATCGTCATCATGCACAAGCACCGAATAGTGTTGGCCTATAAGGTCCCGACGAACAAAACCCAGGACTTGTTCTACCCGGTCATTAATAAAGGTCAAACACCCTTCGGCGTCCAGCGTGTAAATAATGTCAGGAGACCGATCCACCAAAAATCGGTACATCTTTTCTGACCGGTCGAGTGCGGTTGCGATGCGCCGGTTTTCTGCTTGCAGTGCACGGTTCTGCAAAATATTGTCGATGGTTTTCTCAAGCTCCTCCCGTGTGTAGGGCTTGCGCAGGTAATCATAGGCACCGCGCTTGAGTGCACCAATTGCCGCATCAATGCTTCTGGCACCGCTGGTCACAATGATGCTGGCTTCACACCGCTGCGTCTTCATGAAGTCCATGATGGCGTGCCCACCGACATCGGGCATTTGCAGATCCAGTATCACCAAGTCAAAAACGTTGCGTCGGAGCAGCTGAATGGCATCCGATCCGCTATTGGCCGTTGTCAAATCAAAATTTCGGCCTTCAAGCAACGCCGCCAGGCTGCTGAGCATGAGTGGCTCGTCGTCCACCAGAAGCGCCCTAACGGGCGGGGCGTCGAGGGCGGGGGCGGGAGAAGATGCGGGAGTAAAACTGAATAGAAACGGAGCCTGGTGCTGGCCCGCCAACGCAGACGTTTCACGCCACATTTTTGACAAACTCAGGTGTACTGCGCTGGGCAGTAGCTGTCTGTGCGGGCAAATACATTTCAAAAACAGTGCCCACTTTGGTACTGTGGCAACTGATGGTTCCGCCCATTTTTTGTATCTTGTCGTGCACGATGCTCAAACCGAGCCCTCGGTTCTCTCCGGCCTTGGAACTCCGAACCGGTTTGTACAAATTAGCCAAAACCTCGGCCGACAAGCCTGGGCCGGTATCTGTGACAGACACTTCAAAATAGAGACGCCCGCTGCGCAAGACACGTCCCAAGTTACTCACCGTCAGTTGCCCGCCCTTTTGCATGGCCTCGACCGCATTCTTGATCAAGTTGACCAGAATCTGCTTCAAAGTATCGGAAGAGCCTGAAATGACACATGGCTGATCGGCAACGTTCGCCACGATCTGCACGGTCGATGGCAGATATTTGCTATCGCGAAATAACCGTACCAAGTCAATGATGAGTTGATTGATTTCGGTCCCGCCGGGTTGTATGCGGGGAGGAGCCCCCGAAAACTCATCCACGATGCTGCCGACACGGTCAATCTCGCCACTCAAAATGGACAACTCCCTAGTCACGGGCTCATGGCGCATCAGCTTCTCGTCAATGACACCAATGTAGTTCTTCATGATGGCCAGCGGATTACTGACCTCGTGCATCACCTTGCGTGCGTTCTCCTGGTGTTCTGCATGCATGCTGGCAATGAGTTGATCCATCTCGCTGTGGCCGTTGTTGATTGCGTCCAATGCCGTGCCTGCCAGCGAGCCAAAGGAAGTAAGCAGTCGAGCGGATTGTTTCAACTCCTCCAACTGCCATGCCGGTATTCCGCCTACGAACACCACATTGGATGGGGAAGCCGTCCCCAAGGGTACGCAGACCAGGCAATCAGCACCCAGGAGTCGTAACAACTGGTCTTCCTGCAGGCTCAGAGCGCCTGGACTGTGCTCCAGATAAACAAGCTGGTTTAGCAGTGCCGCCTTCGCAATTCCTCCGCCTGCGGAAACGGGGATAGCGAGTTCGGACAAGTGCTGTCCAAACGCTCCGGATGAGACCCCCACCAGGGTTTGGCTGGTAGCGCTCTTCATCAGCATGACAGCATTTTCGATGTTGAAAAGAATGCGGGCGTTTTGTTGCACCACGTCAAGTAGCTGTGCAACGCTTTTGGGGCGCGAGAACGAGACTGAAATTTCAGCCGCCAAAGCCATATTGCGGACCTCGCGCACAAGGTCCGCTTGTCCCGCCGGCAACGAGACATTCCGGGGGATTTGAGCCACAGGCACGGCTTGGTCATCCACGCCGGATACATCAATACCGAGATAGTCGGCTGTCTTGTTAACCTGCTCGGCAACGCCTTGCTGGATTGTCAGCAAATCAGCGTCCGAAATGCTGCACAGCGCGCCGCCCCCAGGGTCCATGGGAACTCCAGCAGGCAGGCTGCTCACCGAGTGCGCAAGGTGAACAATCCGAATCAGCGGGTGAGCTGAGACTACCCGCTCAAGCTTTTCGTGATGGTAGAGAACGCTGTCCGCCAAAAAGGAGTCCAGATTCCAGCGTTCGATCAACCAGGCACCGGCCTCGGTGTGCGAGATTCGCAGCGTTTGCTGCTCAATAGCGCTCAGCATTGCATTGTCCCGGGCATGGAGGTTGGCGGTGTACTCTGTCGGTGCCGCCGCCAGCAAAGCCAATCGGCCCATATCGTGGAGCAAGCCCGCCAAGTACGCTTCCTCACTTTGCGCGTAGCCCATTTTTTTGGCAATTTCGCGGGCCAGTATCGCGGTGGTTAAGGTATGTTTCCAAAAACCACGCAGGTCGGCACCCCCGGCATTTGGAAAAGCGTTGAAAGTTTGAAAAACGGACTCACTGATGACCAGTGTTTTGATAGTGTCCAAACCAAGATTGATGAGCCCTTGCATCAACCCTACCTTTGGCCCCGCCCGATGGTAAGCAGCACTATTTGCCAGCGTCAAAATTTTGCTGGCGATCCCGGCATCATTCGCAATGAGTCTGGCAAGCGCGTCCATTCCGGTATCGTCGCGCTGGCAGAGTTCAATCAACTTCACAAGAATCTGCGGCATGGTAGGTAGCCGTGCCAACAAAAGCCGATTGCGGATATCTTGTTCAACTTTACTCATTGAAACAATTTAACACATATATATTGCAAAATTGTGTGGATTACCGGCCCCAGTGGGCTTGAACTTCTTGAGTGTGATCGTTGAGCATAGAGTGCTCTTAGATAGTTCGGCAGCGGCGAAATGCCGCAACTACAGCATCGTCCACGGGGATGACGCTTTGATGAAAAAGCTTGTTAGAACCACTTCTGAATCGCCCAGGATATTGAGGAGGCTCCAATCTTTGAGACGATGGAGCGATGAACAAGAAGTCAAACAAGTTTCCCCCCGAAGTGCGCGAACGCGCAGTGCGGCGGCTTCAAGAACACCGTGGGGAATATCCGTCCCTGTGGGCAGCTATTAAATCGATAGCCCACAAGATCGACTGTGTGCCGCAGACCCTCAACGAATGGGTTCGAAAACACTAGGTCGACAGCGGCACCCGCGCAGGCGTCACGACCGATGAACGCGAGCGGGTCAAGACTCTTGAACGCGAGAACAAGGAATTACGCCGCGCCGATGAAATCCTCAAGTTGGCCAGCGCTTTTTTTGCCCAGGCGGAACTAGACCGCAAACTCAAGTCCTGAAGGACTTTATCGACCAGCACCGCGACAGCTATGGGGTCGAGGCGATCTGCAAGGTCTTGCAGATTGCCCCATCGTGTTACCTGCGTCATGCAGCGCGTCAACGCAACCCGGCACTGTGCTGCGCAAGGACACAACGCGATGCGACCCTGGCGCCGCAAATCCAGAGTGCCTGGAAAGCCAAGATGCAGGTCTAAGGCGCCGACAAGGTCTGGCACCAGATGAGCCGAGAAAGCTTTGCAGTGACCCGCTGCACCTTCGAGCGGTTGAATCGTAAGCGCGCGGCAAACCCATATTGACCGCGGCCCTGCAGTGGTGGTGACAGTCAGGGTGACGCGGTTGGCGGCGTCCAGCGATGTGGCAGCAACTCGCCAATCATGCTGTTGCGC
>NZ_JBWMBC010000004.1:0-313877 GCF_056521285.1 Rhodoferax sp. GT1R46
ATATCGGTCACGATCCCCGGAATCGTCGGTCACGATCGCGGAATCCCAGATTTACCCCGTTTCGGGGCATCGGTCACGATCAGCGGAATGACCGGTCACGATCCTCCGGAATACCCACAATTACGATCAAAGCACGGTAAACTGCAATCGCTTGTAAAGCCCCGTTAGATGGCTGAGTAATCAGGGTAAATGAAATGTTTTATGCTTTTTTTGTCGGTTTGGCAGTAGGGGCGGGGCTACTCTACTGGCGCAACAAGATGGTTGCACGCGAGAGTCGGCGTATTCCCAAGGAATGGCCGCTGAAAGTGCGGCCGCTCGTCAATAACCGCGAAAGACGGGTGTGGGTATGGCTTACCAAGGTCATGTTTGACCAGCAAATACTCATAAAGCTGCCAGTCACCCGATTCACGACACCGTCCCACCAAGAAGAAGCAACGCATTGGTACAAGCTGCTCAATGGCGTTTACTGCACGTTCACCGTCTGCAATACCGAGGGTCAGGTGATTGGATGTGTGGATGTGCCAGGTCCCAAAGGGTTGTCGATGGGCAACCAGACACTCAAGCACACATTACTCTCGCAGTGCGGCATTCGCTATTGGGTGGTAGACCCTGCCAACTTGCCCCATCTGACGCAGATTCGCACGGCATTTCTGGGTGAAGACGCGGTCAAGGGAAATGAGCGCGATCATCTTGAGAGCCGCTTCAAGGACGTCAAGGACAACCTTCAGGCAGCGGTCACTCGGCAACGGCACAACAAGAGCAGCAGCTTTACCCGGCTGGAGTCCACGCTGGGAGACACTTCGGATTTCGCAGAAAGTCGGCTTGGATCCGGCTGGGAGCAAAACTCCTTCGTCACACCGCTGGACAGCCGGTCCGCACCTCTGGGCTCCTAGTCACAAGGCAATGGTTCCGATTGCCAGGGTTAGTCCACCTTGGCACCAGACGTTTTAACGATCTGCGCCCATTTTCTGGATTCTTTCTGAATATAGGCAGCGAATTCATCTGGCGTGTTGCCAATGGGATTTGCACCTTGCGCCATCAGCTTCTCCTTGACTGCCGGACTGGCCAGTGCGCGGGCGATCTCTTGCTGAAGTTTGATAACAATTTCCTTTGGTGTACCCGCAGGAGCCAGAATGCCAAACCAGGAACTGGCTTCAAAATTGGCAAAATCTCCACCACTCTGGGCGATAGGTGCCACCCCTACCAACTGCAAAGCAAGCGGCGTGACACGTTACCAGCTACTGCCTTGGACTGCAGCCTCAGGCAACTCTCACATTTCACGCATTCAGCCGCGAAGCGTAGTCAGCAGCTTTACCAGTTCAACAATGGCGGTGAAAGGCTCAGGGTCCGTGCGCGCGGTAAAGTGCACCGCCAATCGTTCTGCACGCTTGGTGGCGACGGCCAAATGCACATTGGTGGTCGCGAACGCGTTGCCCGCGCCTTTGTCATAGCCCGGCATGTGCAGCTTGAGGCGGCGCATCACTTCATCACGATGCAGCGGAGCCTGTATGTCCTCAAAATGCAGCAGCAGCCACAGCTCAAAACTGGGCACCGATGCAATGGCCTGAAAGGAGACCGGCTGCTTGGCATCATTCCTGAGCTTGCCGTCCAGCGAGGCTGCCAGCGTCAGAGCCTCGTGATAGCTGTCATGGTCGTCACGGTCAAACACGGCATAGACCTTCTCGAACGCACGACGCTGAATGTTCTTATAGCGGTCGCCATCCTCAAACAATTCTTTCGCATACTGCACAACCTGAATTGGCGCGGTCCCCAAGTCGCTAGGCTGAACCTCCACGTTGGCGGTGTGCAAGCGATGGATAGCGCGAATCTCGAGAAAATAATTCGGCTCCGTCTTGCTGCCCTCGGAAACGATCAGGATCCGGTCGTAGCTGGCACGCCGCCCCTGCTTACGCTCCAGCTGCTTTTGTTGGCGCTCCTTTGGGGAATTGTCGCGCGCCATCAGTGTTTCAACCCCAGTGTGTGGTCGAGAAATGGCACACCACCGTATCTACCCATCAGGTAGCCCCGCTCCATATCTTCATTCTTACGCGGGCTGAATTCTGACAAGCTGACCAATGCCGAGGTCTGATCGCGATTTTTTTCCACGAACCACACCTGATCTCGCCGAAACAGATCTGGCGCGTCCAGCAACGACGTGTCGTGCGTTGTGAAGATCAGTTGCGCACCGCCGGTGTTGATCTCGGGTCGGTGGAATAGTCGCACCAATTCGCGCACCAGCAAAGTGTGCAAACTGGTGTCGAGTTCGTCGATAACAAGTGTCAGCCCTTTGCTGAGGATATCCAGCACTGGCCCTGCAAGAAACAGCAGATTGCGCGTGCCGTTGGACTCGTCCATCAAATCAAACTCAGCTTTGCCCTGTTCGGTGACATGGTGAAAGCGCAGTTTGTGCTCTTCCATCTCTTCTGATCGCACTTCGGTTTTTCCGGCGACCAAGTCAAAGTGAACAGCCTGCCCAGGAACTTTGCGCGTTTCCACATCGATGTCGGCGATGCTGATGTCGGCGGCAGAGAGAAAGTTGCAAATTTCTTTGCGGCCTTCTGCCTGCTTGAGCATCTGAATAGACACCTGAGGACTGAGCTGGGCTTGCTCATTGAAGATGACCAGTCGACTCGTGAACCAGTCGAACACCGGGCGCAAGGCTTCGCTATTGAGTTGCACAGCCATTGACAGGAACAATGCGTTCGGTCGGGTCGCCCCTTCCCACAGATTCTTGGGACCTTTAAGACCAGGGCCAAATTCGTAGACATCTTTTCCGGTAACTGTGTCGAAGTGGCGCGTGAACCAGCGCTGGGGCTTGAAAGCCTTGTAAACCAGCAAATGCTCACTCACGATGCGCTGTGCGGTCATGGCAAAGCCATACTGGTAACGCACACCATCAATCAGGAAAGTTACTTCAAACTCGCTGGGCTGGCTGGCGGAATCGGCATCGAGTCGGAATGGCTGCACTGCAAAGGTCTGGCCAGGTTGGATCGCCGTCGCCGACTCAGTCACCACGCCACGCATATATTGCAGCGCTTTGATGAGATTGGACTTGCCGCTCGCGTTTGCGCCATACACCACCGCACTGCGCAACAGAGTCGGGGCAGCGCTGATGCCTGTTGTTTGTGTATGGGTGTCCTGCAGGGTCTTGTCCTTGGATGCAACAAGACTCAGCACCTGTTCGTCGCGCAGGCTTCGGAAGTTCTTAACGCGGAACTCTATCAGCATTGAATTCACCTTGAGACATGATAATAAATCAACATTTTGCAATAGTAGCGCAAAAAATCAAGTTATTAATGCGATAAAGTCATGTTTTTAGGTGCTCAGGAAGGCAACGTCGCCTGGCTGTGAGCGGGAGTCATGGCCGCGTCCAAGCTCAGTTGCTTCAGACGTGCTCGGTTCGATGCCGTCAGATTTCGACTCATGTTGTCACGTTTTCCAGATGCCCACCAAACCGCTCAACACCCTGCTTGGGTTTGACCTAGAAACCTATCAAATCCCGATTGACCAACTGCTGCCCAGCAAAAAGGTGCCAGACGGCATCATGAGCACGCGCAAATACAAGCAAATCGTCTCATCCATCCATGAAATTGGCCTGATCGAACCCCTGGCCGTCATCCAGCCCGATCCCAGCAAGTCTGAATACCTGCTGCTGGATGGCCATTTGCGCGTGCTGGCTTTCAAAGAACTGGGCCTGAACGAAGTGGCTTGCCTGTTTGCCAAAGACGACGAAACCTACAGCTACAACCACCGGATCAATCGCCTGTCAACCATTCAAGAGCATTACATGATCCGCCGCGCCATTGACCGGGGCGTGAGCAAAGAGCGCCTGGCGCGCGCCTTCAATGTGAATTTGAGCTCGATCAACCGGCGCATCAACCTGCTCTCAGGCATTTGCCCCGAAGCCATTGCCCTGCTGCAAGACCACCAGTTCACCCCGGATGTAACCCGCATTTTGCGCAACATGAAGGCCGCCCCCATGGAGCAACTGGTCAAGCTGGAGAAAGAGATGAGCCAGGTTCAGGCCACCTATAAAGATGCGGAAAGCAACTACGGCTCTGAATTGCTCAATCTGGTGGTGGCTAAAGGCTACTTGACCAAGTTGCTGGCCAATGCAGCCGTCAAAAGCTACATCGAACGCCGCGAACCGGAGATTTTGAGCCACCTGGAACTGGTGGCCAACACCGTCAGCACGGAAGAGGCGGTGCAGCAGCAACAGGGTGAAGCGGTGCTCAGCGTGGAGCGGTAAATGCTGGATAGGACGGTAGTCGGACGCGAAATTATTTTGCATCGCACCAAATTGGTAAATCCGAGGCTAAAATTGTTTGAAATCAAAACAATAACGCTTTACCGGCCAACCTGTCACACGCCCATCTGGGCGCCCACTGGCTGCGGTAGCTATTCTGAATTTACTTATTTTCAGCTCCCAGAACTTGCCAGACCGAATTTACCCGATGACCACACGCCGCCAGACCGCCAACGACGACACCCTATTTTGGACGCTCAAAGTGCTCCAGGAAAAACCTGGCGTGACGCAGCGCACCTTGGCAAAGGAAGTCGGCATCAACGTCAGCACCATCAACTTCTGCCTCAAAGCGCTGGTTGAAAAAGGCTGGATCAAAATGGGCAGCTTCAGCAAGAACCCCGACAAATTGAGTTACGCCTACCTGCTTACTCCCACCGGCATGGCTGAAAAAGCTGTACTGACCCGACGGTTCTTGCAGCGCAAGATGGCGGAATATGAAAAACTGCGTGAAGAATTTGAAGCGTTGCAGCTTGAAGCTGACCAGCCATCTCAATCCACATCAGCGCAATCCGGTTCATGAGCAACATCCAAAAAAATCTATGTAGCAGGCCGCCTTGGCATGGTTGGCTCACCGGTGTCAATGAAGTAGGCTATGCAGTCGTTCCTGGCGCATTGCGTGAGGCGGCAATAGTCCGCATCGACCCCCGCTACTTCCGCCCCACCGAAGTCGAGACCCTGCTCGGTGACCCCACCAAGGCCAAACAAAAACTAGGCTGGGGGCCTGAGATCACCGCGCAAGAAATGTGCGCTGAGATGGTCGCCAACGACCTGGCTTAGGCCAAAAAACACGCCCTGCTCAAGCACCACGGGTACAGCGTCAACGTCAGTATTGAATGAAATCGGCCTCTAACCCCTGTCCATCCTTCGTAAGCAGCTACTAGAACAGAAGCAAAATAACTTCACCGCCACCCTGTCATGAACCTGAACAACAACAACAAAATCGCCATCATCGGCCTTGGCTACGTAGGCTTGCCGCTTGCCGTTGAATTTGGCAAACAGTTTGACACCCTTGGCTTTGACATCAATACCCAGCGCGTCGCGCAATTGCGCAGCGGGCAAGACCGCACGCTTGAAACCACGTCTGAAGAGTTGGCGCTGGCCGCGCGGCTGCAATTCAGCGCCGATGCCGCGGCGCTCGCCGACTGCAACGTGTTCATCGTCACCGTGCCCACGCCCATTGACAAAGCCAACCGCCCCGACCTGACGCCGCTGGTCAAAGCCAGCGAAACGGTCGGCAAGGTGCTAAAGCCAGGCGACATCGTTATTTATGAGTCCACCGTGTACCCTGGAGCCACCGAAGAAATTTGCGTGCCTGTACTGGAACAATTTAGCGGGGAAAAGTTCAACGTTGATTTTTTTTGCGGCTACAGCCCCGAGCGCATCAACCCCGGCGACAAGGTCAACACACTCACCAAGATCAAAAAAATCACCAGCGGCAGTACGCCTGAAGTGGCTGAGGTCGTAGACGCCCTGTATAAAAGCATCATCACCGCAGGTACCTTTAAGGCAAGCAGCATCAAGGTCGCGGAAGCAGCCAAAGTCATTGAGAACACCCAGCGCGACCTGAACATCGCCTTGGTCAACGAGTTATCCGTCATCTTTGACCGCTTGGACATCGATACCACTGAAGTGCTTGAAGCGGCCGGCAGCAAATGGAATTTTTTACCGTTTCGACCTGGTATGGTGGGTGGCCACTGTATTGGTGTCGACCCGTATTACCTTACCCACAAGGCTGAAGAGGTGGGTTACCACCCGCAAGTCATTCTGGCCGGTCGCCGCATCAACGACAACATGGCGCGCTACGTTGCCCGCAACGTGATCAAACGTATGTTGCGCAACGGCATTGACGTCGCGCGCAGCACAGTCGGTCTGCTGGGCATCACCTTCAAAGAAAATTGCCCCGATATCCGCAACAGCAAAGTCGTGGACATGGTGCGTGAATTCGAAACATGGGGCATCAGAGTCGTGGTTACCGACTCATGGGCCAACGCTGAAGAAGTGGCGCACGAATATGGCGTTGAACTTGGCACAGTCGATGCCGACCACCCGGTGGACTCCCTTGTCATCGCCGTAGGCCACAGCGAATACCGCAATCTGACCCCCGCTGACCTGCGCCTGCTTTGCCGGGGTGACAAGCCCGTCTTGGCCGATGTCAAAAGCCTCTACAACCGCCACGAGGCCGCCGCAGCCGGTTTTACCGTCTTCCGTTTGTAGTTCTCATGCTGCAGCAACACCCAAGAAATTGAAGAGAAAAGATGTACAACTACGCCCCCATCACCAACCGAAAAATACGCCTCGCCCTGATTGGCTGCGGCCGCATTGCCAACAACCACTTTGCAGCCATCGAGAGCCACGCTGAAAACGTAGAACTGGTTGACGTGTGTGATGTCAACGCCGACGCCCTGGCGCAAGCCGTCACCCGCACCAAGGCCACCGGCCACAGCAACTTGGCTGACCTGCTAAAGACCACCACGGCAGACTTGGTGGTGTTGACCACCCCCAGCGGCCTGCACCCCGAGCAAGCGATTCAGGTAGCCGCGTCTGGCCGCCACGTCATGACCGAAAAGCCCATGGCCACCCGCTGGCACGACGGTGTGCGGATGGTCAAAGCCTGTGACGATGCCAATGTGCGCCTGTTTGTGGTCAAACAAAACCGACGCAACGCAACCCTGCAGCTGTTAAAGAAAGCTGTTGAACAAGACCGCTTTGGGAAAATTTACTCGGTGGCCATGAATGTGTTCTGGACCCGCCCACAAGCGTATTACGACAGTGCCAAATGGCGCGGTACCTGGGAATTTGATGGCGGAGCCTTCATGAACCAGGCCAGCCATTACATCGACCTGCTGCACTGGATGATTGGCCCGGTCGAAAGCGTTATGGCCTACACCGCCACGCTGGCGCGCAACATCGAAGTCGAAGACAGCGGTGTAGCCGCCATACGCTGGCGCAGCGGGGCCATGGGCACCTTGAACGTCACCATGCTTACCTACCCCAAAAACATGGAAGGCAGCATTACCATCCTGGGAGAAAAAGGCACGGTGCGCATTGGCGGCGTAGCGGTCAATGAGATACAGACCTGGGAATTTGCCGACACCCGCCCGGAAGACGCTGAGGTGGCTGCCAGCAGCTACCAAACCACCTCGGTCTATGGCTTGGGCCACCCGCTCTACTATCGCAACGTAATCGAAACCCTGCGCGGTGAAGCCGAACCGGAAACCGATGGCCGCGAAGGACTCATCACACTAGAGTTGCTCATCGCCATGTACCTATCGTCCCGTGACGGCAAGCGAGTTGCCTTGCCGTTGGAATACTGACATGAGCGTCACCATTCACCCCACGGCTATTGTTGACGAAGGTGCACAAGTTGGCGACGGTAGCCGCGTCTGGCACTGGGTGCACATCAGTGGTGGCGCCCAAATCGGCCGCGATTGCTCGTTTGGTCAAAACGTGTTTGTGGGCAACCGCGTGGTGATTGGCAACAACTGCAAGATCCAGAACAACGTCTCGGTCTATGACAACGTGACTTTAGAAGACGACGTATTCTGCGGCCCCAGCATGGTCTTTACCAACGTGTACAACCCTCGCAGCGCAGTGAGCCGCAAAGACGAATACCGTGACACACTGGTCAAACGCGGCGTTACCCTGGGGGCCAACTCCACGGTGGTTTGCGGCACCACACTGGGCGAATACGCTTTTGTGGCGGCTGGTGCGGTCATTAACCGAAACGTCAAACCCTACGCCTTGATGGCAGGCGTGCCAGCCAAACAGATCGGGTGGATGAGTCGGTTTGGCGAACGGCTGGGCTTGCCGTTGGGTGGTAATGCCGAGACGCTTTGCCCGCATACCGGGCTGAAATATGTGCTGCGCGACGGCTTCTGCAGCGTTCAAGAATAAATGACAGGAATAAAAAGATGGAATTTTGTGACCTCAAAAGCCAATATCAACGGCTGAAAGCTGACATTGACGCGGGCATCCAGCGCGTACTAGACCACGGCCAGTACATCCTCGGCCCCGAAGTGACGGAACTGGAAGAAAAACTGGCCGCCTTTACTGGTGCCAAATACTGCATTACTTGCGCCAACGGCACCGATGCACTGCAAATCGCCCAAATGGCCTTTGGCATTGGCCCCGGTGACGAAGTCATCACCCCCGGTTTTACCTACATTGCCACCGCCGAAACCGTGGCCCTGCTCGGCGCCAAGCCGGTGTATGTGGATATTGATCCGCGCACCTACAACCTGGACCCACAATTGCTGGCAGCCGCCATCACCCCGCGCACCAAAGCCATCATCCCGGTCAGCCTCTACGGCCAGTGCGCCGACATGGATGCCATCAACGCCGTTGCCGCCAAACACGGCATCCCGGTTATAGAAGACGCTGCTCAAAGTTTTGGCGCCACCTACAAAGGCCGCAATAGCTGCAACCTAAGCACAGTTGCCTGCACCAGCTTCTTCCCCAGCAAACCGCTAGGCGCCTATGGCGACGGCGGCGCCATTTTCACCAATGACGAAGAACTGGCCAAAGTGCTGCGGCAAATCGCCCGCCACGGCCAAGACAGGCGCTACCACCACATCCGCGTCGGTGTCAACAGCCGCCTGGACACCCTGCAAGCCGCCATTCTGCTACCCAAACTGGCCATTTTTGAAGAAGAAATTGCCCTGCGCCAGCAAGTAGCAGCTCGGTACGCATCCATCTTTGCGAGCGAGGCGCGGCAATCCATGCCCCCGACAGTCCTACCCCACATCGAACCTCACAACACCAGCGTCTACGCCCAATACACCATCCGCGTGCAGGACCGCGCCGCCGTGCAGGAAAAGTTGAAGGCAGCCGGTATCCCGACCGCCGTGCATTACCCGATCCCGCTGAACAAACAACCGGCGGTGGCTGATGCAGCTGTGCAACTGCCAAGAGGCGATGAAGCCGCAGAGCAAGTGATCAGCTTGCCGATGGGGCCGTATCTAACAGCACCGCAACAGCGCCAAATTGCGCAGAGCCTCGCAGCTATTGAGGCCTGATTGCTGTGAATCTTCGGAGCAAGCTTTTTGGCAATGCGGCGATTTACCTTGGGGCGAATATCCTCAATGCCGGAATTCCATTCCTGCTTTTGCCAATTTTGACTCGGGTGCTCACACCGGCCGATTACGGAACCGTAGCCATGTTTGGCTTGGTGCTCAGCGTGATGGGGGCATTCACTGGTCTGAGTGTGCATGGGGCTGTAGGCGTACGTTATTTTCAGCTGGAAAAGAAGGCACTCGCGGAGTATGTTGGCGCTTGTGTCGGGATATTGGTGATCAGCACGGCAGTGCTTTTTTTGCTGGTTGCGGTATTTGGGGTGTGGCTTGCGGGGGCCTCCGGGGTGCCCTCAGATTGGCTTCTGGTGGCGGTTGTGCTTTCAGGCTTCCAGTTTCTCGGTAACATTCGCTTGGCACTCTGGCAGGTTTCTGGCGAGGCTAAAAAATACGGTGCGTTCCAGATTAGTCAGAGTTTGCTCAATGCGGCCGTTTCGCTGGTCTTGATATTAATGGTTGGCATGGCTTGGGAAGGCCGGGTTCTGGGGCAGACTGTGGCAGTCATGCTGTTTGGAATAATTGCTCTGTGGTGGTTGATGAAGGATGGTCTGATGCGGCCTTCAAAAGGCTGGCGTGTGCATTCCCGTGATGCTTTAAAATTTGGTGTGCCTCTGATACCTCATGTGATTGGTGGGTTGTTGATCGTCGCTGCTGATCGGTTTGTGATTGTCAAGCTGCTTGATGTTGCGCAAGCGGGTATCTACATGGTTGCTTTGCAGGTCGGGCAAGCACTTGGCCTCATGACCGAGTCGTTTAACAAGGCCTATGCGCCTTGGTTAATGAAAAATTTATCAAAGCCAACCGATGCATTACGTGTAACGATTGTGCGTGGGACCTATCTTTATTTTGTCTTGGTGCTCGCGGCCGCCACGACGTTCGGCCTCTTGGCTCCGTTGTTTGTCGGTTTCCTAGTAGGCGAGTCTTTTCGGGCAGCAGGCGAACTTGTTATTTATATCGCCCTTGGCTTTGCATTTGGTGGCTGTTATTTCATGGTTACCAACTACATTTTTTTTGAGAGTAAAACCAAGGTTCTTGCTTTTGTAACCTTTGTCTCTGGCCTTGCAAACATTCCCTTAATGTTTGTTCTTGTCGGGCATAGCGGCATCACTGGCGCAGGGCAGGCATTCATGCTGACAAATGCACTTAGTTTCATCGGCACGTGGTGGCTTGCTCAGAAGCTGCACCCAATGCCTTGGTTGAAAGCATTCCGGTCAACGGCTGGCTGACGACCGCGTTTATGCGAATTTATTGAATGCGACTTATGAAGAAAATCTTGATTACCGGAGCCGACGGCTTCATCGGCTCCCACCTGACCGAAGCACTTGTACGCGCGGGCTACGATGTTCGAGCATTCGTGCTCTACAACTCGTTCAACTCCTGGGGTTGGCTCGACCGCTGCAGCGCGGACGTCAAAGGGAAGTTCGAAGTGTTTGCTGGCGACGTGCGAGATCCCAACGGCGTGCGTACCGCCATGAAAGACTGCGACGCGGTGCTGCACCTCGCGGCCCTAATTGCCATCCCTTATTCATACCACTCGCCCGACACCTACGTTGAAACCAACATCAAGGGGACGCTCAACATCGTCCAGGCGGCGCGCGACCTGGGCGTGAGCAAGGTGGTGCAGACTTCGACGAGCGAGGTGTACGGCACGGCGCGCTTTGTGCCGATAACAGAAGATCACCCGCTGCAAGGCCAATCGCCTTATTCGGCTAGCAAGATTGGCGCAGATCAAATTGCCATGTCGTTTTATTCATCGTTTGGTACACCAGTTACGCTACTTCGACCTTTTAATACCTTCGGCCCGCGCCAGTCCGCTCGCGCCGTGATCCCGACCATCATCACCCAGATTGCCCATGGTCAACGGCAGATCAAGCTCGGCGCGGTGTCCCCCACGCGCGACTTCAACTACGTGGCGGATACAGTGGCTGGCTTTATTGCTGCCTTGGAGTCGGACCGTGCCGTTGGTGAGGTCATTAACCTTGGCAGTAATTTCGAAATTTCCATTGGTGACACTGCCCACGCTATCGCCGAAGCCATGGGAACATCCATAGAAATAATTACGGACGAACAGCGTTTACGCCCTGAGAAAAGCGAAGTTGAACGTTTGTGGGCATCCAACACCAAAGCACGAGAACTGCTCGGCTGGCAACCGCAATACGGTAGCCGCGAAGGCTTCTTGCGTGGCCTGACCGAGACCATCGCCTGGTTCCGTGAACCCGCGAACCTGTCAGCCTACAAAGCTGACACCTACAACATCTAAGCGCCATGAATACGACCAGCAATCTACCGCAGGACATCGTTCAAGCCATTAAGTCGGTGGTGGGCCCTGGGCCGCTCGCCCTGCACGAACCTCGTTTTCGCGGTAACGAATGGGCCTACTTGAAGGAATGCCTCGATTCAACCTTCGTGTCCTCCGTGGGTAAGTTTGTTGACCGTTTCGAGGATGACTTGGCCGCCTTCACCGGTGCCAAACGCGCGGTAGCCGTGGTCAACGGCACGGCAGCGCTGCATGTATCTCTGCTCTTGGCTGGTGTGGAAGCGGGCGACGAAGTGTTGTTGCCGGCACTCACCTTCATCGCCACAGCCAATGCTGTGGCCTATTGCCAAGCAACACCGCATTTTGTTGACAGCGAGGCGCGCTCGCTCGGCATGGACGCTCACGCTTTGCGGGACTACCTCACCAGCACGACCGAAATGCGCGGCGGCCATTGCATCAACCGCAGCACCGGCCGCGTCATCCGCGCGATGGTGCCGATGCACACCTTTGGACATCCCGTTGACATTGAAGCGCTGCTCGCACTCGCGCACGACTTCCACCTGCAACTTATCGAAGATGCCGCCGAATCCCTGGGCAGCACCGTGGGCGGGCAGCACACCGGCACCTTTGGGCTGATGGGCACCTTGAGCTTCAATGGCAACAAGACTATTACCACCGGTGGCGGCGGTGCCATCCTCACCAATGACCTCGAACTAGGCAAGCGCGCCAAGCACCTGACCACGACGGCCAAGTTGCCGCATCGATGGAACTTTGTGCATGACGAGGTGGGCTACAACTACCGGTTGCCCAACCTGAATGCTGCGCTGGGCTGCGCGCAGCTTGAGCAATTGCCAGGTTTCTTGGCCGACAAGCGCCACCTGTATGAGCGCTATCAATCAGCATTTGCCGACGTTAAGGGTGTTCGCCTGGTCGCCGAACCGGCGGGGTGCCACAGCAACTTCTGGTTGCAGACGCTGTTGCTTGACGATTCACTCGCCGACCAACGCGACGCGGTACTGACCGCCACCAACGATGCTGGCCTGATGACACGCCCGGTCTGGTCGCTGATGAATCGCCTGTCGATGTACAGCAACGCGCCTAAGGCACCTTTGCCGGTGGCCGAATCGCTGGAGCGGCGCTTGATTAACATCCCGAGCAGCTCGGGTTTGCTCTAGTCCCGCGGCAATACTCAACCCACACGAAAAGTCAATCAACAATGAAATCCTTAGGCATCTTCGGCACATCCGGCTTCGCGCGAGAGGTCAACGACATTGCCAACGAGCTCGGATACCGGACTGTGTACATCGGCCGCGATCAGGCTGAGCTCGACGCATGGACCTCACCCGGCGACGTCATGCTGGAATGTGACGCCGGTCGGCACGGTGACATGCAGTTCGCGATCGGCATTGGCCAAAACACCGTGCGGCAAAAGGTGGCCCAACGCTTCGGTGACGAGCTGCGCTTCGTCAACCTGATACATCCGAGCGCGAGCTTCGGTAAGGGGCAGCTCAACGCTATTGGTACCAGCAAGGGCGTAATCGTCTGTGCAGGGGTGAGGTTCACCAACAACATCCGGGTCGGCGACTTCACGATTTTCAACCTGAACGCGACGGTCGGCCACGATGTAATTGTTGATGACTTCGTCAACGTGTCCCCAGGCGCGAACATCTCAGGCAATGTGCACATTGGCACGCGCTGCTGGGTGGGCACTGGCGCGGCGGTCAACCAAGGCACGGACAGATTGAGGCTAATCATTGGCGCCGATACCGTGATCGGGTCGGGGTCCGTGGTTGTGAAGGACTGCGAACCGAGCGCTGTGTACGTTGGCATCCCGGCAAAGAGGATCAAATGAAGACACTGATCATTGCCGAGGCAGGCGTGAACCATAACGGCGATCTCGCCTTGGCGAAGAAGTTGGTCGCAAGCGCTGCCGCTGCGGGCGCCGACTTGGTTAAGTTCCAGAGCTTCATCACGTCCAAGAGCATCGCGCTGCACGCTCCGAAGGCGCAATACCAAAAGGGCAGCACCGATCCCACTGAAAGCCAGTTCGATATGGTGCGCAAGCTCGAACTGACGAGGGTGGACCACGACGAACTGATTGAAGAGTGTCGTCGACACGGCATTGGATTCTTCTCCACCGCGTTTGACACCGATAGTTTCGATATGCTGATCGAGCTGGGGCTAGACCTTGTCAAGATCCCGTCTGGCGAGATCACCAACCTACCATTCCTGCGTCACATGGCGGGTTGTGGAAAGTCGATGATTCTGTCCACCGGCATGGCGACTCTGGGTGATATTGAAGCTGCAATCGACGTGTTGGAACAGGCTGGCACAGCGCGTGCCCAAATCACTGTACTCCACTGCACCACCGAATACCCCACGCCCATGAATGAAGTCAACCTGCGTGCCATGCAGAGCATTCATGCCGCCTTTGGCGTAGCGGTAGGTTATTCCGACCACACACCCGGCATCGAAGTGGCCATTGCCGCCGTGGCCATGGGTGCGACCGTGATTGAAAAACATTTCACGCTGGACCGCAATTTACCCGGCCCCGACCACCAAGCCAGCCTTGAGCCAACAGAGCTCAAAGCCATGGTGGCAGCCATTCGCAATATTGAAGTCGCACTGGGCGATGGCATCAAACGCCTAACACCAAGCGAGGCGCGGAATAAACCAGTTGCTCGCAAGTCAATGGTGGCCAGCCAAGCTATTAAAGCGGGCGACGCATTTAGTGCGCAAAACATCACCACCAAGCGGCCTGGTACGGGTGTCTCTCCCATGCGTTGGGATGAAGTGATAGGACGCATCGCGACGCGCGATTTCGCGGCAGACGAGTTGATCGAACTATGACCCGGAAAATCTGTGTCATCACCGGCACCCGAGCCGAATATGGTTTGCTGCGCTGGGTCATGCAAGGCATTAAGGACGATTCAGAGCTCACGCTACAGGTCATTGCCACCGGCATGCACTTGTCGCCTGAGTTCGGTTTGACTTACCGCGAGATTGAAAAGGACGGTTTTCAGATTGACCGCAAGGTCGAAATGCTCACCAGCTCAGACACGCCCGTGGGCATCGCCAAATCCATGGGCTTGGGGTTAATCGGTTTGGCCGATGCATTGAATGAGCTGAACCCCGACCTCATCGTGGTACTCGGCGATAGGTTCGAGATTTTTGCAGCAGTGGCAGCGGCTCTGGTTGCCCGTATGCCTGTCGCCCACCTGCATGGTGGTGAGACTACCGAGGGGGCTTTTGATGAAGCGCTTAGGCATTCGATCACCAAAATGTCGCACCTGCATTTTGTGGCGGCGGAAGTGTACCGCCAGCGAGTAATTCAGCTAGGTGAGCAGCCTGAACGGGTGTTTCTGGTCGGCGGCTTGGGCATTGACAACATCAAGCGATTGAAACTTCTCGACCGCGCAGAGTTAGAAGCGTCGATTGACTTCCAACTCGGCGCAAAGAACTTGTTGATTACCTTTCATCCGGTCACGCTTGAGACTTCAACGGCCGAAGATCAGATGGCAGAACTGTTAGCCGCCTTGGCAGAGCTGAAAGACACGCAACTTATTTTCACCATGCCCAACGCAGATACTGATGGCCGTACCTTGATCAAGATGGTGCAGCAGTTTGTGGCTCAACATCCTAACGCGCGCGCCTACACATCCCTCGGCCAACTGCGCTATCTTTCATGCGTAGCACAGATTGATGGCGTTGTGGGCAATTCTTCCAGTGGCTTGGCCGAAGTACCCAGCTTCAAGAAGGGCACCATTAACATTGGCGACCGTCAACGGGGACGGTTGCGTGCGACAAGCGTGATCAATTGCGAACCAACGCGTCAGGGTATCGCGGCCGCTTTGGAAAAGCTCTACACCGCAGCCTTTCAAGCGGGTTTGAGCCAGGTACAAAACCCTTATGGCGAGGGTGGCGCAAGTGAAAAAGTGGTTGAAACCATCAAGCACTGTGCGCTTGATGGCATCGCCAAAAAGTCTTTTTATGATCTACCTGCACATTGACATGGGGCGCAACAAGTGAATTCGACCGAACAAATCTGGCGCAAAGCCATCCTCCCCGCTCATGCCACCATTCAGCAAGCCATCAGCAACCTGGATCAGGTCGCGATCAAGATCGTCCTGGTGGTTAATGAGGCAGGTGAGCTGGAAGGCACGATATCTGACGGCGACATACGGCGCAGTTTACTCAAAGGACTGGACCTTAACAGCCCGATCACCAACGTCATCCATCGCAATGCGTTGGTCGTGCCGCCTGAAATGACGCGCGAGATGGTTATGCAGTTGATGGTGGCTAACAAGATCCAGCAGATTCCGGCCGTCGATGAGCATCACCATGTCGTCGGCCTGCATCTCTGGGATGAAATCGCCACACCACCCGTGCGCCCCAATCTGATGGTAATCATGGCCGGTGGCATGGGAACTCGGCTGCGACCACACACCGAAAACTGTCCTAAACCATTGTTGCCCGTGGCAGGCAAGCCGATGCTGGAGCACATCATTGAACATGCCAAATTGGAAGGGTTTAGTCATTTTGTGTTGGCAATCCATTACCTGGGCCACATGATTGAAGAACACTTTGGCAATGGCGAGCGACTTGGTGTGCAGATCGACTACCTGCGTGAACAGTCCCCGTTGGGCACAGCCGGTGCGTTAGGGTTGCTCAATCCACGCCCCGACGCTGCGTTTGTGGTCACCAATGGCGATGTGATCACTGATATCCACTACGGTGAACTGCTTGATTTTCACCTGCGTCACAACGCTGCCGCAACCATGGCGGTGCGCGTGCATGAATGGCAGCACCCCTTTGGCGTGGTGCAAACCCAAGGTGTTGAGATTGTGGGGTTTGAAGAAAAACCTGTGGCCCGCAGTCACATTAATGCGGGTGTCTATGCACTTGATCCGGATGCGTTGAATGCCTTGGCGGCTGATGCCCGCTGCGACATGCCCACCTTGTTTGAGCGCCTGCAAGAACAATCCAAACGCACGGTGGCGTATCCGATGCATGAACCGTGGCTCGACGTCGGACGCCCTGATGATCTGGAACGAGCGCGCAGCAATCACGCATCCATATAAATCCGAACCACCTCATTCCCCGAAGGAAACATAATGAAAATTGGCCCAAGCCCGAATACTGATCTGTCCCGATTTGCCAAACCTGAGCAAGAACTCGACGTGCTTTATGGGATGCCACGGTACGTAAAGTTTTGCAGGGTCTGCAATATGTCAAACCAGCAGCCAATGTCGAGCAATGAGTACACGCACAGCAAGGATTCAACTAAGACCACGTTGAGCTTTGACGACGAGGGCGTTTGCCACGCATGTCGCTTCAACATGCTAAAGGAAACCGGCGAGATCGACTGGGACGAACGCGAGCGCGAATTACTTCAACTGTGCAAACAGTTCCGCCGCGACGATGGCAGCTACGACTGCATCGTCGGCGGTAGTGGCGGCAAAGACAGCGCCATGCAGTCGCACCTGCTGAAATACAAATACGGCATGCACCCGCTTACGGTGACATGGTCACCTCACCTGTACACCGACATCGGTTGGAAGAATTTCCAGAATTGGCTGCACGTTGGCGGATTTGACAACTTCCTTTACACCCCCAATGGCAAGATCCATCGCATGCTAACGCGCAACGCGACGATCAACCTGCTGCACCCGTTCCAACCGTTCATCCTGGGCCAAAAGACCTTCGTCGCGAAGATGGCGGCACAGCTGAATATTCCTCTGATCTTCTATGGCGAAATGCCTGGTGAATACGGCGAGAAAATTTCCCACAAGACTTCCAGCTATGCGGCCGGTGCTGAAGGCGGCGAAAGCGAAGGCTTTTCGTTGGACTACATTGGCGGTCGGGACGTCCGCGACATTTTTCTCGGTGGAAAGCAGATCGGCGAGTACCTCGACGAAGGCGTGGAGATGGCCGACTTGAAAAGTTATCTACCGATGGACCCGGAGGTACTTAAGCGCAAAGGCATTGACTTCAAATACCTTGGCTATTACAAGAGGTGGGTGCCGCAGGAGGCCTACTACTACGCGGTGGAAAACACAGGTTTTGAAGCCAACCCAGTTCGCACTGAAGGAACCTACTCCAAGTACAACAGCCTAGACGACAAGGTTGACGGTTTCTTCTACTTCACACGCTGGATAAAGTTCGGTGTCGGCCGGGCGATGATGGATTCAGCGCAGGAGATTCGCAACCATCACATCAACAAGGACGAGGCAATTGCATTGATGCGCCGGTACGAGGGCGAATATCCTGCGCGCTACGAGAAGGAATTCCTTGAGTACATCAGCATGACGCGAGAAGAGTTCCTCGCGCATTGCGACCGCTTCCGCTCGCCGCACCTTTGGAAAGTTGAAGGGGGCCAATGGAAGCTGCGCCACAACCCGTGGGATCATGCGGTTCACACGGAATGAGCAATACGCGTCTCATTGCGAGACTCGATATAAAGGGTCCGAACCTGATCAAGGGGATTCACCTTGAAGGCTTGCGCGTGATCGGTCGACCCAATGACTACGCCAAGCTCTATTACGAGCAAGGTGCAGATGAGCTCATCTACATCGATTGCGTAGCCAGCCTGTATGGCCGTAACAGTCTGGGCGAAATCGTGCAAAGCGCAGCACAGGACGTGTTCATTCCGATGACCGTCGGTGGTGGCATCCGCTCAATCGACGACGCGACCCATCTGCTGCGTTGTGGAGCCGATAAGGTCGCGATCAATACTGCCGCGGTGGCCGACCCGAGCCTGATTACCAACATTGCCCGCCGCTTCGGCAGCCAATGCATGGTGCTGTCCATTGAAGCCAAGCGAATCGGACCGGATCGCTGGGAAGTCTTCACCGACAATGGCCGCGAGGATACCGGCCTGGACGTCATCGAGTGGGCCAAGCGCGGTGTCGCACTTGGCGCCGGCGAGGTGCTCCTAACCTCTGTTGACCAGGAAGGGACGCGCAAGGGATTTGACATCTCCTTGATTCGCGCGGTGACCAGTGAGGTGTCGGTGCCCGTTATCGCCAGCGGCGGTATGGGTGTGGCGGGGCATTTGATTGACGCGGTTCAGGCGGGTGGAGCAGATGCCGTGGCGATGGCTGACATACTTCACTATCGCAGAGCCACAATCGATGACATTCGCGCCACAGCGCGCAATGCGGGCATCCATGTCAGGAAATTTGGAAATGATTGACGTCACAGTTATCGACTACGGTGTGGGAAACTTGCTGAGTGTCAGTCGCGCACTCGAGCATTGCGGTGCCCGCGTGACTATCACGGACAATGCGGCGGTCATACTCGCTGCAGGCCGGGTGGTGTTGCCAGGCGTTGGATCCTTCGCAGAGGGCATTGCCGCACTGCAGGCCAAAGGCCTGGACTCGGTGGTAAGCCAGGTCGCAGCCACCGGCACGCCGCTACTGGGCATCTGCCTGGGTATGCAAATGCTGTTCGACGAAAGCGAAGAATTCGGTGCCACGGCAGGGCTGGGCCTGATACCCGGACGCGTGGTGCATATTCCTGCCACGACCACAACGGGCGAGCCGCACAAGATTCCCCACATCGGCTGGAACGAGCTGGTGCTACCGACTGGGCGCGCCTCTTGGCAGGGCGATCTTTTTGCCGACGTTGCGCCTGGCGAAGCGGCGTACTTCGTGCACTCCTTTATGGCGGAACCTGCGTCGCCTGAGTTCCGCTTGGCCGACTGCAACTATGGTGGAATTGCAGTCTCGGCGGCGGTAAAACGAGACAACGTGATGGGCTGCCAGTTTCACCCTGAAAAAAGTGGCGAAGTTGGTTTAAAAATACTACGCAGGTTCATCTTGCAATGAGAATTCTTGCCTTGATTACGGCACGTGGTGGCTCCAAGCGGCTCCCAGGGAAGAACATTCGTGTGCTCGGGCAAAAACCCCTGATCGTTTGGTCGATTGACGTGGCAAAAGACATTCCGGAAATTTGCGACATTCTCGTTAGCACCGACGACACCGCAATTGCTTCTGTATGTGCAGACGCTGGAGCCCTTGTGCCGTGGCTACGTCCGACAGAGTTAGCAACCGATACTGCAAGCTCAGTCGATGTTGCTCTGCACGCTTTGAATTGGTATGAGGCTGAGAAGGGCTCTGTTGACGGGCTTCTTCTATTGCAGCCGACATCGCCATTTAGATCCAGAGAAACCGTGCTCAGAGGTATGGAACTGTTTCAGAAGAATGGGCGGAAGCCAGTACTGGGCGTCTCGCCGACTCATACCCACCCGATGTGGACCTTGAAGATGGAGGGCAAGTATTTAGTACCGTTTATGCGGGAACACGGGATGGAAACACGGTCACAAGACTTGCTCCCGGCATTTGTAGTCAATGGTAGTTTTTATCTGATATCCCCCGCTGAGCTACGTGCGTGCCAGTCTTTTGTGGGGATCAAGACAATACCTTTATTAATAGAATCCACACAAGAAGCTTTGGATATTGATACGGATTGGGACTGGACAGTGGCGGCCGCAGCGTTGGCACTGACTACAAGTCGACAGGGGGCGGCATCAGAATGAGACGGGATACAACGCTGAGCGACATTTTACAGATCGAGGATTCCAAAGAGATTTCGGAGATTTGCTGTCCAGACACCGGCATACCCTTGTGGTCAACGATACGGAGTCCGTTTCTGCGTCTAATTATGGGTGACCTGCTTTACAGTGTGCCTATCGTTAGTAGAGTTGGGGCAATGGACGCTGGTTCGAGACTAAAACATATGTCGACGATCTTACGTGCCTTTGCGCACAATGCCATACGTCTCCATGCAGTCGATCAAAAGTATCCAATTATGTTGATGGCTACGGGCGCACGCTTAATTCAGCGCGAAGGGCGTTATTTCAATGCTCTGAGTGATTATTTAGTTTCAGCAGCATTGGATCGAACTTTTGTGGTTGAGGATCTGTTCAATTCGAATTGGCCTTTCCCTCGTCATCACCACAATGTTTTGCTTCACACACCTCTACGTGTGGAGGGGGTTTTGAAGGGTCGGCTAAGAGCGGGCAGCTATCGGGAGCCTGCTCGGGCTTTGGTTGAGTTGGTTAGTCAACGGGCGAAAAATAAAATCGGCTGGGATATAGGCAAGGAACGACGCCAGTGGGCTGAACGGCTCTGTACCAATGGGGCCGCGTCCTTATTGCCGCGCTACCGGAAGTATCACTCGATATTCAGAAAAATGGGAGCACGTTTGCTGATTAAGGAAGAGGCATGTTACGGCGGTGCCGATAACGCTACAGCCATTCTTGCGGCAAAGCATTTGGGGATGGTGACGGCGGAGTATCAACATGGTGCGATTTCGTCTGGGCACGATGCCTATAATTTTGCTCCAGCCATTTCGAATGATTACGCCTTTCAGCAGATTCTTCCAGACTACTTTTTGGCATACGGCTCATGGTGGGGAGAGCAGATCAATGCACCTGTCAAGAAAATCGCTATTGGTAACCCCCATAGGATTGAGACGCTTGATGTTTCGTCTTCCGTCCTCACGCATGGCCGGAAGATTTTGATACTCGGCGACGGTATCGAGACGACCGTCTACTTGGATCTGTGTGAACGTCTCTCTGCCGTGCTGCGGGACGCGGTTCAAGTGGTATTCCGACCGCATCCGTTGGAGCGCGCCAGTGTTTGGGCCAAGCATCCAAATGGGTTCGTGGGGAAGGTTCGGGTTGACGCCAACCAGGATATTTACAGTTCTTTCCGGGAAGTGGGAGCGGTTGTGAGCGAGGTTTCCACTGGATTGTTTGAGGCTATTGGTCTGGTACCCAAAGTTTTCATTTGGGACACTCCCAAGGCTCGTTTTTCCTATCCGGTGCATCCATTTCAGGGTTTTTCGGATGCTAGTGATCTGGCGCGGCTGGTTCTCGACGAAAGTGCCGGGCGAGTGAGTACCCAGCAGATGGAAAGTATCTGGGCGCCCAACTGGCAGCGCAATTATCTTGATTTCATTGAAAAAGCGGTTGAGCGATGAACTTTAATCTCACCAATGAATGCTGTCGGGAGTCATCATCATGATTGTCATCGTCGACTACGGTGTTGGCAATGTCGGCTCAGTATTGAACATGCTACGGAAGGTCGGTGCGAAAGTCCGTGTCAGCGGGGCGATCTCCGACATCGAGGCGGCTGACAAGTTGATCCTGCCAGGAGTCGGACATTTCGGCCACGGCATGAGCAAGCTAACCGCAACTGGACTCATCCCAGTGCTGGAAGAACAAGTGCTGGCTCAATCGAAGCCAATACTCGGCATCTGCCTTGGCATGCAAATGATGACGCGAGGCAGTGAAGAGCGCGACGTGCCGGGGCTGGGTTGGATCGACGCGTTTACTCACCGTTTCCCCGACGCACCCGACCTACGGGTTCCCCATATGGGATGGAACGTCGTTCGCCCGAGCGTGAACGCGCAGTTGTTCGGCCACGATGACGCAGAAGCCGAACGCTTTTATTTCGTGCATAGCTACTATGTGCGCACCGCTAACCCAGACCATGTGGCAGCGACCTGCCAGTACGGGGTTGACTTCGCTGCGGCGTTCGAAGTCGGAAACATCTTCGGTGTTCAATTTCATCCTGAGAAGAGTCACCTCTTTGGCATGGGACTGCTTCGCAGATTTGTCGCTCTATGACCGATTTGTTCAACCGTGTCATTCCCTGCCTGCTGCTGCAGGATGGGGGGTTAGTCAAGACCACTAAGTTCGGACGACCGCGCTATGTGGGTGATCCGATCAATGCGATCCGGATATTCAACGAGAAGTACGTCGACGAGCTCATTTTTCTCGACATCACCGCCTCGCGCACTGGCGCAGAGCCCAACTACGACTTGATCGCACGCATAGCCGGGGAATGCTTCATGCCGTTGTGTTACGGTGGTGGCATCCGCACATTGGAGCAAGCACGGCGCATTGTGGCGGGCGGAGTCGAGAAGATTGCCGTCAACAGCATGGCCATCGATCGACCGCAATTGTTGAGCGAGCTTTCGCAGGAGCTTGGCGCGAGCAGCGTTGTCGTAGCCATTGATGTCAAGCGCGATCTATTCGGACGCGAGCGGGTCTACCATCCAGGCCGGCGCCGCCTGACAAAACTGGACCCTGTGCAGCATGCAAAGGCGTCTGTAGACGCTGGCGCGGGCGAGGTCTTCCTAAACAATGTCGACCGTGATGGGCAGTGCAGCGGGTTCGACACCGCGCTGATCGCTAGGGTATCGGCTGCGGTGAATGTTCCCGTGATCGCTTGTGGCGGTGCGTCCAGCCTTGATGACATGCGTGCTGCCGTTGAGGCCGGCGCCTCGGCCGCTGCGGCAGGCAGCATTTTCGTTTTCTACGGGCCGCATCGAGCGGTGCTAATCAACTACCCGGACTACACGTCCATACGCCAATTGTTTCAACGATGAACGAGACATTTCAAGAATGCACGCGTTGCGTAATCGACGCGCACGCCGCCGATGTCGTCTTCGACAGCGCGGGCCGGTGCAACTATTGCACAGCCATGCTGGAGAAGTTGGCTGCATATCAGCCAACCGACCCAAAGGTGTTGGCTACCAAGCTCAACGCATTTGTGGAGAAGGTCCGCGCCGCAGGGAAAGGCAAGCGCTACGACTGCATTGTTGGCGTCAGTGGCGGCGCCGACAGCGCGTATGCCCTGTATCTGGCGAAGCAGCATGGTCTTAGGCCGCTGGCGGTCCACATGGACAACGGCTGGAACTCTGAGTTGGCGGTCAATAATATTGAGAACTTGGTACGCAAACTCGGCGTTGATCTCTACACCCACGTGGTCGAATGGCGGGAATACCGTGCCCTGCAGCAGGCCTTCTTCGATGCCGATGTCATTGATGTCGAATTGCTGTACGACAACGCGATGTTGGCGGTCAACTACGGGCTGGCGGCGCGATACGGGGTTAAATACATGCTCTCGGGTAGCAACACCACAACCGAGGGTATGCGGGTGCCGCGCAACTACAACTGGAACAAATTCGACCGCAAGAACATTCTCGACATCGCGCGCCGTGACGGCGTCAAGGTCCGCAGCCTGCCTACCATAGGTGTGAAGCGCTTCGTGTGGCATCGCATGGTACGCGGTACGCAGTGGGTACCATTCCTGGACTACATCGACTACAACAAGGAGCGGTGCATCGACGTGCTGGTCAAGGAGATCGGCTACCGGCCTTATCCGTACAAGCACTACGAATCCATTTTCACGCGCTTCTATCAAGGCTACCTGCTGCCGACCAAGTTCGGCGTCGACAAGCGCCGGTTGCACCTGTCCTCGCTGATCTGCTCGGGCCAGATGAGTCGGGAGCAGGCCAAGGAACTGCTGGCGCACAGCCCTTACCCGGACCCCGACGACCTACAAGCAGACATCGAATACTTCCTCAAGAAGATGGGTTGGACCGAACGGGGTCTTGCCACTTATCTGGCTCGCCCGGAGCGCCCGCATGACGACTTTGAAAGCGAAGCATCCCTGTATGCAAAGCTACTTGAACTGCAGAAGCGGTTCCTGCCAGGAAGGTGAGGATGTTCCACATGCGTGTGAGTACCCTCGTGCTGGGAGCCATCTTCTGTCTGCTGCTGGGGCTGTTGGTGATATTCCGGGATGCACTATTGGCGGCGCACATCGACGAGACTATTCATTACGTGGCCTCTGATGCAGCGACATACTTCAGTCTCTACCAAGACTTGTACTCACAGGTCGCAGTGGATGAAGACCCTGTGCTGTTCCTGATCGGTTCGCCAATCCTGTTTATGAGGTTGGCGGACGGTAATCTTTTCCTGATTCAGGCGTGCAACCTGGCGTTGATGGGCCTGACCCTTCGGATCGCACTTGACTGCTTCTCTACCCAGCAGGGGCGTATTGCGTTCATGGCTGGTGCCTTGGTTTTTCCATACTTCTTGCTCGGTTTTCTCAGCCTGAATAAGGAGGTCTACGCGATGTGCTCCGCCATTTTCTTCGCGAGCTACCTCGTGCGAGGCAAATCAATCCATTTGGTTTTTGCGCTTCTTCTCGCCGCGTTCTCTAGGTACTACATGCTTATCGCGATGTTGTCGCTGCTGGTGCTCATTCCGCGCAACCGCGACCCACGGTACCACTGGATTGTTGCCCTGCTCGTGTTCATCTCTCTGGCGGCACCGATCGCGAAGTCCTTGGTGCCGGAATACTCCAGCGAGGGTCTCCTAGACGTATCGGGGGCTTCGGGACTGATCTTCGCCAGCATCATCGATCACTATGGCTATGCGCTTGTCTATCCAATCAAGTACCTGGCGTTAATTCCGCAGCGCGCATACAGCCTTCTAATCGGGTCCGACCGCACCAGTGACGGCATGGAAGCTGTCGTCTCGATCGCTTCGCTCGTTGTAGTTGTGCTTGCTCCCCGCATCCTACTAACAAAGAGTTCCGCAAGCCCGCTCGTACGGAGACTGATCGTTGCGGGGTTTGTTGCACCGATTACGATCATGTGGAGCGATATTATGCATTGGCGCTACTTCTCGTTCGTCTATTTTTTCTTTTTGTTCGCCGTGGTACTGCACTTCGTCGAAAGACGCCGGCTAACCCCTTCGCGGCACGTCGCACCATCGCATGCGTAGCTACATAGTGCTTGTCTCGCCCTCGTACGGGGGCGCAGAAAAACGTTTCTTCGACGTCTTCACCAGCTTGCGGCGCAGCGGTGCAGACGTGGTCTTGGTTGCACCCTCAAGCCTCGTTGACCAACTGAAGACCGATCACCAGGATCGCCAGGACGTATTGGCGGCGCTGGTATCAGTGACTATGGGAGGATGGAGCCGTCTCGAGTTTGTGCGCAGGTTTCGCAGGCTACTACAAACCTTGCCGCGCGGCGGCAGCTACCACTACCCACTCAACTGCCTGTGGCCGCTACACATCGGGAGGGGCGACAGGGTATCGATGTCGGTTGCCGACTGCACGAGCGTGCCGGGCCCGTTCGCCTACAAGCGCACCAACGTCTGGGATTGGTTTTCGTTTTTCTTCGTCGCCAAGATCGATGTTCTCAGTCCTGCCATCTTTACGGCAATGAGAAGATACCGCATGGCTACGCGGATGAGTCTGACGCCCGGCGGCACTTACCTGGTTCCGCCGCCGCCCGTCGCATCCGGCAAGTCGCCAACGATTGTTTTTCTCGGGCGACTGGTCCCAGGCAAGGGCGTCGATCACTTTCTTGATGTGGTGCCGGACCTGTGGGCTCGACTGAGTGATACGGCGCCGCAGGGCTTTGCATTCCAGATCGCAGGCTATGGTTCACTGGAAGATCACGTGGCTATCCGCGTGATGACGCTGGCACGGTCAGGTGTGCCTATCACCTTTATCGGCTATGCGGCCGCAGAACCGCTGCTGGCGCGGGCCGCCGTCTTGTTGTCGATGCAGGAAGTCACCAACTACCCATCAAGGGTGGTAGCTGAAGCTTTGTTGGCCGGTTGCGGTGTCATCGTTCGCGATACAGGCGATTCCCGTGAGTTCGGTGACGACCTGCCTGGCTTGGTCTACTGCCAGGCCAAGTTGGATGCACGGGAGATGGCGGCCCAGCTCGCAATGCTGCTAGATAGCGTCATGTTCGATCCCGGATTCCCCGACGGGGTTCGCGATGCCGCCCTTGCAAGGTTCAGCTCGAAGCATTACATCGACTATTTCTACAATGTCATTTCTATCGAGACAACGTGACTCACGAGGGCAAGCGCAGCACTTGGAGGCAACATACGGTTTGTTTGAGCGATCTCTCCGGTGAGAACGTGTCAGTACTGCATTCGAAGAACGCGAATGGTTGAGCACCGGGTGTTCAAACAACTTGGGGCCGCAGATAATATGTGCCCAGCGATAGAGAAACGTCATTACGTCTTGCTACCCCTATATTTTCAGAGAACGCTCCGAATACACATGTTAGTTGAAATTCATTACGATGGGCCGCTAGGGAAAAGCATCAACAACACTTGCTACCAACACGTCGTGGTTCGGGGCGACACCAGTCTCAGCACAAGCACAGAAAAAGTATCTTATTAACGTATGCGTTTCGCACTAATAACAAGCCAAGCATTTTCTTTGTCAAATTTCCGTGGCCCATTAATTTCAGCCCTTGTTTCTCAAGGCATTGAGGTATTGGCAATAGCACCTGATTATGATGAATCGACGCGGGCATCTGTTCGCGCGTTTGGTGCCGTGCCGATAGATTGCTCGTTCAGCCGAACAGGCGTAAATCCAATTCGCGATGGCCTTGATACGCTAAGGTTGGCATTACTGTTGCGCCGTTTACGGCCCGACGTCACACTCGGTTATTTTATAAAGCCGGTTATTTTTGGTACATTGGCGGCCTGGTTGGCAGGTGTACCTCGGCGGGTGGCGATGATTGAGGGTTTGGGTTATGTCTTTACTGATTCAGGTAAACGTCAGCCCTTGCTACGCAAATTATTGCGTAGTTTGGTCAGCAGGCTTTACCGATTTGCACTTGCAAGGGCGCACAAAGTCATCTTTTTGAACAGTGATGACATTAACGAATTTGTTTCGGCAGGTTTGGTGCAAGAAGCCAAAGTCATCAAACTGGGCGGCATTGGGGTCGATTTGGAAGACTGGCCATTGACGAAACCCTTCAATCAACCAATAACTTTTTTGCTTGTAGCTCGATTACTGCGGGAAAAAGGTATTCTGGAATACGTTGAAGCGGCCCGACTGGTAAAGGGTCACTATCCTGAGGTGCGCTTTGTACTCTTAGGTGGGTTAGACCCCAATCCTGGCAGTTTAGATCAGTCTGAAGTTCAAGCCTGGGTAACAGAGGGTCTACTGGAATGGCCTGGCCACGTGGCGGTCAAGCCCTGGCTAGTACAGGCCAGCGTTTTTGTGTTGCCGTCTTATCGTGAAGGCGTTCCTCGCAGCACGCAGGAGGCCATGGCGATGGGGCGGGCCGTGATTACGACTAATGCACCGGGCTGTCGTGAGACGGTGGACGAAGGGGTTAACGGCATGCTGGTGCCCGTGCGTGATGTGCCTGCCTTGGCCAACGCCATGCTGCGCTTTGTGGAAACCCCCGCACTCATTGCGACACTGGGGCGTGAGAGTAGGCGTCTGGCTGAAGAGCGTTTTGATGTCTGCAAGATCAACGCACGCTTGTTAACCATTTTGGGGGCTTCGTGAAAGAGCCTTTGCTTAAGATTGCCGTTACTGGTGCTGCTGGTCTTGTAGGTCGGGCGCTCGTGGAGCAGTTAGTGGCGCTGGGGCGGGTTGATGTGTTGGCGTTGACACGGCACTCCATCGCGAATCCAGTGGCCGGGGCGGTGTACATTCCCGTTGGGGACTTAACTTCGCAAACTCAGTGGCATAGGGCGTTGGATGACGTTCATACCGTGGTTCACTGCGCCGCACGGGTCCACGTCATGCACGACACCGAGGCCGACCCGCTAACGGCTTTTCGCGCCGTCAACGTGCAAGGCACTTTGAACCTGGCCCGCCAAGCTGCAGCGGCAGGGGTCAAGCGGTTTGTGTTTATCAGTTCGGTCAAAGTCAATGGCGAGAGCACTGAGCCCGGCCGAGCGTTCACTGAAGCCGATACGTCGAATCCGCAAGACGCTTACGGCTTGAGCAAGCACGAGGCCGAGCAGGGTTTACGCCAGCTGGCTGTGAACACCGGCATGGAGGTGGTCATCATCCGCCCGCCGCTGGTGTATGGCCCCGGCGTCAAGGCCAACTTTGCCGCCCTCATGCGCGCCGTGCAGCGCGGCTGGCCCTTGCCGCTGGGCGCGGTGCGCAATCAGCGCAGCCTGGTGGCCCTTAGCAATTTGGTGGATTTCATCGTTACCTGCATCACCCACCCCCAAGCGGCCAACCAGACTTTTTTAGTAAGTGATGGGCATGACCTGTCCACCACTGAGCTGGTGCGTGGCATGGCGCAGGCATCCGGGGTGCCCGCACGTTTGCTGCCGGTGCCGGTGTGGGCCTTGCAAGCGGGTGCAACGCTATTGGGCAAGGGTGATGCGGTGCAACGGCTGTGCGGCAATTTGCAGGTGGATATTTCTAAAGCTCGCAGTCTTTTGGGCTGGGTTCCGCCGGTTTCGGTGCACGAGGGGCTGCGGCGGGCGGTGGGGAATGTGTTGCATGAAAAGACTGTTTGATTTGATCGCAGTCGCTTGCGCTGGGATTGTATTGTTGTTGCCGATTGTGCTGGTCGCCTTGGCGGTGCGCCTGACTTCAAAAGGGCCAGCCCTGTATTGGTCTGACCGGGTGGGGCGCAACAACACCATTTTCAAAATGCCCAAGTTCCGCAGCATGCAGATCGGTACCCCTGCGGTGGCGACCCACTTGCTAAGCAACCCGGATGCGTACTTTACGCCCATCGGCAGCTTCTTGCGCAAAAGCAGCCTGGACGAGCTGCCGCAGTTGTGGAGCATTCTGCTAGGCGACATGAGTTTTGTGGGGCCGCGCCCTGCCCTGTTTAACCAGCACGACTTGATTGAATTGCGTACCCAGCAAGGTGTGCATGCGCTGGTGCCCGGCCTGACCGGCTGGGCGCAAGTGAATGGCCGCGATGAGCTGCCAATCCCGGAGAAGGTCAAGCTGGATGTCGATTACTTGCACCGCCAGTCGCTGTGGTTTGATATGCGGATTTTGTGGCTGACGTTCGTTAAGGTGCTGCGCCGTGATGGGGTGTCGCATTGACGTGTGGGGTTGGATTCCAGCCGATTTATAGCTTTTAGGGCTGTAGCCCCCGTCAACACTGCGTGAGTAGCTATTATTTTTGAATAGTACGGCGATGTGACGCAGCGCTCGTGCGGTAATTTGTCGGCGGGTAAAAAGACCTGGACCTGTGTTAAATTCGTAAGGTAGTCAAATTTGACTACCTTACGAATTGGAGCAAGAAATGCCCAGCATCAGCATAGTGAGTAAACCCACAAGTTTGAAATTGCCTGTTGCGCTCAAAACGCAACTTGAAAATGACGCGCGGCGTGTGGGCTTAAGTCTGCACGCATTCATGGTGCAGACCTTGGCCGACTCGGTACGCCGCACACGTCTGCGTGAAGCATTTACGCAGGATGCCCTGACCGCATTGACCGACATGAAGGCCAGTGGGTTGGGCTACGAACTCGGTGATGTCCGTGCCTATTTTTCAGAGTTGGTCAGTCATCGCAAAGGGCTGCAAGCCAAGCCGCAAGACCTTGCGCCAACGCGCATGGGTTGATTTTTATGTCTGACGTATTTCTGAGCCAGGCCGCATTTGATGATTTGATTCGATTGGAGGAGTTTCTTGCCGCGTCAGATGATCCGATGGCTGGTGAGTTACTTGGTTTCATCCTGGATGCTTTGCAAGTTTTGACGCATCAGCCTGGTATCGGACGGCCAGTTGAGGGGGGGCTGCGAGAACTCATTATTTCGCGTAGGCGCAGCAGTTATCTGGCGCGCTACGAACTGGACGATGCCCGCGACCTGGTTCTTGTGGCACGCATTCGCCACCAACGGGAATCAGGGTACTCGGAGGGTGAGTTTTAAAGGGGACGCTCCGCTGCGGTGGCCCCTGCAATGTGCGCCGCAGCTGGCGGCCAAGGATGCAGCGGCGAAGACGCTGGCAGAGGCGGAGGTGTTTGGCTGATGGGGTGCGCCGAATGGTCGATGGGATGAATTCGTGCCACCAAGCCTGGCAACACCCGGCCACCACCATGAACCCATTTTCGCAGCTCCAGTGCAGCATTGGCCCAATCCATTTGGTTGATGCGTCGGCGCAGGGTTGAAGTCTGCAGCCGCCCGGCGCCCAGGTTGAAGGTGAAGTCCACGATGGCCGCAATGCGTACCTCAGGCTCGTTAGCGAGCACAGGGCAATACCGCAGTGTGGCAGCGAGCGCTGTCGTCAGGTCTTGGGCCAGATAGACCTCGGCTTCAGTTTCAGTGATCGGCGGGTGGTCTGGCTTGCACAGATGCCCAAACCCGATGGTGTGATATCCAGCCGGGCAGACGTACGGGTAAGCCCGCCCAGGGTCGTTCTTGGGCACCCTGTGAAAACCTTCGAACCGCTTGGCAAGCAGAACGGCTGCGGTGGGCACCTCAATCATGACTTCGCTCGATCCCAAACCCGACCGACGAACCGGAAATTCAGCACGCCAGACCACAGCGCCTGATCAGCACCCGTCCAGGCAACTTGCACAGCTTCAACCCAAGCAGCCCCACCATTAAGGGCCGCAAAGAAAGCCGTTCCTTTGGCCGTGCAGTACTGGTCCAGGCGACGCTGGCCTCCAAACCTCACGGTGCCAAGAAGGGCCAGGTTCGCACGGAACGCCCGGCATTGCTCAAGGGCTTGATCTTTACCTCTGACGGTCGCGCCATGACGCCACATTCGACCAAAGGCAATGGCGGGCGGCTATACCCAAAGCCATGCGCCCCTCTTTGCCATCTGCGTATGTTTTCCAAAACCACCGCTTTGACCCTGCCGGACTAACTTCCAGATACAAGCTTCCCACATCGGTGAAGCGTTCCCGCTTCTTGCCCGGTGGGCAAGTTGCATTTTTGCATTCTGAATCAGTCAGCATGGATTTCCCCTATGAAACCGGGGAACAAATCTAGAAAGTGTCCCGTTTACCCCGGTTGTTCCCCTATATGTTCCCCGGTTTCACCATGACAGCCAATAGCGGTCCATATAGGCTATTGAAATGTAAGTCATTGATTTACCAAAGAAAAAGGCCGCTAAGTGGTTATCCTTAGCGGCCTTTGTCAGGGGGTATGGTGGTGGGGCCGCACCCCCTGTCAAACCCAGCGAACTGGGCTCTTTTTAGCTGCCAATGGCTGCTGCGAAGAAGTGCGGAAACCCCTAACATCAGCGGCAGTCTATCAGAGGCTGATGGGCCGCCCCATCAAAAACTGCCTTCACCAGTTCAAATCCGCACTCGACACTTGAACCGCCGTCCGCAAATATCAGAACCCCGTGTCATTAGAGCTGCTCAGCGATCAGCAGGAGGCCACTGCATGGCAGCGTGGAGCACGCGCAGAATCCGTACCGAGTCTTCGGTGGTGTCGTAAATCAGGATGTAGTTTTTATGGACCACCAGCTCGCGCGTCCCTGTGACTCGGCCAATCCGCCCAAGTCCAGGGTGATCAATCAGATTGCGAACCTTCTGAGAAAACAACTCGTCCAGGTTCAACGCTGCCAGTGGATTGTCGGCTTCGATGTAGTCGTAGATTGCGCGGCGGTCATCAAGCGCTTCGGGGGTCCAGAAAAGCCTCACGATTTGACGTTAAGTTTTTGCCGGGTTTGCTCTCTGCGCTTGGCAAACTCTGCCTCAACATCTTCTGCCGCGACAAGGTTGCCCGAGTTCGCAGAATCCAATCCTTCCTGCACTTGGCGACGGAACCACAGATCATGGTCAGCCGCTTCTTGTTGCTTTTTCACGAAGTCGCGCATGAAGTCACGCAAGAGTTGTGCGCCAGTCCGGTCACGGGCCTTGGCAGCCGTTGTAAAACTTTCCTTCAGTTCTTCTTCGACACGAAAGGTAAAAGTAGCTTCAGTCATTGCATTCACCCGATGTGTTACAGGATAAGTGCAATGTAGCACAATCACTGGGGATTGTAATTCATCACTTGGCTTAGGGTTGAAAACACGCCTTCATGGAGTACCACCAACTCATTCGGAAGGAAACTCGTGGAAACCAAACATCTGGGGCAAAAACAACTGGCAGCCCGTTGGAGCATCAGCGAGGCCAGTCTTGAGCGCTGGCGTAGCGAAGGCATTGGCCCGAAGTTCCTAAAACTCCCTGGCCGCGTCCTCTACCGGCAAGTCGATATCGAAGCCTTCGAAGAGTCCTGTCTGTCAACATCGACAAAGACACTGGCTGGGCCGGTTACAGCAGACCCTCCAGACCGTAATGCGTCAGCGTCAAATTGAAGTCTTGCTTGGTCGCATCCGCGTGTTGCTTCAAACGCGCCCGGACCGATGCAGACAGATTTCGACTCATGTTGTCACGCTTTCCAGGTATGGGCGCATGACATTGGCCACGCGGTCAACCGTCGCGAAATGCCAGATTTCGTCCATTGTGAATTTTCGTTGCACCCAGCCATCGCGCAGGGCTTCCAGGGCAACGTCCAGTCCAATTTTGTTGCGGTATTTGAAGCAGTCCGCCACGGTTTTGGCGGCGTTAAAAACCTGCACGCTCACGCCATCAACCTGCAGTTGTTCAATGCCATCCGTGAATGCCACTCCTGACATCCGCACGGGGCGAATTTTGGGCTGGTCAAGTCTTGGAATGGGTGCCCGATGTTCAATGGCAAGCCAGACCTCAAAAGGTGCCTGCGTCCCGATGCCATGCACCCGCAGTGCCGAAAGTAGGCAAACAACTCCGTGCGGTACACGCAGCGCCACTTCCGCCAGGGACCGGTGCTCGCTGATTGCCTGCCCTGGCAGGCCATAAACTCCTCGGGCAACTCTTTCGAGCTTCCCTGCGGCGACCAGTCGGCTGAGCACTATGGTTGGCAGTTGCTGCTGCGCTAGGTCCCGAGCACGCAGCAGCGGTCTTGCCCTGGCAAGTTCAAGGACAGCCTGCTCATGCGTCGGATTGGGCCGAAAATTCATAGTGCAAGTATGTTGCAATATCTATGCATTTGTCAATAAATTACACACTATAGCAACAAACATGCTTACTTGATCATCCATTCTTCCTGACTTGGTACAAACGTCTGACTTGCGGTGACTCAAGATAGTGAGGCATCGACTTCGTTCAGCAATTCACGTGTCAGTCGGTATATGCCCGGTCGTTTGCTTTCTCGCGGGCCAGCGACATTCAGGGTCTTGATTTCGTGCTGACGCAGCCATTCGAGAACGCACTTCGCCGATTCCCCGCTAACGCCCTGATCGGCCTGAACCAGAAGGAACGGCTTGTTCAATCGCTCAGCGAAGACCTGGGTGGCCAGTGTCCCCCCATCCATTTCACCGCAATTAACAATCAGCGTGCCATCACTCTCCTCAACATTACGGCGTGTACGCTGCCGGTAACCGACGAGAACGTGACCGTGCCAGCTTCGAGGTCTGCGGAGTAGCCAGTATTGATGACATTGCCGTCTGCACCAATCACACGGACCCGGCTCAGGCGCACCCGAGCGCAGTTGATGACTTGGTTATTGGAGACCGTTGCAGTGATGCTGGCCGTGTGGCCCAGAACGGCAAAACCACCGGGTCGAAAGATTGACACTTTCCCGTCCTGTGGCAGGCGTACAGGGTCGAGTCCCAGGATGTCTGCATCCAATGGCAGGTAAGTGAACCCTACTGCGTTGAAGCGAATGGTGTCGGCAAACACGGGAGCGGGTTTGAAGATCTTGCCATCCGTTCCAACCCCGGAGGCCGAGTACCAAACTTGTGTCTCATTGCCAGCGGCCACCACATACGCGCCAAAGCGCAGGCGAACCACGCCCGTCTCATAGTCCACATGGCCGGAGACATCGACCCCAACGAAATCTCCAGACGTGTTGGCCGAGACACTAACCAGCCCACCGGCCAAGCGTGTGGCCAGCACTTGAACAGACCCGGTGCGCAGAGGTGCCACAGGCGCGCGAAAAGTCACCTCATCCACCGGATGACCATCCATAGAGGTCAACATCGATTTGACTGACACTGCCGAACTGGCCCCGGTGGTCCAAGCATCCAGGGTCACTTCGCCCGACTGGTAGTTCAGCGTGCCCGCCTTGGTGGCATTACCCGTGGCAACGTCCAGGTTGTAGTAAAGATTGCCAGCGCGGTCAAAGTAGGTCTTGCCGCCCATTGTGAAGTTGACGCTGCCCGGAACGATGTTCTCGGAATACTGATTGGTCAGGTCAAACTTGAGTGCGTCAGTGGAGATCGGTGCACTGATAGACGAATCCGCATCCATCGTGCGGTACTTCACGCTCACATGCGCCGATTCGTCGTTGGGCATATTGGCACCGACCGGGTAGTACTCCCATCCCTGAAAAAGCCACCGTCGCATGGCAAAGCCCTGCGGCGAATTCCCAAGAGAAACCCATGCGTACTGAGCCCGGGGCATCCCCACCGTGGTTTCCGTCTTCAAACTGAGAATCCCAGTGGTGTAGTTCACGGTGCCGTGGTCCGCACCGAGCGTGTCCCGCAGACGCCCCAGACCATCGTCGCGCACGGTCTTGTAAGGGTCGCGCGGGGGGAACGCCGTCATGGTCACCGGGTCATACGGGTTGTACAGAAGGTTCCAGGTGACCTCCACCGTGTTGGGCCGCAAATTTGCCTTGCTCAGCGTCAACGGCACCTCACCATTGATATCACGCAGCGGCGCAGGAAATTCCTGCACATCCGGTGGCCCATATGCGTAGCCCACGGTGTAGACCTGACCGCCAGCAGGTAACAGCGTTGGCTGCAGCTGAATCAATCCCGTTTGATACCGGATGGTGCCGGTGGCGCTACCGGAGATGTTTCCCTTGCCATCGTCTGAAGCCGTACGCGCGGTGCCGTCATTCCAAGTGATCACGACCGTGCCCGGCGTGATGCCTGTTTGCGCCAGTTGGAGTGGGATTTTGAGAGGCGGAAGATTGGCGGCAGCGCGGTTGATGTAATTCACCCGGGAGCCCCAGTTCAGGATGATTTCACCACCCACGTCGGGCAGTGCACCCAAGGTGACCGCCACCGTGCCGGTGACGTAGCTCACGGTTCCTGCACCGAACGCCACGTCTGCCCCCACCAGTTTGCCCCCACCGTTGTCGCGCAAGTCGTACCACTTCCCGTTGGATCGGTAGCTCACCCGCGTTGTGGCGGGCGCAGGTGGCGGACTGATGGTCTGGATGTAGTTGTAGGCGCGCGTTTCTTGTGAAACAAAGATGCCAGCCGAGTCCGCCAACTGCAGTGGTGCGCCAGCGGCCTTGTAGGTAATTGTCTTGGTGCCACCAATCGACGGAGATGGCCGTTCGCGATCAGGCGCTGGATGGCATCGAACCAGACGCCGGGGCCAGCGGCGCGGCCGGGACTGGAGCGAGGTTTTTGGCCTGCGTGAACAGACCGTCCAGTTTGGGCATCACCGTCCGGGTAAAAAAATCCGCGTTCACCTCAATCACCTTGGCTGCCAGCAAGATGGCCTCGTCGGCGGCCAGATCGTCGACCCACTGGCGCGGTTTGCCCACCGCAATGGCAATTGCGGACAGCAGATCGTCGCCACGCTCGCCAAATAGGGTGAGCCAGTCGATCTCGGTGCGGCTTAAGTGCTGCATTACCGGCGAAATCGTTCGCAAAAAGGCAGGCATCTGGCCAACCTTGAGTGGTTTGATGGCCAGCGTCTCGCCATTCACAGTCAACTCAAGCGCCTGCGGGATGAGTTTTTCCAGATCGGTCATGGTGATTTCCCCTTTTTTTGGCTACAACTGAATGATTCGGCCAAATTGGCCCAGCGCCGCGTCGAAGGGCTTGGTGGCATCGGCCAACAAAGAACCTTCCATTTCGAACTTGTTGTAGTCATCCGAGATGAAAGAGATTTCCTTCAAAGGATCGAAGGCCACGCGGTACAACTCGACCAGCACCTTGGCATTGCCTTGCGCGGTGTTGAGCCCTTCCAGACGCAAGTAGCGTTCTGGCAGCGGTTGCGTGAAAATTCCAATCTCGGTGGTCACACCAAAGCCGTAGCTGGCCTTGAACGGGGCCGTAAAACCGGTGACCTCCAGAAACTGGATGGCACCGAAATCAGTCTCGGCGGTGTAGTTTGTGCCCAGCGCCAGGGTTGCCGGTATGGCGGCCGAATCCGTGACGACCAAGGTCGAAACCTTGGGATGGGCCAGAAAATAGCGGTCCCCAATGACGGGGGCTGCCCCGCCAAGCGGCTCGCCGGTCACGGTACCGGCAGCACCTGTCACAAAGTTGCCGTACAGCGCCAGGGCGAGGTTTTCCTTGGTGAATTCCTCAATGGTCAGTTTGACCGTGGCGGACTTTTGCTTGACCATGCGGTGGTCCAGCGTGCGCTGACCGGTCTGGCTCTCGTAGTGCTCCAGCACATCGGTTTTGAGGGAGAGTTTGAGTTCGGCCACATTGCCGGGAGACCGGACTTCAATGGGCTCGCCATTGGCGTCGCGTTTACCGAGGTAGACACGGCCTTGGAAGGATGCATAGGTGCTCATGGCTTGGGTTCCTTAAAGTGTTTGGAAGGGTGGGACGGATTGACTGCGGCTGTCTCAGTGCTGGAGACAAATTTCTGGGTCGATGGTTCTGGTCGGGCGATACCCTGTGCCAGCAGCCACTCAAACGTTGGTGCATCGACCTCAAGTCGCGCACCGACCTGGAAGGTTTTGCCTGCGTGGGTGTGCGGTTTCAAAAGAACAAGTTGTGGCATCGTGGTCATCCAATCAGTGAAAGGTCATGGGCCATGGTTCGATAGCTGAACTGGTACCGGATGGCATAGTCCCGACTGACACCCAGACCGCTAAGCACATCCTCATCAGGTGCACGGAAGTCAACCATGACCTCCGTGCTTTCGAAGAAGGCCTTCTGAAGCATTCCCGCGTTGGCCGCCGCGCAGTAGAGAAATTCAACGCTGAGCATCAGACAGATTCGTTACGCCACGGTCAGCTTGACCAAAACACCCGGACGGTGGCACATGGGCAGCGGATTGGCCTGCGTATGCAGATCCGTGCCACGCTCGAACTTGCGTGGCTGCTGCTTTGCATACAGAACCTGCCCCAGCGTGTTGGCGGTCTCGTTAAAGTCCGCCGGTGCAAAGTAGGTACTGAAGGTGTCAATCGTGCCCAAGGGGAATGCGTGCGCCTCACCAGCGGCAATGAAGCGCCGCGATACACCGCTGAAGTCGGTTGCCTGACCACGGTATTCCTCGAAGGTGATACCCCCAAAGGTGAAGCCTGCGCGCATGTCGTTGATGAGCACAGCGCCTTGCTGCCAATAGGTGTAAGCCTTCTCGACCTTGGCGTGACCTGTGAGCGCATCAAAGAACTCGGGCGAGCACAGCACGTGAATTCCAGTCATGAATTCACCTTTGAGGTTGTCCTCCAGATGACGTAGCACCTCGGCGCATTTGGTCTTGACGTTGGTATTGGCATTGCCCAGATCGAAAGGCACGGTCGCAGGCGAGATGCCAAACTCGTCGTACAGGTCGTAGATCACCGAGCCGTCAGCGTCCAGGATCACACCCTTGAGTGCGCCCATGCGCAGATGTTCGAGTGTGATGGCGTGCTTGTTGCGCATGGTCTCCAGGTGGCGGGCCATAACGCCTGCCACGCTCTCCATCTCGGTCTCAGAGCCAAAGGCCCGGATGCCCTGGACTTCTTCCGGCAAGACCACATCGTCATGGGGAATATGGGGGATCACAAAGGAGCGCACCTTGCGCTTGCCACGGGTTCCCACCGTTCCGGGGGAGCCCGGAGGCATGGTGGGCAGCAGGTTCAGGACACCGTTTTGCTCTTCCACGATGACCTGGCGGGTGCGTACTGGCTTGACTGGAAAAAGGTTCAAGGCCTCCATGCGACCGTAACGGTTGGGGATGATGTTGATGGCGGCGGTGAGCGCGGCCATCGAAAACGCGGGAGTGTTGAATGGATTGTTCATGGTGAGGTGTCCGATCAAGGTTAAAAATCAAGCCAATCAGGCCAATCAAGCGGATTGGCGAATCAAGATGCCGAGTGACGCCAGCTGCGCGGTGATGGCTGCTTGCTGAGCGGTGGAAATCTCCACCGGCCAAACGACAGCTTTGGATGCGACCACGCCATGACGGGCGAGGATCAAAGCGTCTTCACGGTCGATGAGCGTGGCATCCACCGCTCCCAGAAGGATTCCCACCGGAAGGTTGGATCCATCTTCAGCGCCAGGGTCGAGTTGCTTGACCTTGGCGGTGGCAGTCACACGCCCGACGATGCAACCCAGCCCTAGGTTCTGGCCTGCCTCCACCGTGACTACATCGCGCGAGTAGTTGAGGCTGTCTTCCTCGTACTTAACGAGGTCGCCCAAGTTGAGGGCTTCATTGATGACGTTCATGGCTTGGATCCTTCCGAGTTAAATCTTTTGGGTGAGTTTTTTGACCGCTGCCATCAAGGCACCGGCGTCGCCAGCAGCGCCCGCACTTTTAGGTGCTGCGTCAGGGGCGATGAGTGAGGTGATCTCTTCGCTCTGTGCACGGCTGGCCAGCAGGGTCTGGCGCACCTGAGATGCCGAAAGGCCTTGGGTAAGAAACGTGGCAATGCGATTGCTTTGCCCGGCAAGTTGGCACAGCTCGGCAATGGAAATAGCCTGGGCAACGGCCTCCGCCTTGGCTGAATGGACCGCTGTTGAGATGGCGACGTCGTTCACTGTGGGTGCCAATGGAGGCAACGGTGTCGCTGGTGTCACTGGTGCCACTGACGGTGTTGGCGAGGGTGCCTTCACGGTCGTGTCAGCAGGTGCAGTTTCTTTGCGCTGCACCTGATCAGCTTCAGCAGTTGCGTCGTCAGGGTCGGCGATCGCCGTATCTTTCGTTGTTTCTGGATTCATACGAATCTCCTTGGAGTTGGTTTGGAGGACAAGGGAGGCGCTGGACTGAACGTCCAAGGTTTTGGCACTGATCACGCGGGAAGCCACTCCTCTCACGTTTCTTGCGCCCAGGTAGGCGGTGAACTCGGATACCACCTGATCCGCACTGGCAAGCGAGTCTGCAAGGCCACAGCGAACCGCATCTGGTCCGAAAAACAGACCGGCTTGGGTTTCGCGTATGGTTTTGGCTTGCATCCCTCGCATGGACACCACGTGGTCCACAAACAGGCCGTAGAGTCGATCCACTTCGGTCTGCAGTCGGCCAAGCGCTGCTTTGTCGATAGGCTCATGCGGGGACAGATCGTTCTTGAAGTCACCAGCAGATACCGCCGTGAAGCGGTACCCCTCTTGGGCATCGCGAACCGACTGGTCCACATGCATGGCAATGACACCAATGGAGCCAACACCAGCGGTCTGCGTGACAAACACCCGGGATGCTGCGCAGGCAATGGCGTAGGCTGCAGAAAACGCCGAGTCACACGCCAGCGCCCAGACCGGCTTGATGGCATCGACGCCGCGAATACGCTGTGCCAGCTCAAACACGCCACCAGCCTCGCCACCTGGAGAGTCGATGTCCAGCAAGATGCCAGACACCGTCGGGTCGGCCGCAGCCGCATCAAGCATCGCAGCAATGTCGCCGTAGGACGTCAACCCGGAAGCAGCATCCAGCGCAATAGCCCGGCGCACCAGCGAGCCGTGCACAGGAACAACCGCAATGCCGGTGGCAGCCATGTGTTGACCTGAAGGGGATGCACGGGGCGGCGGCAAGGCCAGTTCTGACTGAACGGGCCAGTCAATACGAGAACCCAGAACCGAGAGAATGATGTCGAGTTTGGTACGCGCAAGCAGAAGCGGCGTCCCGTACAAACGAGACGCCAGGTGTGGCAACAACATGGTCAGCGTCCTTGTGGAGGAGATTCGGGATGCGGCACCTGCACCTCTTCGGGGGCAGCTGAGGGGGACTTGGTCAATTCGTGCCGGGGGTCGGAATCAAAGACCAGCCCCAGGTCATCGGCGCGTGCGTTGTCGGCAGCAATTTCCCGGTCCACGTCTTCTGCGTCGTAACCGTTGGCGGATATGGCCTCCGAGCGGCTCATGAGGCCGGAGCGAATCGCGGCCTTCATGGCATCGGCCTCTTTGAGCGGATCCACCCACTGCCAGCCCTGTGGAATCCACTTGCAAGCCTGGTACTCACGGCGTTTGGGTTGTGCAGAGCCGTACCCTGGCAACGTCAGCGCGCCTTCGATAACCGCTTGGTCCATCCATGCCGCCCAGATCGGACGGCACAGTTGATGCACGATGACGCCGTGCTGCAAGGACTCCACCCGGCGTCGAAACTCCAGGAGCCCGGCCCGAATGGATGAGTAGTTGACCTGTGTCAGGTCGCCCGTGAGTTGCTCATAGGTGACACCCATGGCAGCGGCCACCGCGCGAAACTGCATACGCAGGAATTCGGAATAAGAACCGCCCACGTCTGCAGGCTGAGAAAATTTGATGTCTTCCCCTGGCTCGAGGATTTGCATCGTGCCGGGCTCCAAACCTGCCAGCGCGACTCCGTTGGAGTCAGCATTGCCTTCGCCCATCAGGCTGTCCTCGGGTGACAGACGGGTCACAAAGCCCGCGAACATGGCGGCAGTTTTCTTGCGCACCAGTTCTGCGTCGTCGTATTGGTCCAGTTCGTTAAGTTTGACCAGCGCACGCGCCAGCCAAGGCTCACCCCGAATCTGGCCCGGGCGAAGCGGCCGGAACAGGTGAATGATCTCTGCAGCATCGACCCGCACGGTGCTCAAGCCACCATCACCCGACATGGGCGCAAGCAATCCGTCCTCCGGGTGCGAGCGATACAGGTGGTACGCCACCCGCCGCCCCAGCCGATCAAACTCAATGCCTGCGCGAATCAGGTTGCCGTTTTCTGCCGTGATGTTCATCTGAACGGGAAGATGCTCGGGCTCTAAAACCTGGATTTGCAGTGCAACACTCAGGACATCGTCAGGCCTGCGGTACCGAAGGCGAATCAGTGCCTCGCCACCTTCGAGCATGGCGCGGCAGGCCATCGCCTGCAGTCCATAAAAGTCGGTGAGTCCAGCTGCATCGGCTTCGACGGTCCAATTGCGCCACAGCGCTTGGACCGCCTCGCGTTGCTGCGCATTGGCCAGCATCGACTGGGGTTTGATACCGACCTACCGCTGTGCGCACCACACTGGCGACGTTGTGCGAACCGTGGGTCACCACCTGACCACCCACGTAGCCAAAGCTCACCCAAACCCTGGCAATACCAGGATGCGTCGCGTCGATCTTGGTTTTGACCTCGAAGCCGATACGCGCAGCCAGGGCAGCAATGCCGGACGCAAGACTCATCAGACCAGTGCCCCATTGAAGATCAGGACAAAGTCGGTATCGGTGTTGCCCACATCGCTGGTTGCGACTGCCCCAATGTTGGTGCGGGCCTGAAGCTGTTCAGCCACCGTCAAGGTCTGCGCCGCATCGAAGCGCACGCGCAAATTGACGGCACTCAGAATCGCGTCTAGGCCGCTTGTGCCGTTTTGCAGAGCCTGCTGGATCTCCAGCAGAGTGTCATAGGCGGCATCTGCGCCACCCAAAATGTCGGCCTTGAGCGCGTCCAGCAGAGAAACGATCTTGTTGGACGAGTAGGTGCTGGTAGTGGCGATCTGGTTGTCGTCGATGGCCATCGCAGATAAGACTGCTGCCTTGAGTTCGTTAATGGCAGCAACCAGGCTCGATTTGTCGGTCGTAGACAGGCTGGCCAAACTGCCTGCGGTGGCGCGGACGTCGTTAAATTCCTGAGCAACCCGGATGACCAGGCTCTCAATACGGGTAGCAAGACTCATAAAAACACTCCTTTAAAAAGATTCATGACAGCCATCGGCTGCGCACCACACGCCTGGCGACCCTGCGCCCGTCAGAAACAACAAGGCCACCGCTAGGGGTGGCCAGGATTTCAGTGGGGGTTGCAACGGGTTCGGGCGGTAGTGCCAGACCAAGTTGCTTTTCCAACTCGCGCCAATGGCGCTCCTCGAATCGGTCCAGGCCCGCCGCACTGGCACTGGCCCGGGCATACACATAACAGTCCAGCGCTTCGTTGCGCTCGCGCATCTTTTGCCACTCACGGATGGCGAAACCATTGCGGTCGCGCCGGGTGACCAACTGCTCAGCACAAAGCTGCTGTACAAATTCGGCGTCGACCTTGGGCAAGTGGACGAAGCCAGCGGGGTACTTGACCGTGGTTCCGTTCTCCTGGACATCTGCGGCCTTGCGCAGGTTGTTGTAAAGCTCCAGCTTTGCCATGCCCACCGTGACAGAGAACACTTTGATACCTCGGCGCAGCTTCTTGCCGCCCTGCGTAATGTCCACAGCCGTTGGCGTGCCGATCAAGGCTGCACCGCGCGCTACGCCTTTGACCGCCATCACGCGGGAGTCACGGCAGGCACGCACAAATGCATACGCCTCTTGCGTGGCAAAGCCGGTGTCCAATGCAAACCGCACCAGGGGCAGCGACGCACCTGACTCGTGTGTCCAGGTCTCGGCGAGCATTGCCTGGAGTTGCTTCCAAACTGCGTCTCGCGCGGTGTCACCCATAAGAACCCGGTGTTCGACCAACCAGCATTCCTTGCCTCTACCGAAGGCCCAGACCGAGGCTTCGATCCGGTCCTTCTGTACGTCCGCACCGCCCACCAGTAGTAGGCCGCCTAGGGGCACAGTGCCTATCGAATAGTCTTCCCGACGCTCAATGAGTCGCTGCCAGTCTGGCGCTTCACCTTCTTCGACCCAGGTCTCACCCAGTTCGGTGTTCTTGAAGGTCTTGATGGCCGCAGCTGACCCAGACACCTTGCTCACAGCGCCTTCCCACGCCACAGCAATGTCCTTCCAACTGCGCCAGCCCACTGGGCTGTACAGGCTGGAGAGATGAAAGCCTGCAGTCTTGGTGCCGTGCTCCAGCACCATGGCCCGCCACTCACCGTGCTCGAGCATCCAGGTCTTGTGGTGCTCAAGGATGGCGGTATCACAGGACTCGCAGATATAGGCAGCGGTCTCGGCATGCCCCTTGTCCCAGCGCAATTGCTCGAATCGCAGCCATTGGCGGTGTGCGCAGTGCGGACACGGCACGAAATAGCGCTGCTGGTCAGATGCCTCGTACTCCCGCTCAATAGCACTCACACCAGAGATCGTCGGCGTCGAGACGATAAAAATCTTGCGCCGCGCGAAGGTCCGGGTGCGGGCCTCGGCCAGCGAAATCGCATCGCCTTCGCCTTCCACGTCCAGCGGATAACCATCAACCTCATCCAAAAAGAGATAGCGCACTGGCATCGAGCGCAGACCCACCGCGCTGTTGGCACCAGTCATCACCAGCACACCACCCCGAAACTCCTTGGCCAGGATAGTGTTGCCCGAGTCACGTGAGCGTGCTGGCGAGATCAGTGCCGACAAGGCTGCGGACTCCTCAATCAACGGATCGATCCGTTGTTTAGAGTTGCGCTTGGCCATGTCCACCGTGGGCCACACCGCCATCATGGGCCCTGGCGCATGGTGAATCACATAGCCAATCCAGTTCGACCCCATCTCGGTCGCACCCAGCTGCGCCGCTTTCATGAACACCACCCGTTCCACCGCCGAGGTGGGCGACAGGCAATCCATGATGGCCCTCAGGTATGGCGTGCGGCTGGTGCGCCAGCGGCCCGGCTCAGCTGACGCTTTGCTGGAGAGCATGCGGTGGCGGTCGGACCATTCCGAGACTGACAGCAGCGGATCTGGAGTCAACCCCTCCCGCCATGCCCTCTCAATTTCTTGGGCACCTTCGTAATCTTCCATATGCCGTGCCCCAACTTATTGCTCGGATTCAATCTACCCGGGGACGCAAGTCACCCAGTTCCTGCAGGTGTTCGCGCAAGGCGGCCTCCAGGGCCACGTGCATGGCGTGCGCATCCACACTCAATTTGGCTGCCATCTGGGCCGAGACCCGTGCTGGCCAATTCAGCCAGGCATCGCGCTCCGAGCGCGCAAGCTTGAAAACATGTGCGATTGCCTGCGGCCGATCCACCAGTTCACCCTTGAGCCTGGCCAGTCGGACCTTATTTGTTTGCGCTTTGACCACTTCGTTGACGGTGCGCGCCTGCAGTAGCGAGGTTCCGCCAGTGCCTTGGGAGGCTGGTAACCCTGCGGTCGCGTCACCATTGCCCGAACTGGCCATGGCGGACATCAAGTCGCTTTGGCAACGGCTGTTCCACGCTGCGAACCCCACCCACAACCGGCAATTTCTGGAACGCCGGATTGCCTACAAATTGCAGGAAATCGAGTTTCGCAAGGTCGACCCAGGACTTCTTGATCGCAATAAGCGCCGCATCGAAAACTTGATTGAAACCGGCAAGGTCAAGACTCGCGATCCTGACTACCGTCCTGTGGCTGGCACCATGCTCACCCGCGAGTACCAGGGCAAGGAATATTGCGTCATTGCCAGCGCCGATGGCAATTACAACTTTGACGGCCGGACATTCCAAAGCCTGTCCCAGATCGCGCGGGAAATTACGGGCACGCGTTGGTCTGGGCCGGTATTTTTTGGTCTCAAAGCGCGTACTGAGAAAAAGGCAGCGACTAGGAAGGGAGGTCGGTCATGAGCGACGTGCTGAAACGGCGCATGCGCTGCGCCGTCTACACCCGTAAGTCCAGTGAAGAAGGGTTGGATCAGGAATACAACTCGATTGATGCGCAACGTGACGCAGGCCATGCCTATATCGCCAGTCAGCGCGCCGAGGGCTGGATTCCGGTCGCCGACGACTATGACGACGCGGCCTTCTCCGGCGGAAATATGGAACGCCCCGGACTCAAGCGTTTGATGGTCGACATTGAGGCGGGCAAGATTGATGTTGTTGTGATCTACAAGATTGACCGGTTGACGCGCAGCCTGGCCGACTTTTCCAAGATGGTCGAAGTGTTTGAGCGCCAGGGTGTGTCCTTTGTCTCCGTGACGCAGCAATTCAACACCACAACCTCCATGGGGCGACTCATGCTTAATGTGTTGCTTTCGTTTGCACAGTTTGAACGCGAAGTTACAGGGGAACGGATCCGGGACAAGATCGCCGCCAGCAAGCGCAAAGGCATGTGGATGGGCGGTGTCCCACCCCTTGGCTACGATGTGGAAAACCGACGCTTGGTCCCCAATCCACAGGAGGCCAAATTGATCCGCCACATCTTCACCCGGTTCGTTGAACTCGGGTCCAGCACCAAACTGGTGAAGGAACTGAAACTTGATGGCGTGACCTCAAAGGCGTGGACCACGCAGGACGGCAAGGTTCGTGAGGGCAAGCCCATTGACAAGGGCCTGGTGTACAAGCTTCTGGGCAACCGAACCTACCTGGGCGAACTTCGCCACAAAGAGCAGTGGTACCAGGCCGAACACCTGCCGATCGTCGATCAGCCTGTTTGGGACAGCGTGCACGCCATCTTGGCCACCAATGGACGCTCTCGCGCCAATGCCACACGAGCGACAACTCCATTCCTGCTGAAAGGTATTGTCTTTGGCCATGACGGTCGGGCATTGACACCTTGGCACAGCACAAAGAAAACAACCGGAAAGCGGTACCGCTATTACTTGCCCATGCGCGACCTCAAGGAGCATGCTGGTGCATCCGGATTGCCTCGTATGCCAGCGGCTGAATTGGAGTCGGCGGTACTCGACCAACTGCGCAACATTCTGCGCGCCCCAAATTTGCTCAGCGACCTGGTGCCGCAAGCAAAGAAACTGGATCCAACTCTGGACGAAGCCAAAGTCACGGTGGCCATGACGCGCTTGGACCTGATCTGGGATCAGCTGTTTCCGGCAGAGCAGACTCGCATCGTGAAGATGCTGATCGAGAAGGTGATTGTGTCGCCGAGTGACCTTGAGGTCAGGTTGCGGGCGAATGGCATTGAACAGCTGGTCCAGGAATTACAGGCGGATCGTGCGAGCACAAAGCGTGAAGAGGCAATGGCATGAATGAGGTGCGCATCCACAAAACAGGGGAGCCAGAAATCATCCAGTCAAGCGACGGTAGGCTGACTTTGTCGGTTCCCATCCAGTTCAAACGGCGTGCTGGACGCAAGCAAGTGACGCTGCCAAATGGTGAACCCGGTCTACCCCGACCGTGGGATACGGCTGCGACTTCATTGCAACTGGCTCTGGCCAGGGGCCACAAATGGCTGGCAATGATGGAGTCTGGAGAGGTCAGCACCTTGACCGAAATTGCCAAGAAGGAGGGCATCGACAACAGCTACGTCAGCCGGATGGTCAACCTGACAACCCTGGCACCGGACATCATTGACGCCATTCTGCTCAATGAATTGCCGGACCATCTGACACTGTTTGATCTGGCTGTGGATCCCCCGTCGTTGTGGGAAGATCAGCGCGCCAGAATCATAGAGAAAATGTGACAGATCAGAACAGAGGGAGAGCACTATGGCTGCATGCAACGCTTGTAACGAACTATCCAATAAGGGGAAAGAGGTCGAACCTCACCCTACGCTCGTACTGAAAAGTTCTGTCAATCTCGGCAGACTTTCGATGGGACAAGCCAAGGGTAATGTCAATCACTATGTGTGTTCTGTCTGCGGAACAAAAATGAGCTGCGACACGGACAAGCACGACAAGTTTGCCGGTTGGTGGATTTCTGGTGATGCCAAATGAAATGTCGGCTAACTCAATTTGCGAATCTCCTACCAATGCCGTTAATCAACCGATTGATTAGTCCGCGCGTAAACCATTGATTTTTATGGGTATGAACGGTGACTCTTGCGGACTTCGGCCCGTTTGGAGTGCTCTCCACCACGGAGACTATTGGCCCGGAGAGAGCAAAAGTGGCGAATCTCTGGGTGCCCGGAATAACCGCGAAGTCCGCAAGAACCCTCGGGAACCCCAATAAACACGCGGGTATAGGCGAAAAAAATCCAACCGGAGGACCGGTTGGATTTGATATATGGTGGTGGACTGCGGACCACAGTTCAAATCCACCCTTCCAACAGTTGCGCATAGCTTACTGCGATTGTCCCTTGATTGCGGAAATCGTCCATTTCACATCTTGAATTATTGAAAGGTGCGAAAGTTTAGATGCCTAAAGGCAAGTCATGCGCATTTACGCCAAACGACTGCAACTCCCGACGAAAATGTGTCATGGCCAGCGGAAACGACTGAGCAACCAACATGTATTGGTATGTCTCTTGGTCTAAGAGTGGCGCAAGTTGCTCTTCAACCACTCCAGGCGCATAGTCATACTTGCCCTCGTAATTTGCTGTGAACTCTGCTGCTTTATCGCCCGTATCCGATTGCTTCGCAATCGCGATCAAGTCAATTTTGACAATCGCCTGGAACTGATTTTCCTGCCCCGTCGTGACGGCAAGTCCAACTTCAATGGTCTGCGTAAGTTCTAAAGTTAAGGGCTGCGCCTTATTGGTCGAAACTGGGTTCTCACCATGGAATCGAGTTGCTCTGAACGAGACCAGTTTTGGTCGCAAGTTCACTGCTTCCATCTCAAAGCCTCGTCCATCCTGGTTGCTGGCTGATAACGATGTGCTGCAGACATCCGCGTGGTCGTTGAATCACCGTTACCGAATTGCACACTAATAACGTTAGTAGAAGTTGACTTGTAAACACGCCGGATTCCACCAACTGACTTTGTCACCTTTGGAGCCAACTCAGCGGTCATACCAGCCTGCTCCACGAGTGCCCAAAAGGCGTGCTCGCTCTTCAAGACTAGGCGCAAGAGCTTATCCATTGACTCTGAATGCGCAACATCATCATTTTCATATTTACTGAAGGCCACTGGGCCTCCGCCAAATAGACGAGACGCCTGCTTTTGGTTGATCTCATATCGATCGCGTAATGCACAAATTTCGGTGCCGGTCAGCAATCCATCAATGGACTTGCGAAAAGCTAGGACAGCACGCTTATTCAAGCGACTTTCATCAGCCTCAGCGAAATCAGACCCGCACGCATCGCAGGTCTTGTAGTGCATAGGCACCAGCGCTTTTGTTCCTCTGTACTCACTCTCTACTTGGTCCACGTGACTAGTCACGTGACCTTCACCACAAATTGAGCAAAGCTCATTGGTTTTCATCTTCATCCCCAGTTCAAATGTGACAGGAAACCGTCAACACCATCGTGCCAAGCTTGTTAATTGCAAACTTGACGAAGTAGCTGATATTCATTTCCCTATCGGCAGTTGGAACCCATTCACGTACATTGACTCGATATGCATCACAGGCCGCCCATGCGCCTTTCCCGTTCTCGCACCATTCAGAATCAATATAGTCACTAAAGCTAAGTCGCCTAACCAAATTAATGACGTCAATGTTCTCCCAACCGAGTTCCTGAACGTCTTTTACGCAATCCTTAGTCCAAAGGGAAAGGCCATTTCCATCCTTGGTAATCGACTTCACTCGCACCAAGTCGTACAACGGTCCACCCGCTATCTTTTCACCACCGCCTTTAGTAGGCAGAGTTGAACTGTACTCCGAAATGACGTGAAAAGTTACCATGGTGGTAATTTTAAGGGTTAATCCCAATCAGACACTGTGTTTTTGAACATGGATGTGATGCACTGCAACAACGCTTCTTTTGGGGGGACACGCTACGCATCCAACGCGCTACGTTTATAGAAAAACTAAGCCATCCAGGGAATTTAAGGCGCGGCATCAGGTCCATTCAGTGAATCGGCTTGTGAGAACTCCCGAATTCTCTCGGCTATGTCCCACTTCACCAATAGTTCAGCAACTGATGGAAGCACCATGTCGCGCCAAACAGGATCATTGTTGGCAAGGTGTCGACGAATTGTGGAACCATCAAATGGCTGCTTTGTACACTTCTCAAGTACTTCGACAACATAGCCTTCGTTTTCCAAACGGCGGATCTTTTCTTCATTCCATGCATACAAACGCGTGGTTGCGCATTTCATCGACTTGCCCACGTAATGTTTGAGAAGAGAGGGCTCGTCTATGGGAAACGGCGAAAACTCGATCCGAGCATCTGGAATACCCAATTCACGGCAGCAAGCACGAATCAGCAAAGTCCGCTCTAGATAAGTTAACGGATTGGCTGAAGGCTTGTTTCTGTGCTCGACGCCTGGAAAGCTCAAAGGCACTGGCGTGGGAGCAGCAATTCCAACAACAATGGATTCCCATTGCGACAGTGCAGCGGTCAGGTAATCGACGTGGCCGAGATGAAACGGCTGAAAGCGTCCATGGATGCAGGCTACGGAAGATAGTTCTTGAAATCCCATTCGGTCCCCTTTGCAGATTCCCACATTTCGTCGAATAGCCCTTCAAGAGCACCATAGAGTTGCTGATCCGGTGCTCGATCACTTGGCCGCTGCAAAACAACACAGGAATTGCTCTTCTGTTCAAACTCATTGGTTCCGGGTGTTGCAGCAGTTTCGGTGTAATGCCCCAGCCAACACACTGCACCATTTGCAAACATCAGGCGCAGACTTGGGCGCTCAGAATAGAAACGCACTTCAATCTCCCCACTGAAATCTAACTTTATGCGTTTAATTTTCTGCAAAGAATCAACCTGCTTCGCCTGAAACGTAGTGCGATTCAAACCACGTCGAGCTGCACCCACTTGCAACCAACCGGCGTTCGGCGAAACGAGCAGCAATCGGACTGGCTTAGCCGACGTGCCACAACGCGAAACCATATGCTGAAATACATCGAAATCTCGCGTAAGTTTTTCCGCTCCGACCCCAAGAAACGAAAATGAACTGTTGGCCGCTTTCAAAAAATCTTGATAATCGGCGATATTCGGCTGCTTAATAGCTCCATGAACCCCGGCAGCCCGGAGCATTCTTAATTGATTCAATCCGCGAAATGACATACCCGCTGCGGGTAAAAGACTGAATAAAAAAATCAATGGTGTCCAGTGGCTAACCATGCCCTGTGCAAGGGTGAGCAAAGCTATGGCCACTGGCGGCAACGTTAAAATTACCCAACCCAAGCCAGTTACAAATTTGCTGGAAAGCGCCCAATAACGCTTCACCAAAGTTTGAATGAGTCCGAGCCCAATTTGGCTGATCAGAAACACTAGAGACGCATACAAGTTTTGGTTGACTGGCTCCGTCCAACCTTCAGGAATGAATGGGTACTGCAAAGTCACTCCTGCGTCAACATCTTCAAGAAAAATTCAGATTCCAGCAAAAGCCTAGTCCAAGAAGTAAATTTGTCGTATGCCGCACGAATATCCGGCAACGCCTCAAACTTCGCGTCTGTAATCAATCCAGGCTCGAGAACTGTGAACTCTTCCTGCGCGTGAACCACATAAACTAGACCAAGGTGCTGCTTACCGAAATCATCGACTGGCTCCCAAATTGCACAGCGCAGTGAAATGGGACTTTCTGAAGATACACGCACCTTTATCTCTTCTGCCAATTCACGATTAGCATAGCCACTCGATGCACTCGGGTGAAACATGTCCCGCGTGGTCAGTGCGGGAAGATCCGCGACCGTCATATGACCGCTAAGTCCGAGCGCCTTGATTGCTGTCAACCGCTTTTCCGGCTGTCGTCGAGTCCGTCGATGGGTCAAGATACGACCACCGCTGACAACCACATAGTACGCAATAAGCTGGGTAACCAACGTCGTTTGCTCAGCGTCACCACGCCGCATCATCGACGGCATAGAGATCAAGCCCAGCAGTGCCTCCGAAATTGGCCAAACCCCTACGTCCGGCAAGATCGCATTGACGGCTTCGTTGGGAACCACTAGCAGCGATTCCTGAGCATATTTCCTTGGGAGATCGGTACTCATAGAAGTGTCAACGGCGACTCCCGATATTGAAGTGAGATATTTATGAATTCAAATGAATCCTACCAAATTCGATTTGAACTGAGCTGCTAATCACCAATCGCTACATCAAACCTTCAAGGGCCGCAGTGACCGCCCTCCTCGCCCAGTTCCCATACGCAATTTCGTATGGAGAATTAAATGGCAACAAAAATCTGTCCGTGCTGCGGCAAAACCTTCCAGCCCCATCACAAAGTCCCAAATCAAACCTACTGCTCATCGCCAGACTGCCAGCGGGAGCGACGACAACTTTGGGATCGAAAGAAGCAACAAAGCGACCCTGAATACCGTGACAACAAAAACCGGGTTCAGCGTGCATGGACTGAACGCAATTCAGACTACTGGCGCAAGTATCGCAAATCAAATTCCGACCCTGGCGGAACAACCGTCCCAAACACACGACAAACGGCCCTGATTGCGCCATTGCCCGTCAAGATGGACGACTTGGCTCGGCTCCAGAATATCCCAGCTGGTCTCTACCGAATCAGGCCAGTCTGCACAGAGAACAGCCTGGTCAACGGTGGCAGTTGGATCATAGAAATCACCCCAGCGTGCTGTAAATGCCCATGTCAAGCGGACGACTGTCAAGACAGGATGTGATGGCATTTTGGCAACACTGGCGGTAACGTAGTGCCCAAATGAGCTCTCGATCACCCGATAAGAACTTAGCTCTTGACCGTCGATGGTCAAGACAAGCACCTATCTGACGGTGGCCCCGAGAGCCCATGTCCATCCAACATGAGTGATCGGGTTTTATGCAAGCAAACGCGGTAGCAGAAGATGGGGCGGATCAGCCGAAACGGTTCCGTGCAGTGGAATACGTCCGCATGTCCACGGAGCACCAGCAATACTTGACAGAAAACCAGGCTGACAAAATCCGAGAATACGCCGCACATCGGAATATCGACATTGTGCGGACCTACGCCGACGCGGGCAAAAGCGGGCTGCGCATCGATGGGCGACAGGCCCTGCAGCAACTGATCAAGGATGTCGAGTCAGGATCCGCAGACTTCTCGCTAATATTGGTCTATGACGTCAGCCGCTGGGGGCGCTTCCAGGATGCTGATGAGTCAGCTTATTACGAATACATCTGCAAGCGCAAAAACATCCACGTCGCATATGTCGCCGAGCAGTTCGAAAATGATGGTTCGCCTGTAGCTACTATCGTCAAAGGGGTCAAGCGTGCGATGGCCGGTGAATACAGTCGAGAGCTCTCGGCCAAGGTGTTCGCCGGTCAATGTCGGTTGATTGAGTTGGGTTATCGCCAGGGTGGTCCAGCCGGTTACGGGCTGCGTCGCGTGCTTTTGGACCAGACCGGATCCGTGAAGACGGAGCTGGCGCGCGGAGAGCACAAAAGCCTACAAACCGACCGCGTCATCCTAATGCCTGGGCCCGACGCGGAAGTCGAGAATGTGCTCCAGATTTATCGCTGGTTCACCGATGACTGCCTAACCGAATCAGAAATTGCGTTTCGCCTCAACGAAAAGGGAGTCCGCACCGACCTTGCCCGCGACTGGACCCGCGCCACCGTGCGAGAGGTACTGACGAACGAAAAATACATCGGCAACAACATCTACAACCGCCGGTCGTTCAAGCTGAAAAAGCTCCGGGTAGAAAACACACCCGATATGTGGATCAAAAAAGAAGGTGCGTTTGAGTCGGTCGTCACGCCTGAACTTTTTTACACCGCCCAGGGCATCGTGCGTGCCCGGGCATACCGGTTTTCCAATGTCGAACTCATCGATCGCCTGCGGTCGTTGTACCAAGACCGTGGATTTCTGTCTGGGCTGATCATTGATGAGACTGAGGGCATGCCCTCGACTTCGGCCTACATCCACCGATTCGGCAGCTTGATCCGTGCCTACCAGACGGTGGGATTTACGCCCGACCGGGACTACCGCTATCTAGAGGCCAACCAATTTCTCCGACGATTGCACCCACAAATCATCGCTCAATCAGAGAAAGCAATTGGTGACTTGGGTGGCACCATTGAACGTGATCCCGCTACAGATCTGCTTCTGGTCAACAAAGAATTTACCGTGTCGCTGGTGCTAGCGCGTTGCCAAACTCAGGATAACGGGCGCAACCGCTGGAAGGTTCGGTTTGACACTGGCTTGGCACCCGACATCACGGTAGCCGTGCGGCTCAATCATTCGAACGACGCGCCATTGGATTACTACCTTCTGCCACGTTTGGATTTTGGACTTCCACGCATCAATTTGGCCGATCACAACGCCATCGAAATTGAGAGCTACCGCTTTGACACCCTAGATTATTTCTATGGCATGGCCCAGCGCACGCGCATTCGGAGGGCAGCATGACTCAAAAACAAAAATTAGGTGATCTGCGCATGATCCCTGTCGACCGGATCGAGGTGCTCAATCCGCGTGATCGCAACAAGCAAGTCTTCGAGCAGATTATTGAGAACATCAAGTCCGTCGGTCTCAAAAAGCCGATCACTGTGACACCACGCCCCGGTGACGATGGTGAAGAAAAATACCTGCTCGTCTGTGGCGAGGGCAGGCTCAAAGCGTTCATGGCCTTGGGTGAGACCACCATTGCGGCCCTCGTGGTTGACGTCAGCGAAGAAGATGCCTTCATCATGAGCATGGTGGAAAACATCGCCCGCCGCAAATCCAGTCCCCTCGAACTACTGGCGGGCATCCAGCAACTGGTGGCCAAGGGATATGACAAGAAGACCATCGCCAAAAAAACTGGCCTGAGCGTCGAATACGTTCAGGGAATCATGCTCCTCATCAAAAATGGTGAGGAACGATTAATGGTGGCGGTTGAGAGTGGCCGCATACCGCTGAATGCTGCCCTGGCCATTGTTGGGGCGGGAAACAGCAACGAAGCGGTGCAGGCTGCACTTCAGGAAGCCTATGAGTCTGGTCAACTGCGGGGCAAGCAACTGATTCAAGCCCGCCGAGTGATCGAGAGGCGTCAGACATTTGGACGCGCCTTAGGGCGCGGTACGCCACGAGTTGCCGTGGACATCACCGCATCAAGCCTGGTCAGAACCTATCAAAAGGAAGTCGACAGGCAAAAGCTGATGGTCAAAAAGGCGGGAGCCGCCCAGCAGCGACTTATGTTTTTGATCGGCGCATTGGCGCAGCTCCTGGGCAGTGAAAACTTCACCAACTTGCTCCGGGCGGAGGGATTGGACACATTGCCGACCTACCTGGCAGAACGCGTTTGGCCGAAAGGAACCTGAAATGGCTCAACTATCACTTGCTTTTCTACCTGACCCACTGTCCATTCCCCTGGACATGATTCTTCCGTCGCGTAAGGCGCTCGCCAGAGTATTGACCACCCGGAAATTCATGCAAATCCAGGCCTCCATCAAGTCAGTCGGACTGATAGAGCCATTAACCGTCGGGCCAGCTGAGAAAAAAACCGGTCACCGTATCCTGCTAGACGGTCATTTGCGACTGCTGGCACTCAGAACGTTGGAGCACACCGAAGCGCCATGCCTGGAATCGACCGATGACGAAAGCTATACGTACAACACACGCATCAATCGACTGTCCTCCATTCAAGAGCACGTGATGCTTTGCCGGGCAGTGGAGAAAGGCGTAACAGCGCAGCGTTTGGCAGACGCGTTAGATCTGGACATATCGACGATCACCCGAAAGCTCAATTTGCTGGACGGCATCTGCGCCGAGGCGGCATCGCTGCTGAAAGACCAACAGTTCGCATCGGACCTGGGCTCGATTTTGAAAAAGATGAAGCCGATGCGCCAGGTGGAGTGCGTGGAGCTGATGGTGGACGCCAACAGTGTCACCTTGGCCTACGCCAACGCGCTGTTTGCTGCAACACCCGCCAGTCAGCTTGTCGATGCCGGAAAGCCCAAAAAAGTCGCTGGCGTGAGTCCGGCACAAATGGCCAATATGGAACGTGAGATGGGAAGTCTGCAGGAGCAATACAAACTTGTGGAGCAAAACTTCAGCCAGGATGTTCTCAATCTCTGTCTGGCAAGTACCTACCTGTCCAAATGGCTCAAAAATGTCGAGATTGATCGGTACTTGCAGCAGAACCACCCGGACATTCTGACGGAGATCAAATCTATCGTTGAGTCCGAGTCACTGGACGCATAGATGAATGCCGAACCATCATTTTTTGCAGCCACACCCTACGCATGGTTTGAATGGCGGAACAAACGCGCAGTCAATTTCCTTTGATGATCCTATTGACGACGACTCGCCAGATAACCATCGAAACGCACCGCAACCGGATCCGCTCTGTCTGTATGGCTTGGTTGGCGACGTGGCCAGAGCTGGCAGTGAAGGCACGGAGGCCAGCCCCTATGCGATAGCAGCCAATTTCATAGCCTACTTATCTTGCGCCATCGGACGAGGCCCCTACCTGCCAATTGGCAACACATGGCATCACACCCGACTTTTTATCTTGCACATTGGCCGATCTGGTCGTGGACGCAAAGGCGATGCGGTTTCGCTGGTCAGCCGTTTGGATACGGCGCTGCGTGAGTTGAGTGAATCTGCGGCACCGCCCATTCACCGGGGCGGCCTGTCCAGCCGCGAAGGCCTGGTTTCACTGTTCCACGATGGATACAAGAATGGCAAAGTGGACATTCCGGGCATTGAAGACAAGCGCCTGTGGGTCGTCGAATCAGAATTTGCCAACGTGCTGCATCAAGGCAGACGCGAGGGCAACACCTTGTCGGCGGCCCTGCGTGACTGCTGGGATGGCGTTAGCCTGAAACCAGCCACCAAATCGAACCGCCTTTATGCCAGCCATCCCCACCTGTGCTTAAGTGGCGCGATTTCACCCAGTGAACTCCTGTCGCTGATGCGTGCGCGGGAGTTAACCAATGGTTTTGCTAATCGGTTCTTGATGATTTGGGCTGAGCGCGAAAAAATCGTTCCGTTTCCAAAAGCCACACCACAGGAGTCCGTGGACGCTTTAGCCTCACGAATTCTCGAGGTTCTTGACTTCGTACAGGCCGAACGCGTGTCTGAGCGCGACCACCTGCAAATAGGACTAACAGCATCGGCGCAAGACATCTACGCCCGCCTCTATCGAGGGGAGCTGAGTGACGACAGTAGCGGCGAACGCGTCACAGCGTTATTGGAACGGCGAGCGCCAATGTTGATGCGATTGGCCATGCTCTTTGCCGTTAGTGATCTAAAAACGCTGATTGATGCCCAACATATTCACGCCGCAATGGGGTGGATCCGCCATGGTGTCGAATCAGCCAAATTTGTATTTGTCAAGGCCACCGACGCGGCAGACTCGGATAGAACTCATGCCGCAGCCAAGAAAATTGTGGCGTTTCTGCGGCTTAAAGGAATGGCTACCCGATGGCAGATCACCACCGAGTGTTTTCAGGGGCACGTCGCCAAGACTGTGATTGACACGGCCCTCGAGCAGTTGCTGCTGGCATCACCAGCCCAAATCGTTGTTCAAACCCTGCCAAGGGCAAAGGGTGCGCGTGGTCCACAGACAAAAACTTATGCATTGTCCGGCACAGAACCCGCACGCTATTCTCCAAATTGAAAGACTCCCAATACCGGCCGTGGAAATGAGGATTCGTGACGGCGAATCTAAAACTTCGCTTTCTTCGCAGAGCCTGCGAACAGATTCTTCGCTGTAAGGCGTTGATCTATTTGGATTTAAATCTCTTCGCACTCTTCGCTTGATTTCAGTCGCTATTCTGCTCATAAGGTCGGCGTCCACAAGCGTCAAATTTTTCAGACTGGATTTGACTTGTAAAAACTTCGAACGCCGTCGACATCGCATGCGAACAGAACGCGAACGCTGTACTCGGACTCGATCGTTGCAATGCGCTGCTGAATCTCAGTTCGTATCTTTGGGTCAATGGGGTGTGGACTCGACGTCACTTTGGTAGGTTTCCTAAAAATCAGGGTCACAGGCTGACTTGCGCCATATGGGCAGGATAATGCCATTTGTATTCATAAAAACCATAGCAAGGCAACACTTGTCCGTCGAAACTGTCACGCTCAACCTGATCGAATCTCACCTCTGGGAATCCGCCAACATCCTGCGCGGCCCGGTAGACGCAGCCGACTTCAAGACCTACATCTTCCCGTTGCTGTTTTTTAAGCGCATTTGCGACGTTTGGGACGAGGAATACCAGGAAATCGTTGACGAAACCGGGGATGAGCAGCTTGCCTGGTTCCCTGAGTCGCATCGCTTCCAGATCCCCGAAAATTGCCATTGGAACGACGTCCGTACCAAGGCCACCAACGTCGGTACGGCACTGCAAGTCGCCATGCGGGAGATTGAAAAGGCTAATCCGGACTCTCTGTATGGCGTTTTTGGCGATGCCCAGTGGTCTAACAAAGACCGACTGTCTGATCCCCTGCTAAAAGACCTGATTGAGCACTTTTCCAAGCTGTCGTTCGGCAACCGCAATGTCAACTCCGATCTGCTCGGTGATGCCTACGAATACCTGATCAAGAAATTTGCCGATGCCACCAACAAGAAGGCTGGCGAGTTCTACACGCCGCGCAGTGTGGTGCGGCTGATGATCGAGATGCTGGACCCGCGTGAGGGCGAAACCATCTATGACCCAGCCTGCGGTACCGGCGGAATGTTGCTGGCCGCCGTTCAGCACGTGAAAGACACCCATGGTGATGTCAAACGGCTGTGGGGCAAGCTCTTCGGCCAGGAGAAAAATCTCACCACGTCGTCCATCGCGCGGATGAACTTGTTCCTGCACGGCATTGAGGATTTTCAGATCGTGCGCGGCGACACCCTGCGCAACCCGGCATTTTTCGATGGCGACCGCCTGGCTAATTTCGATTGCGTTATCGCCAACCCGCCGTTTTCACTGGAAAAGTGGGGTGAAGAGCAATGGGTCAACGACCCGTTCGGCCGCAATTTCGCCGGTCTGCCTCCCTCCAGTTCTGGCGACTTTGCCTGGGTGCAGCACATGGTTAAGTCGATGGCCGAGGTCAAAGGACGCATGGCCGTTGTTCTTCCGCAGGGAGCACTGTTCCGCAAAGGTGCGGAAGGCGCTATTCGCCAGAAACTGCTGGAAATGGATTTGGTCGAGGCCGTCATTGGCCTGGCACCCAACCTGTTCTATGGCACCGGACTGGCAGCCTGTATCTTGGTGCTGCGCAAGAAAAAGCCCGTTAAGCGGCGCAAGAAGATCATGATTGCCGATGCGTCCCGCCTGTTCCGTCGTGGTCGTGCCCAAAACTACCTGGAACCTGAGCAGGCCTTGGAAATTCAGCACTGGTTCGAAAAATTCGAAGATGTGCCCGACGCTGTGCGCATCGTCAGCCAGGATGAAGTCAAGGCAGAAGACTGGACGCTCAACATTTCACGCTACGTGCTGCCGCCATTGCAAGAGGACATTCCGCCCCTGCCCGAGGCTATCGCTGCATTCAAAGATGCACTCACCCGCTGCCAGGAGGCCGAAACACGGCTGGCCACGGTGATGGAAGAAGGAGGTTGGCTGCAATGAGTGCACGCATCACCCAACAAGAACTCGAAAGCTACCTCTGGGGTGCCGCTGTGCTGCTGCGTGGCCTGATCGACGCTGGCGACTACAAGCAGTTCATTTTTCCGCTGCTGTTCTACAAGCGCGTTGCTGACGTCTGGGAAGAAGAGTACCAAGCGGCCGTCGCTGACACGGGCGGTGACTTGTCGTATGCCAAGTTCTCAGAAAACCATCGTTTCCAGATCCCGGACGGCGCGCACTGGAACGACGTGCGACAGACCCCGAAAAACGTAGGTGCTGCCATTCAGCGCGCCATGCGTGCCATCGAGTCGGCCAACCCCGACATGCTGGATGGCATCTTTGGCGATGCGCCTTGGACCAACCGCGAGCGCCTGCCCGACGAAACGCTAAAGAACCTGATCGAACACTTCTCGACCCAAACGCTGTCCGTTGCCAGCGTGCCTGAAGATGAACTGGGCAATGCCTACGAATATCTGATCAAGAAGTTCGCCGACGACTCCGGCCACACAGCCGCCGAGTTTTACACTAACCGCACCGTCGTCCACCTGATGACGCAACTGCTGAGCCCCCAGCCCGGCGAGTCCATTTACGACCCCACTTGCGGCACCGGCGGCATGCTGATCTCGGCACTAGACGAGGTGAAACGCTCTGGCGGTGAGTACCGCACGCTCAAACTATACGGCCAAGAGCGCAACCTGATCACGTCAAGCATTGCGCGCATGAATCTGTTCCTGCATGGCGTGGAAGACTTCGCCATCATCCGTGGCGACACGCTGGCGGACCCCCGGCATATTGAAGGCGACCGCCTTCGGCAGTTCGATGTCATCCTGGCCAACCCACCGTATTCCATCAAACAGTGGGATCGCGAGGCATGGACCCAAGACAAATGGGGGCGCAACTTCTTTGGCACACCGCCACAAGGCAGGGCTGACTATGCGTTTCAGCAGCACATTCTGGCCAGCCTGACCTCCAAGGGGCGCTGCGCAGTGCTGTGGCCACATGGGGTGTTGTTCCGCAATGAAGAGCAGGCCATGCGCGCCAAGATGATTGAGCAGGACTGGGTTGATGCCGTCATAGGCTTGGGGCCCAACCTGTTCTACAACTCCCCGATGGAGTCATGTGTGCTCATCTGCAACCGCAAGAAGCCCGCCAAGCACAAAGGCAAGGTCATTTTCATCGACGCCTTGAACGAAGTCACCCGCGAACGGGCACAGAGCTTTTTGAAACTGGAGCACCAGCAGCATATTCTGGACACCTTCAAAGCCTTCGCCGACGTACCCGGTTTTGCCAAGGTGGCAACCCTGGCCGAGATCACCGCCAACGCTGGCAACCTGTCGATTCCGATGTACGTCAAGCGCCTGGCTGCCACCGCCAGCCTGGACAGCAACGGACAACCGGCTTCATTGCAATCGTCCTGGGCACAGTGGCAAACCGAAGGCCGGTCGTTCTGGCTGCAAATGGATGCCTTGGTTGAAACATTGACCGGGATAGAAAACGGAGAGATGGAATGAATTGGATGAACACTATTGATGGCAAGGATTGGTTGGTTGTAGTTGCTACTCTGCTGTCTCCACTTATTGCAGTTCAAGTTACAAAGTGGCTTGAACGAAGAACCCAGGGACGCGAAGAACAGGTACGTATCTTCAAAACATTGATGGCAACAAGAGCAGCCAACTTGGACCCACGACACGTTGAATCCCTAAACGTCATCGATGTAGTTTTCCACTCAAACGAAAAGCAAGAAATCGAAATTCGACGACTCTGGAAACAGTATCTAGATCATCTCAATGATCGTGCTTATCCGCGTGAATCGTGGGGAGTCAAGCGCGTTGAACTATTGGTAGAGCTTTTGCACTCGATAGCAAATTTTTTAGGTTTTGATTTTGATAAGACTCACATCAAAAATCAAGCCTACTTTCCTGAAGGTTACGGAGACTTGGAAAACGATCAAACAGTGACCCGCAAAGCACTTCGCGAGATTCTTACCGGGCAACGCTCGCTGCCTATGTGGGTTACGAATTTTCCCGCTCAGGACTCCAATGATGCTAAGCCTTTGCCCAATAGCAATGAATAAAAATATCGACAAAAGCAGTGGCTGGCGTCGTGTGAAGTTTGGCGATGTGGTGCAGTTGTCCAAGGCGCGTTGCGCTGATCCCCTGGCCGAAGGCGTGGAGCGATACGTTGGTCTGGAGCACTTGGAGCCAGGCGAATTGCGGATTCGCAATTGGGGCAATGTTGCCGACGGAGTCACCTTTACGAGCGTTTTCCGGCCCGGGCAGGTGTTGTTCGGCAAGCGTCGCGCTTACCAGCGTAAGGTAGCGGTAGCGGACTTTTCTGGTGTGTGTTCGGGAGACATCTACGTGATGGAGACCAAGGACGCAGAAGTATTGCTTCCCCAGCTGCTGCCGTTCATTTGCCAGACCGACTCCTTCTTCGAGCATGCGGTAGGAACATCGGCAGGTTCACTGAGCCCTCGTACCAACTGGACGAGTTTGGCAAACTTCGAGTTTGCGTTGTCATCGTTGGATAAGCAGCGAAACTTGTTGGCGGTATTGTCCAGTCTTGAGAACTGCTTGGATTCGGCTGAAGAGCTGGCAGTTTCTGCCGAACGCCTTCGCCATTCATTGATGATTGACCATTTTGAAGCCCAGCATCCTGAATACAGGAAGGTCTCTGAAATCGGGAAGTGGCACAGTGGCGGAACGCCTTCGCGCGGAAACACAACATATTGGGGAGGTCCAATTCCATGGATCAGCCCAAAAGACATGAAGCGTTCGGAGCTAGATGCAGCAGAGGAAACTCTCACCAAAGAGGGTGTGGAGGCTGGTTCGAAGTTAATGCCAAAAAACACGATATTCATCGTTGTCAGGGGAATGATCCTGGCTCATACATTTCCAGTTGCTCGAACTTTGGTCCCTGCCGCATTCAATCAAGACATGAAGGCGCTGGTTGTTGACGATGCATTTCGACCAAAGTACATCCAATACTGGTTTGAATACGCGGCCCAGCGGTACCTCCGGCTCGTGTCTGAGTCGTCACATGGCACGAAGCGTCTGGAGAGTGACAAATTGTTTTCACTAACAGTGCCAAAACTGTCGATTGAGGAGCAAGACATCCTAGTCGAGCGAGTGGATGAGGTTCGGAATGCGGTAGGTAAGGCTGATACGAGGCGAAAGAATGCACTTGTCATGAAACGCCAATTCCTTAGTCTGAACTTGGGATCCTTAGGAAGCAGCAATGTCAGCATTTAACGAAGCCAACACCGTCGAAGCCTACGTTCGCGACTTGATTGCCGGGCAAGTAAAAGCAGTTCCTGCAAATATTGTGCAAGAGCCTCAAGCCAGTTATGGCACTAGTCCAAAAGGCATCGGCTGGCGTTACAAGGCACCGTCGGACGTGCCACGCCAGATTCAGGAGGTGTTGGTCGAATCCTGGCTGCGTGATGCGCTGATCCGTTTAAACCCCGAGATCGCCGCCCAGCCTGACCGTGCGGACGAAGTGCTCCATAAGCTGAGGGCCATCGTGTTGTCGGTGCGGTCCGACGGTCTGATTCGCGCCAATGAAGAAATGACTGCTTGGATGCGTGGTGAACGCTCCATGCCCTTTGGCGACAACAACCAGCATGTGCCGGTGCGGCTGATTGACCTGGACGACCTGACGCAAAACCAATACGTCGTCACCCAGCAGTACACCTACCGGGCCGGGCCCAATGAGCGCCGTGCCGATTTGGTGCTGCTGGTCAACGGCCTTCCATTGGTGCTGATTGAGGCCAAAACCCCAGTCAAGAAGTGCATCAGCTGGGTAGATGGTGCCGTGCAGGTGAACGCGGACTACGAGAAGTTTGTGCCCGAGTTGTTTGTATGCAACGTGTTCTCGGTGGCCACCGAGGGCAAGGAGTACCACTACGGCTCCATTGGCCTGCCAATAAAGGACTGGGGGCCATGGCATCTGGATGCAGGTAAAGAAGCGGACGGTGCCCAACACCACCCGCTGAAAACTCTCAAGTTGTCGGCAGAGAGCATGTTGCGACCCAACGTGGTGTTGGACATTCTGGGCAGCTTCACGCTGTTCGCCACGGATAAGAAAAAGCGCCGCATTAAGATTATTTGCCGCTACCAGCAGTACGAGGCCGCTAACAAGCTGGTGGAGCGCGTGGTGGCTGGTTACCCCAAGAAGGGGCTAATCTGGCACTTTCAGGGGTCCGGCAAATCCCTGCTCATGGTGTTCGCGGCGCAAAAACTGCGTATGCACCCGCACCTCAAAAATCCGACTGTGATCATTGTGGTGGACCGCATCGATCTGGATAGTCAGATCACCGGCACGTTCACTGGCGCTGATATCCCCAATTTGGAGAAGGCGGACACCCGAGAGAAACTGCAACAGTTGCTGGGGCAGGACGTCCGTAAGATCATCATCACCACGATCTTCAAGTTTGGTGAAGCCACCGGTTGCCTGAATGACCGCAGCAACATCATCGCGCTGGTGGACGAAGCCCATCGCACACAAGAAGGTGACTTAGGCCGCAAGATGCGGGAGGCGTTGCCCAATGCGTTTCTGTTCGGCCTAACCGGCACGCCAATCAACCGCTCGGACCGCAATACCTTCTACGCCTTTGGTGCGGAAGAAGATGCTTTGGGCTACATGAGTCGTTACGGTTTTGAGGAATCCATCCGCGATGGCGCGACGTTGAAACTGCATTTTGAGCCGCGATTGGTCAACCTGCACATCGACAAGGCCGCGATTGAGACGGCGTTCAAGGAACTGACCGGTGGTTTGTCAGACCTAGACCGCGACTCTCTGGGTAAGACCGCCGCCAAGATGGCCGTCTTGGTGAAAACGCCTGAGCGCGTTCGGCGCGTGTGCGAAGACATTGTGCTGCACTACCAAACCAAGGTAGAGCCTAACGGCTTCAAAGGGCAGATCGTCACCTTCGACCGCGAGTCTTGCCTGCTCTACAAAGCAGAGCTGGACAAGCTGCTGCCCCCCGAGGCAACCGACATCGTCATGTCGATTCAGGCCGCAGACAAGAAAGAGCACCCCGAATACGCGGCCTATGAGCGCAGTCGGGATGCGGAGGAGCGATTACTGGACCGTTTTCGTGACCCAGCCGACCCGCTGAAACTGATCATCGTCACAGCCAAGTTGCTGACCGGCTTCGATGCGCCCATCTTGCAGGCGATGTATCTGGACAAGCCACTGCGCGACCACACACTGCTGCAAGCCATTTGCCGGGTCAACCGCACATATTCAGACCAGAAGACGCATGGCCTGATCGTGGACTATCTTGGCATCTTTGATGATGTTGCGGCAGCGCTGGAGTTTGATGATCAGAGCGTCAAGCAGGTGGTCAGCAATATTCAGGAGCTGAAAGATAAGTTGCCAGAGGCCATGCAGAAATGCCTGGCATTCTTTACCGGCGTGGATCGCAGCCAGACTGGTTACGAAGGTCTGATTGCGGCGCAGCAATGCCTGCCCAACAACACGGTGCGTGACAACTTTGCTGCCGAATACAGCGTACTTGGCAAGATCTGGGAAGCGCTGTCGCCAGACTCCGTGCTCGGTCCATTTGAGAAAGACTACAAATGGCTGTCGCAGGTCTACCAGTCGGTGCAACCATCCAGTGGCCATGGCAAGTTGATCTGGCATTCACTGGGTGCCAAGACCATTGAGTTGATCCACCAGAACGTGCATGTCGACGCAGTGCGCGACGACCTGGACACGCTGGTGCTGGATGCTGACTTGCTTGAGGCTGTGCTATCCAACCCGGACCCCAAGAGCGCCAAAGAGATCGAGATCAAATTGGTGCGGCGCATGCGCAAGCACCTAGGCAATCCAAAATTCAAAAAACTGTCTGAACGCCTGGACGCACTGAAAGACCGCTTTGAATCTGGGCAGATCAACAGCGTCGAATTTTTGAAGCAGCTGCTGGAAATTGCCAAAGAAACGCTGCAGGCCGAAAAGGAAGTTCCGCCCGAGGAGGATGAGGATCGCGGCAAGGCGGCGCTGACAGAGCTATTCAACGAGGTCAAAACAGCTGAGACGCCGATCATGGTCGAGCGCGTGGTGACCGATATTGATGAAATTGTGCGTCTCGTCCGATTCCCTGGCTGGCAAGGCACGCAGGCCGGTGAGCGTGAGATCAAGAAGGCGCTACGAAAGGCCCTCTTTAAATATAAATTGCATGCGGATGAGGATCTGTTCGAGAAGGCTTATACCTACATCCGTCAGTATTACTGACGAAAGAGAACTACTACATAAGCATTTAGGGGGGAGTGAGATCATGGCTTTAGGGCGAATGGAGCGCATCCTTATTCTGGCAAAGACGTATCCGTCTCCCAGTGCACAGTACATGGAGACATCCTGCGTCGCAGGCATCAGCCAGGATGGCTCAATGCGACGACTTTTCCCAGTTCCATTCCGGATGGTCGAGCATGGCCAGCAATTCAAAAAGTGGCAGTGGATCGATGTCCGTGTCGAAAAAGCCAATAAGGACCATCGACTAGAAAGCCACAAACTCTGGGTCGACACTATCGCCTGCAAGGAGGTGATCGATCACAAAAAGGGCTGGTCAGATCGTTGGCCGTGGCTCGACAAAATTCCGACATTTAGCAGTATTGACGCCATCGACACTGCTCGTTTGCAAGACGGACTTTCCATTGCCCTCCTACGGCCCAAGAAGCTGCTGGGACTGGAGATCACCAAAGCACGCAATACCGAATGGACAGAAGAAGAAAAAGAGAAATTGGTCCGTGAGCAGATGCAGGAGGATCTATTTTCTGACATCGATGCCAAGCGCCAGGTCAAGGAATTACGCAAAGTACCGTTTGATTTTTACTACCGGTATGTATGCGACACCCCTGAGGGCGAAAAAGAACATCGCCACAAGATCGTCGATTGGGAAGCCGGTGCGCTGTATTGGAATTGCCGAGAAAGCCACGGCACATACTGGGAGGCACCCTTTCGGGCCAAGCTAGAGGGTCAGCTCGGCACCAAGGACTTGATGTTTCTGATGGGCAACCAGCACCGCTTCCAAGAACAATGGCTGATCATCAGCCTGGTCTATCCACCTAAGCGTAAGCCAGTGGAAGAGTCTTCGCAGGGCCAGCTTTTTTAGCAGCCGCTTTAATGTGCGTTACCTTGGCGCCGCTGTAGTCTTTCACCGCATTTGCGACCATGGAGCGATGGCAAAAATTCGAATCCGCTTCAAAGCACAGCAACGCGCAATTTGCGCCACTAGTCAGAATTGACAGTTCGGTGATGGCGTCGTCTTGGGTTTTGAGGTGCTTCATGAACCCCTCGGTGTAACGCTTCCAGTTGCCATCTTCGCGGTACTGATCACGCACGGGCTTGGGGCAGCCTAATTCGGACATATGGACGTATTCCCGCCCAGAAATGTTTAACAAATTGGCGAGCGCATTTTTGGAGAATCCAGCCTTGCGCGACAGAGGTAGCTCACGAACGTCGACGATCGTGTCAATGTCGTGCTCTGCAAGCAGCGACATGAACCCGTCGATATCGAGTCCTTCGTAGCCAATGGTAAAAACGTTCATTCAATAACCCCTGTATCGGTTGATTTTAACGGTGCAGCGCTCTGGGCATCTGACCGAATACCCTTGGTGGCGACTGCACTGGGGGTATCGGCTTTGGGCGCCACTCACGCCGTGAAGTTGCGTCAATTTGGTGCGCGTTAAAGCGAAATCAACGTAGCAGCAAGGCCTCAGCCTGTCGGCGCAGCACCAGTCCAGGTAGCACTTTGCCGCCGCCATGCACCCATTTGGAGATTTCTTTCACCGCCCCTGGCCAATCCAAGAGATTCACCCTGCGGCGTAAAGTGGATGTCTGAAGTCGGCCAGCGCCAAGATTGAATGTGAAGTCCACGATCGCCGCGAGCCGATTGTCGGAAACGGTAGCGAGTATGGGGCAGTAGCGCAGGGTTGCTCTCAACGCTATTTCCAGGTCCGAAGCTAAGTACGCCTCCGCTTGGTCCCGAGTAATCTGCGGATGGTCGGCCGCGCAAAGATGCCCATACCCAATGGTCCAGAAACCTGCCGGGCAAACATAGGGATAGGCCCGATCTGGATCCAGCTTGGGCGTTCGATGAAACCCCTCGAATCGCTTGGACAGATCCACCGCGGCCTGCGGCACCTGCATCACCGACCGCCTTTGTCAAATACACGCCCCAGGAACCAAAAATTCAGCACTCCGGCCCACAGGGCTTGGTCCGCCTCACTCCACGCCTGCAGGGCCGCAGAGCCCCACCCGGCCCCACCGTACAGAGCAGCCGCGAAGGCAGCTGTCTTGGCCGCGCAGTACAAGGACATGAACCAGTAGGTGATGATGGGCCGAACACTGGCAGACAGCGCATCGACCCAGCGCACGCCCGTTTTCTCACCCTGGGTGCGTATAGCGTCCTTAATGGCATCGATGGCGCCGGTGTTCCAGGCAGCATCGGCACTGGCACCGATTTCTGCCATGCGCGAGGCGCCACGCAGCTTTTCGAACTCCAGCGCCTTGTCCTGCATCGCCAGCTCATGACCGCGCTCGCCATTTCGGTCCATCCATTTGAGAATCTCGGGAGCCAGACGGAAAGCGCCACCCAGCAACCCACCGAGTAATGTTTCAATCATTGGCCACCTCCAAACAACTTGAATTTAATCGCCGCGCCCGTCACCAATGCCAGCAATAAGCCCGTGGTGATAGCCTTTACAACCGTGCGCCACGCTGTGAGACGTGCCTCTCGCCATGCATCCAGCAGGTTGCGCAAAGCGCGGATGTCCCGCGCGGCGTCCTCACCATCAAGACCTACTTCGTGCAGTGCATGCAAAGCTCCCTTCTCTGCTGCTTGTTCCAACATGGCTGCAAACTCTTCCTGCGGCACTGTCACCATGCGCCGCCGCTCAACTTGTGTGGTTTCCATCGTTTTCCCTCCAGACATTAAAAAACCCGCCAATGGCGGGTCGGGTTGGGTTTATGGGTTTCCTACTCATTCAAATGGCAATGCCAGCGCTCCAGCCAGCCGCTTTGTAGGCACTCAGTACCGCCTCGTCTTCGATAAAGCAAAGCCATCCCAGCTTGGGCAGGTGGTACTCCCAGGCATCGCCAATGCGCACCGCAATCTGACCCGCTTTTCCAGCCCAGACGCCGGTAGCTCCGGTGGGAACGATGTAGCGGTCGCCGTTGACGGGGCTGGCTGGTGGTGTTGCAAGGCCTCGGTCTTTGACAGACAGTCCGACCACCGCCCCTAAGCGTTTGAGGTTGGCGTCCATGCCGGTATCCCAGCCGGATTCACCCAGCGTCCAGTTGTAGTTCAGTCCCAGATTGGGATCGGTCAGTGACATTGGTATCTCCTTTAGTTCGGTGCTGCCAACACGCGGCGGCAAATTTCAGCGTCGTCATAACCAGTGCGGCGATGGGCTTGGTTGGCGTGCTGTCGCCAGTAGCGACCCACGATGGGGAGGTGCAATACAGCACCGCGCTGGGCCAGCCTTTGCGTCAGCATCCAGATCTGGCAACCATGCATGGTCATTAGCAAAGGCTGCTCGCGTAAGACGGCTTCCCTTCGCATAACGATTAGGCCGTGTACGTGGCTTGCGCTGTTTGCGTGCTGCCAGCGGCTATAGGTATGGGGGCGTCGTTCATATCGCTTGCCCTGCGCATCCATGTGCGCCTCGTCGGTGTAAGCCATCAAGGCCTGTGGACAGGAATGCAGCGCGTCGGCGAGTTTCGCAAATGCACTGGCCTCGTACCGGTCATCGGGGTCCACGAAGGACACCAATGGCAATTCGCCACAGGCAAATCCCAGAGCTCTGGCTTGACCGATATGTCCAGGAATGCCAGGCAAGACGTGCAATTCAATGGGTGCTCCTTGCAGGCTCTGAATACATTCCTCTCGCCAATCGCTGGGCTCGTCCAGTGTCAGCAGGTGAACATCAATCCGGGGAGTCATAGCTGGTACACGCCTTTGCGACCTACAAACATTGACTAAACGCGAGTGCGCAGTTCCCGCCGGATCGCATCAATTTCTGCCTGGCCTGATTTCAGGTGGGCCTGGCGGGCATGCTGGCGCCAGTGGCGACCAATGATGGGCAGGTGCACCACGGGACTGGATCTGGTGATGCGCAAGGTCAGCATCCACTCGGCGTACACCTGCATAGTCGCAATGGAACTCAAATGCTCCTTTGCGGCACTTCGGCGATAGACCACCAGGCTGTGAACCAGGCTGGGTGAATGGGCATGGGCGTAGCGGCTGTAAGCAAGGTTTCGGACCGTCCTGTCTTCTGCCTGGGCATCCATGATGGTTTCGTCGGTATAGGCCAAGCCTGCGACAGAACTTTGATCAAGCGCATCGGCCAGTTGGGCGAACGCAGCGGGCTCATAGAGGTTGTCCGGATCGAGAATGACGGCATAGGGGCAACCTGCCTGGGCGAAATAGTGCGCCATATCGGCACCAATGGTGGTTCCCCGGTCCGTCGCAATCACGTTGAGGTTGATCTCTGCGCCGCGCAGGCTCTCCAGCGCAGCTCGCTGCCACTCTGGCGGTTCGTCCAGCGTCAGCATATAGGCATCAATGCGTATGTCACTCACACACCACCCCAGTACTGGCCATAGCGCAGGCCATAGCCTGCACGCTGTAATGCGCGGCGCTGCATCTGCCAGCTTTCCCAGGCATCGCGCACCGATTGGATTTCAACCGAGACGGTGTCGGCCAGGACTCCACCCTCTGCGGCAGCGGTGGCGACATCCCATGTGTAGTTCGTGCCCGCTGTGGCTGCACTGGTGTGAATCAGGGTGCCCGCTGAATTGCGCAGGTACAAGACATAGGTCGTGGCGGGCTCGGGGCCCACATTGCCAGCGTCCTGATGCACCAGATAGGCAGTTTGCTGCGTGCGGTCCCGATGGGCCCAACTGACGGTAAGGTCGCCAGCAACCACTGCCGGGTTGGCTGCGCCATTGATGCGCACCCGACCTGGTGGGTACGGCAGACCTTGGCGCCCCAGCAAATCTATGGGATTGGCGTTGTCCGCCGGATAAGCGGCACCTTGTTGGAAGCTGGTTTTGGGGATCATTGAGACGTACACGGATTCACCTGGTGCACGGTCTATGCCCTCGCTGGCGGCCCAGTCTCCGACAGCAACCAATCGGGTGCCTGCAGCGTGGGATTGCGGTGTGGTGTCCAACACGCCGCGTGCCAAATCGACCGTGGATCCGTTGAGATCGACAGCGAGTATCTCCACCGCCTCACGAATCTGGCTGCTGGCATCCACCAGGTAGCCATAGTCGCCCACTTTGATGCGGTCTACATGGATGGCGGCACTGAAAGGAACGCCTATGGCGTGCGACTCCAAAAGCGCCAAAGCGTCGGTCAAAGTGACCATGCCCGCATAGTCCGCCGTTGCCCGGCTTTGCAGATCCGCCGCTGCCATCCCTGTAGTGAGCTGCCAATTGAGTTGCGCGCTGCCCGCGTTGACCGCCAATGCACCAATCCAGGTATCGGTGTCATTCACATAGGCCATGTCCGAGCGGGACAGTCGCCGGGCGATTTCCCAATACGGCAACTCAAAGGCGAGCGCAAGGGCGGGAGCTGTGGGTACAGTGACCGGCGCTTGCCAGGCCTTAGGCTCATCGCGTACCGCAGTCGCATCGAGCCCAAATACGTCCTCCACCGCCTCGACCAGCAGTTCGGGTGCATCCAAGGTTCCTGCATCCACGCTGACCACGCGCACCACCATTTGCTCAATACCCAGTCGCGGCCAATACAGGTTGAACACATCTCCGGGTAATGGTTGGGCCGCAAGCGTGCTTCTGGACACACGCATGCTCAGGCGTGCCAGCGGAGTTCCCAGCGCACGCAAGTCCCGCATCGCAAGCCGGGCGGCCAGCGGTGCGTAGCTCACGCCGGGGTAGTCGCGCCTTTGGTTGATCACGCCACCTTGCAAATGGATGGCGGCCAAGTTTTCTGCGGCGACGGTGCGTTCTCCACCCGAATCCCAATCGGTATAAACCACCGTGATTTCATTGGGAAGTTCACCCCATTGAGCACGCTCAAAGCGGTCGAGTGACACGATCTCATCCGGCCCCAAAACCGGCAGTGACGCCGCCGAGTAATCAGCGCGCACGAGCTTAATTTCAAAGTATCCAGTCTGCGGATCGGTGTACAGGATTGCGCCCACATGGTCGAGCACTTGGGAGATGAATGTCTCGATGGGCTGCTGGCGGGTCCACAACAAATTCAACCCAAAGCCTTCGCTTTGAAATGTCCAAACTGCATTCCAAAAGCTCGACCCCAAGCTGCTATCGGGGTATCCCATGCCCCAATGCGGATTGGTCAGGCACTCTGCCAGGATTTGCGCCGGGTTCATACCCACGGTCACGGTGTCATTGCGCTCAGAGTCCCAAACGGTGACCTCTGCAGACATTGCCATCCAGTTGGACGTTCCCCAACCTTGGGTGAATCGCCGCACCCGAACCGCCCAGGGTTTGAGATAGGGATTGTTGGCTGCAAACAGAATGCGTCGTGCAACCAGACTGAGCACGCCCCGAAACGCGGGGATGAGTGCTCCCAGGTGTGCCTGCAAGTAGTCATTGGGTGCTTGGCTCGCCTGGCCTGACAGGACATCCACCACGCCCACCACACCGCCTTCACGTTCATCACCGCCGAACAGTTCCGGCTGATTGATGCCGATCTGCGAGAGGCCATACCCCACCGGCAGCGGTCCCTGATCGGCATCGCCCCACGCGGTGCGCTCACCAATGCGGATCTCTTGCACCGCATCCACCGGCCCATGGCACAGCACCAGATGCAGCCCGATGCTGTAGCGGTAGCCGACGGTCTTGGAACTTCCTCCACCACCCATGGCTAGGTCCTCTTGCCTTGTGCATAGACCACCACGCGCTCTGCCATGGCGTCACCCGTGGCCAGCAAATCGGCAGAGTCGAGCCCGTCGCGCAAGAAGGCTTTGAAGTCCAAGCCATGGCGCTCCATAAACGTGCGGGTGCCGCCCACGCAAAAGCCGAGTTCACGGGCGTCCTGGATCGTGACGCGCACAGGAGTGACTTCAGACAGGGATGGCATATCTGGGGCAGCAGGATGTGCGCTCATTTCTTGCCACCTCCCTTGCGGATGGGGTCGGTCGCCAAATCGCCGTACCAGACGACGTTGGCACCGGTGATCAGCACAGCACCAAAAACCACAGGGATGGGCCTACCCTCTTCCGCGGTAGGGACCTGAACATCGCTCAGGGCTGCAGGTTTGGGTGCAGGCGGTTTGGGGGCCAGCGCTGCGCTGATCAGGCTGGTAACCAGCAGTACGGCAAGATAGGTAAACGGTTCCATGGATTTGTGTTCTTCTCTTGGTTCTTAAAAGACACCGGCAGAAAACGGGTTCTTGGGCGGTATGCCCGGAAACCCACCAAAGTTGTTCAGGTTGTTGAACCGGGAGGTGCAAGTTGACGTGGTGTGGTCACAACCGGAGACCAAATCCACCACCTCACCGGTTTGAATACCGACGGGATAGAGCAGCTCCACTGAGAAGTCGTCGCTCGCACTGACCATGTGGCGCGCACCGCTGGCCAATTGCAGCCATCCACCTGCCATCGCATTCACCACAGCAGCCGGAACTCCACCCACCATGAACACCCGTCGTGCATCGACTGATTCCACGGTGGCAGTAGCACCAAGCTGGGATGCACCGCAAATCGTGGAATACAACACGTGCGAGCACTTGCGGCTGTAGAGCCGACGCAGTCCCACACGTTTGAGACTCACATGGGCACTTTCACAACGCAAGGTGGCTTCAATTTCCCCCACTTGCGCGCCCAACACCCTGCCCGTCCAACGTGTCCCCGCAATCGACCACCCAGAACCCCATGGATCTTTTTGGGCCACGCGCAGAATCAAGGTAATGACATCGCCGCCTGGCGCGGCTTGCATGGCGGCGCGCACGATGGGCAGATTGGATTGAACGTTGAGGTCGAGTGCTGACTTGGACGCCTCAGCGGTAAGTGCCAAACGGCTGCGAGCTATCTGTACCGATTCATAGACCCGGCCCGCCAAATCCAGTGCGAATTCGTGGGGTGTGTAGTACCAGGCCTCTTCGCCACGCGCAAACTCGTAGATTTCGGCTTCAATGACCGCAGGTACATTGGTATTCGCGTTCATATTTAGTATCCCCCGTAGTAGCTCATGCGGTCATTGCCCCGCGGCTCTGGCAGGGTCGCGAAGGACAGTGCGATCTCCACAATAGAGTCGGTGTGCCACGTCAAATCGATGGCGTCATGGGCCAAACGGCAGCGCTGCATGCGCACGATGCGCGCACCCCTCGTCACTAATTCATCCAAGGGGCTGCGCAGTACCAAGGCATGTGGCTCTCCGTATTGCACAGGCCCCGTCAACGCATACAAGACCGAACCATCCGGGTTGTAAATCGCACAGGCTGCCGGGCGATGCCAAAACGCAGCAAGGCCTGAGCCATCCACCACCAAATACCCGCTGTCGATGTCTGCATCGCTCTGGACAGTCAGGACAGGTGCAATCCCATCGGGCAACCAGAAACTTCCATACTGGCCTTGCGCCACCCACAAGCGCCGCATCCATTCGGCATACGCGTCCGTTCCTGTGACCAGGTACCTGCGCGCCAGGGTGAGATTGAGCACAGGGTCCGCACGCCTGATCCACGCATCTGACACGCTGCTGTCGAGCTGGTGCACGTCGGCACTGCTGCTTGCGCGTGGTGAATCGCGCCAATTGCCATCCGGCCAAATTGGAATAGCGTCCAAAAGGGTGTCTGCAGGGTAGTCCGGCAGCGTCAGGTCGTTCCATGGCCGGCGCTGAACCTGCAACACCGCCGCAACTTCACCATTGAAGACTCCCGGCACAAACTGCTCAGCACCCATGTCTTCAATGCATACCCCTTGCGTCAGGGGCACTACCAGGCTGCCCACCGGCGCACTGCGTGCCAGCGGCTCCATCAACCACAGTACACCGGGTTCTGTGGAGTCAACGCGCGCCAATTGCCAACCATCCGGTGCATCAATCCAGACCCAGCGATCGCTCAAATCCCAGCCGTACAGGCCCCACGAATCAACCGTTGCGTCCGCACGCAAGGGGCCAAACGCAGAAATTCGCCCATTCGGGTCATCCACCGTCAGCGTCCAGGCACCTTGCTCTGCAGCCTCCACCAATCGCACAGACGATTGCGGCTCCGGCCACCAGGCTTTTCTGGCCATGTGGTCTGCGAGCCAATCTGCTACCAGCGCATCTGATCGGCTACCGTTTCCAACCGAGTAGCGCAGACTGCGCCGGGGCAGCATGCGCAGGGCTTGTCGTTGCTCGTTTCCGCTCGCAACCCGCTGCACCGAGGTCTTCCACTCCAGCCGCTCCACCAAGGGCTGCGACCAGTCATGCCGAAAGGCGAAGACACCCACGCCATCTTCTGGTCCAGCCAAGTCACCAAAGGCGTCGTAGCCAGTGGCATTGATTCCTGACGAGGATGTTTCTTTGCGCAACACTTCAAGCCATAGTGTCTGTACTTCAGTCGCCACCATGGGAAGCGTGGCAACTTCGGCAACAAACTCCGCAGCACTCAGGTTCGGTGCGGCGATAGACGCTACTTCCAGTGGCTGTTGGCGCAGACTGGTGCGTGCAGCTGGACGCGTCGCACTCTCCAGGCGCTCCCCAACCAGCGCAGAGCGTGCGGCAGCCCGAGAAGCAACTTCAGTGCGGAGGTCCTGTACAACGGGTGCGGTCATGGGGATGGCGCTCCTAAGTGGGCTTCAGCACTACGCGGATTCGACACCGAATTCCGCTGAATTGAGCGTGGCCTCGGTCCAGACTGCCGCGCCGTTGGGATTGCGCTCAATCACCGCGGTGTTCCAGGCGGCCTGCTCTTGCAGGTTGATGGCTGCGGAGGTGGACGTACTGGCACCACTAACGGCCAAGGCTTTCATAGTCGTGGAGCCAGCGTCCGTCTTGCGTGCCAGGCTGGTCACCTGCACACCACAAATGGCCGGGGTGCTCATGGTGGGCAGCGCAGCGAACCCAAAACTTTGCCGCTGGCCAGCGGCCGTGGCGGTCAGGAGCGTTGCCTCGTCGTTGTCAGCAGCGATCTGCCACGGTGTGGCCCCGCTGGGCGTCGGCGAAAACTGGTTCAGCGTGCCTGCCTCGTTGGGCAGCAACAGATCCACGCGCACGTCACCCAGAAAGGTGTTGTTGATGGTGCCGCTGGTGTCGGCCATGTAGAAGTCATCGATATCCACCGCGGCCAGGGCCGCCTGGCTGGGCACCGCACCCAGGAACGCTGTGAGCAAGGGGCCAGCTCCGTACTGCGTGTTTTGACCGGTGAGGTTGATGGCAATGCTGCCGTTGAGTCGGACCTGTACGGTACCGGCGCCACTGGATTGGGTCAGCAAAAATTCCAGGTAATGCCAACCCCGGTGCGCTGCGGTGGACACCGAAGCCGACAGCAGCTGATCCCAGCCGTTGGTGCCATCGCGCCGGTACAGACGCAAGCGGGCATCGTCCCCGAGCTTGACCAAGTACAGCACCTGGGTGCTGGTGTCCCGAATACCCATGAGAACCGGCTCAATGCCACTGCCCGCATCAAAGGGGCTGACGCGAATAGCAGCGCCGACAAGCATGCTGGTCACACCCACGTCCAGATTCTTGACATAGCCACCGCCATTGCCCTGGGGCAAACGCAATGCCCAGGATGCGGGGCGGCGCCCGGCAATGCGGGTGGCGTAGCGGCTGAGGTACGCGGCCTTACCCCGGGCCAGTAGTGGATCTCCCAAAGCGTCCAACGTTTGTGGGTCGTAATGGTCAAACCCATCGATAAATAGCAGTGCCATGGTTCAGTTTCCCAATGCGGCGCGAATCGCGCGTGAGTTGCGTCCAATGACGTTGACGATGACCCGCTCCCCCGCTGGGGTCTGCAGCTGGTCGTGAATGAGACCGGGATCGACGGAATTGACAATGCGCACAGACTGATTCACCTGAGCCTGAGCCGCAGCCTGTGGTACCAGCCCACCATCCGCAAAAGCCAGGCGGCCCTGGTGAACCCGCGGACCCCGCGCCATGCCGTTGATCGACTCCAGCAGCCCAACGCCCACGCGACGCACAGCGGCCGCCCGCACCACGTACTCTCCGGCCGACAGCCGCGCAGGAATAGAGTCCGACGTAGAGGTACCTGGTCCACTGACATAGCCACCGCGCGCAAAGCCTGCGGCAAACAAGGCAGAGACAAAGCCACCTAGCCCACCACCGCCCGCACCACCAGCACCCGCGCCACCACCTCCCGCCGTAGAAAACAGCGACTGCGCCAGCTTCTGCGCCGCGATCTGCGCAATCGCCTGCAAGACCGATCGGGCGAACTGGTTGAAAGCCTCGCTGGCGGTCGCAGCACCAGTGGCCAGCGACTCGAACATCTGCTCAAAAGCCCCTTCCACCTTGGTGTTGATGGCCACTGCCACGTCATCCACCACCAAGCGGGTGCGCTGCAGTTCGTTGCGCCAAGCTGCCAAACGCGCCACTGCCTCGGGGCCAATGGCCGTTGCTGCTTTCTCCATGGTGGGAAGCAGGCGTTCCATCTCGGCCGCCGATTGCTTTTGCACATCGACCAGCTGAGTGCGTGCCTGCGATTCGGACAACAGACCGGACTGCTGCTGCACCCGGATACTGTCCTGGGCATTGCGCAGACGCTCAGTCACCAGCTTCCACTCGGCTTCCACCTCGTTCAGATTGGCCTGGGCCGCTTTGACATCGATCAGCCGATCGACCAGAGACACCCCCTGCGTATCGCCTTGGGCATTCAACCGCGCCTTGAGATCAGCGAACTGGCGCTCCACCGCAGCGCGGCGGTCACCATCGGTTCCAGTGTTGGTGATTTGCAGGAACTCATCGCGTACACGGGCCAGCGCGTCAGCGAGTTCTTTTTCGGCCTTGGCTGCCGCGTAGGCATTGACCACTTCGCTCTCAGCACGTTGCAGATTGAGGACCTTGATTTCGCCCTCGAGCTTCTTGACCTCGGCTTTAGCGCGCAAGCGCTGGACTTCGTCCTTGCCATTGGTCGCCACCGCGGATTGGGAGTTGAGTTCTTCCTGGCGGGCGCGAATCTCCTGGTCAATCGACTGCTGCTCCACCCGCTGCTTGCGCGCGTAGTAGTCCTTGATGGAAATCAGCCGGTCTTCCAGCGACCGGTCCAAAGCCGCCTTCTGCAAATCGAAGCCTTGCTTAAGCAGCTTGAATTCCGCTTCGGCCTGCGCCTTGATGACCGCTAACTTGGCACCAGTGGTGTCCTGGTCAGTCGGTCCTTTGCCGGTTTCGCGTTTGACGCACTGGCCACCCACCCATTGGCCACCTGAGACCACGCAGGCAATGCGTTGCATGTCGTCGGTGGGCTTACCCTCGGGCTTTTTGGCCTCTGGGCGGTTGGACTCGGTCAGCGACTTCAGGCGCCCTTGGGCCGCCGCCAGTTCGCCTTCCCATTGACCCAGGTTCTTGCGCAAGGTTGCCAGGGCCTGGTCGTTGAACTTGATGTCGAAGGGCAGGAATGGTATGGGTGCCTTGCCACTTTGCAATTTTTGGCGGGCGCCCTCGACCAATTCCTGCAGGCGCTTGATCTCGCCCTGGGCCTGGCTGACCTCGGTGCCGTTGAAGATCAGATTGCCCACGCCCCCAAGGCCAACCCACAGCGCATTGAGCTTGCCGCCCTCCGCCACGGCTTCACGCATGGCATTGCTGATGTTGATCAGCTCCGGCAGAAATTCGCGCGACAGGGATATTCCGAGTGCCGAAGAGGATGCCTTGAGGGCAGTCAGGTTGTCATTGAAGACTTCAGCAGATTGGGCGGTTTCGGTACTGAGCTTGAGGCCCAGGCGCTCGGCCTCCGCTGTCAGCTGGTTGATGCCAGCCGCACCCTGGTTCAGGAATGGAATCATCTCCATCCCGCTCTTGCCGAAGAGCTTGACGGCCAGGGAGGTCTTGACGGCGCCGTCTTCCAGGTTGGCAAAGACATTCGCCACCTGCAGCAGCACGTCCTGGGTGGACTTCATGCTGCCATCGGCATTTTTCACAGAGATGCCCAAGGCATCAAAGACCACCGCCCCATCGCCAATGCCGGTGTTGGCCTCGGTCATCAGTTGCGACAGTCCCTTGATACCCTTTTGCAAAGTCTCTAGGCTCACATCCGAGAGCTGGGCCGCAAAGCGCAGAGTCGACAGGGCCTCGACTGAAATGCCAATCTTCTGCGACAGCTTATTGAGCTCGTCGGCGGTGTCGATGGCCTGTTTGATCATCGCCACAAAACCCACTGCCGACAGGGACACGCCCAGACCCGCCAACAACCCCTTGACCCGATCGGATTGGTCTCCCAGCTTGGCCAGGTTGTCTCGGACCGAGTTGAAGGCGTCGCGGGTCTGGTCCACCGCCGTGATCAGGATCTGCGCACGGTTGTTGGCCATCAGGTTTTCTCCAAGGCGTTTTCAATGGCTTGGGCTAGACCGGGCAAGCTGCTTTGCACCGCATCCACCAAACCCAATCGGCGCTTGAGGTTGACTCGCTTGACCAAAATCGCGATGGGCACCTCCTGCCCGCGCTTGATCTTCTTAGTCCCCGTGCGCCCGCGCTCTGCCTTTTTGAAGCGGGAGAGTTGTCTGCTGTTCTCCTGAATGTTCTCGGCCATCAAAATAACCTTCCCGCCCTTCTTGATGAAGAAGGCATTGCCCGAGCGCATCAAGGCGTCGACGATCTGGGCGAATTTCTTCGGACCCATTCGGTTGGGCACCAGCGGAATCAGCATGTTCCCGGTCACCGTGCCCCCGGTCTCATGCAAACCCAGCCAAGGGATGCGGCTGCCTACCAAAAGGGAAGGAAGCCGTGTAGGTTTCTTATCCAGGACCTTGGCCTGCATGGAGTTCACAAACCCGGACCGAGCGACTTTGAAGGCCGCGCGCATGCGGGCACGCGCCGCGTCACGGACCTCCGCGCCACCGTACTTCATGCCCTGGGCAACGGCCGTTCGAATGGCCCTTTTGCGCTCCGAGGTCCAGGCGGCCAAGGTCCCCGGATCCAGCAGTCCGGTCTGGGTCAAAGAAAGCTTCATGGGGGTTCTGGGGTATGGGTGATATCGCGGCGCAAGCGGTCCATCGCCGCCTTGTCGCCCTGCGCGGCCACCGCATGCAGGGTTAACTGGTTGGCCAGGTTTTCGCGTTCCAGGCGCTGGTGGGCTTCAAGAAACGCGTGCACCTGGCGCACGGTGTAGTGCAGGATGTCGCTGTAGCGGTGGCCACAACGAATCAGCTGGGCAAGGGCGTCGTCCCAAGCGAGGCGGTGACGGTCCGAACCTTGAGCGCGGCCTGTTGAATGGCCGGAGCGACCCGGCGCACGAAAAAATCCGCATTCACCTCAAACACCGCCTCCGCCAGACGCACCGCATCGTCGAGCTGCAGTGACTCCACCCAGACCAGGTCGCTGCGTGCGGCCAGAGCCACGGCTTTGAGCAGTGCCCGACCATGCACCGCCATCAAGGACAGCCAGTCCGGGTCTTCAGAAAAGACTTCGGAAATGGGCTGCACTGCAGCTAGGAATTGCGGCAGCTCACCCACCCGCAAGGGCGTGATTTCTACCGTAGTACCAGCCACAGTCAGCAGATGCGGCGCCATTGGCAAGGTGTCCATTTGTTCCATGGCGCACATCACAGCAGAACGAGACGACCAAACTGACCCAGATCGCTACCGATCGGCTTGGTCAGATCGGCCAACACCTGGCCAGAGAGTTCGAACTTGAGCAGTTCTTCGGTGATCACCGAAAGTTCCTTGGCCGGGTTGATGGCCACGCGGTACAGGTCAATCACCACTTCACGGTTCCCGTCGGCTGTGTTGAGCCCTTCAAAACGCACCCAGCGTTCGGGCAGGGCCTGGGTGAACATGGCGGTGCTGCTGGAGGCCCCATAGGCGTAGTCCACGGTGAAGGGCTCCACATACGGCCCGCCATTGGTGGCATCCAGGAATACCAGAGAGCCGTGCTTTCCATTGACCGTGTACTGATCATCCGGCAGAACCTTCGGCGTCGCACTGGAGTCGCTGACCACCACGGTACTCACGTTCTGCTTTGCCAGCAGATAGAGGTCCCCCGGTATCAGGGGATTGGGCATCAGCTCCTCGGTCACCGTGCCTGCGGTCATCACGGTGGTGTGACCGTACAAGGCCAAACCCAGATTGACCTGGATGAGTTCTTCCAAGGTGCAGGAGAACTCACCCTTCTTGGTTTTGATGAGCTGCAAGTCGACTAGTCGCTGGCCACTGACCGATTCTTGGTGCTCCATGGTTTCCACCGACAGGGCGACCTTGAGTTCGGGCACATTGCCCACGTACTTGAGTCCTTGGGGCTCGCCGAGCAACGAGCGCTCACCGATCCAGACACGGCCTTGGCCAGAAAAATAGGGCATGGTTGGTTTCCTTGGGTTGGGTTAATTGGGAGGATGGGGGCCACCGATCGGGATCAGCCGATCTGGGTGAGGTCGGCTACCAAGGTGCGGTAACGGATCTCGTAGCGGGCGGGTAAGGCCAACGATCCGGCGTCCAGGTCATCGGTATCCCAATCGGCCTCGACTTCGCGGATACCGAGCGACAGTCCCTCTAGGTTGGGGGCCTGCATCAGGGCCGCGTGGGCAAGGACCAGCGCACTGTCCGCTGCTTCAGCAGCCGAGGGTCCTTGGGCCACCACCGTTAGCCGGATGCGCAGGCTGCGGTCCGCCACCGCATTGGCATGGGCATCGATACCGTCGCCATCCAGCGTGAGCAGCACCGTCACACCGGCATCGCGCGTGACAGGAACCGTCGGTGGACGGATCACGGGTACCGGTGCTACCGCCACCGTGACGCGCTGGTGCACCGCACGCACGATGCGTTCACGTACCGAGAGCGTCATACGGGTCTTACAGTCGGGTCAGCGAGGCCTGGACCTCGCTGGCATCCGGCAGTTGGCGAATCTCGAGCACGCGGTAGCTCTGTCCCCCGATGTCCAGTACCGCACCCGAGGCCAGGTCGGACCACCAGGTGCGGGGGTAGCGCATCGTGTAATTGCGGCTCAACCCCAATCCCCCCAACACCTCCTCATCGGGCGCACGAAAATCCACCAGGACCTCCCTGCTCCCGATGCGGGCCGGTGTGAGCAGACCGGCGTTGGCGGCCGCCAGGTACAGAAACTCCGCGTTGACCATCAGGCCATCGTCAGTTTGACCAGCACACCCGGGCGATGGCACATCGGCAGCGGATTGCTCTGCGTGTGCAAATCCGTGCCACGCTCGAACTTGCGCGGCTCCTGCTTGGCGTAAAGCGGCTGACCCAGGGTGTTGGCGGTTTCGTTGAAGTCGGCCGGCGCATAGTAGGTGCTGAAGGTGTCGATCGTGCCCAGAGGAAAGGCATGGGCTTCACCGGCGGCGATAAAGCGCCGGGTCACACCATTCACATCGGTGGCCTGACCCCGGTATTCCTCAAAGGTCACGCCCCCAAAGGTGAAGCCGGCACGCATATCGTCAATCAACACCGCACGCTGCTGGCTGTAGGCAAAGGCGTCCTTGACTTTGACATGGTCGGTCAATGCGTCATAGAACTCGGGCGAGCACAGGCAGTGCACGCCGGTCATGAATTCGCCCTTGAGGTTGTCCTCAAAGTGGCGCAGCACATCGGCACACTTTTTCTTGACGTTGGAATTGGCATTACCCAGATCAAAATTGATCGCGGTCGGCGTGATGCCGAACTCGTCAAACAGGTCGTAAATCACCGAACCATCGGCATCCAGGATCACGCCTTTCAAGGCCCCCATGCGCAGGTGCTCCAGGGTGATAGCGTGCTTATTGCGCATGGTCTGCAGGTGGCGCGCCATCACCGAGGCAATTGTCTCCATCTCGGTTTCCGAGCCAAAGGCACGGATGCCCTGCACTTCTTCGGGCAGCACCACGTCGTCGTGTGGGATGTGGGTGATCACAAAGGAGCGCATGGCGCGCTTGCCACGCCGACCCACCGTGCCGGGCGAGCCCGGTGGCATGGAGGGCAGCAGGTTGAGCACACCGTTTTGCTCTTCCACCAGGATCTGGCGGGTGCGCACCGGCTTGTCGGGGAACAGTCCCAGGGCTTCGATGCGGCCGAAGCGGTTGGGGATGATGTTGATGGCTGCAGTCAGCGCTGCCATCGAAAACGCGGGGGTATGGAACGGGTTGTTCATGGGGAGGTTTCCTTCTGAGTTCGTGAGGGGATCAGGCAGCAGCGCGTATCAAGATTCCGCGGGCTTCCAGGGCAGCGGTGGCCACCAACTTCTGTTCGTTGGTCGTACCGACAGGCCAGACCACGGCATGGGATGCCACGACGCCATGGCGGGCCAGGATGCTTACGTCATCGCGTTCGATCAAGGTGGCGTCACAGGGCTGCAGCAACACACCGGCGGGATGCTCTGAACCGTCGGCGGCCAGCGGATCGAAACGCTTGATGCGGTCGGTCGCGGTGACGCGACCCACCACGGCACCGAGCTCCAGGTTCTGGCCAACGGCGACGGTGATTTGTTCGCGCGAGTAGTTCAGGCAGTCTTCTTCGTACTTGAGCAGATCGCCCAGGTTCATGGGTTCTTGCAATGCGGTCATGGCTTAGTCCTTTGCGGTGAGTTTTTTGACCGCGGCCATCAACGGGCTCTGGTCGGGGGATGTCGCTTTAGCGGCGGCATCGGGATGGATGACAGACGAGATTTCAGGACTCTGGGCACGGCCTTCGAGCAGCGCCTTGCGGACTTGCTGGGCGTCTGCACCCGACGCCAGGAAACCCACGGTGCGCTGGGGCTGACCGGCTAACTGGCAGAGCTCGGCAATGGCCAAGGCATCGGCGCGAGCTAACTGGCTGGCGTTGGAACTGGCCTGGGCTGATATCTGGCGCAGAGCAGCCTCTGCAGTGGCCGCGTCCGGGGCCGCAGGTGTGGTGGTTGCTGAAGGCGGATCAGTCGGTTCTGCAAGGGGTGCAGCTACCTCAGCCGGCGGCTTGGTTGGGGCGACCTTTTCATCGGCCGCTGGGGATTGAGCTTCCAGACTCATAACGATCTCCTTGGGGGTTGGTGCGGAATGGGACAAACTCAGGCCCGTCGCATTCCGCGAACGACGTACCGTCAAAAATTGGGAGAGATCCGCCAGGGCCTGGTCCAGATTTCCCTGGACGTCCGCCAGACCAGACGCCACCGCCTCGGGCCCGAAATACAGTCCCGCCTGGGTCGAGCGCACAAATCGCGATTCCAGGTTGCGCATAGCAGCGACGTGGTCGACAAACAGTCCGTACAGGCGATCGACTTCGGTTTGCAATCGGGCCGACGCTGCAGAGTCCAGTGGCAGATGGGGCGAGAGGTCGTTCTTTTGGGCACCCGCGGTGATTGCGGTAAAGCGGTAGCCCTCCTGGGCATCGCGCACCGATTGGTCCACATGCATGGCGATCACGCCGATCGAGCCCACACCGCCGGTTTGGGTAACGTACACCCGAGAGGCCGAACAGGCAATGGCGTAGGCCGCAGAAAACGCAGAGTCCGCAGCCACCGCCCATACCGGCTTGATGGCGTTGGCCGCGCGCACACGCAGTGCCAGATCGAACACTCCGCCGGCCTCACCGCCGGGAGAGTCCACGTCCAGTACGATGGCGCCGACCATGGGGTCGTTGAGGGCGTCATCGATTGCGCTGGCAATTTCGGCGTAAGACGTCAGCCCCGATGCCGCCTCCAGACCGACGGCCCGCCGTACCAAAGTCCCGTACACCGGAATAACGGCAATGCCCGACGGTGCAGCAGAGGGTGTGCGGGCCATCGGCACCGGAATGGCCGCATTGGGCTCCGGCCATTCAATTCGGTTGCCCAGCACTGACAGGATCACATCCAGTTTGGGACGGGCAATCAAAAGCGGCGTGCCGTAGAGACGGCTCGCAATGTGTGCAAGTTGCATGGCTTGGTTTCTTTCAAAGTCCAAAGTGGGACTTCTTGTGTTTTGGGGGCGGGTACCAACACCCAACCTGGCGAAGCGCCTGTCCCGCCCTCATGGGAATCGAGCCTCTGACTTACTCAACCAGCGGAGTTGTTGCATCCGATGTGGCGCTTGGCTTGGGCGAAGCAATTAGTGTTGGTTGGTCGTGCCGAGGATCCGAATCAAAGACCAGGCCGAGGCCATCGGCGCGCGCGTTGTCCGCAGCAATCTCGCGGTCCATGTCTTCGGCGTCATAGCCATTCGATGAAATCGCCTCCGACCGCGACATCAATCCCGATCGGATCGCAGCTTTCATGGCATCAATTTCTTTGAGGGGATCGACCCACTGCCAACCCTGCGGAATCCATTTCACGCCTAGGTACTGGCGCCGAGTCTGCGGATTGCCTGCGGCAAAGCCAGGAAGATTCAATGCCCCTTCCAATACCGCTTGCTCCATCCAGGCTTGCCAGATGGGTCGGCACAGTTGGTGCACGATCACACCGTGCTGCAGCGATTCCACACGGCGACGGAACTCCAGCAGTCCGGCACGGATGCTGGAGTAGTTCACCTGGGTCAAGTCACCGGTCAGCTGTTCATAGGTCACGCCCATGGCCGCGGCCACTGCACGAAACTGCATCCGCAAGAATTCCGAGTACGAACCGCCCACATCAGCTGGCTGAGAGAACTTAATGTCTTCTCCCGGCTCCAGCATCTGCATGGTCCCCGGCTCCATACCCGCCAGTGCAATGCCATTGGCATCCGACAGCCCTTCACCCAGCAAGTTGTCGTCGGGTGCCAGGCGGGTCACAAAGCCCGCAAACATGGCTGCCGTTTTTTTGCGCACCAGTTCCGCATCGTCGTACTGGTCCAGCTCATGCAACTTGACAAGGGCCCGGGCCAGCCAGGGTTCCCCCCGAATCTGTCCAGGTCGCATCGGTCGGAACAGGTGCACGATCTCAGAAGCATCCACCCGCACCGTGCTCAACCCACCCGCCGCCGACATGGGTGACAACATGCCTTCCTCCGGATGCGAGCGGTACAGGTGGTAGGCCACGCGCCGCCCCAGCCGGTCAAACTCAATCCCCGCCCGGATCACATTGCCGTTGTCCGCAGTGGTGTTGAGCGTCATCGGCAGGTGCTCGGCTTCCAGCACCTGGATTTGAATTGCCACTGCCAGACCGTCTTCGGGTCGGCGGTAGCGCAAACGCACCAGCGCTTCTCCACCTTCGAGCATGGCTCGGCAGGCCAGGGCTTGCAATCCGTAGAAGTCGGTCAATCCGGCCGCATCGGCATCCACCGTCCAATCCCGCCAGAGTGATTGGATCGCCTCGCGCAGTTGGGCGTCCTGCACCATAGACTGCGGTTTGATACCTGTACCCACGGCATTGGCGACATAGGATTCGAGCGCCGCATTGGCCCAGGCATTGCGCCGCACTAGGTCTCGGCTTTTGGCGCGCAGCTCGTTCTGGGTGGTGAGCAAGGCCATGACGGCCCCAGGGTTGCCCACCGACCAGGCTTGGGCACGCCGGCCCCCGCCCACACCGTCATAGGTCGGGCCGCCGCCAAACATCCTGCGGCGAATCGTGGCAAACCACCCCATCAGGTCCCCTTGGAAGTGGTGACACGGACCTGCCGCGGCGAGCGAGGCCACAGCCCGGTAGCAGTTGCTTGCTCAAACAGGCCCCGGCGCACATCCCGGATGGCCATCCGCAACTCGTCAATCGACCGGTACTCGACGGTCTTGTCCCCCAGGGTGACGCGCTTCTCGCCCTTGGCCAGGGCAGATTCCAGGGCACTCAGTTGTTCTTGGGTATAGGCCATGGAAATTCTCAGAGGACCTTGGTCGCCACCAAGTTGCTACCGGCCTTGACCACCGCGTTGGATGCCGCAACTTCGGAAGCAAAGCGGATCTGCAGGACGCCGCCGGTGGTGCCGGTAATGACGATCAGCGCCCCGGTGGCCAGCGTATTGGCATTGGCGGTATCCACCCCGGTGGTTGCAGCCCCCGCATCGGCCGCACGCTGGTTGGCCGCGGTAGTGGCGGTCAGCGACGTCGGTGTGTTCCACTGCGCCACCACCGTCGCACCGGCAGGCACGGTCTGGGACAACCGAATGCCGGTGGTGGTCGCCGCGGTCTGGAACATCACCCGGGCGTCGACCGCATAGGTGCTGTTGGCGTCCAGGGTGAGCGCCAGCCCAGTGACATTGGCCAGCGTGGTAGTGGCATTGGTGACATCGGCCGTCAGGCGATCCGTAATCAGCCGGGTGTCGATGCTGAGATCAAACCAGGCAGTGCCATCACACCAGTAGGGCTTGTTGTCCGTGGCCAGTCGAACCACAACCCCAGCCAAGGCAGCCGAAGCTGCTGGTAGCCCCGCTACGGCCGGATCAATGCGATAGGACAGGTCACGCATATCTCCCCCATCAACCCATCACGACCACGCGGTAGGCATTGCTGGCCGGCGCCGATGCAAAGTTCAGGCGTGCGGTGTTGGTGGTGGGCAGGCTGATGTCGCAGTTGACCTGCTCATAGCTGCCCGAAGCCTGGTAGACCTGCACGATCACATCGCGGCTAGCGAAGTTGTGGTTGATGTCGATCTGGGTGCTGGAGCCATCGCCGATCGTGGCTTGCGCCCGGCGGGTCTTGTTGGACCAGGTGTTGAGCTTCAGCGGCGTGACGATGCGCAGGTCATCGGTGCCAGCATCGGTCTCGGCCTGCGTGGCCAGTTCGGCAATGCCAGAACTGGTCTCGGAGGCTGCACCAATGGAGGTACCGAACTGCAACCAGTTGACCGAACCGGTTCCCAATACAAAGTTCACCACCGACTGGCGCCAGCTGGTGCCTGCCGAGGTGCCCTCTTCCACGGTGGTGATGGCCTGCTCCAACTCATCGCTGGAATTGGCATCGAGGCTGCGGGTCATGGCCACCGCCGCACCATTCCAGATGTAGATGCCGTTTTCTGCACCGACGGTCTGGGCTTTGATCAGCACCCGGTCGCCCGAGGCCAGGGTGACACCATCGATGGACGCGCCAGGAGATGCCAGGTTCACATTCGACTGGCTGGCCACCCGGGTGGAATCCTTCCAGGCCAGACCTTCGACGGCCGAGTTCAGGTCCTGCTGTCGCACTGGCTCATCCGGATTCACCGGAGCGGGCAGATTGCGAATGCGGGCGACCCCACCAAAGTCCAAATCCGAGAGCTGTTTACGGGACATGCAAGTTTCCTTTCAGGGTTTAGGTAAGCCGTGCCAACCCGGTGAAGGGAATGGCAAAGCGGATCAGTAATTGGTTGGCGCTCATGTGCACCACGTCGGCTTCAACTTCATTGCCACCGCTGTCGACAATCGCCACGGCCGGTCGGGTACCCAGGTTGTGGTTCACCGTCCAGACCGCCAAGGGCACCGACTGCGTGTGCGTGTAGGCCACACCACTGCTGCTGGTGCTGCGCGCTGCGATCTCATTGATGGCAGTGACCAGGTCGGCTTTGGCGGTGGTGTCCAGACGGTCCAGGCCACCCATACGGCCGTCGACCGCCTGGAACATTTCTGCGACGCGTTCAACAAAGCTGTAGATCTGCGCTTGCAGCGACATGGCGTATCCAGACTGTTTAAGAGAACCAGCGGCTGCGAATCACCCTTCGTGTGGGTTGGCGGACTTCAGAAGTAACAAGGCCACCGCGGTGGGTGGCCTGGGTGGGTTGTTCTGCTATTGCAGATTCCGGTGGCGGCGCAGAAGAAACCACAGGGGGCGCCAGACCAAGCTGTTTTTCTAACTCGCGCCAATGGCGTTCTTCAAAGCGGTCCAGACCGGCCACACTGGCGCTGGCCCGGGCATACACGTAGCAGTCGAGGGCTTCATTGCGCTCGCGCATTTTTTGCCACTCACGGTGCTGAAAACCATTGCGGTCACGCCGGCTGACCAGCTGCTCTGCACACAGCTGCTGCACAAACTCGGCATCGACCTTAGGCAGGTGCACAAAACCGGGTGGGTAACGCAAGGTGACACCGTCCTCTTCCACGTCCGCACCTTTGCGCAGGTTGTTGTAGAACTCCAGCTTCGCAATGCCACCGACCACGGTGAAAAGCTTCATGCCCCGGCGCAATTTGCGGCCGTTCACATTCGCGTCTACCGCGGTGGGGCTACCGACCAAGGCCGCACCACGGGCCACACCCTTGATGGCCATCAGACGCGCATCCCGCATGGAGCGTACAAAAGCATAGGCCTCCTGGGTCGCAAAGCCGGTATCCAAAGCGATGCGGGTCAAACTCATCTGCACCCCACTGGCATGGGTCCAGCTCTCTCGCAGCATGCTGCCCAGCGCGGTCCAAACCTCTGCGCGGGCGGTATCACCCATCAAGACCCGGTGTTCGACCAGCCAGGATTCTTTGCCGCGGCCAAAGCTCCAGACCGAGACTTCGATGCGGTCCTTCTGCACGTCAGCGCCGGCCGTGAGCAGCAAGGCACCCTGGGGCACGGTGCCCATCCGGTAGTCTTCGCGGCGCTCCAGCAGGCGCTGCCAGTCCGGGGCTTCGCCCTCCTCCACCCAGGTCTCCCCGAGTTCGGTGTTCTTGAAGGTCTTGATGGCGGCTACCGATCCAGTTTCTTTGGAAATCGCACTCTCCCACGCCAAGGCAATGTCCGCCCAGGAACGCCATCCGATCGGGCTGTACAGGCTCGACAGGTGGAAGCCCGCGGTCTTGCGGACCACTGACAGGTCGCCATCGGCTGTTTCCAGTACCGAGCGCCATTGCCCCTGGCCCAGCATCCAGGTCTTGTGGTGCTCGGCGATCGGGGTCGCACAGGACTCACACACGTAGGCAGCTGTCTCGGGTCGGCTGCCGGACTCACTGCGGTCCCAGCGCAGCTGCTCAAAACGCAGCCATTGCAGGTGGTTGCAGTGCGGGCACGGCACAAAGAAACGCCGCTGGTCCGAGGCTTCGTACTCCCGCTCAATGGCGCTCGCCCCCGACACCGTCGGAGTCGACACAATAAAAATCTTGCGCCGGGCAAAGGTGCGTGTCCGCGCCTCAGCCAGCGAAATGGCGTTGCCCTCCCCGTCCACGTCCACGGGGTAGCCATCCACCTCGTCGAGGAACAGGTAGCGCACCGGCATCGAACGCAGTCCCACCGCACTGTTGGCACCGGTCATCACCAGCACCCCGCCACGAAACTCCTTGCCCAGGATGGTGTTGCCAGAATCCCGGGCCCGGGCCGGCGCGATCAGGGTGGACAGCGTCGGGCTCTCTTCGATCAGCGGGTCAATTCGCTGCTTGGAGTTGCGCTTGGCCATCTCCACCGTGGGCGCCACCGCCATCATGGGTCCGGGTGCCAGGTGGATGACATAGCCAATCCAGTTGTTCCCACACTCGGTACCACCGACCTGGGCGCCTTTCATGAACACCACGCGCTCCACCGGGGAGGTCGGTGAGAGGCAATCCATGATCTCTTTGAGGTACGGGGTGCGTGCGGTGCGCCACTGCCCCGGTTCAGACGCCGACTTGCCCGAGAGCATCCGGTACTGGTCGGCCCATTCGGAAACGCTCAACAGCGGGTCTGGGGTCAGCCCATCGCGCCAGGCCTCGGCAATGGCATCGAAGCCGTCATAGTTTTCCAACACATTCCACAACGTATTCAAGAGGTTGCAAAGGCTTACTCCAGGCGCACGGCCAGGTCACCCAAGGCGGTGAGCTGGTCACGCACCGCTTTTTCTAAGAGGACATGCAGGGCATGGCTGTCGGCACCGAGCGCACTGGCCATCTGGGCCGCCACACGGGCCGGCCAGTTCAGCCAGGCATCGCGTTCGGCCCGTGCCATGCGAAACACATGGGCTACCGCCTGGTCTTTGTCGACCAGCTCACCCTTGAGCCGTGCCAGGCGCACCTTGTTGGTCTGGGCCTTGAGCACCTCATTGGCGGTCTTGGCCTGCATCAGCGTGGTACCGCCAGCGTTAGTGCCAGTGCCGGTGCTGGCGCCCATGCCACCCAAGGGTGAAGGCGTGGCCGACAGGGCTTCACGCACACTGGTCACTGCTTCCTGCGGCACCTCCCGCTGGGGCACAGCCTTGCGCTGCTGCGCGGCATCGGTGTTGACGCTCCATTGGGCGTCGGCGAGCTGCGGGTCAATCCGGCCGTCGTCTCCCAAGGTGATGCGGCCGCTCTGGATGGCTTTGCGCACCGCGGTATCGGAAACCCCGCGGTGGCGCGAATACGCGCGAATGGACAGGCGCTCGGACATACCCAAGTGAAGCAGTCTGGCTAATCAAAAGACTTGATGTTGTTCGTGAATGAAGCGTTCATACGGCCACCCCAACCACACTTTTTTTGGAGCGCCGCATGAACCACACCACCACCACCGCCAAGACCATCACCGCCCCGGCTTCGCTTTTGGAGCAGATCGCCCGCCAGCACCTTTTGGTGCAGACGCTGCAGACCCAGCACGCTGACCGCTTGGATTTCCACGAGGTGTCGGTGTGGGGGATTGAGGCTGCTCTGCAGGCTGCGTTTGCAGCGGGGCAGCAGGCTGCGGCGAAGAAGCTACAGGCCGAACAAAAGGATTCCAAAACCGCTTGATTAACGAGCGAACTGAAGCGTTCATCACACCACCATTTTTTAAAGAGGAAAAACCATGAAACTGACGGATACCCAAAGCAAACTGCTGCACGCCGCAGCCCACCATCCTGAGCACCTGCTGACCGATTTCCCGGCCAACCTCAAAGGTGGTGCACGGCTCAAAGTGCTGACTGCCCTGCAAAACTCCGGATGTATTCACCCGCTAGGCAAAGCCGATGACGGAGCCATCCGGTTTGCCATTACCGCTGCCGGCTACGATGCGCTGGGCCTACAGATGCCACAAGCCGCGTCCACCCCAACTGCGCTACCAACGGCACAACCTGCGTCCACCCAGGTCTCCCCGGTCACCCGCGAGGGCACCAAGCAGGCCACGCTGATCGGTCTGCTACGCCGCCCAGAAGGCGCCACGCTGGGACAAATGGTGGACGCCACCGGCTGGCAAAGCCACACGGTGCGCGGCACCCTGGCGGGAGCGCTCAAGAAGAAACTGGGCCTCACCATCGTCTCGGCCAAGTCAACCGGTGCCGAGCGCACCTACCGGATCGCTTGAGAGGACTTGCCATGACCACGATGACCATCACCATCGAGCGCACGCCCCAGACTCTCACCGTGGAGGGAAAAACCATCCAAGTCGAGGCCCTGAGCCTGCGCCTTCCCTTTGCGCGCAAGCCCTGCGACTTGCGCGATATGTGCGCCTCCGGCGACTACCCCATCTTTGTCACCGAAACACGGGAAATGCGCCCGGAGGAATTCGATGCCTTTGCTAGCAAGATGCTGGTCTCGCGCGACTGGCTTGCGGGCAAAGGCGGCTTCGTCGGCGAGGGGCGCCTCTGTATCGAGATCCACGCCCCTGGCAGACCTTACCTGTACGTCGACCCCTCCGGCAGCGACTACGCGCGTTATGTCGCCCGCCTGGGATAAGGGTGCCACCCATAAAAAAAGCGGCGGGTCGCAAGGACCTGGCCGCTTTGTGGGGACTAAGAAAGATTACTTCTTCTTGTTCACCGATGCCTTGAAGGCGGCGCCCGGTGTGAACTTGGGCACGGTCGCTGCTGCAATTTTGAGCGGCTCGCCGGTGCGGGGATTCTTGCCCTTGCGTGCTGCGCGCTTGGTGGCCTTGAAGGTTCCAAAGCCCATCAGCTGGACGTCTTCCTTCTTGGTCACGGTCTTGGTGATGATGGCCACCAGGGCGTCCACCGCACGACCGGCCGCGGCCTTGCTCATATCGGTTTCTTTGGCCAGTGCTTCCACCAGTTCAGATTTGTTCACGTTCCACTCCTTGTTCGTTTTTAACCATGGGGGGGTGGATTTTGTCATGACCAGAAAAATGGGATCTCCGTCAGATAGATGTGACTTTCTAAATCATTTTGGTGATTTGCTTTACTTCACTCGGAAGTAGAGCGTTCATAGCGGTGTCGCAAACAACTACCGGAACACACCATGCAAACCACACTGCAAACCACCCACCTGCTGCCCGCTACCCAGAACCAAGATTGGGGCTTTTGGGGCACCATGGGCGACCAGGCCAGCGTCGCCTGGCCAATTGCGCTCACCGAAATCAGCCGGGCCACCGGCGAATCCCCTGAGGAGGTCCGCCCCTTCCTGGACAGCCGCCATGGCCGCCACTTTGCGGACACGGTGCGCGACGCCCTGGCACAAGGCCACGGCATGCACGCCGCGATCACCCAGGCCATTGCACAGTGGATGAGCTGGAAGATCGGTCGCCTGACTCGCCGCGACTACGGCATCCCCCAAGGCCTGCCCTACCTGACCGGCTTTGTGATTCACTGCAACCTCCATCAGGACTGAGCGGCAGCGGCCTCGGCAACAGGGAGGCTTACATCGCCCTGCACGAGCTGCTGCGTAGCCAGCTGCCCAGCCTCTGCAAACCCCGCGCCGTCGGCCTCACGCACCGCCTTCTTACCGGTGTACGCCTCCCAGCGTTGGACGATCACATCCACGAACTTGGGATCGAGCTCCATCAATCGCGCCTGGCGATTGCTCTTCTCGCAGGCAATCAAGGTGGTGCCGGATCCACCAAAGAGGTCCAGCACGATGTCCCGGCTCTTGGACGAATTCTGCAAGGCCCGTTCCACCAGCTCCACCGGCTTCATGGTGGGGTGCAGATCGTTGACCCGAGGCTTGTTGTAGTTCCAGATATCTGACTGGTTGCGATCACCACACCAGAAGTGGTTGCTGCCCTGCTTCCATCCATACAGGATGGGTTCGTACTGGCGCTGGTAGTCAGCCCGGCCGAGCGTGAAGGTGTTCTTGGCCCAGATGACAAACGTCGACCATTTACCTCCAGCGTCCAGCCAGGCCTTTTGCAGGGTGTGCAACTCGGAGGAGCTCATGCACACATAGCAGGCGCCCTTGGTTACCAGCAGCAGGTTCAAGCAAGCGTCGTAGAGGAATTGGTAGAAGCCATCCCCCAGAGCATCGTTGAGGATGCGCCGGTCTTTGCCGCGCATCTTGTCTTTGGCACTGTTGCCATAGTCCACGTTATAGGGTGGATCGGTAAAGGCCATGTCGGCCAGCTGCCCGTCCATCAAGCGCTCGACATCGGAGAGCACCGTGGAGTCGCCGCACAGCAAACGGTGCTGCCCCAGGATCCACAAATCCCCGGTGCGCGATACCGGCTCCACGGGTGCTTCGGGAACGGCATCGTCTTCGGTCAGGCCGGCCTGTTCAACATGGCCATCGAGCAATCGGTCCAGTTCCTCATCCCCAAAGCCCATCAGGTCCAGATTGAATTCCGCGTCCTGCAGCTCCGCAAGTTCGAGCTTCAAAAGTTCCTCATCCCATCCGGCGTTTTCCGCGATGCGGTTGTCGGCCAGGATGTAGGCTTTTTTCTGGGTCGGCGTCAGGTGCGCCAATTCGATCACCGGCACTTCGGACAGAGCGAGTTTGCGGGCAGCGGCCAGACGGCCATGGCCGGCAATCACACCTTTCTCGCCATCGGTCAGGATGGGGTTGGTGAAGCCGAACTCTGCAATTGAGGCCGCAATTTGGGCGATCTGGGCGTCACCGTGGGTGCGGGCATTACGGGCGTAGGGGATGAGCGCATCCACCGCGACCATTCGGATCTCGGGTGTCATGGAATCTTTCGTTTACTATTTCTGAAACAACAACGCAGAACCGTCCCTGTGGAGATTCACGTCATCAGGGGCTTCAATGCCCGCAAGCCCAAATTCGCCGATGGCAAGGACGCGGGCTTTACCCCACTCCTGCCGGGTCACTATTCGGGAGAAATCAATGCCGATGGCGACCTCTGCCTGAGCAGATCCAACGGGGACGTGGCTTTGATCTCGGTGCAAATGCGCGAGGAAAAAATCGCAGGGGGCTTTATGGTGGTCACCTCACCCTGAGCGCAAACCGCCGGGCTGCCTGCAACCCCGGTGCAAACTGCAAACCCGGTTTTCAGGTCTGGCGCTATCGAGATTGCGGGCCTCTCCCCCCCGCATGCATTTTTGGCGTGGAAGGACCCGTGAAATCTGTGTCAGCGGCGTCGGCTGCGTCAGTCAGATTCAAACTCTGAAGAGCATCTTTGCCGTCTCGCAATTTTCACAACCATAGCCGTAAATGTAGGCCAAACCACCCCGAAATGCGACACCCCGAAAGGGTGCTAAAAGGGACAAAGAAGGCAAGGCGTGGACAAGCTCCAAAGCCGTTGCCCTCCTTGGCTCAAATTGTGGAACTGCCTTTGCCATTGAGTTGCTCCACCACTTCAAAAATCGACATCTGCCAATGCCGCTGCGCCGTGCGGGTGCAGCAGGCAAAGCGGATCCCGATCTCACGCCAGCCATACCGCTTGGCCCGCATCCAGACCAGGTGGCGCTGCTCGACCTCCAGCCACAGTACCCAGCGCATGGTCTCCAGCATCCGCTCGATGTCTTGTGGCGTAGGTGGAAACCGTACCCGCGGTGCTTCTTCGGCCGAGTAGGCTTCCCACTCGCTGCGTGCCAGCGCTGGCCAGCAGTTGAAGTAGCCCTGCACTTTCACAGGTGGGAGGCGCCGTGCGGTCGCGGCCGCATCCGTGAAGCGATCAGCGACCTGGTCGCATGTCCAAAGCAATGTTTCCTTAACCATGGCGTGGCCCTCCCCGGTTGCCGTAGAGCCGCTCACCGATGCGTTGCACCAGTTCACGCTCACAGAAGTCCAGGCGGGCATCTGCCACGTTGACTACCAGGATGTGCTGCTCCTGCCAGCCAGAACGCTTCATGGCGTCCAGATCGGTCACTTGGGGCTGCATACGTGCCAGTGCGCAGCGCAGGGGTTGTGTGGGGACTTTCATATCATGCCTCCTGGGTGTCGATGGCCCAATGCAGGAGGGCCAGGGCATCGGCTTCGTTGTCATCGCTGACCGGGTGGTCCAGTGCCCGCATAGCGGAAATCACCATGTCTTTGCCGGCATTACCCTTGCCGGTGGCGTGCTTCTTGATCGTACCCACAGGCACGCCTTGGTACGGGATGTTGTGGTGCTCGCACCAGGCGGTGAGAGTGGCCAGCAGGCCGCCATAGACATGGGCGGCATCCACCCCTGCGTGGCGGCGCACTTCCTCAAAGTACACCGACTGGACCTCGCCGGTCATGGCCTGCAGTTCGGAGAGCCAGCGCTTGAAGCGCAGATAGCGCATGCCCCCGCCTTCAAAGCGCTGCGGCTTGAGGCTCACAAAGCCGTGGGCGATGTTCCCAATGCGTGGCCGCAGGGCCCAGCCAGTGGTGGTGCCCAAGTCGAGAGCCAGAGTGGTGGTGACTTGGGTGTTGCTGTCGTTGGTGGTGTTTGTCATGGTCGTCAGTTCCTCAGTTTTGGGGGTCACTGACGCAGCTGACGCAGCCTCCGGTAACTTTCTCATGTGTGTGCGTACGCGCACGCGCGTGAGAAGTAACCAGCATCTGCGTCAACTGCGTCAGTCGGGTGGTTTTTTGGGGTTCAATGGTCGGCATATGGGACGTATCCAGAACGTGTCGGCTCTTTCAAACCAACGCCCTGAAAACCTCGGATGCCCGAGGAATTGCGCCATTTCTCGGTGCCCCGGGCCATCAGCAGGTCAGAGAAGCGGCGTTGCGTGCCCATGAACTCCCCGGCCGCTTCTGCCCACTGCTTCCAGTCGGTGAACAACTCGGTTGTCAGGGACTTGGCGGTGGGTGTACGCACACAACGCTCTTCCAACCAACGACCCATGGCGTCCTCCGACTCAAAGTATTCCTCCGTCGCATCGAGCACGCACTGCGGTGCCTTCAACCCTTCGCGCTGCCAGGCCAGGCAACCCTGCACGCCCCAGGCAAAGATCGCATTGCGCTCGGTCAGCAACTTGGACTGGAGCTGCTTGTCGCGCTGTTCGGGCGGCACCGTGATGGTGAATGGGATCAGGTGCAAGCGGCGCCGCATCGCCTCGTCGATATTGCGGATCGCTGGTTTGTGGTTGCCCGCAATGACCAGCTTGAACTGCGGAAAGAACGTGAAGAAGTCCTGGCGCATAAAGCGCGCCGAGACCTGGTCGCCACCGGTGATCTCCTTGACCTTGGACTCGTTCCAGCGCCGTCCCTGCTCTGTCTCGGTCGCCGCCACAAAGCGTGCTCCGCGCAAGCCCGCGAGATCGGTGGGATGGCGGTCGTTGCGCGACTCCATGAAGGTGTCCATGGGCGCGTTGGCTGCATAGTCGCCCAGGATGGTGGTGAGCACATTGACAAACACGCTCTTGCCGTTCGCCCCGGTGCCGTACAGAAAGAACAGCGCATGCTCCTGGGTCGAGCCCGTCAGGCAGTAGCCGAACACCTTTTGCAGGTAGTGCATCTGCGCCGCGTCCGACCCCGTCACCTGCTGCAGGAAAGCTAGCCAATGGGGGCATTGCGTGCCAGGCTCCAGCGTCGCGGTGCATATCTTGGTCATGCGGTCGGTGCGTGCATGGGCGCGCATCCGTCCAGTGCGCAGGTTCACCACCCCACCCGGGGTGTTGATCAACCAGGCATCCGCATCCCACTCATCGGTATTGCCTGCATGGCGGCGATCGGCACGGGCCAGGCGCTCCACCCCACCGATGGTGCTGGCACCGGCCAGCTTGACCGCCAGCTTGGGGTTGTCGGCCTTAAGGGACGCATGGCGGCAGACATGGCGCACCAGGTCAGAAGCGGCCAGCGTGTCTTCCGAACGCCAGCGCTGGCCATCCCACATCAGCCATTTTCCCCACGCCGCAACGTAACGCCAGTCATGTTGGTAGCGCCGGGTGAAGGTCAGTGCCAGGGCATCCTCGGTGCCCCACACGGCGTTTTCCTGTGCACCGACATCGTCGTCAATGGCCATTGCGCCGGCCCGGGTGTCTTCACTGCCCTCGTACGGCAGCCGCATCTGGATTCGCGGACCGCTGGCAATCGCCTGCAGTGCATCCCAGCCTTCGGCGATCGCATCGGCAGCGTCCCAACCTTCGGGTTTGTCCTCGGGTGGGTACAGGATGGCGCAGGACTGGGCACCGGCCGCCAGAATGGCCTGGGCAGCGCGGTCGGCGTACTCCCAGCCCGGCTTGTCGCGGTCCGGCCAGATCAGCACTGCCTTGTCTTTGAGGGGCGACCAGTCGGTCTTGTCGACCGGTGCATTAGCGCCGTGCATCGCGGTGGTGGCACAGATGCCTGCAGCAATCAGGGCCTGGGCACACTTCTCCCCTTCGGCCAGGACCACCCGATCGGATATGGCCATGCCAGCCTGGTTGTACAGCGGCCGCGGATCCGGTGGCACCATCTTGCGGCGTTTGGCATCCCAGGGCCGGAACTCCTTGCGACCATCCGGCGGGTCGTAACGGTAGACCACCGCGATCAACTTGCCGCTGGCGTCCAGGTAGTCCCACTTGGCGGTGGCCGGCCCCAGATCGTCGACCGGCTGCTCGCCCTTACGTTTGCGTGCGGGCACCGACGGCGCACGTCCCAAGAGCTCGGCGGTCTTGGCCAGTACAGCCGCAAAGTCACTCTGCCAGTGGATCCCAAAGTGGCCACCGATCAGTGCGAACATATCGCCGCCCGAGCCGTTTTCGCGGTCGGTCCAGAGACCGGCTTTGTCACCCTGCAGAACAATCTCCAGACTGTCGCCAGGGCTACCCAGAATATCGCCAATCAGGAACTTTCCACGGCGCAACTTGCCGGCCGGGAACAGGGTTAGGAGCACGGATTCCAGCCTGTCTAGCAAGGCGGCGCGGATGGCTTCGCGTTGGGACGCGCTGATCGATGTGGTTGTGGGCGCTGCATCGTTGAAATCAATCACGCGCACCTCCCGCATCCTGGGGGCTGTCGGCGCTGCGGCCCTGGACCACATTGCTCTGGGCCGCCCAATGGGACAGCTCCGACATCCGAAAACGCACCAAGCCACCGAGCAGGTAGTGGGGAATGCGAAACTTGGTCCGCATGCGTGGGTCGGCAAACCAGTAGTAGGGCAGGCTCAGTGCACTGGAAGCCTGGTGGGCATCGCTCATGGTCTCGATCTCTTCAGATGTGGGAGGGTTGGGTTGAGGATGGTGGGTAGGCGTGTCATTCACAAGGAGGTCCTCCAGCAACGGTCCTGCCATGCGCAGAACTTGCATTCAAAGTGGGTCGGATCGACAAAGGCCCGGGGCAACAGTTCACCGGCATCCGTGGCCGAGATGACGCGCACACCGCGGTCGGACATGCGCTGAGCCAATGCCGCATCAAAGGGCACCAGCTCGGCGTAGATCTCCATGGTGTCTGCGTTCACCGCGGTGAAAAGTGCCGGATGCTCGCTGAGCTCCAGGTAGGCCTGGTAGATCGCCACCTGGGCGGCGTAGACCGGTTTGGATGCCGCCAATCTCTTCTTGACCAGATCGTTCCAGGACTTGGAGCCCAGGCATTTGTTCTCCCACAGTGCGGGATAAGCAAAGCCATCGGGTCCCGCCACCAAGACACCGTCGATATGCCCTTGCAGGCGACCATCGGCCACCGAAAAGCCAAACTGTTCGCCATTGGCTTTGTGGGTGCGCAGCTCAAAACCGGCAGCCCGCAACCAACGCACCATGCAGTCCTCATTGAGGTGGCCACGCTCGAAGATGCGCAGAATGCGTCCCGTAATGTCACGCCCCAGATCCACTGGTGCCTGGACATACTCAAACTGCAGGGCGCGTTCACAAGACACACCGAGGCGAGATGCGCCGAGGTACTGGCGAGGCTTCTCCCGCCCTCGCCCCTGCTGCAGTCCAGCATCGACCAGGGCCATCACTTGGTCCGAAAAGCTGGAACTGGAATTGAAGTCCATCATGGTGTGACCTCCCAGGGTGTGTCACTGGCCATGTCGGCAAACGGACTGGCGACCGCGTCCGTGGCCATGGGATCGGCTGTCATGGGCAAGCCGCGCACAGGTGGAAACTTGGACTGCTCGTGGTACGCGACCATGGCCTCGGAGAAGCAGGTCACGATGGCCTCGATCACGCGCAGTGCTTCGTCTTCGGTGTAGTCCCCCAGTGGTTTGGTGAAGCCGATGCTGGACGCCGCTGTGCCAAAGGCTTTGAGGCATTGGCGGGTGGCACCGAGTTCAATATCAGAGAGTGTGAGCATGGTCACCTCCTGCAGTGGGGCGCGCCCGCCTTGCGCACGGGTCCAGTTGCCGTACAGCGCATGGAAGGCTGCCTGACAGCGCTGAGAGCAGAACACCCAATCCAGCGGGTAGCGCTGTGCCCGTCCGATGCCGTGCCGGTTGTCGGAGTGGCCAAAGCCACGGGCTTGTCGTTTGCAGACCCAACATTTCACACGCCCTCCCCGAAGTCTTCCTCGATCAAACACAGCTGCAGAGCCGCGCCAGCAAAAGCCGCCTCGCAGCGACAGTTGAAGTCGCGGTAGCTGGTGGAACTGCGGGCAATCGCAGTCACCGCATGGATCTGGGTCTCCAACCGGGCCAGACCCTGCTCCGACAACCACTGGTGGTGCTTATGGGCCACGGCCTTGCGCTCGCGCAAGGTGGCGATCAGCTCGGGTGGCAGGACCGGGCCGTACACCCATCGCGCGGTGATCTGTCCCACGATATGGGGCGGGTTCTGCACATGGCCCAGGTACTTCCAGCCAAACAGTCGGTACAGGGCCCGGTAGTAGTCCGGCTGGAAGCGCCGCTCCCAGGTGGCACAGGACTGGCGCAGCAACTTTGCAATCACTTCCTGCAAAGCGTCCGGTGCGCGGCTGTACTGGTAGCCGGTAGCCTCATCAATGAGTGCAACTTCCCCCGTTGTGGCCAGCGCGCGCATGATCTTTAGGCAATTGGGAACAATGCCCTGACGTGCTTTGTGCAGCCGACCGTGGATCGCCGCCTCCACCACCGAGGTTGCCAGATCCGCAATGATGCCTGCTGGGAAAAATTGGGACTGGCGCCCCGAGGGCAGCAAAATCGGCCCATGAGATTTTTCTAGTGCTGGCGCGGACTTAGGCACAAAATCCCCCAAGAATCGGAGAAATCGGCCACCCTTGTGGCCCTCGTCAAAGCCTAGCAATTTGGCGAGTTGTTTTCGCACATAGCCGCGCTCACCCCCAGTAAGTACCACGGCTTCACACTCCATATCCCCAAAGCGCACGATGCCGTAATGGCTCACTGTCATGACAGATGTTTGCATGGCGATCTCCTTATTGCGCCCAAGCGGGCTTGCCGGAAACGGCAGGACGTGCGGCTGCCTGCACCGGTTGTGCGGGGGTCGCAGACGCTACGGCAGCTGGGGCTGGACTCACACCGGGTTTGGGCGTCACGCCCATTAGGCGGGCATAGTCGGGATGGTCGGGCTCAACCGCGACCTTGACCACATTGCGGTCTTCGCCCTTGGTGTCTTTTTCAATATCAACTCGCACCAGAAACTCGATGCCGTCGAGATCGGCAAAGCCCTGGATGCGGCGTGCTGCCGCAGCTTGGGGGCTGTTGTCCTGGGGATGCACATTTCGCGCGCTGTTGAGCACCGCGCGGATGAAGGTTCGGCCCATCTGGCCCCAAGTCGGTCCTTTGGGAGACTGCAGTCCGATGTTGGACCACATCTTGCGTTTGGCATGTGCCCCCGCGGTAACCACAAACTCGGCCGAGAGGTAAATGGCACCGGTGTCAAAAGATTGCGTGGCATAGCCACCAGTCCAGCCCAGACTGAGGTCGTCATAGCTGCCGGGCTTGATGGTCATGCGGACCGGCACCAGCGTCCCCTTGGGGATCAGGTTGAAGCCCGATTGCTGAGCTTCGGCATCGTTGAAATCGCCCCAGGATTGGGGGGTGTTGGTGTGATCGTTGGTGTTCATAGTGATGTTTCCTATCAAGCGGATGTAGGGTGAGAGACGGCGGATGAAGTAGCGGTTTGGGCTGCGGTGTGGGCTGCACACTTGGCAATCAGCGCACCGAGGTCAGGTGGTTCGACCAGATCCAGCCGCCCACTGCGGTCCTTGGCCGGAAAGCCATAGGGGTTGAGCGTCTGGGTGACAAAGGCCCGGTAGGAGCTACCGTCCTCGGCCTTGATCTCGGCCAGCGTGACCACCTCGTCGACGATGCCGGGCAACTCCAGGCTGGTCTTGCTGCCCTCGATCTGCGGCACGAACACCTTGCGGTTGAAGTCATCCAGGCGCTCGTCCAGAATCGCCACGAACACGACGTTCTTGCCCCGAGCGTGTTGCAGGTGGGTCAAGGCACTGATCATTTCCTGGCCCAGCAGTCCGTAGGCAGCACGCAGATCCGGTTTGCCAGAACGGTCACTCACGGCTCCGGGCTGGCACTTGCACCAGGCAAAGCACTGTCGTGAAAGTTGGGTGATGGAGTCCAGGAAGAAGGTGCTGTAGCGGGCCAATTGCAGCGGATCACCGAACTTCTCGATCACATGGTCGTAATGCGCTTGGGAAAACGCGCTGTCCGCAGGCAGTGATTTATCGGGTCCTGCCAGGAAAACAAAGAAGTCGCGGCTCTCGGGCCAGGAGGCCGGACGAATGGCGTCACCCGGCCAGTCCGAAACCGCCAGATCCCCGGCTTCGATATCGATAAACAGAGTCGATTGGGGATCCAGGTCCTTGAGGCGCGAGGTCTTGCCAATCCCGGTTTTACCCAGCATCAGAAGCTTCACGCCCTTGGTTTCAGCCATGCGTTCCATGGCGGTCACGATGGGAAGGGATTTCATGACTCACCCCCTTCCAGTTGCAGAGTGAAAGTAGGCTTGCCTGCCTCGACGGTGCGGGCGGCAGCGAACTGCTCCTGCAGGGCTGGCGGCCAGTTGGTGTAGCGGGACTCGGGGACGGACAACTTGATGTCAAGGTAACTTTGCACCTTCTCGCCCGATGCAACTACGCGCTCGGCAATATCGCTGAGGGTCTTTTGCGTCCAGGTGACTTTCTTGGGCAGTTCGAACTTAATGTGCAAGGGCCCATCGCTGATATGGGCTGTGCCAAAGTCACGGCCGGATTCCCGCAGCGCACTGCGGGCCTGTTCGCCGTAGCACTGCTCCAGTGCGGTGTCGAACTTGGTTCGGGCCTGTTTGAGCCAGGCAATGGCCTGGTCAAGATTGACGTCGACTTCGCGCTTTTGCTCTGGGGTGAGCTTGGCGAGTTGGTTCACCGACATTTCGGCGATGTGCGCGGGGAAGATGGTGATATCGGTCATGGTCACGTCCTCCTTCACTGGTACACCGGCGAGAAGGTCGAATGACGCGAGACGCGACGCTCATAGGCTTCCACCTCAACGATCAAATACGTGACCCGTGAGCCCATCTTGCAAAAGATGGGACCGAGCGCGTTTTGGCGCCAGCGGCGCAACGTCTTGACCGACAGGCCCCAGCGATTAGCGAGCTGGGTCTCGTCGATGGCGAGGCGTGCGGGAGGATTGGTGTGGGTCCGGTAGGGGTTCCGGGCGGATTGAACAGATGAGACTTGTTTCTGCATTTCGATGTGCCTCCTTTAAGAAATGGGCACATCGAAGTCTCCGCACAGGTTTATGGGCAGTGCATGGTTGCGTTTATGGAAAACTTTATGGATTGCGCCGGACGCGGTACTTTGCGCGACCAAATTTCTCAATCAAGATATCCCGTTGCGCTCGGTCAACGAACGCGTCGTCCAGAGATTGGTAGCCAGTATTGGCAAGGCGATTGATCTCTGCCCAAGACATTAGGGGTGGTGGTTTGCCCTCCTGCCCCCACATCGCTTTGATGATCCTGGCCTGTGCATCCGAGAGCTCGCGTGACTGGGCAAAGTGCGACAATTTCAGGCGACTTCCTTGCAGGAATTGCTCGGGCTCGGGCACACCCTGCGCCGTCGCATACCCCCGCAAAACCCGGTCAAATGCCGCCGTATCAAAGCTCTCCTGGCCAGCATCCAGTCGGATGAAGTCCGCCACACTGCGCACCACATGCTCCCCAGGCGGGCTTTTCACCGGCGTTTGACGAAAGAACAACACGCCGCCACGCGGCCAGATGGGATCGCAAAGGTGACGGGACATTGCGTCAGGTTGGGCACGCTCCCATAAACGGCCCATAAACACCGGTGCGAAATCATGGGTACCAGCAATACGCACCTGCCCCAGATGCCACAAGTGCTCAGGAATGCACACCTGCTGGTGCGGCACCTGGCGTGGCTCGATACCCATCAATTTGCCCAGACTCTCCAGAAAGCGATCCATCCGGAAGGCATAAAGCGTGATCTCCGACAGGGGACGCACAACCATGCGCGTACGCTGCTGCGGACTAGCGTACCGAAAAACACCGGCGTCCTCGTCAATATCGACATCCACCTCTTCAAGCGAGTCCCCGAACGGCACTTGAGGACAAGTGAGATAGCCATCGGCCTGCACCCACCCGCGCTGAAGATACGCATCGCGATGGCTGCCGAGCACCATAGCATCCACGCGAGGAGCCACACTGCGCACCCGCTCCAATACATCGAAAAAGGCCGCGGTGACCGACGGGGTGCGGCGCTCAGAACTCACGAAGCACCCCAAGTTCAATCAGTTGCGCAATGACGCGCTTCCCATCTTCTGCCGACTTGCTCTTGTCGTTCAGTCCATTGGGCGTCGTGATTTGCACCACGACGTTGTGCGCCTTACGGTAGGGCTGCTTGGAAAGGCCCATGACCAGCTTCACATGGGACACGACGTAACCGGTGAGGTCATCTAAGCCATAGTCGTCGTAGGCCACCTGGTAGATGTCCCGGTTATCACGCCGGTCTCGACAGACGGTGAGTGAGCTTTCCAGCCGACGCACCTGCGCACGTTGCGGAAAAAACCGCTGCATCACTTGCTCAAAGGGACGAACAATTTTGAATTGCTGAATGTGGATGTGGTCCACGCCCTCAATGCAACCGTTCTTCAATCGCTCCAGCATAGAGGGGCTTGAGAAGCCCAACAGGTCAAATTCGCGCATGGGCATGTCATTGATGGTCCCATCACACGCCAGCACCGTATCCCTGAAGACTGTGGCCAAATTACGACGCAATTCCTTGTCTTCGCAAAACACGCCCAATGCCCCAGTCTCCGGCTCCCACGAAAAACTCGCCGACGTCACAGCAGGCTCTTCATGGGACACCACCTCACCATCCGCCACTTGCCTGAAATTCGCCGTGGTTCCATTGAATGTGGCCGTGAGGGTATGGATTGGCGCTGATGGCCGCTCTTCTCCCTGCTCTCCGTCCTGTGATTCAGCAGGCGAGGACTCCACCCGGGTAAAGAGTTCAATCAAGATTTGGTCGGCCTGCACATGGGGATAGAGCGCCGCAATACGCGTGCGCAAGGTGTCCTGCACTGCGCTGTCGAATTGTGGCGCGATGCCTTTAGGTCCGAGGTAGTGGGAGGAGTAGTTCTCACTTTTCCACTGGCGGTGCATGACTTGTAAATGTTCGGCATGCTCGAAGCGACGCTCTGCCAAGGCTCCCTGTGGAAGGAATTCCTGCAGCAGGTACAGATGCAATGCCCGGCTGGTGCGGTCGCTGGGGGCATCCAGCACGTCGGCATCAATGCCCTCTCCTTCCACCAGCAAGGACTGCACCGCCAGTGCACCGTAGTCATCGTCCAGCAGAAGCACCTGTTCGGCCGCGCGCTCTAGATGCTGCCGGCTGTCCTCAAGCTTGACGGCAAGCTTTTGAAATAAGACCTTGCGCACCACCATCGGCACTACCGCATGCGCATCGGTCACCAGCGCGGCCATCTCCGGCCATGCCTCTTTTGAAACTTGCTCTACCAGGCGCAGCAACAGCCCGGGTCGTTTGACCTTGCGCGCAAGGGCCACAAAGTGTTGCATGCCGGGCAGGATGTCAGGTCCGCCGTCGGTTTGCCGTGGGGCCCGTGGGGCTTTGTGCGCGCGCTGGCCTACTTCCGGTTTGGCATCGGATGCGGCATTGTTTTTATGGGTGACCGTCATGTGAATTCCTCTCTTTACTAAGTGCGCGTTTGCGCGAATAGTTAATTGCAAGTTTCAAAAAATGCCGACGCGAAGTCGGCAGCCAAGTGAGTGCTGAAATCAGGTGATCCCGGCCCCCGTTCCCAGAAGTCCATAGCGCTCCATCCGAACCTGGATGAAGCGTCGGTTCACGCCGAAGCGTTTACCCAAGGCCTTCTGCAAACTCTCCATATCGAAGGCGCCAATGCCCCCTTCGGTACTCAATTTCAAAGCCATGCCGGGGAAGTCCGGATCCAGTGACGGGCTGCGGTGGATCGTGACGTCATACATGGGCGCCAGTTCTTCAATGGCACGGCACAAGGGCTGACGTGGCACCAGCAAGGAACCCATGAATTCATTGGCACGCAGTTCTGCGAAGTGAATGCTTTTTTCGAGTTCGGTGTTGCGTACGGGAGCTGCCTTGGCCAGGTGCTCCGCATCCCGCGTTGTGGTGCGGTAGGCCCTGCGGGCCTCAGCTGCCTGGTCATCAAACAGTCCAGGACTGTCATTGGCAGCCGCAACAATCCAAGCGGGTGCATCAAAGACAGCGTGGCCCAATTCGTGGGCGAAGGTGCTGAGCACCAATGCCTGGGACGCTGCATTGACGGCCGGTGATACTGAAAGCATGGCCGCATTCGGCGCTGCATCCGGATCCACTTCACACACGCCCAACACCGGCTGACCCTGTTCATCGGTGACTTGGTGCTCGGTATCGACCCAGAGGTCAAACTCCACCCCATTGATTTTGAGTTTGCTGATGTCGCGCAGGACTGACAGTCCAATTGCATCGGCTGTATCGTCCACTAGTTGGCGCCGGGCCTGAACAGCGATCCCCTCGACTTCGGGGTGTTTGATGTATTTGGGTAATTTACGGTCGCAGCACCGGTATCCGAGGGTCAATACCGCCATTCACTTGGCCCCTGTGCTTTTGCGATACATCCGAACGACGTCCCCCACGTTGTCGCGCATGTCTGGGGGCAGCCGACTGGCTTCGGCGAAAGCGTCATCCGGGTTTTCTTCCAGGATTTCTGCCGCCTTGGCGATCAGTTCGTCTTTGGGTGGTTTTTCCATCTCGCGCTCTATGCGCGACCAGTAGGCAGGGGAAATATCGAGCTGGCGTGCGAAATCATTCAGAGCAATCTCTTTGGCCTCTCGCTTGCTACGGATGTAGGAACCGAATCCCATAGTTTTGACCCCCGCAGTGGGGCTCGCGTGTTTTCAATAGCTGCATGGTAGCCATTCGGCAACTCATTGTCAACTGTTTACTAAACGCGCAACCCAATCATTTCAGTGAACTGGGCCGGTGCCCAAAAACTGCCCAATGCCAGAAGTGGCTTTCCCAACTGCTACGCATTGCCCTGCTTTGCTATCCGCTTCGGAGCTTTGCCAAGATGATTTGAGACAGTTTCAATTTCCCAATACTCCCCATGAAAACCCTCGCCCTTCTTCTACCCCAGCAGATGTCACCTGCCGCAAGGGTCGCTGAAATCACCGCCATCTTGGCAGCCGCTGTTGTTCGCACCCATCTGTCGCAAATTGAGCACACGTTGAGCGCACAGCGAGACAAAACTCTTGGCTTTTTGCCCGGGCAGAGCGTTCATACAAACCCCTATCAACCGGAGTCATTGTGATGAACGCCACCCAGCAAACCATATCGGCCCAAGTGGTCGCTCTGCCCTCAATTCCAATTGCAGATCTCTGGGCCCTGTGGGACAAGTATTTCCCGCGCCGCCCGGAGAACCCCAATCGCCGCTTCATGGAGTCCCGCATTGCGTACAAGATCCAGGAAGAAGCATTTGGTGGCTTGTCTCAGGATACACAACGCAAGCTGATCAACATCGGCATGCGCCACTCCAAGATTAAAGGCCGGCAAAAGCTTGCCGACATTCACCTCGCACCGGGTACCGTCCTTGTGCGGGAATGGGGCGAGCGCGACCACAAAGTGACGGTGACCGTTAATGGCAGCTTTGAGTACGCAGGCCAGAACTTCAAAAGCCTGTCGTCAGTGGCACGCCACATCGCTGGCACTCCGTGGTCAGGACCCGTGTTCTTTGGGTTGCGCTCTACCCAGAAGGAATCCGCATGAACGCCACCCTGCCTATTGCAGCGACCAAGGCGCGCAAACGCTGCGCCGTGTACTGCCGCGTGTCGTCCGATGAGCGACTGCAGCAAGACTTCAACTCGATTGATGCCCAGAAGGAATCGGGCCAGGCCTACGTTGCCAGCCAGCGTGCCGAAGGCTGGATCCCGGTAGCCGATGACTACGATGACCCGGGTTTTTCCGGCGGAAATACCGAACGACCCGGGCTCAAGCGCCTAATGGTCGATATTGAGCGCGGCTTGATCGATATCGTGGTGGTGTACAAGATCGACCGGCTCACCCGCAGCCTAGCAGACTTCTCCAAAATGGTGGAGGTATTTGAGCGTTGCAAGGTGTCGTTTGTATCGGTCACCCAGCAGTTCAACACCACCACATCCATGGGCCGGCTGATGCTCAACGTGCTGTTGTCCTTTGCGCAGTTCGAACGAGAGGTCACAGGGGAGCGGATCCGCGACAAGATCGCGGCCAGCAAACGCAAAGGAATGTGGATGGGCGGTGTGCCGCCACTGGGATATGACGTCAAAAACCGGCTGCTGGTCATCAACGAAGCCGAAGCAGCCACTGTGCGGAGAATCTTTGGTGACATGCTGACCGTGGGATCGCCCACGGAGATTGGCCGCGCCCTGGCGCGTGAGGGCATCACCACCAAATCCTGGACTACCCAGGATGGCCAAGACCGTCAAGGCGGCCCCATCGACAAGAAGTACCTGCACAAGCTGCTGCGCAACCGCATCTACCTTGGTGAAATCTCTCTCAAGGGCAATTGGTACCCCGGTGCGCACCCGCACATCATCGACCAGGGACTCTGGGACCAGGTGCACGCAGTGTTTGCCAAGAGCCCGCATGCTCGCGCGATCGACACCAAGACCCGAACCCGATGTGACGCCCTTTTGCGCGGATTGCTGCATGACCCAAATGGCGTGCGTATGTACGCCACCTACACCAAGAAAGATGACCGAGTCTACCGCTACTACGTCACCAAGTCCGAGATGCGTTTTGGAGCAAAAGGTAAAACCCACGAACGCATCCCGGCAGACGAAATCGATGCGGCCACGGTGGCACAGATCAAGACGGTGCTGACCAGCCCGGAGGCGATTGCCAGTGTGTGCACGCTGATCCAGAAAAACGGTGCCCAGGTGGATGAAGCCGCAGCCGTCATGGCCATGCGCAATCTCGGTGGCATGTGGGAGCATCTGTACGACGCAGAGCGCCACCGCATTGTCAATTTGATGATCGAGCGGGTAGATTTGGTGGCCGGAGGCCTGCGGGTCAAATGGAATGCGCTGGGGTGGCGTGACGTCTTTGGCGAGTTTGCCCCCAACAGCATCGGCGCTGAATTGCTGGAAATGGAAGCCGTTTCATGATCAACGGGGCAGATACTTTCATTCCCATGGAGTTTGTACAGCGTGGTGAAGAGTTGCTAACACGCACAGAGGCGCCGGCATTTGATACCAAGCTTTTGGAAGGACTTGCGCGGGCGTTTTACTGGAGACACCTGATAGACACCGGAGTTGTAGCAAGTGGATCCGATATCGCCCGGCGGGAGGGCCTTCACTTCTCCGTTGTCAATGAGTTGTTGCGCATGACTTTACTGGCCCCCGACATCATTGACCAGTTCCTCGTGGGGCGTCAGCCCAGGCGCCTGACTCTGATGTGGTTTCAGCGCAATCGCCTGCCAGTAGATTGGTCTGCGCAGCGCGCGATCCTGGCAGCACTTAAGTAGGAGAACAGCATGTCAAAGAGAGGAAGAGGCGCGATGACCGGCGCTGCTACGACGTACCAAACACCGTGCCCCGCTGGCGGAGTCAAGATGGAGACATTCGTGCCCTGGAAGTTTGTCAGGCGGGGCATCAAACGTCAGGTAATACTACCCACAGATGCGCCTGCATTTCAATCGGGGCAATCCACAGAGCGGGCCCCTACGCTGCCTCCGGTCAAGGATTCAGCCCTGCTGCGTGCGATCGGACTGGCGCACTATTGGCAATTGCTGATCGACACTCATAAGGTTCAAAGCGCTGCTGAAATAGCTGCTCATGAAGAAGTCAACATAACGCAAGTTCGCCGTCTGATGCGCCTAACATTACTCAGTCCAAGTCACATTGAATCCATAGCATCCCAAGCTACCCAAGAGGCAACTTTGGATTGGATATTGCGGCAGTCCTTGCCGAATGACTGGTGCCAGCAAGACAGTCAATTTCCATCGCGGTTAAATAAAGCTTTAATGACCGCAAACGTGAAGTCACTTCGGACAGCTTGAACTTCGCGTTTTGACCAAGGTCTCCGCAGCCACGTGAACCGTGGCTCCCTGATAGCAGCGAAACTGAGTGGACATATCCGTCGCTGCCGCAAGCGCAGTGCATTACCAATCACCGAAGCGGAACTGAAGCTCATTGCTAAGGCTGCGATCAATTGCGATAGCAGCCAGCAGCTCTATGGGAGCAGAACACCGGCAGCTACGGTGATGCCCAGGGCGTTGTACAGAAAGCAGAAAGGTAAACATCAAGTTTTGCTTTATATTAGGCACGGTGTTCTCGGTGGGGGGCGCGCGTGCAATGGCAATACCTCGCAAGTCGCCTTTGACCAATGTGACCTGCGTTAGAGGTTGAATGTTTTCATGCATTTGCGCAAACTGCGTCTAAAGATGATTAGCACGAACAACAGAGCGAGGGGAATGGCAAGCCAACCGAAGCCATGCTGCGGGGAAACACCGAACAGCCACCCACCAGCAACCGAACCAAGAGTTTGACCAAGGCTGGTCCCAGCGGCCAGGCCTCCCATCGTCACGGCCAGGTCGGAACGTGCAACGCCAGCAGCAAGGTACGCTACGACGGGCAAAACCAACCCCGTTCCGGCGGCGGTCAGGCTCACCCCGAGGTACATCCAGCCGTGCGCTGCTTGGTTAGAGAGCACAGCCAGGCCTGCCATGGCGAGAAGCAGGCCCATGCCCAAGAGCCGGTAGGCCGACTTCGAGTTCAGTATCGGCGTGAAGAACAGCAGCGCGTTCACTCCCAGCATGACCAGACTGCATTCGGCGAACATCAACGACACGTCCCTGGAAGACACTTGGGGGTTGCGCAGGCTTTCCAGAAGGATGCCCAACTCAAAGGCAGCCAGTACAAACATCACCACTGCGACTAGCCCCCAGAGTGCCAGACCGCTTTGGTAGCGCGGGCCCGCGTCGGGGCTCCCTGGCATCGGCGCAGCCACAGGTAGTGTCCGAAGAACGCGCAGCAGCCCGATCATCGTGACACCTGCGAATGCAGCGGTCAGCAGGACCACGATATGTGCCAATGATGCGGGTGCCAGCGCGCGCGCGCCGACCAATGCTGCGATCCAGCCCGCAGCGGCAATTGCGGCGGGGCCCACCAGAAACCCGAGCAGGGACATGGATCCGAGCCACGCGAAGCGGCGCGCGCGCTGCGTCTCGGTGGTACGTTCCGCCACGATCACAGAGACGAGCGGGACGATGGCGGCTACGAAAAACCCCGCGCTGCCCCGCAGAATGTAGAGGCTCTCTATGTTGACCAACCCTGGGACGAGGAGCGCGGTCAGGCTGACCACATAGCCTGCAAAGCCCGTGATCAGGACCAGGTTTCGCCCGACGCGGTCCGAAATGATGCCCCACAAAGGGGCACCGACTAACACGCCCATGGCGTACACGCCACTCGCGAAACCAATGTGGCGGGTGATTTCCACGGGCGTTGCTGCGGGCAGCATCAGCACCAGCCAACCCGGCAGCACCGGCAGAAGCGCGCCGTAACCAGCGGATACAACGAAGACCGCCATGGCGAGCCAAGCGACCTCTGAACGCCGCAGGCTCTTATGGCCCACGGGCATCGCCGCTAATTGTGCGGTCATGCTGCGCCCGCTTTGGTTCGCCGCATTCCCGAGGTCAACTGCGCACATAAGACAAGGCTCAGGATCGCGGCAAAGAGGCACCACACGGAGATGAACCACTGTGCGTAAAAGTAATAAGCCGCCGCAAATGACACCAGCGCGAGCACGCCAAACACCTTCACCCAACGGTGCGTGGAGACCATCGGGCTAATGGCTGTTGACAGCAGGTACATGCTCATTACCGCGGCTGCAAAGAAATGGGGAGAGACATACTCGATATGCTGGCCTGTGGCACGCGAGACCACTGGGAACGCCACCAGCATGTACATGAAGTACGCCGCCAGGGCCGCGCCCGCTGCACTGATTCCCCATAAAGTGGTGCGACGCCAGCCCGGCGGTTCAATCAGTAGCACAGCCACGGGGATATACACCGGCCAAAGGACGTGGGAGAAAAACGAGTAGGCATGCGTCATCGCGGCGTTGAGCAGTGGTGCCTCAAAACGGAACGTCAGCCAGACAACCCCTTCGATGAGTTGCTGGACAGCAAAAAACAGTGGAATCGCAGCGAGTGGCAGCTCACGCGGGCCACGCGCAGACTTGACCGCCAGAACGCCGACGCTCAGTAGAACAATCCCCGCTGAAAAACTTGCAGTCGCAGAGAAGCACATTCAATTCAATTCGCTGTAATTGCGACAGAACCCGTTTTAATGCATCCAAACCAAGGGTTTGAAACCGGTTTCATGACCCAGTGAGCCGCACCGAGAGCGCATCGACCGCCTCGCACCAGTCCGAGTCATCGGCAAGCGCACGCCCCAAAAAATGGGCCTGAACGGGGCTCCAAAACGCCGCATCAGGCAAGGCCGTGCTAGCTTCCAGTCGGTGTGTGGCAATAAAGATTTCGATGTCTTCAGCCTCACCAGAGTAGCCCAGTTGGCGAAACAGATTACTCAGATCATGTTGATTGGTTTCCATACCATTTTTCCTCTTTCAAAATGCTTGTGCTGCATCGGTAGCCATGCGTTGCACGCACCAGTCGGCATAGGTTTGGCCCAACAGCTTCCCGAGCAAACGTGCCCGTCGCCCCGCAGGCCAATGGTAGTCAATCCACACGCGCAATTGCGAAGCCTCAGCCTCCGCAGCGAGCACAAAGCCCATCCGATAGGCCCCAATGACCAAGAGGTGCGGATCACCAATTGTCTCCCACGTCTTGCGCAGAGGCGGCGCATATTCGGTCACTTTTTCCGAAACCGACAAGGCCATGCCGAGCACTTGTCCTGTCACGGTGATCAACGAACCCAGAGCTTGGCCCTTTTGGCTGTCCGTCTTAATCGCCATGGTGGCCCCCGCCATCATCAGCGAGGGTTTCTGCATGTGCGCCGCTAGCCGTTGATGGTCGTCCAGCAACGCGAACACCACATGGGGCCGCGCCGCCACGCGCACGGTGGTTTCACGGTGAAATGGGATCTGTGCACTCATTCCCGACGTCCGCGCAGTCGCAAGGCGTTGCCAATCACCGACGCAGAGCTGAAACTCATGGCCAGGGCGGCAATCAACGGTGACAGCAACCAGCCCGTCCAGGGGAACAACACCCCTGCGGCCACAGGAATTCCCAACGCGTTGTACAGAAAGGCAAACACCAAATTTTGCTTCATATTGGCCACGGTGTTCTCGGAGAGGGCGCGTGCAATGGCGATGCCCCGCAAGTCGCCTTTGACCAATGTGACCTGCGCACTGTTCATGGCCACATCGGTCCCCGTACCCATGGCCACACCCACATCGGCTTTGGCCAAAGCTGGTGCGTCGTTGATGCCGTCACCCGCCATCGCCACCACACGCCCCTCTTTCTGCAGGCGCTCGACCAAAGCGAGTTTGTCTTGCGGTTTGACTTCACCATACACCTCGTCTATGCCCAGTTTGGCACCCACCGCTTTGGCCGTGGTCAGGCCGTCACCCGTGGCCATGATGATCCGCAGGCCTGCGGTTTTCAAGGTTGCCAGCGCCTCGGGCGTACTGGCCTTGATGGGGTCGGACACGGCCAGTAGCCCCGCCAATTTACCGTCCACCGCCAGGTGCATCACACTGGCGCCTTCGACGCGTAAAGCCTCGGCCTGCGTCACCATGGATGCCACTGACACACCGATTTGATCCATGAGCGTGGTGTTACCCAAAGCCAACTGTCGCCCGCCTACTTTGCCGCGAACGCCAATACCGGAGCCCGACTCAAAGTTTTCGGGCTTGTCCAGCGTCATGCCTTGCGCGCGTGCCGCACGCACGATGGTTTCTGCCAAGGGGTGTTCGCTGCCTTGGTCCAGGCTGGCAGCCAGGCGCAGCACTTCGCCCGCTTCAAACCCTTGTGCGGGTACTGCGCGGTCAAACGATGGTTTACCTTCGGTGAGCGTGCCGGTTTTGTCAATGATGAGGGTGTCGATCTTGCGGAAGTTCTCAATCGCGGCGGCATCGCGGAACAACACCCCCTGGGTCGCCCCCCGGCCGGTGGCCACCATGATGGACATCGGTGTGGCCAAGCCCAGCGCACAAGGGCAGGCGATGATGAGCACCGCCACCGCATTGATGAGGCCATACACCCAGCTGGGCGCAGGACCAAAGAAGCCCCAGACGAAGAAGGTAAGCAGCGCAATGGCCACCACCGAGACCACAAAGTAGCCCGCCACCACATCCGCCATGCGCTGCATGGGCGCCCGGGAGCGTTGGGCCTGGGCCACCATTTGCACGATTTGCGAGAGCACGGTGCTGGAGCCAACACGTTCGGAGCGCATGATCAGTGCACCACTGGTATTGAGTGTGGCGCCGATGACTTTGTCACCCACCCTTTTGCTGACCGGCAACGGCTCGCCGGTCAGCATGGACTCGTCCACCGCGCTGCCGCCCTCGGTCACCACGCCGTCCACTGGCACCTTTTCACCAGGACGAATACGCAAGAGGTCGCCGATGTGGACATGCGTGAGGGCCACATCTTCTTCCGTGCCATCCGGGCGAATGCGGCGCGCGGTTTTGGGAGCTAGACCCAGCAAAGACTTGATGGCCGCAGACGTTTGCGAGCGGGCTTTGAGTTCCATCACCTGACCCAGCAGCGTCAGGGAAATAATGACCGCCGCTGCCTCAAAATACACCGCCACCCGACCCATGGAAATGAATGAGTCTGGAAACGCCTGCGGCGCGATGGTGGCCGCTACGCTGTAAACATAGGCCGCGCCAGTACCCAGGCCAATCAGCGTCCACATATTGGGGCTGCGATTGACCACAGATTGCCAACCGCGGGTGAAAAACGGCCATCCAGCCCACAGCACGATGGGTGAGCCCAGGGCCAACTCCACCCAGCTCTGCGTTCGCATGTCCATCAGTTGCAGCCGCTCGCCGAACATCGCCAGCGCAAAAACGATGACGGTCAAAGGCAGGGTCCACCAAAAGCGGTGCTGGAAGTCGCGCAGCTCGGGGTTGTCGTCATCCTCCAGGGAGGGCATGACGGGTTCGAGCGTCATGCCGCACTTAGGGCAGTTGCCAGGGTGGTCCTGGCGCACCTCGGGGTGCATGGGGCAGGTGTAGACGGTGCCGACTGCGGCTGGCGCGGGTGGTGTTTCAGGCGACGGCACAGGCACCGCTGGTTGCACCGCATTGGGGCCTGCGGGCACTGCACCGGGTAACACCGTCATGTATTGCATGGGGCTGGCATCAAACTTTGCTTTGCATTTGGTACTGCAAAAAAGGAAGCTGCGCCCCATGTGCTCGGACTGGTGTAGTGACTGGGCCGTGACGGTCATGCCGCAGACCGGGTCTTTCAACTCAGCACTCGCACCGGCCTTGCTGCCTGAGGGAGGTGCTGCAGGATGGGCGTCGCCATGGTGATGGGAATGTTCAGGGGCGTGGTCTGAGTGTGGATTGGTGTTCATGGCAAGGTATTTCGATGGAGTTCATGTCAAGACGACGGGGGTGTCAGGCAACTCGTTGGTGCGTTTGTCTTGCGCGGGAAAGTGTTGGCCAATCACTTGGGCAATGGAGGCAATGCCCGTCAAGGTGCCCGGCAAAAATTCGGACTTCGAGAAAGCAAGCTCCATAGCACTGCAAATGGTGGCCCAATGCTTGCCATCGGTGCGCGCGTGAATGCCTCTGTCAGCAACAATTTCAACGGATCGGTCCGCCAGCAGCAGGTAAATCAACACACCGTTGTTACCCTCGGTGTCCCATATCCGCAACTGAGAGAACACGTCAATGGCCCGCTCGCGGGTGGTTTGCCCCGTCCAGAGCGGTGCGCCTTCCAGACTGGCTTCGACCACAAAGCGGATTTCCCCGCCATGCGTCTGCTCGCTGGCGTGGATCGCTTGCGCGATGGCATCCAGACTGCCCTTCGAAAACGCCTGCTGTACCTGCCAATCCAAGAAAAACAAATGTTTGAGGATGCGTAAGACGTTCACAGCTACCACCTCCCCGATGCACCACCGCCGCCAAACCCGCCGCCACCGCCCCTAAATCCGCCACCACCGCCCCTAAATCCGCCACCACCGCCCCGACCGCCGCCCATCGCAGCCATGCCATACAGCATGCGTGTGCTGCCCACCAAGGTAAATACCAGTGCGCCCAGCCCCGCCACGACGGAGAGGAACAGCGTGCCGATCACAAACCAGGCCAGGACAGACACCACAGCGCCCGTGACCAGTGCGCCAGGGACTTTGCCCAAGGCGCTGCGCAATATGCCGCCGACGGCCAATGCCACGATAAAAAGCACAGGCAGCATTTGACGCACATCGTCATAACTTCCTGTGGGCCTGCTGCTGGGGGCGGGCAGTGGCTCACCCTCTACCACCTTGATGATCTGCGCAACGCCAGACTGAATACCGCCAAAGAAGTCGCCTTGCTTGAACCGCGGCGTGATGGTCTCGCTGATGATGCGTTTGCTGGTGATGTCAGACAGCGCACCTTCCAAGCCGTAGCCCACCTCAATGCGCAGCGCACGGTCGTTCTTGGCCACTACCAGAATCGCACCATCGTCCACTTTTTTGCGCCCCAGCTTCCATTGCTCGGCCACGCGCAACGCAAACTGCTCGATCTCTTCAGGCGCGGTGCTGGGAACAATCAGCACCGCCAGTTGGCTGCCCTTACGCGCCTCGAAGGCCGACAAGGTTTGCTCCAGCGCGGCAATTTGCTCCGGTGCCAGGGTTTTGGTCTGGTCCGTCACGTGCCCCACAAGCGCAGGCACTGCGACCTGCGCCGTGGTGGCGCATGGAACCAGCAGCGCCAGTGACAGCGCAAGGGCTGTGCCGAGTCGGCGTGCCAGCCCCTGAAGACTCACTTGACTGCTCCCGATACGGCACCCTGCGCTGCGGCGGCTGGGCTGTCAAAACTGACGGTGGGTGGACGGGCAATTTCCCTCTCGTTCTCCACGGTGAAGTTGGCTTTTTCTTTGTAGCCCAACACCATTGCCGTCAGGTTCGATGGAAACGAGCGTACGGTCACGTTGTAGTCTTGCACCGATTTGATATAGCGGTTGCGCGCCAAGGTGATGCGGTTTTCTGTGCCCTCCAGTTGGGCTTGCAAATCGCGAAATGCTTGGTTGGCTTTGAGGTTGGGGTAGTTCTCGGACACCACCAGCAGGCGCGACAAAGCGCCGGTCAGCTGACCTTGTGCCTGTTGAAATTTCAGAAATGCCGCAGGGTCATTGACCAGCTCGGGCGTAGCCTGAATGGCCGTTGCTTTGGAGCGCGCCTCGACCACCTTGGTCAAGGTGTCCTGCTCAAACTTGGTCTCGCCTTTGACGGTGCTAATCAAGTTGGGAATCAGGTCGGCCCGGCGCTGGTATTGGTTTAGCACCTCCGCCCAACTGGCCTTGATTTGCTCGTCCGTGCTTTGGAAGGTGTTGTAACCACAGCCCGCCAGGGTCAGGGTTGCTGCAGCCAAAAAAATAGAAAGAATTTTCCGCATAGGGGTGCCTCTGATGTCAATGAGAATAAAGCGGGCTATTTGCAGCAACAGCCGCCCTTATTGCCTTGGGCTGCTTTGCCACCTTCGCCACTTTGGCTGCCTTGGCTGTTGTGGCAGCCAGAGGCTTTGGGCGCTGGCGTGGGCTCCGCGCTGGATGCCAGCTGGGCCGGATAGTCTTCGCTGGCCAATGCAGCGATCAGGGGTGCCGCCCCCGACGGCAGATCGCCCTCGACCGTCGCGCGCCCGTTGGCCAAGTCCACCTCGACCCGGTTTACGCCGGCAACCGATTGCAAGGCCTTGGTGACGTGCTTCACGCAAGAGCCACAGGTCATGCCTTGAACTGAAAGTTCTACTGTTGTCATGGAATACTCCTTTAGGTTTCAATCAATCCGGATCATTGCGCTGCAGGCCCTTTGGCAAGGCGCGGAAAGAAGCGTGGTGTTCGCATCGCATACCGGTCAAATTCCGCGCCAAACTGCGTCCGCATTTCAGCCTCTTCGGTCACCGCCAAACGCCCATACATCACCAGCAAAATGGGGAACATGAGCAGGGTTAACAAGGTGGGCCACTGCAATAAAAAGCCCAACAAAATCAGGACAAAGGCCACGTACTGCGGGTGACGAATGCGCGCGTAGGGACCGGCCGTGGCCAAGGTATGCCGACGTTGCGCGTGGTAAAGCACGTTCCAGGCGTTTGACAGCAGGTAAAACCCGAAACCCAAAAAGACATAGCTTGCAATATGCAGGACGCCGAAGTGCGGATCCCCCTTTTCACCCAGCACCGTGGACCACAAATGCCCCGAGTTGTGGGACAAAATGTCCAGCCCTGGGAATTGTGTTTGCAGCCAACCAGACAGCAGATAGATGGTGAGCGGAAAGCCATACATCTCCACAAACAGCGCCACAATGAACGCAGAGAACGCGCTGAAGCTGCGCCAGTCCCGCGCGGTGGCGGGCTTGAAGAAGCTGTAGGCAAACATGATGAAGATCGCGGAATTGAAAATAACCAGCGTCCAAAGCCCGTAGGCCGGTTGGTCATGGCTCATGATCGGTCTCCCGTTTGGGATGGGGTCGACTTCCCGGAGGCAGCCTCCGAGGAGGCGTCGCCGTCGTGATGCTGCCCATGGCCGCCGTGGCCGCCGTGCCCGTGGTGCATGAACACATGCATCAGTGGGCAAGCCAAGAGGATCAACAGCGGCAGCGCCCCCACGACATGCGCCAGGTGCTCTGTGAGCAGAAAGTAGGCGGCTATCGCACCGAGTACGGCCAGGCCGATGGCGTATCGCGATCGCCAAAAACTCGGAGGCTGAGCATCATGCGAATGATGGTCGTGGTTCATAGGATTCTCCTTGTCGTTGGTTATGGCTATGGTTATGGTGCAACCGTAATACCGTTGGGGCTGCGGCCTACGGCGAGTGTTTTCAAGGCTTTGCCCGCTGGGATGTCGATGACCGTGACCGTGTTGGCATACACATTGCTGACATAGGCGTAACGCCCATCCGCGCCGATGGCCACGCCGTGTGCGCCACTGCCCGTGCCGATAGTTTTGATCCGCTCAACATTGTTGAGGTCAATCACACTGACGGTCTTTCCCGGGGCTTTGCGGGTGCCCTGATTGGCCACGATCAAGAAGCGGCTGTCCGGTGTGACAAAGAGCTGGATGGGCGTGGCCCCGACAACAATGGTCTGAAGTACCTTGCGGCCTACCGGGTCTATTACCGCGACCCGGTTTTCTTGCGAGAGCGACACAAAGGCGAATCGACCGTCGGGTGTGAACCCGACTTGGGCCGGACCTTTGCCTACGGCAATCTGGGTGAGTTCTTTTCGGCTTTCCATATCGATCACCGAGACCGTTCCACCCTTCATGTTCGCAACGTACGCCTGCTTGCCATCCGGGCTCACGCGGATGCCGTGGGGGAACGCGCCAGTCGGTAGGGTGTCTACCACCTTCAGTGTGGCGGTGTCCACTACGCTCACGGTGTTGTCGCCACCGTTGGTCACCCAGGCGTAGCTGCCGTCATTTGTCAGCACCACATGGGCCGGATGTTTGCCAACCGATACTTTGGCAACGACCTCGTCCGTGGCCGTGTCAATGGCCCAGACCTCTCCTGTGGTAGACATGTCGCCGTGCTCTGCCTCGGTCATGCCTTTGTGCGACGCACTGCCCGCAGCGCGTGGGGGCAAGCCATTGTTGGTCACCCAGACGCGTTTGCCATCGGGCGCACTTTGGACATTGTGCGCGCCCTTGCCCACCGCGATGCTGCGCACCGTTGTGAGCGACGCCCCGTCAATGACGCTCAGTGTGCCGGCATCTTCATTGGCGACATAGATTTTGCGGTCGGCGGCAAAAGAGGTCGCGCCCCCAGCAAGCAAAAAAACTTGCGCCGCTAACCACAGCCATTTGTGCATTTTTAGGTCCATATCTTTCTCCCTTTTGTGTTCGCGTTGTGTTCAAAGAGCCAGCTATCCAACGACCCGGTAATTGATCATCATGCCGGCGTCCTCGTGTTCAAGGTTGTGGCAATGGAACAGGTAAGTTTGACTGCCGGGAAAGTCATGAGCGAAGTCAATCGCAATCCGCACCGTTTCGCCAGGCCACACCAGCACGGTGTCCTTCCAGCCCAGATCGCTCACGGTGCGGCCTTTGCCGAATTTGGCTATGGCTGATATCTGCTTGGGGCTGTGCAGGCGCTCAAGCACCTGAAAGGAAAAGCCATGCAAATGAATTGGATGGGGCATACCCAGTTTGGGGTTGCTAATGCTCCATACCTCTCGTGATCCACGTTTCACGTCAAAGACGATTTCGTCCATCTTGAACGTGCGACCATTGATCAAGAAGTTCATTCCCTTGAGTGACAACTTGATATTGCGCTTGCCTGCACCAACCAATGGAATGGGGGTAATTTGCGACAGCGTGGTTGGCAATGTCGTTGCCACGCGCTCGCCTTCAGCCACCACCAGCTTCAGGATATTGAACTCCGCCCCCATACCCAGACGTGACGTACTCTCGCCCATGCCGGGCATGCTTCCAGCTTCGCCTTCGTTCTCCATGGGGTCAAACGGCAGGCTCTTGAGGAACACCGCCTCACCCGCCTTAGCCTGACCGGCATCAAACAGAATGTCCAGACGCTCACCAGGCGCAACAAATGCTTCCGTTGTGGTTTGCGGACGTTCTATCAGCCCACCATCGGTTCCGATGACTGTGTAGTTCAGCCGCTCTTTACCTTTCAGAAATGCCAGCCGGTAGATGCGGGCGTTGGAGCCATTGAGAATGCGCAAGCGGTAGCTGCGCGGTGCGACGGTCTGGTAGGCATTGGGCGTCAGGTTGGCGATGATGATGTCGCCCAGCCAACCCATCATGGCCTCCTGCCCGTTGGGTTGGTAGTGCAACTTGCCTTGGGCATCGAACTGCTTGTCCTGAATGACCAGCGGCAAATCGGTTTCGCCCAGCTTGAGATCGACCGCTTGGGCCAATCGGCGCTGGTCTTCATCCTCCACCAGAAAGAAACTGGCCAAGCCGTTATAGGCCTGTTTGGCGGTGAGGTTGTGCGCATGGGTGTGATACCAGTAGGTGCCTCCGCGATTGCGCACTTTGAAGTCGTACTCAAAAGACTGGCCAGGGGCTATTGTGCTGGCAGGGTGTCCATCCATCTTGGCCGGTGTGTGCAAACCATGCCAGTGAATGATGGTCGGCTCTTCCAGTGCATTGCGCAGTGTGACTTTGAGATTTGCACCACTTTCCAGGCGCAGGATAGGGTTCTGGTACGCCTTGCCGGACTGCTCTGTTTGGTACAGGAGAAATGGCGACGGATTGCCTGGCAGGAGGGGAAAACTGGCCGCAGTCGCCCGCATGGTCAGTGGCCCGGTAACATCCAGCACACCGAATGGACCGCTGCCGACTGGAATAAACAGCTTCTGCAAAAAGTTTTCTGCAGCCACCGGGTCAAACGGGTAGTGGCGAAATGGCTTGACTGCTACCGTCTTGGCGTGGCCTACACTGGTAGCCATCAGGGCTGTGGCACCCAAAAAATGGAATAGCGCTCGTCTTCTCAACATAAGAATCTTTCTTTCAATGCACGAAATTCAGCGGGATTGCGGCACCCATCTGATGGGTGCCAAAGCAATCTATTGGGCGGCCGGAGCGGGCAGGCGATCCATCATCATTTGCATCATTGACGTCATCATTTCCATGCGCTTTTCCATCATGTCGTGATGGGCCATCATGTCCATCGACATACCGCCCTTCTTGGCGTCAGCGCCCATGCCTTTCATATCGCCCATTCCAGACATTGCACCCATGGAACCCATTTTTCCCATCATGGACATACCGTCTTGCATGGCCTTCATGTGGTCGCCCATGAGTGCTTTACGTTCCTCAGGTGTTTTGGCTGCCATCATTTTTTCGTGCATCTCACGCATGGTTTTCATCTGGCTGTCCATGGCTGCCATTGACTCTGTGGACTGAGTTGGCGCTTTGGGTGCAACTGCTTTGGTGGCTTTTTTCGCAGGCTCCGCGGGGTGATGCTGGGTGTGTTCTGCAGCGGTCTGGGCAAATGCTCCGAGAGAAGCTGCTGCAATGGCAATTGATAGAACGGTATGGCGAAGATTAGTCATATGGAACTCCATTTAAAGAAACAAGGAACGAGAAACTGGCAAGAATTAGGTGGCATCCGGTCAACCCGTTGAAGGGACCAGAGGCATGGAAGCAGACGGGCTATCCAGCGTCTGTGCGCTGGGTAACAACCGCTGCAAAAAGAGATTTAAATTGTCAGCCGCAGAAAGCGGATCGACACAGGTGGCTCACGCCAGTCGGGGACTACTGACGGAACAGTACGATCATTGAGATCGAGCACCGCTACAGTGAGGGCGGAGCAATGTGCAGCAGGAACGGTCTGCAGATCTAAGTGAACGTCTACTGGCTTGGTCTTGTAAACGGCCGTGTGCTGCGCATCACAGACTGTGAGACAAACGGCTTTGTCGGATGCAATTGGCTGCTGATTAGCATTTTCATGATGCGACAATTGGAACTGCGACGCAGATGTATGGTGCCCCAATGCATCCGAAACAAGGCATGCATTAGCGATGCCAATCCCCAGTGTCATCAGCCAAACGAAAACCACCGCGATCGCGGTGTATCGTGTGTGGTGGACGTTGAAGAATGACTTCATGGGGTTAAGTTCAAAAGAAACTTATTGCAATAAGTTCACTATATACGCCGCAAAGAATCGCACATTGATCCACATCAACTTCTGAATCTCTATGTTTAACCCATCGCTGCCACTGCACAACTTCGCTGAGCGAAAAAAGTTTGTCCTTCAGTACATCGCTATCACTGCCTTAGTGAACTTGGTTTGGGAAGTGTTTCAGTTGCCTTTGTATACCTTGTGGAACGAAGGCACGCCATCGGCCATTGGATTTGCCGTAGTGCACTGCACGATAGGCGACGTACTCATTGCTGCATTGAGTTTCACTGCCGCACTGATATTGGTTGGATCCAAAAAATGGCCCCGAGAACGGTTCCTTCCAGTGGCACTTCTCGCGGTCACCTTTGGCGTTTCCTATACGGTATTCAGTGAATGGAATAACACCGTTGTGACACGCGCCTGGTCCTACTCTAGCCTGATGCCTACGATTTGGAGCATAGGACTATCACCGCTTGCGCAATGGTTCATCGTTCCAGGCTTCGCTTTTTGGTACCTGAAGCTGAATTTGAAATCTGAAGGTGCCAACCTGTAGAGCTGGCACCTCCGATTTAGTTACTGCGTTGACTGAATGTCGATCACGATCATTTGACGTCTTCGCGAATCACAACGAACTTCACTTTGCCACTGGACTTGCCCTTCTATGACATAGCCACTTCAACCAAGTGGTATGGCTTGAACCGAGTTGTGCTGGAATTACCATTACTGCAAGGCACGTACGGCATTATTTTCGGGCTCAGGGACCGGAACGTCAAAGCCCGACTTCTCTAAACGCGCAATTCAGTCCTCGCAGCATCCACATGTCGAATCCTTCCAGACCTCAATAGGCGATCCGTGGCTGGCAGCCTGTGCGCGAGGAACAACCAGAATCAAGGGGGGGGAAGACCAGCACTGGACGCTTTGACCATGTCTCAAATAAGGCGTTCATGGCTCGATACTGTGCAGTTTGAAGGCAGCCCAAAGCGGTGCTTGGCGCGGTTATCTCCCAGCGCGCAGGCCGCCGTTGTGTGACCATGTATGAGGCCGTAAACGGTAACAAAGGGGCATGCCCCTGCAAGTCTCGTTGCCTTCAGCATTACCTCGAACCCCAAGATACTTAATACCCGCATGGAGTTTTAGGCCAGCACGTTTAAACACATTTTTGCGGTAATGTTGAGTAGCCGCTGTGTGAAGAGGTGCGTGTATCCCATCTAACTTTTGAGCGGACCAAACACGGGCTCAACGGTTCAACGCCTTATCGCCATTGACTGCCGTCTCAATTGCTACCAGATACCGCCCGATCCTCGGACTACTTGCCGGCCTATGGCTGCATACCGTCTCCTTTGCGACCAGCCCCCACGAAATAAAGCCGGACCTTTTCAATGAAACGGTCCGGCGCTCCATTCCATCCAGTAAATCAGCCGGTCAACATTATTTCCCGGGCTGCATGTCGGTGACGACCATCTTGCCGGCATCCATGACGACGACGAACTGGATCTTCTGACCCACCTGAACCTTGTCTAGCATGGCCTTCTCCTTGACATTGAACACCATGGACATCGGGGGCATATCCAGGCTCTTGATCTCGCCGTGCTTAATAGTGATCTTGGCGTTTTCTTTGTCGATCTTGCGGATTTCACCGTCGGTCATGCCCGGTGAGGCTGCAGCAGCAGACACTGCGGTCATGCTCATCTTGCTCTGGTCCATGGGCATTTGTGCCATGGCCGATCCAGCAAGAGCGAGTGAGCAAGTGATTGCTGTTGTGGCCCAAGCACGCTGAATGGTTTTCATGATCTTTTCCTTTAAAAGCTGATGAGTTATTTGGCAGCGACTTTTACCTGGCCCTTCATGCCGGCGTCGTAATGACCGGGATGCAGGCAGGCGAAGTCAACGGCGACGGCGTTAGTGAAGTGCCAGATGACCTCACCTTGTTTGCCTGGCGCAAGTGAGATCTTGTTCGGCTCGTCGTGCTCCATGTTCGGAAACTTCTTCATCACCTCGTAGTGTTCCAGCAATTCCTTCTGTGTGCCCAAGCTGAACTCGTGTTTGACGGTATCGGTGTTCTTCAACACGAAGCGGATCGTCTCGCCCTTTTTGACTTGGATGTCCGATGGTTTGAAGCGCATGCCGCTGGCCATGTCGACTTCAATGGTACGGGTGACTTTGGCTGCAACGCCGGGCTTGCCGATCGGGGACTCGTGGTGTCCTCCGGCGTGGTTGCCCGCTGCCGATGCAGCGAATGCAGCACCGAGGGCGACGGCAAGAACGACGGCGGAACGCTTGGAGAGCAGGGTGCGTGAGATTTTCATGTGAACCTTTGAAGGGGGTGGATTGAGAAAACAGGAGGCGAGGAGAAATCTACAGGTTTCGTACCGGCGTCAATGCGCCATACCTTTGCCAGCCGGCTTGACGGCTTTGGCCAACGCCGGGGTCGTGTCAACACTTGCCTTGGGCCTGACCGCTGGCAAGGCAGCGCCGGTCCATTCCTGAGCGACCGTACCTTCGGGAAATTTGTATGACCCCGGATCTTTGTAATCGCCCGGCTTCTGATCCTTGCGCACCTTGAACACGGTAAACATGCCACCCATCTCCAGCGGGCCGAACTGACCCGTTCCGGTCATCATGGGGGCAGTGTTATCGGGGATGGGCATCTGCATCTCGCCCATGTCGGCCATCCCACGTTCGCCCATCAGCATGTAGTCGGGTGCAACCTTCTGGATCTTCTTGACCAGCCCCCGGTGGTCCACGCCAATCATGGTGGGGACGCTATGGCCCATGGCGTTCATGGTGTGGTGGCTCTTGTGGCAGTGCATAGCCCAATCGCCTTCTTCATCGGCAATCAGCTCGATCTGGCGCATCTGGCCCACTGCCACGTCAGTGGTGACTTCATACCAACGCGTGCTGGGCGGCGTTGGGCCGCCGTCGGTGCCTGTGACCAAAAATTCATGCCCGTGCAGGTGAATGGGGTGATTGGTCATGGTGAGGTTGCCCACCCGGATACGCACGCGGTCGTTCAGCCGCACGTTCAGGGTGTCGATGGCCGGGAAGACGCGGCTGTTCCAGCACCAGATGTTGAAATCCAGCATCGTGTTGATCTTGGGGGTCTTGCTGCCTGGCTCTACGTCGAAGGCGTTGAGTAGAAAACAAAAGTCGCGGTCCACCTCGCTGATGTGCGGATGCTTCGCTTTGGGGTGGGTCACCCACATACCCATCATCCCCATGGCCATCTGGACCATCTCGTCTGCATGTGGGTGGTACATGAAGGTGCCGGGGCGGCGCGCTTCGAATTCATACACGAAGGTCTTGCCCACGGGGATAGCGGGCTGGTTAAGTCCGCCCACACCGTCCATGCCACTAGGCAAGCGCTGGCCGTGCCAGTGAATGGTGGTGTGCTCGGGCAGCTTGTTGGTGACAAAGATGCGCACGCGGTCGCCCTCAACCACTTCGATGGTTGGACCCGGGCTTTGGCCGTTGTAGCCCCACATGTTGACCTTGAAACCCGGCGAGACTTCGCGCACCACCGGCTCGGCCACCAGGTGGAATTCCTTGACGCCGTTGTTCATCTTCCAGGGCAGGGTCCAGCCGTTGAGCGTCACCACCGGGTTGTAGGGCCTGCCGGTGGTGGGCACCAACGGGGGCGCTGTATCTACTGATGTTTGGTAAACAGGTTCAGGCAAAGCGGCCATGGCAGACCGCGCAACGGCCAGTCCGGCCACCGACGCGGCAGCACCTGCAAAAAATTGACGACGTGAATTGAGGAGACTCATGCTATTTTTCTTTCAATGCGTTCGACGCAATCAGTGGCCAGCGGCAACAGCGGATTCACCGCCACCACCGCCTAAGGATACGAAGCTACTCGGGGCACCGCCCTGCAGAACCCACTGCAAATCGGCCTCCGCGATCCAGAAGTCGCGTTGTGCACCAATGGCATCGGCCGTGGCCTGCGATTGGTTGCGAGTCGCTTCCAGCAGGTCCCACACGCTTTTGAGCATGCCGTTGTAATGCAGCACAGTTTCTTCGGTGATGTACTCGCGCTCTTTGAGTACGAAGTTGCGGCTGTCCAGCGCCTGGTTGTGCGCAGCCAAGTAGGCTTCAATGGCCGACTGGGCGAGTGCCTTGTTGCGCAGCTCCTCCGCGTATGGGAGCTGCCCCCGGATGGCAGCAGCGCTTTTTTGCAGATCGGCCTCAGACATAGCGTTGGCCGGCACGTCGGGCAACTGTTCTGGTAAGACCAGCGAGGTTTCAAAGCCAGCCAGACCCAGCAGCTTGATCATTTTGGACTGCGCCTGGGTGGCGGCCAACTTGGCGCGCCGCAGCTCCATGCGGGCTTTGGCCTCGGCTAGTTGCACAGGCGACTGTTGCAGCCGGCTCCAGTTGCCCAGGGCGACCATCCGCTTACCCAGATCGCTGGCGGCTTGGGCTGCCTCCAGACTGGCTTGCTGGTGGCCCACGATCTGACGCGCCGTGACAGCTTCCACCCAAGCCTTTCGTGCTTGCATGGCCACTTCCAACAACTCCCCCATGTCTTCCACCCTGCGTTGCAAACTAGGGTCTAGGTCCACCCAGCGCCCTGTGGCGATCATCTGCACGTTCTGCGCACCCAATCGAGACTGAACCTGCGCCAGCTCACGATGGACCAGCCAAGCACGGCGCACGGCATCTTCAATGGTGAGTAGCACTGTTCCCTGGGGCTTGGCAATCTGGGGCGATTCGGCGGGCAGGTTGGCCTGCTCCCACTTGAGGATGTCGACATGGCCCCGCTTAAACGCGCCAACGGCATCATTGGCTCGGCGCCAGTCGGTCTCTTGGGGTAGCTGCTGTGCAGACACCGAACCCACCAAAACGCATAGGGCGAGCGTCGCTAGACGTAACGGTTTGCGTCGCAGAATCGGAACACGATGCATGGCATTGCCTTTAAGGTTATTTCAAACTGCCCGAACTGTATCGGGGGGTACCCAACATCAAGCTGTCGTTTAGATTACAAATTTGTAATTTACGATGTCGGGCGTTCCAATCGGGGCACACTCGGGAAAAGGATGCCGACTGTGAAGATATTGATCATTGAAGACGAGCCCAAGACGGGCGAATACCTGCGCCAAGGGCTCAAGGAAGCTAGCTTTACCGTGGATCTGGCCCAGAACGGCAATGACGGACTGCACACAGCGCTCGAAGGTGAGTACGACTTGGTCATTCTGGATGTGATGCTGCCCGGGCTGGATGGCTGGGATGTGCTGCGCAGCTTGCGCAGGCAAGGGCGCAGCGTGCCGGTGCTTTTTTTGACGGCCAAAGACCAGGTGGAAGACCGGATCAAGGGCTTGGAGCTGGGAGCGGATGACTATTTGGTCAAGCCGTTTTCCTTTGCAGAGTTGCTGGCCCGGGTGCGAACGATCTTGCGCCGGGGAAAGTCCGGGGTCGAAGCTACCGCGCTGAAGGTGGCCGATCTAGAACTTGATTTGTTGCGCCGACGCGTGAGTCGTGCGGGGAAGCGCATAGAGCTCACCTCTAAAGAGTTCGGCTTGCTGGAACTGCTGATGCGCAGGCAAGGTGAAGTGCTCCCTCGGTCCCTGATTGCATCGCAGGTCTGGGATATGAACTTCGACAGCGATACCAATGTGATTGAGGTGGCGGTACGTCGCTTGCGCAGCAAGATTGATGATCCGTTTGAGCCCAAGCTGCTCCAGACGGTGCGGGGCATGGGGTATGTTTTGGAATCACCACTATCCAACCCATGACGCCGCGTTTCTCACTGACGACCCGTCTCACCCTTTTTTACACACTGGCATCAGCAACTGTTTTGCTGGGCCTGGGTTGGTTGACGTCGTTGACTATGAACCAGCACTTTGAGGATCTGGACCGCGGCATCCTGCAGGACAAAATCCACCTCATCCAGGAGGTAGCTGCCAAAGCTAGCTCGAAGGCAGATCTGCAGGAGCGTCTGAGCGAGGTGCTGCACAGCCACGAAGGCCTGATCGTAACCGTCGGGGCCAATGGGGTGCCCCTGTACGCGACAGAAGATCTGAAAATTCCTCATGAGTCCGTTCGAAATGTAGGCAAAGACCTGCAGGCTCAAACCATGCTGAACTGGCAAAACGAGGGACATCAGTACCGTGCCTTGGGTGCATTAGTGTCATCGCCCTTGCAAAAAGACGAACCTTTGACCGTCTGGGTCGCACTGGATACCAAGCTGCATGACCATTTCCAGATGCATTTCCAGGCAACCCTGACGATCTATGTGATTCTGGCCACCCTATTCAGTGGTGTGCTGGGCTGGATTGCGGCCAACCGAGGGCTGGCGCCACTGCGAACCATGAAGAGTAGAGCCCAAGCAGTGACTTCCAACAAATTGGGGGAGCGCATGCCAGTGGACGCTGTTCCAGTGGAAATGGCAGACTTGGCCACCACTCTGAACGACATGCTGGACCGCCTGCAGGAAGACTTTCGCCGACTGTCCGAGTTCTCGTCGGACTTAGCGCACGAACTCAGAACTCCCATCAGCAATCTTCTGACGGAAACCCAGGTCACTTTATCTGCCAAAAGAAGCAATGATGACTACCAGGACGTGCTTGCCTCCAATTCGGAAGAGCTCCAGCGTTTGGCCCGAATGGTGTCGGACATGCTGTTGTTGGCAAAGACCGAGCATGGTCTCGCACTCCCCAGCCGAGAAGCCATCGTCGTAGCCACAGAAGTGCAGGCCTTGTTTGACTTCTACGAGGCTTTGGCCTCGGAGAAAGGTATTCGCCTGGAACTGATCGGGAACGGGACGGTGAGCGGTGACCGCTTGATGCTTCGGCGCGCACTGAGCAACCTGCTTTCCAATGCACTGCGTCATGCAGATCCCCAAACGGCTGTAACTATCCAAATTGAGACATTGGACCAAACTACAGAAGTGCGAGTGATCAATCATGGGGCCAGCATCAGTCCAGAGATGCTGCCGCGCCTGTTTGATCGATTCTTCCGGGTGGACAAGTCTCGGGCTCATCCTGAGAGCGATGGTGCAGGCTTAGGATTGGCGATCACGCGCGCGATCATGGAAGCCCATGGTGGTGGGATCATGGTGTCATCAAAGTCAGGGAAGACATACTTTTCGCTGCGTTTTCCAAATACGGAGGTACATACAGCAGATACGCGCGCCATCTCCTGATGGTGAAAACTGCTTCGGACATCCTGTCGCCATGTTGTCAGCCACGTGACCGACCTGTAACCCACAGATCATTCTTCTGTAGGGGACAAATTTCCACATTGGAGTCAACGGTGCAGCGATTGCATCGTTCCCCACGAATTACCTCGTGGGGCAGTACACGCCATTGAAGGAGTTTCAAACACGCGGAGCAATGGAAGCCGTTCACATCGCATCAGCGGGTAGTCACCTCAGTGGCCGGTTCACGGCTAGGCTTCTTGTGGGACGCCCAGGCGGCCATGTTCCCCGGTGTGCCCGCGCGCGTCGTGGACAGCTACGTCGCAGGCACGGGCCAGTTGATTGCCAAGCTGCTCGGTCTGTTCACGGTGGCCGACGCACACGGTGGCGGCGAGCTGGCCCGCGGCGAGTTCATGTACTACTTTGCCGAAGCAGCGTGGTACCCCACCGCGCTGTTGCCCAGCCAGGGCGTACGCTGGCAGGCGGCGGGCGACACTTCGGCCAAAGCCACCCTCGTTGATGGCCCGATCACGTTGACCTTGCTGTTCAGCTTCAACGAAGCCGGCTTGATCGCCTCGGTGTGCGCCGAGTCGCGGGGCGCCGGGGTGGGCAGAGACATGGTCATGCTGCCTTGGGGCTGCGCTTTGTCCAACTACAAGCCGCAAGACGGCATGCTGCTTCCGATGACGGGTGAGGCCGCCTGGATGCGGTCTGGCAGGCGCAAGCCGTACTTCGTCGGGCGCGTCAACAAGCTGAGCTACGAGTTCATGCCATGAGGCCCGCAACGCGTCGCGGCGGCAAGGCGCTGATGGCCCTGGCCCTGGCACTTGTCGGGGTGGCCGTCCTGACCGGATGGCTCTTCAGCCGCGACATGCAGCGGGCCCGCGCCCATGCCGCGCAGGGCAGCGTGCTGATCGCAACAAGCTGCGGCCCGATCGAGTACCAGGAGATCGGAACGGGCATTCTCTTGCTGGCCATACACGGCGGCGGCGGTGGACACGACCTGGGCATGGCATTCGCAGGCGCTCTGGCGACACAAGGCATCCGGGTGATCGCGATGTCGCGCTTCGGCTAAGCACCCAACAGTGCATAGGCGCAGACGATGAAGAGGCACAATTTGGCTATGTCCACCACGATGTTGAAGAACATGCTTCATTAACCCCAGCGGCGCCTCAGGAGTTTTTGCCCTTCGCTGTAGATCAACACCACGCTGGCCATCGCGGCGCACACCAGCCACTGGTCCAGCGCCAGCGGTGCCGTGCCGAAGGCGATGTTCAGGAACGGGACGTGGACGACAGCCACCTGCAACACCAGCGATAGTGAGACGGCACCCCAAAGCCAGGGGTTGACGAACAGATTGGCGAAAGCACTGGTGGTGTCAGAGCGCGCGGTGAAGCAGGTGTACAGGCTCGTGAACACCAGGACCGTGAATCCTGCCGTGCGGGCCGTCGTGAGGTCACCCGTGCCGGCAATCAATCCGCCAGGCAGGTAGAAGTCCATCGTCAGCAGGCTGACCAGCGCGATCACCAGACCGGTCTGGATCACGCTGGACCACATCCGGGCATCGATCAGGCGCTCGTTCACATGCCGCGGTTTGCGCGCCATCAGGTCGTCGGTAGCCGGGTCCACACCCATCGCCAGTGCGGGCGCCGAATCCGTGATGAGGTTGATCCACAGCAGCTGGGTGGCAAGCAACGGCAGCACGACGGCGCCACCATCGGTGGACTTCAAGCCAATCACGCCAGCCCCAACCACACCCAGGAATACCGTGAGCACCTCGCCCATATTGGACGACAGCAGGTAGCGCAGGAACTTGCGGATGTTGTCGAGGATGGCGCGTCCTTCGCGCACGGCTTCGACGATGGTGGCGAAGTTGTCGTCGGCCAGGATCATCTTGGCCGCTTCCTTGGTCACTTCGGTGCCGGTCACGCCCATCGCGATGCCAATGTCGGCGGCCTTCAACGCAGGCGCGTCGTTGACGCCGTCACCGGTCATCGCCACGATGTTGCCGTCAGCCTGCAGCGCGTCAACGATGCGCAGCTTGTGCGCCGGCGCAACGCGGGCGTAGACCGAGGTCCTGCGCACGGCCTCGGCGAAGGCTGTCTCGTCGAGCGCATCGATCTCGGCGCCCGTCAAGGCTGGTGAGCCCGCGTCGACGATGCCGAGATCGGCAGCGATGCGCGCGGCCGTCTTAGGGTGATCACCGGTGATCATGACGACGCGGATGCCGGCCCGGCGCGCTTCGCGGATGGCCACCGCCGCCTCTTCGCGCGGCGGGTCGATCATGCCAACGGTGCCGACGAAGATCAGATCGCGTTCCAGTGCTTCCGCATTCGCGGGGTCTTCACCCGCTTCATCAGGCAAGAGCGGCCGGTAGGCCACCGCCAGCGTGCGCAACGCGGCGTCGGTAAGGGTGTCGACGTCGGCCAGCAGACGCGCCCGCAAGGCTTCATCGAGTGCGACGACCTCCATCCCAACCCGCGCCCGAGTGCAGCGGCCGAGCAGCACGTCGGGCGCACCCTTGGTCATGGCCACGAGCGCATCGCTGTGTTCATGGTCGCGTTCGATCGTCGTCATCAGCTTGCGCTCGGACGTGAATGGAACCTCGCCGACACGTTCGAAGCGACGCTCGCGCCGCTCCGTCACCCCCAGCTTGCGCTCGGCCACCAAGAACGCGGCTTCGGTGGGGTCACCATGGATCTCCCACTCGCCACCTTCCGCCTGGCGCAAGTCGGCGTTGCCGGCCAGGCTGCCCCCGCTCAGCACCACGATGGTTTCATCGCGCAGCGGACCGGCGGGAAGCTCGGCACCACCCTGGCCGCCTTGGGGCACCGGGTGGAACTCGCTGACTTGGCCCTGGGGCGCGTACCCCACCCCGCTGACCTGGGTGCTGCCCGAGACCGTCATCACGCGTTCGATGGTCATCTCGGAGCGGGTCAACGTGCCGGTCTTGTCCGAACAGATGACCGACGCCGAGCCCAGCGTCTCCACCGACGACAGGTTCTTGACGATGGCGTGGTGCTTGGCCATGCGCTGCACACCCAGCGCGAGCACCACCGCCAGGATCGCAGGCAGCCCCTCAGGCACTGCGGCCACGGCCAGCGACACCCCCAACAGCAACACATGCACCACATCGGCGGTGTTGCGGATTTCGGAGATGAGCAGGATGGTGCCCACCACCACGATAGCGATCGCCACCACCGCCAGGCCCAGCGTGCGCCCGATGCGCGCCACCTCCTTCTCCAGCGGCGTCGGCTCCTCGACAGTCGCCTCCAGCAGCGCCGCAACGTGGCCCATCTGGGTGGCCATGCCGGTGGCCGCCACCACCGCGAGGCCCGTGCCCTGCGCCACTGCAGTGCCCTTGAAGACCATGTCGAGCTGGTCGCCCAGGGCCGCCGGCTTGGGCAGCGTGGCGGTGGCCTTGAGCACGGCTTCGCTCTCGCCCGTCAGCGCGGCCTCCTGCACACGCAGCGTCGTGGCTTGGAGCAAGCGCGCGTCGGCGCCGACGGCGTCGCCTTCAGCCAGCACCAGCACGTCGCCGCGCACCAGCTCGGCGCTGGGCACGCGCTGTGGCTTGCCGTCGCGCAGCACGGTTGCAGTGGCAGCCGTCATCTTCGCCAGCGCGGCCACCGCGTTCTGCGCCTTCGCTTCCTGCACATGGCCGATCACCGCATTCAGCAGAACCACGGCGGCGATTACGATCGCGTCCACCGGCCAGCCCCTTCCTTCCGCACCCGCACCCACGCCTTCGACCCACCAGGCGACCAATGCCACCACCACCGCCGCCAGCAGCAGGTAGATCAGCGGGTCCTGGAACTGCGCCAGCACGCGCCGCCAGGCCGGTGCCCGCGGCGCCGAACGCAGCTCATTGGGACCGTTGCTGGCAAGCCGGCTCGCGGCTTCCTGCGCGCTCAGGCCGGTCTCGACGTTCACACCCAGCGCTGCCGCAACGGCAGCGGCGTCCATGACAGACGCGTCGGCGATGTCGCCGCTGTTGCCAGCGTCGCGGGGGCGGCCGGCCGCTGCCTGCGTCATGCGAGCAACGCCCCGGTGTGGCGGGCGATCTGCTCGTCCTCTTGCGAGGCCAGCACCAGCACCTGGCAGCGAGATGCACCGGCGCTGATGAGCGGGCTGCTCACGTCACGGTTGCGCACTTCGTCGAGGCTGATGCCGGTCCACGACAGGCCGCTGCAGATTTCCGTGCGCACCTGCGCATCGTTCTCGCCGATGCCGCCGGTGAAGACGAGCATGTCCAGGCCACCGAGTGCGGCGCTCATCGCGGCCACCTGCTTTCGCACCGAATAGCAGAACATCTCAATGGCCAGACGCGCATCACGGTTCGACGCAGCAGCTTCATGCAGGCGCCGCATGTCGCCGCTGACCCCCGATATGCCCAGCAGGCCGGAGTGTTGATCGATCAATGCTTCGAGCTTGGCGGCATCGAGCTTCTTCTCGCGCATCAGGTACACCAGCACACCCGGGTCGAGATCGCCACTCCGTGTGCCCATGATGACCCCGCCGCTGGGCGTCAAGCCCATGCTGGTGTCGATCGACAGTCCCGCCTTCACCGCGGTGATGCTAGCGCCATTGCCGAGGTGGGCGATGACCAGGCGCTCAGGCAGATCAGGCCCCAGTTGCCGCACGATCGATTCGAGCGACAGGCCATGGAATCCGTAGCGTTGTATGCCTTCCGACAGCAGCTCTCGGGCAATCGGCAGCACCCGCGCCACGTCTGGCAAGCCGGCGTGAAACTGGGTGTCGAAACACGCCACCTGCGGAATGCCGGGAAAGTGCGTCTGCGTGGCTCGGATCAGCGCCAGTGCGGCGGGGGTGTGCAGAGGCGCAAAGGCCGCCGCAGCGTGCAATTGCCGAAGCACCGCATCGTCGATGCGAACGTGCCGGCGCAGCGCAGGCCCGCCGTGAACGATGCGGTGCCCGATGGCGTCGGGTGACGGCATGCCGGACGCTGCGAGACCGCTGGCGACACGGGTCAGCGCGTCCTGATGGTCGGCCGTGGCGGCTGTGGAGACCGTCTCGCTGAGCAGTTCCTCGACTCCAGCCGCATCGACGCGGTACAGGCCGAACTTGAGCGACGACGAGCCGCTGTTCAGCGCCAGGATGTTAAGCGCGCTCACGCTTCGGTCTTCGCGGGCGACCATCGCCATTCCAGGATCTCGGGCATGTCGTCGCCATGCTCGCCGATGTAGCGCTTGTGGCGTTGCAGGGTTGCCTCGAAGCGCGCGGTTTCCGCCTTGACCTGGCCTGCCAGCCGCGGGATGCGCCGGATCGCGTCCAGCGCCAGTTGATAGCGGTCCACGTTGTTCAGCACCACCATGTCGAACGGCGTCGTCGTGGTGCCCTCTTCCCTGTAGCCGCGCACGTGGATGTTGTCGTGGTTGTGCCGCCGGTAGGTCAGCTTGTGGATGATCGCCGGGTAGCCATGGAAGGCGAAGATCACCGGCTTGTCGGTCGTGAAGAGCGCATCGAACTCGTGGTCGGCAAGGCCGTGGGGATGTTCTGAGGGCGGTTGCAACACCATCAGATCGACGACGTTGACGAAGCGGATGCGGATGTCGGGCACGTAGCTGCGCAGCAGGGTCACGGCGGCCAGCGCCTCCAGCGTCGGCACGTCGCCGACGCAGGCCATCACGACATCAGGGTCCGAGGCGTCGTTGCTCGCCCACCCCCAGATGCCCGCACCCGCCGCGCAGTGGCGCACGGCTGCGTCCATGTCCAGCCACTGCGGCGCCGGTTGCTTGCCGGCAATGATCAGGTTGACGTAGTTGCGGCTGCGCAGGCAGTGGTCGGCCACCGACAGAAGCGTATTCGCGTCGGGCGGCAGGTAGATGCGCACCACGTCTGCTTTCTTGCTGGCCACGTGGTCGATGAAGCCCGGGTCCTGGTGCGAGAAGCCGTTGTGGTCTTGCCGCCAGACATGCGAGGTGAGCAGGTAGTTCAGCGAGGCGATCGGCTTGCGCCAGGGGATCTGGTTGCACACCTTCAACCACTTGGCGTGCTGGTTGAACATCGAGTCGATGATGTGGATGAAGGCCTCGTAGCACGAGAACAGGCCGTGGCGGCCGGTCAGCAGGTAGCCTTCGAGCCAGCCTTCGCACAGGTGCTCGCTCAACACTTCCATCACCCGCCCGTTGGCGCTGAGGTGGTTGTCACGCTCCTCCTGCACGCCGTCCAGCCAGGCCTTGCCGGTGACTTCGAACACGGCATCCAGCCGGTTCGATGCGGTTTCATCCGGACCGAAGAGTCGGAAGTTGGCCGCCTTCAGGTTCAGCCGCATCACGTCGCGCAGGAACTTGCCCAGCACGCGGGTGGCCTCGGCGTCCAAAGCGCCGGGTGTGGGCACCGCGACGGCATAGTCGCGAAAAGAAGGCATGTCCAGCGGCTTCAGCAACGCGCCGCCATTGGCGTGAGGGTTGCAGCCCATGCGGCGCTGGCCGGTCGGTGCCAGCGCTGCCAACTCATCGAGGAAGCGGCCGTTCTTGTCAAACAGCTCCTCGGGCCGGTAACTCTTAAGCCAGCTCTCGAGCTGCTGCACATGCCCTGCGGTCTTGAACTCGGCGATCGGCACCTGGTGCGAGCGCCAGCTGCCTTCGACCGGTTTGCCATCGACGAGCTTGGGCCCGGTCCAGCCCTTCGGCGTGCACAAGACGATCATCGGCCAGCGCGGGCGCTGCGGCGCCTGCCCTGCGGCGAGGGCTCGCGCCTCACCTTGGATTTGTTGAATCTGCGCCAGCACCGCATCGAGCGTGCCGGCCAGCGCCTGGTGCACCAGCGCCGGGTCGTCGCCTTCGACGAAATGCGGCTCGTGGCCGTAGCCGCGCAAGAGGTCGGTCAGCTCTTCGCGGCTGATGCGCGCCAGCACGGTGGGGTTGGCGATCTTGTAGCCGTTGAGGTGCAGGATCGGCAGCACCGCGCCGTCGCGCGCCGGGTTCAGGAATTTGTTGGAATGCCAACTGGTGGCCAGTGCACCGGTCTCGGCCTCGCCGTCACCGACGACGCAGGCGACGATGAGGTCGGGGTTGTCGAAGGCCGCACCATAGGCGTGGGCTAGCGAGTAACCCAACTCGCCACCTTCATGGATCGAGCCCGGCAACTCGGGCGACACGTGGCTGGGAATTCCCTGCGGCCACGAGAACTGCCGAAACAGCCGCTGAAGGCCGCTGCGGTTGCGCTCGATGGCCGGGTAGTGCTCGGTGTAAGACCCTTCCAGGTAACTGTGCGCCACGACGCCCGGCCCGCCGTGGCCGGGCCCCATGACGTAGATCATGTTCAGGTCCTTGTCCTTGATCAGCCGGTTCAGGTGAACGTAGAGCAGGTTCAAGCCGGGTGTCGTGCCCCAATGCCCCAGCAAACGGGGCTTGATGTGTTCGAGCTTGAGCGGGGCTTCGAGCAGCGCATTGTCTTGCAGGTAGATCTGCCCCACCGAAAGGTAGTTCGCTGCACGCCAGTAGGCGTGCATCTTCTGCAGGGTGGCGGGTGTCAGGGTGTCGCGTACTGAGGTGTCAGACATGGGAGCCTTTCTGGATCTTTGAATTTGACGATGACGGCACGGGCGAAATCGCTCTGTCAACAATGGTCTGCGCCTCCTGCAGCAGGCGCTTCAGGTGTTCGGCCCCCAGAAAACTCTCGGCGTAAATCTTGTAGATGTTCTCGGTGCCGGACGGTCGCGCAGCGAACCAGCCATTGGCGGTGTTGACCTTGATGCCGCCGATAGCTTCGCCATTGCCCGGGGCTTGGCTGAGGACGCTCTCGACCTTTTCACCAGCCAGCTCGGTCGAGGTGATCTGCTTTGGTGTGAGCGCCGCCAACTGCTTCTTCTGCTGCACAGTCGCGGCGGCCTCAACCCGCCGCGCCACCGGGCTGCCGAACTCATCGGCCAAAGCCGCATACCGCTGGCCGGGGTCGCGGCCGGTGCGCGCGGTGATCTCGGCCGAGAGCAGCGCAGCAGCGATGCCGTCCTTGTCGGTCGTCCAGACCGAGCCGTCACGGCGCAAAAATGTGGCGCCAGCACTCTCCTCACCACAGAAGCCGAGCGCGCCGCTTTGCAGACCAGCGGCAAACCACTTGAAGCCGACCGGCATCTCGACCAGTTGACGACCGAGCCTGGCGCTGAGCCGGTCGATCAGCCGGCTGCTGACGACAGTCTTGCCAACACAAGCTTGCTTACCCCAACTCGGCCGGTGTTGGAACAGGTACCTGTTCAGTGCCTTCACCACGTTCTTCTACAAAGAGGGCGGGCAATTCTTCGAGGCGGTCTCTGTGCTGCTGGTGTTCATCCTGCTCGGGCATTGGCTGGAAATGCGTGCCCGAGCAGGTGCTTCGTCGGCCATCAAGGCGCTGATGAACCTGACGCCGACCAAGGCCAATGTCATCCGCAAAGGTGCCGAGATCGAAGTGCCGACGGCCGAGGTTTTGGCCGGTGAGATCGTCGTCATCCGGCCAGGCAACAAGATCCCGGTCGATGGCGTCATCGAAACCGGTGAATCGCTGGTGGATGAATCGATGCTCACGGGCGAGTCGATGCCGGTGAAGAAAGGGCCGGGCGCTGCGGTGGTCGGTGCCAGCATCAACAAAAGCGGCAGCTTCCGCTACAAGGCCACCAAGGTCGGTGCCGACTCGGCCCTGGCCCAGATCGTGAAGTTAGTGCAGGAGGCGCAGAACTCGAAAGCGCCGGCGCAATTGCTGGCTGACAGGGCCGCGCAATGGCTGGTGATTGCCGCCATCCTCATCGGCCTTACCACCTTCGCTGTGTGGTTCTGGGTGATCGGCGAGACGCTGCTGCTGGCGGTGACGCTGACTATCACGGTGTTTGTCATCGCCTGCCCCGATGCACTCGGGCTGGCTACGCCGATGGCCGTGATGGTGAGTACCGGACTGGGTGCCGCAAACGGCATCCTGTTCAAGAACGCGTCGGCGCTGGAAGACGCTACCAAGCTCGACGTCATCGTTTTCGACAAGACGGGCACGCTCACCGTCGGTCAGCCCGAGGTCGTGGAGATCATCACCGCCGAAGGCGTCACCGAAGATGTTGTGTTGACCGCCGCTGCCGCCGTCGAGCAAGGATCTGACCATCCCTTGGCGCAGGCCATCGTACGCCGTGCGTCCAAGCTGAAGATCGTCGCGCCAACCGGCTTCGAAAGCCTCGACGGCATGGGCGCGCGGGCCGAAACTGCCGCTGGCACCGTGTATCTGGGCAACCGACTGCTGATGGACAACCAGAAGCTCGCGCTCGGGCCCCTGGAGGCGCAAGCCAAGCGACTGCAGGGCGACGGCCGCACGGTGGTGCATGTGGCGGAGGCCGGGCGGGTGGTCGGCCTCATTGCCATTGCCGATGCGATCCGGCCCACGTCTAAAGCGGCCATCGCCAAGTTGCGCGAACGCAAGATCGAGGTCGTGATGCTGACCGGCGACAACCTGGCCACGGCCACGCGCATCGCCGCCGATTTGGGCATCGACAAAGTCCTGGCAGACGTGCTGCCTGGCCAGAAAGCCGAGAAGGTGAAGGCGCTGCAGGCTACTGGGAAAAAGGTGGGAATGGTCGGCGACGGCGTCAACGATGCGCCAGCGCTGACCCAGGCCAATGTGGGATTCGCCATCGGCGCCGGCACCGACGTGGCGATGGAAAGCGCCGATGTGGTGCTGATGAAAAGCGACCCCTACGACATCGTCGGCGCGATCGAGTTGTCAAGCGCGACAGTGCGCAAGATGCACCAGAACCTGTGGTGGGCGGTGGGCTACAACACGATCGCGTTTCCGCTCGCGGCCGGCGTCTTGTACCCGTTCGTGCTGAGTCCTGAAGTCGCCGCGATTTCCATGTCGGGCAGCACACTGATCGTGGCGATCAATGCGCTGATGCTGAAGCGCACCAAGCTGGCAGGCATCCGCCAGCCAGGAAAGGCGGCGGTTGCGAGCAAGCCCGTCGCACCCGTCATCACCCAGCCCGCCAAGACGTCAGCGCAACTGACCACGCCGCCCTGATACTCAGTTTGGCCGGGCCGCGGACACAACGCGATGCCGGGTCGGGATCGGACAATACGCGTGTTATTCGAACCGCAAGCCCTTGCTTCGGTCATGTTGTCTCGGCTCGAACTGACCAGAGCAGTGTGTCCGACCTACACATTCATGCCAACGGTCCTGCTGACGATGTGGCCATGGCAGACTGCATCGAGGTGCTGAATGCTGTGGACCTGGGGCACCGAAACACCTGCACCACAATGGGTATCCCATGCAGGGGTAGGCTGAAATACCAGCGAATCTCAGACTTGTGGGGTCGTGAACCATCGGAGGCTATCGCGGACTCGTCACTGCACTTCACAGAATCAAGCGAGCACTCCGGATAGAACATCTGCTGTAACGAACACGATGACGCATAGCTCCTGCACAGCGATCAGCAAGCGCGACAAACTGCCCACAACCGGCACGCGGGATCGTCAGGATTAAGCACTTAGCTCTCGTCAAGGAATGACTGCTGGTAAGCAGTTTTCAGACCCAACCACGCTGTTGTAAGTTGTTGATTTATATAGAGAGACCCTAGCGAGTATGCGCGAGGGTCTCAGAGAACAGAGAGAGAAAAACGCATAGAAATGCCCATTTCTTGCCGTCATGCGGTGACAGCGCTCGCGAGGGGGGCAAGATCAGTAAAGTGCGCTTTCGCTGGGGAAAACGTAAAAAAAGACCTCTCACCGTTGCGGGTGAGAGGCCAGTTTTTGAGGGAATATGGTGGTGGGGCCGCACCTCCCGTCAAACCCAGCGAACTGGGCTCGTTTTTGCTGCCAATGACTGCTGCGAAGAACTGCGGAAACCTCCAACTTGAATGGCAGTCTATCAGAGGCCGATGGGGCGACCCATCCAAAGCTGCTGACCCCAGTTCAAATCCGTATTCCACACTTGAACCGCCGTCCGCATTTTTTTCACAACACCACTTGGCTTTGGGACGAAAAAACGCCTTCATGGAGTACCACCAACTCATTCGGAAGGAAACCTGTGGACACCAAACATCTCGGGCAAAAACAACTGGCAGCCCGTTGGGGATTAAGTGAAGCAACGCTGGAGCGATGGAGGTCAGAGGGAATCGGGCCGATGTACCTCAAACTGCTTGGACGGGTCTGTTACCGACTCTGCGACATAGAAGAGTTCGAGTCATCCTGCTTGAGGATACCAACTGCAAAGCACGCGGCGTGACACGTTACCAGTACTGCCTTGGACTGCAGCCTCAGGCAACGTTCACATTGCACGTATTCAGCCGCGAAGCGTGGTCAGCAGCTTTACCAGTTCAACAATGGCGGTGAAAGGCTCAGGGTCCGTGCGCGCGGTAAAGTGCACCGCCAATCGTTCTGCACGCTTGGTGGCGACGGCCAAATGCACATTGGTGGTCGCGAACGCGTTGCCCGCGCCTTTGTCATAGCCCGGCATGTGCAGCTTGAGGCGGCGCATCACTTCATCACGATGCAGCGGAGCCTGTATGTCCTCAAAATGCAGCAGCAGCCACAGCTCAAAACTGGGCACCGATGCAATGGCCTGAAAGGAGACCGGCTGCTTGGCATCATTCCTGAGCTTGCCGTCCAGCGAGGCTGCCAGCGTCAGAGCCTCGTGATAGCTGTCATGGTCGTCACGGTCAAACACGGCATAGACCTTCTCGAACGCACGACGCTGAATGTTCTTATAGCGGTCGCCATCCTCAAACAATTCTTTCGCATACTGCACAACCTGAATTGGCGCGGTCCCCAAGTCGCTAGGCTGAACCTCCACGTTGGCGGTGTGCAAGCGATGGATAGCGCGAATCTCGAGAAAATAATTCGGCTCCGTCTTGCTGCCCTCGGAAACGATCAGGATCCGGTCGTAGCTGGCACGCCGCCCCTGCTTACGCTCCAGCTGCTTTTGTTGGCGCTCCTTTGGGGAATTGTCGCGCGCCATCAGTGTTTCAACCCCAGTGTGTGGTCGAGAAATGGCACACCACCGTATCTACCCATCAGGTAGCCCCGCTCCATATCTTCATTCTTACGCGGGCTGAATTCTGACAAGCTGACCAATGCCGAGGTCTGATCGCGATTTTTTTCCACGAACCACACCTGATCTCGCCGAAACAGATCTGGCGCGTCCAGCAACGACGTGTCGTGCGTTGTGAAGATCAGTTGCGCACCGCCGGTGTTGATCTCGGGTCGGTGGAATAGTCGCACCAATTCGCGCACCAGCAAAGTGTGCAAACTGGTGTCGAGTTCGTCGATAACAAGTGTCAGCCCTTTGCTGAGGATATCCAGCACTGGCCCTGCAAGAAACAGCAGATTGCGCGTGCCGTTGGACTCGTCCATCAAATCAAACTCAGCTTTGCCCTGTTCGGTGACATGGTGAAAGCGCAGTTTGTGCTCTTCCATCTCTTCTGATCGCACTTCGGTTTTTCCGGCGACCAAGTCAAAGTGAACAGCCTGCCCAGGAACTTTGCGCGTTTCCACATCGATGTCGGCGATGCTGATGTCGGCGGCAGAGAGAAAGTTGCAAATTTCTTTGCGGCCTTCTGCCTGCTTGAGCATCTGAATAGACACCTGAGGACTGAGCTGGGCTTGCTCATTGAAGATGACCAGTCGACTCGTGAACCAGTCGAACACCGGGCGCAAGGCTTCGCTATTGAGTTGCACAGCCATTGACAGGAACAATGCGTTCGGTCGGGTCGCCCCTTCCCACAGATTCTTGGGACCTTTAAGACCAGGGCCAAATTCGTAGACATCTTTTCCGGTAACTGTGTCGAAGTGGCGCGTGAACCAGCGCTGGGGCTTGAAAGCCTTGTAAACCAGCAAATGCTCACTCACGATGCGCTGTGCGGTCATGGCAAAGCCATACTGGTAACGCACACCATCAATCAGGAAAGTTACTTCAAACTCGCTGGGCTGGCTGGCGGAATCGGCATCGAGTCGGAATGGCTGCACTGCAAAGGTCTGGCCAGGTTGGATCGCCGTCGCCGACTCAGTCACCACGCCACGCATATATTGCAGCGCTTTGATGAGATTGGACTTGCCGCTCGCGTTTGCGCCATACACCACCGCACTGCGCAACAGAGTCGGGGCAGCGCTGATGCCTGTTGTTTGTGTATGGGTGTCCTGCAGGGTCTTGTCCTTGGATGCAACAAGACTCAGCACCTGTTCGTCGCGCAGGCTTCGGAAGTTCTTAACGCGGAACTCTATCAGCATTGAATTCACCTTGAGACATGATAATAAATCAACATTTTGCAATAGTAGCGCAAAAAATCAAGTTATTAATGCGATAAAGTCATGTTTTTAGGTGCTCAGGAAGGCAACGTCGCCTGGCTGTGAGCGGGAGTCATGGCCGCGTCCAAGCTCAGTTGCTTCAGACGTGCTCGGTCCGATGCCGCCAGATTTCGGCTCATGTTGTCACGCTTTCCAGATAAGGGCGCATGACATTGGCCACGCGGTCAACCGTCGCGAAATGCCAGATCTCGTCCATTGTGAATTTTCGTTGTGCCCAGCCATCACGCAGTGCTTCCAGGACAACGTCCAGACCGATCTTGTTACGGTATTTGAAGCAGTCGGCCACGGTTTTGGCAGCGTTAAACACCGGCACGCTCACGCCATCGACCGACAGATGTTCAATGCCCTCAGTGAATGCCACCCCTGACATGCGCACGCGGCGAATTTTGGGTTGGTCAAGCCGTGGAATCGGTGCGCGATGTTCAATGGCAAGCCAGACCTCAAACGGTGCCTGGGTGCCTATGCCATGCACGCACAGTGCCGAAAGCAGACAAACCACCCCCTGCGGTACACGCAGCGCCACTTCCGCCAGTGACCGGTGTTCGCTGATGGATTGACCTGGCAGGCCATACACCCCTCGAGCAACTCTTTCGAGTTTTCCTGCAGCAACGAGTCGGCTGAGCACAATGGTTGGCAGTTCCTGTTGTGCAAGATCCCGGGCACGCAGCAGCGGTCTTGCCCTGGCAAGTTCCAGAACAGCCTGCTCATGCGTTGAATGGGAGCGAGGGTTCATGATGCAAGTATGTTGCAATATATAGGCACTTGTAAATAAATTACATGCAATAGCAACAAGCAGACCAATTCAAACACGACGGCTCCATTCTCAGGCCTAAACCGCCGTCGGCATTACCGAAGCGCCACGTCGCCTTACCCTGCCAACAATCTGGCCAGGATCCGTTCCTTTGAGGTTGGCTGATCGCCCGTCATCTCTAATTTCCAACCAATCGCACGGCAAAGTTGCCCCACCGAACATGGATTCGACGACGCAGCAGTCCTTCCACACTCGCTGACCATCAATCTCCTCAGTTGGTTGGAAACCCAAGTCTGTCCACTCTTCGATGAGAAACTCAATGTCACCTGGATTCATGGCTCCGTCTCGAAGCAGGTGCTCATCAAACCAAACCCGACCGCCGATCAAGTTTTCATGGTCCTTCAGACACTGATCCCAGCCCCCCGGATATTTTTGCTTGATGGCCGCGATCGGCACGATGAAGTCTATGAACTCAAGTGAAACTGCCATATCTTTATCTCCCCACGATTGCCTTAGTTCGCAACTTATCCTGCAATTTGTAATGTGGGTGACCGTTCAAGGGCTCGCTTGCCACTGGGGCCAGCCCTCGTTTCAAGAGATTCAACGGCTCTCTGGAGGGCCTCGTATCGCTGTCGCTTGTTGCCACCATACGAAGCAAGCCAACGTGATCCGACTCCAACCGCAAGTCCGAGCCACCATGTATTGGTCGCAATCAGCACAGTCTTGGCAGCCGCACCGGTAACGCCTGCTTTGGCTGCGCGGTCACCAAACTCGGCGCCCTTTTGTTCCAGTGACAAGCTCTTGTCCATGAATGACGACAAAGCTATCACGGCCAGGCCAATTGAGGACGGCACAAGATCACCTGCATCAAGATGGTGGTGTCCAGCAGCAACGGCCGCCTCCACCTTCTGTTGAAGGACAGCCTCGCTGAAACCACCGTTGGTGACATGATCAGCAGCGCCAAGTGCCACCAGTTGGGCATGTACCTCTGTCGTAGTGGTGACGTCGATATCTGGATAGCGTTCCAAAGCATCCTTAACGTATGCGACTGACTCTGTGGCTTTGGCCTGCAGAACATCGACCGTATGGCCATCGGCATCCAGGATTTTTATGTCGTATCCGGGCTGAGTTGCAGACCCGGCGAGTTCAGCATGGAGACCGTCCGGCAAGTTGCCCGCATTCATATGGTCAACCAATTCGATCTCAAACAGCTTGCCCTTCACTCCGTTCACAAGTCCCACAATGTCGTCCGCAGGCAGTCGCTGAACAACGTCTGAAAACATTTCGCCATGACTTGCCAGCCCGGGATAGGCAAGTTCAAATGCCTTTTCAACATCGGCAGGCACTTTGGACGGATCACGAACGATTTCACCAAGCGTCACTCCACCCACAACCAACAGGTCAAGCAAATCCTTTTTCCGTCGCTCACGTTGTGCGAGAGCGATCGATGCAAGCTTGCGCTTCGACTTCTCCCGCACAACAAAGCTTGCCCTTTGCAAACGCCGCCGAAGTCTTTCAAAGTCACCTTCCGTAATCGCTACCGAGTCAACAGCGCCAGAAACTGTCCCTACGACACCGCTCACGGCACTGCCAGCCGCTCCACCGATTGCAGGAGACGCTTTTTGAGTCATTGTTCCGATGCCGCCTGTAGACAAGGTTGACGGACAGGATCTCGACGGCTTTGAAGGAATGCTCGCGGTAAATAAGGCTCGGTCAAAGTGGCTGATTCTTTACAACAGCGCAGTCATCTCGCAGGGGCGCCAGCGCTTCACGATAGCCCATGAGCTTGGCCATTACCTTCTGCACCGCCACCAACAGGATCAATTTCAATGTGGTCACGATGACATTGAGACCGGAGAACGTAACAAGAAAGACATCGAGACTGAGGCAGACCAGTTCGCATCAACGCTATTGATGCCGCTGGATGATTTTGGGAAACAAATTCACGGGCATCCGGTAAGTTTCGATTTGCTGGGCCACTGCGCCGACCGCTACGGCGTGTCGTTGACTGCTGCCGCATTGCGCTGGATCGAGATTGCCGACAAACGTGCCATTTTGGTAGCCAGCCGAGACGATCACATGTTGTGGGCAAAATCGAACGAAGCTGCATTCAAGTCTGGCGCATTTTTTGCCACCCGAAAGCGCACCATCGAATTACCGCGTGACGCTCTTGCTCACAGCGAAAACGGCTCGACAACCACCCAATCACAAATGCTCCAGGCCAAAGCCTGGTTTCCGCGTGAGCCGTCACATGTTGAGTTGACTGAGATGACGAAAGTTGCCGGTAACTACGACTACACACTCACCTTACTGCTGATGCCTGATGCAGAGTGGCGGCAGCCGCAACACGATGATGAGGAGCCAGAGGAAGACACCTTCGATCGCTTCATTAATAACGGCCAGCTTCCCGACAGAAAATAGGCCCTGACCGTGTCGCGGTTTCAGCATTGACCCGCAGCAACCAGCATGCTTCCGTAACTCCCTCATGGTGTCAGAGGCGGTCTTTTAGGACAATTTTGCTTCAAGCAAGTTGGACAACCAGGACCGCTACCCGATGCATGAAATCAACCACACCCCACCCGAGCGAATGACACCAGAACAGCGTCGATGCGAGATCGCATTGACACTGGCAAAAGGACTGGCACGCCTTCGCATGGTGTCTTTGCCACAGTCCGCAAGCATTCTCAATACAACAGAAATATCACTTGGCTTTACTGGCCACCAGAGCGTTCATACAGACCCCGTCAACAACAGATATTCGGAGTCCTGATGAGATCGCCAAAACCCATGCCCGCCACACCGCCATCGGTGACATCACAAATCGCACAGTTGCCTGAACTGCCCATGACAGAGATCAAATCACTCTGGCAGCGACTTTTTCATGGCGACACGCCCACCCACAACCGGCAGTACCTGGAGCGTCGGATTGCTTACAAATTGCAGGAGATCGAGTTTCGCAAGGTGGACGCGAGTTTGCTGGATCGCAACAAGCGACGCATCGAGTCCCTGATTGAGACCGGCAAGGTCAAGACACGCGATCCGGACTACCGCCCGGTCACTGGCACGATGCTCACCCGTGAGTACCAAGACAAGGAATACCGTGTGATCGCGACTGCCGATGGCAATTACGACTTCGATGGCAGGATGTACCAGAGCCTGTCACAGATCGCCCGCGAAATTACCGGCACACGCTGGTCGGGACCGCTCTTCTTCGGACTCAAGACTCGGGCCGCCAAGGCTGCACCTACCAAGAAGGGAGTTCGGACATGAGCGAAGTTCTGAAAAAGCGGGTTCGTTGCGCGGTCTACACCCGCAAGTCCAGTGAAGAAGGGCTGGACCAGGAGTACAACTCCCTGGATGCCCAGCGCGACGCAGGTCACGCGTACGTGGCCAGTCAACGTGCCGAGGGCTGGACCGCTGTCACCGATGACTACGATGATCCGGCGTTCTCGGGCGGCAACATGGAACGACCTGCGCTCAAACGCCTGATGGCCGACATTGAAGCCGGAAAAATTGATGTGATCGTGATCTACAAGATCGACCGTCTGACGCGCAGCTTGGCAGACTTTTCCAAGATGGTCGAGGTATTTGAGCGCCAAGGCGTGTCATTTGTGTCAGTCACACAGCAATTCAACACCACCACGTCCATGGGGCGCTTGATGCTCAACGTCCTGCTGTCCTTTGCACAGTTCGAGCGGGAGGTGACCGGCGAGCGGATCCGCGACAAGATTGCGGCCAGCAAACGCAAGGGCATGTGGATGGGTGGCGTTCCGCCTCTGGGGTACGACGTTGACAATCGGCGATTGGTGCCCAACGCCAAGGAGGGCAAACTTATCCGTCACATTTTCGAGCGATTCGTCGAACTCGGATCAAGCACCACACTGGTCAAGGAACTCAGGCTTGATGGCGTGACATCGAAGGCGTGGACGACCCAGGACGGTAAAGTCAGGGAGGGCAAGCCAATCGACAAGGGTTTGATCTACAAACTGCTGTGCAATCGAACCTACCTCGGAGAACTGCGCCACAAGGAGCAGTGGTACCAGGCAGAGCACCTGCCTTTGGTCGACCAGGTGCTTTGGGATAACGCGCACGCAATCTTGGCCACCAACGGCCGCGTGCGTGGCAATGCCACTCGCGCCACCACACCGTTTCTGCTCAAGGGCATCGTTTTCGGTAATGACGGGCGCGCACTGACACCCTGGCACAGCACAAAAAAAGCGACAGGAAAGAGATACCGCTATTACCTGCCCATGCGCGACATCAAAGAGCACGCCGGTGCGTCAGGTTTGCCGCGTCTGCCAGCAGCCGAACTGGAATCAGCGGTACTAGACCAACTTCGTGGCATCCTGCGTTCGCCAGACTTGCTCGGTAACGTGCTGCCACAGGCGATAGCGCTGGATCCGACTTTGGACGAAGCGAAAGTCACCGTCGCCATGACACGGCTCGATGCCATATGGGACCAACTGTTTCCGGCGGAGCAGACACGGATTGTGAGATTACTGGTCGAGAAGGTGATCGTGTCGCCCAATGACCTCGAAGTACGGTTGCGCGCCAACGGCATCGAACGGCTGGTATTGGAACTGAAGCCTGATAACGCAAAACCAACGCGTGAAGAAGCACTGGCATGAACGAGGTACGTATCCATAAAACCGGTGCGCCAGAAGTCATTCAGTCCAGCGATGGACGTCTGACATTGTCGGTACCCATCCAGTTCAAACGGCGGGCCGGGCGCAAACAGGTTACGTTGCCCAGCGGCGAGCCTGGTAAACCTCGACCGTGGGACAGTGCCGCCACAGCGTTGCAGTTGGCCCTGGCCAGAGGGCACCGCTGGTTACGGATGCTGGAGTCCGGCGATGCCAAATCACTGCGTGAAATCGCCGCGCTGGAGGGTGTCGACAACAGCTACGTGAGTCGCATGGTCAACCTGACCACGCTGGCGCCGGACATCGTCGACGCCATTTTGCTGAACGAACTGCCCGACCACCTAACTCTATTTGATATTGCGGTTGACCCACCTGCGCAGTGGGATGCGCAGCGGGCGCGAATTTGGGCTGTCGGACACGGACCGAAATGAAAAAAAGCCTTCAGGTTTGAAGAGCCTAAAGGCTTTTACTGTCATCGCCTCTTTACAGGCGCTTTCGCGGGTGCTGGTTGTCGGACTGGCACGCGTTCGACAACAGTCTCACGTGGATTGTGTTTTGCTTCGCTCAGTTTCACAAATGTGCCATCAACTGCGCTGCGTGCGCGTGGAGTAGTTTTCATACGAGGTCTTTCTGGCTATTGCCATTCAAAACCGGCCAATAGTCAAAAATCAGGTTATGCTTGAAAGCTTGGGGGCGATTGGCACTTGCTGATCTTTGCCCACACCGGGCCGGTAACGGTTTGGGCGATAGGCCAAGGGTGTAACCTTGGCCTTTTCGTTTTTTATGCCGCCTGTTCGTCCTCGTCCGGTGAGTTTCTACGCCAAGCTATATCTTCAGTGAAATCCATAGGCATGACGATGGGTTCTTCACTTGCGTTTACGCTGTTCCAGTGATCAACGTCGAAGGTAAGTTGCAATCCATCACCTACCATTTGCTCACGGCGCTGAACAAATGACTTGTGAACATGACGGCGGGGGGCTTCATCAATGTCCACCCAGAACGTAAGCTGCTTTGGCCCCTGCCATGTTGTTACCGCGTGATTCACCCGGTAAGGGCGTCCGGTATTCGGGTCGAGGCGTACTTCTTCTCGCGCAGCAATAGAAAACTGCTTAGCGAGTCTATCAAGCGCGGTTTCAGGCTTGGGCATAGGCCAGCCCTTTTTCATGGCGAACATGGCAACTCGGTGCATGTCCACCTCTTTTTCGCCGGTCTCTTCTTTGAAGATACGGATGAGACTTTGCATTTCTTGACGTTTCGTAGGCATCGTTAACTCCTAAATATCGACAGGGGCAATGTCTCCCCAACCATCCACCACGGCGCTGGGCGCGACGTTTGACCTTACTTTGACTTGGTGCGCACGAAAGCGGTCATGACGGCCAGTTTTATGCTGAAGCTGCCCCGCAACGAGGCCTGGATGAATGCCAAGTGTTTTCGCAAAACCCAGCAAATCGCGCTCCGCGAAGAAGGGGGCTTTCCGCAAGATGAAGCTGTCCATCGACTTAGAGGGGACACAGAATTCAGCGGCGGCCCCATTGGCAAAACGCTCTGCCTCAGGTATTGCCGCGCTGGTGCCGGCCCGCTCGCCTTCAAGTTCTGCATCAATAATGGGACTGATCTTTCCGTCACCTCTGATGACATGTTCCAGCTCGTGTCGGAGAACGAACCAGAAGTTGTCGATCCGGTCGTATCGAATGGACATACCTATGACGGGCGACGCATCATTCAGCCACATGCAAATACCGTCAATCTTTGCAGTTGGTAGCGTCTCCACAATCACATACCTAATACCTGCTTCGGCCAAGATTTTCGGAACCTTCCGCGTCTCTTCTACCGCCGAAAGCAATGGCGTCAGCTTTTTAACGGCAGCTTTCGCAGCGTCAATTGAAAAACGCGGTACCAACATCTCGGAAGCGATTTGTCTGACACGATGCATCCAGGCGATTTGCACCAGCGTCGAGTCCGACAACGGGTCGGCCTTTTTTGCGGCGTGAGGCAACGCCTCAATCGCTTCGGAGGACTCAACGTGAAAGAAATCATGTAGCGCCTTTTCCACCGCCGGTATATCTTTGCTGTTTTCCGCCAGGAGCCAGCCACGCTTAATCATTTCGTTGACGGGCAACCCACCAAACAACTTTGCGCGAGTCGAGCGCTTTGGGTCTGGCTGCGCAGCAATTCGTGCCTGTGCCAGTTCAAAACTTTTTTGGAGGGTCATAAAGCTTTCCGCCGGCACTTCAAACACCTCTTCCAGCGCAACGGCCAGCTCAGCGGATAATGGGCGCTTACCTGAGATGATCCGGCTTAATCCTGCCTCGTCCATCTCAAGAACGATGCCCAAAACTTTTTTGGTCCAACCACGTTCTGCCAAAAGCCACTCCATGAGTTGCCCAGGAGTCTTGAAGTTGGTCGGTAGATGATCCATAGCGCCATTATGCACTAAATTGTTTTTTTGGACAATTTGGCAATTTTATGACAAACGAAATCGACCGAATCTGATGGGTGCCCCTACCCAATCTTCGCCTACTCTCGTGGGAGGTTGGCACTTCTCCCGCGCCTACCAATGCCGGAAATCAACTGCTTGATTAGTCCGCGCGTAACCCATTGATTTTCATGGGGATGAACGGTGACTCTTGCGGACTTCGGGTCGTTTGCGATGCTCTCCGCTGCGGAGACTATTGGCCAAGAGAGAGCAAAAGTGACGGATTTCTGGGCGCCTGGAATAACCGCGAAGTCCGCAGGAACCCGCGTGAACCCCACGGAACACGCAGGTATAGGCAAAAAAAATCCAACCAGATGAGTGGTTGGATTTCATATATGGTGGAGCTGGGGGGATTTGAACCCCCGTCCGCAAGCCTTCTTCGAACAGTTCTACATGTGTAGCCCTCTGATTTAAGTCTCGCCTTTTGCATCGCGCAGTGGCACGCTATGCAAAACGCCAGTAACCTATTTTCTCGACCCGCCCTAAGTCACCCAAGGCAGGCCCAGCCAAATGAAGTTACCCCGCAGCCTGGACTGTGACACCTTGCGGCACCACAACCCTTGCCCAGCCTATTGGCTTGCTGTTGCGAGGCTCACGCGCAATTAAGCGGCGAGTGCGAAACGTTCGTCGTTTGCAGTTAGTTTTTTTCTGCGGTTTAACGAGGTGACAGAACCTCGACATGCCCTGCTGCGCGTCCGAACCCACGTCGAAACCAGTGCAGCCCCAAGGCTCCTATTTTAGGCGTTTGCGAGCAATTGCAATAGGGCCAAGGGATAATTAATCTGCGCATGCGCGCCCCAACCCCTGATTTCCGCCTTTTCCCCCAAATATCCATAGGTCGCAGCCACCGTTTGCATGCCAGCGGCAAGGCCTGCGACGATGTCACGCTCATCATCCCCTACGTACAGGCACTGTGCGGGAGCCACTCCAATCCGGCGCGCAGCCTCTAGCAACGGCTCCGGGTGGGGCTTGGCATGCGCAGTGGTATCACCGCTGACAATCACCTTCGCGCGGTCGAACAAAGGCATTGCGCGAGTCAGCGGATCCGTAAATCGGGACGCCTTGTTGGTTACTACTCCCCAAAGCAGGCGCCTCTGTTCAATCTGGGCAATCAGTTCCGCAACCCCATCAAATGCGACAGTACGTTCGGTCATACAGCGCTCATAGTTGGAAAAAAATTCCTCGCGCATGGTTTCATACCCTGGATGATCGACTCCAACGCCAAAGGCAACGCCCAACATGCCACGGGCGCCCGCACCGGCCATGGGCCGATAACCTTCCAGAGGAAGCGAAGGCATTCCACGCTTCAGGCGCATTTGGTCAGCTGCAGCGCCCAAATCCGGCGCGCTATCGATTAGCGTGCCGTCCAAGTCAAACAATACCGCAGCAATATCCTGAAAAACAACCATCACCTCACCCCGCCAGGTCTTTGGGTCGCAAACATGTAATTCACCCCAGTGTCCGAACCCAGGGCATAGCGTTTGGTCAGCGGGTTGTAGTCCAGACCGCGGGTATGGCGAACATCCAGATCCGAACGACGGCAATACCCCGCGAGTTCGCTTGGCCGGATCATCTTTGCGAATTCATGCGTTCCCCGGGGAACCAGATTCAACAGGTACTCTGCCCCCAATATGGCGAACAGAAAGGACTTCGTGTTTCTGTTGATCGTTGAAAAAAACACCCATCCGCCGGGCCTGACGAGGGTCGCACATGCCTGAACCACGGAGGCGGGATCGGGTACGTGTTCCAGCATCTCCATGCAGGTCACCATATCAAATTGACCCGCAGCTTCGGCGGCTAACGCTTCGGCGCTGACTTCACGGTAGTCAACACGGGGGGTTTGCGCTTCCAAAGCATGCATTTGCGCGACTTTGAGCGCTTTAGTCGACAAATCAATGCCCAGCACATCCGCACCCTTGCGGGCCATGGAGTCTGCAAGAATTCCGCCGCCACAGCCTACATCCAGCACGCTTTGCCCCTGAAGCGGGGAAATGCCGTTGATCCACTCCAGCCGCAGCGGATTGATCTGATGCAATGGGCGGAACTCGCTTTCCAGATCCCACCAATGGTGGGCCAGCTCGGAGAATTTGGCCAACTCAGCCGGATCTGCATTCAAGATTTTGTTCATGCTGCAATTATGTACACAACAAAAAACCCGCCGAAGCGGGTTTTTTGACAAGATCGGAAAACCGGGCTAATTACTGAGCGCGTGTACCAACCAATTCGATTTCAACGCGGCGGTTCTTTGCGCGGCCTTCACTGGTCTTGTTGTCAGCGACTGGGTTCTTTTCGCCCTTGCCTTCAGTGTAGACGCGATTTTTCTCGATGCCCTTGGAAACCAAGTAAGCCTTGACAGCTTCCGAACGGGCAATAGACAACTTCTGGTTGTAGCCATCAGTACCGACCGAGTCCGTGTGACCCACGGCAATGATCACTTCCAGGTTGATGCCCTTGACCTTGCCAACCAGATCGTCCAGCTTTGCTTTGCCTTCGGTTTTCAGAACCGATTTGTCAAAGTCAAAGAACGCGTCGGCAGCGTAAGTTACCTTGGCTGCAGCAGCAGGTGCAGGTACAACCACGGGAGCTGGTGCTGGGGCAGGTGCAGCCATGGGAGCTGCGGGTGCTGGTGCAACCACGGGTGCTGGTGCGGGTGCAACGATTGCGCCATCGCATCCAACAGCGGCGGTAGCTGGAGTCCAGCTTGCATCACGCCAGCACTCGCCGGCTGCGTCTTTCCAGACGTCGCCAGCAGCACTGCGCCAGTTGTGGATTTCCTGCGCGCCAGCGATGGTGGACAGTGCTGCAGCAGCAATAACGATGGCCACTCGATTCAATTGTTTCATGATTTTCCCTTTGCGGAACAAACTGCAGCAGCGCTGCGGATGATTGGAAGGCGCTTTACATGCCAAGCATATAAAGCGACTGACTAATTGTGCCACAGCCCGAAAGGCATTCAAGCCAGCCGATTGAGGTAAACAGGGGCAAAAGTCCGCATTGCGCAAAATTGTTGCCGCCATGCGACATCCTGTGGGCCGTAGAATCACCGGTTGTCCCAGACACAGCACAGATCACCCCATGACTCAGTTCGCCAAAGAAACCCTGCCCATCAGCCTTGAAGAGGAAATGCGGCGCAGCTACCTTGATTACGCGATGAGCGTGATTGTGGGTCGTGCCCTGCCCGATGCCCGGGATGGCCTCAAGCCGGTGCACCGGCGCGTGCTGTTTGCCATGCACGAGCTGAACAACGACTGGAACCGGGCCTACAAGAAGTCCGCCCGTATCGTCGGCGACGTCATTGGTAAATACCATCCGCACGGTGACAGCGCGGTGTATGAAACCATCGTGCGCATGGCGCAGGATTTCTCCCTGCGCCACATGCTGGTAGACGGCCAAGGCAACTTCGGATCGGTCGACGGTGACAACGCAGCCGCGATGCGTTACACCGAAATCCGCATGTCCAAAATTGCCCACGAGTTGCTGGCCGACCTGGACAAGGAAACGGTTGATTTCGGCCCCAACTACGACGGCAGCGAGCAAGAGCCGCTGGTGATGCCAGCCCGGTTTCCCAATTTACTGGTCAACGGATCGTCCGGCATCGCGGTGGGCATGGCCACCAACATCCCCCCCCACAACCTGAACGAAGTGATCGATGGCTGCCTGCATTTGCTGCGCAACCCGGAGGCCAGTGTTGACGAGTTGATGGAAATCATCCCGGCACCGGACTTCCCCACCGCCGGCATCATTTATGGCATCAGCGGCGTAAAAGACGGCTACCGTACCGGCCGTGGCCGCGTCGTCATGCGAGCCAAATGCCACTTTGAAGACATCGACAAAGGCCAGCGCCAGTCGATCATCGTCGACGAGTTGCCCTACCAGTGCAACAAGAAGACGCTGCAGGAGCGCATGGCCGAACTGGTCCACGAAAAGAAGATCGAAGGCATCAGCCACATCCAGGACGAGTCCGACAAGTCCGGCATGCGCCTGGTGATTGAGCTCAAGCGCGGCGAAGTGCCAGAGGTGGTGCTGAACAACCTGTACAAGCAAACCCAGCTGCAAGACACGTTTGGCATGAACATGGTGGCATTGGTCAACGGCCAGCCCAAGTTGTGCAACCTGAAGGACCTGATCGAGGTGTTTCTGGAGCACCGGCGCGAGGTTGTCACCCGCCGCACCATCTACAACCTGCGCAAAGCCCGCGAACGCGGCCATGTGCTGGAAGGCCTGGCTGTAGCGCTCGCCAACATTGACGATTTCATCGCTTTGATCCGCAACGCGCCTACACCGCCCGTGGCGAAGGCCGAGTTGATGAGCCGTCCGTGGGACAGCAAATTGGTGCGCGAAATGCTCACCCGTACCCGCACCGACGGTGGCGTCATCAATGCCGATGATTACCGGCCCGATGGCCTGGAAAAAGAATTCGGCATGGGCGCTGATGGTTTGTACCGCCTGTCGGAAACCCAGGCCCAGGAAATTCTGCAAATGCGTCTGCAACGCCTGACCGGGCTGGAGCAGGACAAGATCGTTGCCGAATACAAAGAGGTGATGGGCGAGATCGAAGACTTTCTGGATATTTTGTCCAAGCCCGAGCGCGTGTCCACCATCATTAGCGAAGAGCTCACGGCCGTCAAAATCGAATTTGGTCAAATCAAGGTCGGCGCACGCCGCAGCCTGGTGGAGTACAGCTCCCATGACCTGAGCACGGAAGATCTGATTACGCCCACTGACATGGTGGTGACGCTCAGCCATAGCGGCTACATCAAGAGCCAGCCGCTCAGCGAGTACCGCGCCCAAAAGCGCGGCGGGCGCGGCAAGCAGGCCACGGCGACCAAAGAAGACGATTGGGTGGACCAGCTCTTCATTGCCAACACCCACGACTACATCCTGTGCTTCTCCAACCGCGGCCGTCTGTACTGGCTCAAGGTGTGGGAAGTGCCGCAAGGCTCGCGCGGCTCGCGCGGTCGCCCTATCGTCAACATGTTCCCACTGCAGGAAGGCGAAAAAATCAACGTGGTGCTGCCACTGACCGGCGAGAAGCGCAGCTTCCCCGCCGACCAGTATGTGTTCATGGCAACCAGCATGGGCACGGTCAAGAAGACAGCACTCGACGAATTCAACAACCCGCGCAAAGGCGGCATCATTGCCGTGAATCTGGATGACGGCGACTACCTGGTTGGTGCAGCACTCACTGATGGGCAGCACGACGTCATGCTCTTCAGCGATGGTGGCAAGGCCGTTCGCTTTGACGAAAACGACGTGCGTCCCCTGGGTCGCAATGCCCGCGGCGTGCGCGGCATGATGCTGGAAGATGGCCAGGGCGTAATTGCCATGCTGGTGGCCGAAGACGAGCAACAAAGCGTATTGACCGCCACGCGCAATGGCTTCGGCAAACGCACGAGCATCACGGAATACACCCGCCACGGACGCGGCACCAAAGGCATGATCGCCATTCAGCAGAGCGAACGCAATGGCAAGGTTGTGGCCGCCACTCTGGTCCATGCGGACGACGAGATCATGCTGATTACCGACAAAGGCGTGCTGGTGCGCACCCGGGTCAGCGAGATCCGCGAACTGGGCCGAGCCACACAAGGTGTGACCTTGATCGGCCTGGACGAAGGCTCCAAGCTCAGTGGCCTGCAGCGCATTGTGGAAAACGATGCCAATCCGACGGTGGACGAAAACCCTGACGAGGACACCGGCGAAACCGAAAATTCTTGATTGCTATATTTTTGATAGCTGCTCACGCATAATCGGCGGGGGCAAGACCCCTATTTGATTAAGAAGTACCGTGATGCAACGCCCTTTTAATTTTTCGGCAGGCCCCGCCACTATTGCTCCGGAAGTGCTGGCTCAGGCCGCGTCAGAGATGCTGGACTGGCCGGACGCAAGCGGTCGGCATTGCGGCATGGGCGTCATGGAGATGAGCCACCGCGGGAAAGAATTCCTGTCCATTTATGAACAGACAGAGTCCGATCTGCGCGGGTTGCTGGCGATCCCGGCGCATTTCAAAATTCTGTTCATGCAGGGCGGCGGTCTGGCAGAAAACGCCATTGTTCCACTGAACCTGAGCCGCCTGCGCACAGCCGATAGTGCAACCGGCGCTGCGGATTTTGTCGTGACCGGCAGCTGGAGCGATAAGTCCCAGAAAGAAGCCCGCAAGTACTGCGAGGTCAACATTGCAGCCAGCAATGCGGACGATGGCCATACCCGCATACCGGCAGCGTCCGGCTGGCAGCTGACCGACAATGCCAGCTACTTGCATATCTGCACCAATGAAACCATCAACGGTGTGGAATTTCACACCTTGCCCGACCTGCGTGCCATGGGGTCCAAGGCTGAGCTGGTGATTGATTTTTCTTCCCACGTTGCCTCCAGGCCGGTGGACTGGAGCCGTGTGGGCCTGGCTTTCGGTGGCGCCCAGAAAAATCTGGGCCCTGCCGGGCTGACCCTGGTCGTGGTGCGTGAAGACCTGCTGGGCCACGCCATGCACGTGTGCCCCAGCGCGTTTGACTACAAAACCGTAGCGGACAACCAGTCCATGTACAACACGCCACCCACCTATGCCATCTATATGGCGGGGCTGATTTTCCAGTGGCTCAAGCGCCAGGGCGGTGTGGCGGCCATGGAGGCGCGCAATATCGCCAAGGCAAAACTGTTGTACGAAGCCATTGATGGGTCCGGTTTTTACTTCAACAGGGTCCAGCCCGATTGCCGTTCGCGCATGAATGTGCCCTTCTTTTTGCGCGACGAATCGCGCAACGACGCCTTTCTGGCGGGTGCCAAAACGGCGGGGCTGCTGCAGATCAAAGGCCACAAATCGGTGGGAGGCATGCGCGCCAGCATCTACAACGCCATGCCCCTCGAAGGCGTGCAGGCGCTGGTGAACTACATGCAAGAATTTGAGCGTACCAATGGCTAACGGTCCCATGGCTAAAACACTCCCCGAACTCCGCATCCGGATTGACGCCGTCGATCTGGAACTGCTGGCCCTGCTCAACCAGCGCGCAGCACTGGCGCATGACGTCGGCGAAATCAAGCGCGTGGAAGGCTCGGCGGTGTTTCGTCCGGAACGCGAAGCACAGGTCATCGGCAGTTTGCAGCAAGCCAACCCGGGTCCGCTGAAGAACAGCAGCGTGGCCATGATCTGGCGTGAAGTTATGTCGGCTTGCCGCGCACTGGAAGCACCGCAGCGGGTGGCCTACTTGGGGCCTTCCGGCACGTTCAGTGAAGAAGCCGCGCTGCGATTTTTTGGCTCCAGCATCCAGCACATTCCGTGCGGCAATTTCGACGAGGTCTTCCATGCAGCCACTGCGGGCTCTGCCGAGTTTGGCGTGATTCCCGTAGAAAACAGCACCGAGGGCGTGGTTACGCGTTCGCTGGATCTCTTGCTGCACTCACCCTTGCACATCGTGGGGGAAATCAGCCTGCTGGTGCGCCACAACCTGCTGCGTACCACGCCTTCCCTGGAGGGAATTCAGGTGGTTCTGGCCCACCCTCAGGCCCTTGCCCAGTGTCAGCAATGGCTCAACACCCATTTGCCGGATGCCGAGCGACGAGCCGTTTCCAGTAACGCCGAAGGCGCGCGCCTGGCTGCCGAAAACCCGGCATGGGTCGGCATTGCCAGCGAGCGGGCGGCCTCTGAGTTTGGCTTGCATATAGCGGCCCTCGCCATTCAGGATGAGGCCTTCAACCGCACCCGTTTCGTCGTGGTGTGTCTGCCCAGCACCATGCCGGCGCCACAGGCAACCGGCAAGGATTGCACCAGCCTGGTGGTCTCCGTACCCAACCGCCCCGGAGCCGTCCATGACATGCTGGTGCCGCTCAAAAAGCACGGCGTGTCCATGACGAGATTTGAGTCGCGTCCGGCCCGCTCGGGCCAGTGGGACTACTATTTTTATATTGATCTGCAGGGCCATCCTTCGCAGCCCCATGTGGCGGCGGCGTTGAAGGACTTGCAGGGTCTGTGCGCTTTTTACAAAGTGCTGGGCACTTACCCCTTGGCCGACTGATGCAGAATTCTCCAGGAACCCCTATGTTTGAACAGCTTGGCTTGATCGGATGCGGCTTGATGGGAGGCTCGTTTGCGCTGGCCCTCAAACGCGCGGGTCTGGTCAAACGTGTTGTGGGGTACAGCAAGTCACCCAGCACCACCGAGCGCGCCCGGCTGATGGGTGTGATTGACGTCGAGGCACCATCGGCGCTGCTGGCGGTATCGGGGGCCGACATTGTGTTGATTGCTGTGCCGGTGGCAGCGACCGAGGCCACCTTCAAGGCTATCAAGCATCTGGTCACCCCCAACATGCTGGTCATGGATGTGGGATCCACCAAACGTGACGTGATCGACGCGGGACGCCGTGCCTTGCGCGAGCAGATCGGGTCCTTTGTCCCTGCGCACCCCATCACGGGCAAAGAGGTCTCGGGTGTCGAGAATGCAGACCCAGACCTGTACGCGGGCCGCCAGGTCATCCTCACACCGATTGAACGCACCCTGACCGTGCAGTTGCAAAAAGCCATGGATGTGTGGACCGCACTGGGATGCCAGGTACTGAAAATGTCACCCGAGCAGCATGACGCCGCGTTTGCCGCCGTCAGCCATCTGCCCCACCTCATTGCGTTCGCCTTGATGAATGCCATCTCGGGCCAGCCTCAGGGCAAGGACTATCTCTCGCTAGCCGGCCCTGGCTTCAGGGACTTCACCCGCATTGCCGCCAGCGACCCCAAAGTGTGGCGGGACATACTGGCCTCCAACCGGGAAGAACTGCTGGCGCAGTCCAAGATCTTTCAACGCAACCTGCACGCATTGGAACTGATGATTTCCAGTGGCAACACCGAGGCTCTGGAGGGCCTCATTGAGCAAGCCAGCAACACACGCGGAAGCTGGAGCATGACCTCCAAGATCAACAAGTAATGTTCTCCACTGAATTTCTGGATATTCCCGCGCTGGCCAGTGCATCAGGAACCGTTGTCCTGCCGGGCTCCAAAAGCATCTCCAACCGGGTTTTGTTGCTGGCCGCGCTGAGCGAGGGCACCACGTCCATCCACGATTTGCTGGATTCGGATGACACCCGCGTCATGCTGGAGGCCTTACAGACGCTGGGCTGCGGACTGCGCCGAGAAGGCAGCATCCTTCACATGGATGGTTTGGGCGGCAAACTGGGTTCCGCGCAAGCAAAGCTGTTTCTGGGCAATGCGGGTACCGCCATGCGGCCGCTGACGGCTGCACTCGCGGTTCTTGGTGGCGACTTTGAAATGAGCGGAGTGCCCCGCATGCACGAGCGCCCCATTGGCGACCTGGTGGACGCCCTGCGCCAGTTGGGCTGCTGCATCGACTACCTGGGCCACGACGGCTTTCCGCCCCTGCATATCGGCATGCCGGTGCTGAGCGTTGAGGCGCCCATTCAGGTCCGGGGTGATGTGTCCAGCCAGTTCTTGACTGCCTTGCTGATGTCGCTGCCTTTGGTGGCGAAGCAAGATATCGTGATCGAGGTCGTGGGCGAATTGATTTCACGACCCTACATAGAAATCACGTTGAACCTGTTGGCACGCTTCGGCGTACACGTTCGGCGGGATGGCTGGCAGCGATTCACGATTCCTGCGGGCTGCCGCCTGCGTTCGCCGGGCGCGATTCACGTCGAAGCCGACGCCTCGTCTGCTAGCTATTTCATAGCGCTTGGGGCAATAGCGACGGGGGCTAGTGGTCAAAAAGGCATAAGAATTCTAGGCGTTGGCGCGGATTCGATCCAGGGCGATATCCGCTTCATGGACGCTGCGCAGCAAATGGGCGCACATATTGAAAGTGGTCCCAACTGGCTGGAAATCTCGCGTGGAGTCTGGCCGCTCAAAGCCATTGACCTGGACTGCAACCACATCCCCGATGCCGCCATGACACTGGCCGTGATGGCGCTGTACGCCGACGGCACGACGACCCTGCGCAACATCGCCAGCTGGCGTGTCAAGGAAACTGATCGCATCGCTGCCATGACGATCGAGTTGCGCAAGCTGGGGGCATCCGTCGTCGAGGGACCCGACTTCATCCAGGTCACTCCTCCCGCCGCGCCAGGTGACTGGCGCGCTGCCAGCATCCACACCTACGATGACCACCGGGTTGCCATGTGCTTCTCACTGGCCGCATTCAATCCGGCCGGCTTGCCGGTGCGCATAGAAGACCCCAAATGCGTTGCAAAAACGTTCCCGGACTACTTTGAGGCCCTTTTTTCGGTTGCGCAGACGCCGGATCAGGCGATTCCTGTGATCTGTGTGGACGGCCCCACCGCGTCAGGCAAAGGCACGCTGGCCGTGGTGCTGGCACACAAATTGGGCTACCACTTTCTGGATTCGGGTTCGCTGTACCGCATTACCGCACTGGCTGCATTGAGAGCCGGATTGCGACTGGATGCAAGCGGCGAACAGGCTATTGCCGAACTGGTTCAGCAACTGCACATCCAGTTCACCAACGGTCGGGTACTGCTGAACGGTGACGACGTGAGCGATACCATCCGGACCGAAGACGCCGGCATGAACGCCTCCAAAGTGTCCACCCTCCCCTGCGTTCGGGATGCCCTGATCGACCTGCAGCACAGTTTTCGTCAATTGCCTGGACTGGTCGCAGACGGACGCGACATGGGCACGGTGATCTTTCCGCAGGCGGCCCTGAAGGTCTTCCTCACGGCAAGTGCCGGGCGCCGCGCTGAGCGTCGTCATAAACAGTTGATTTCAAAGGGGATTTCCGCTACACTCGACAGTCTTCGCGCTGATCTGGAAGCACGTGACGCCAGGGACTCATCCCGGGCGGTTGCGCCTCTCAAACCAGCAGAAGATGCCCAGTTGCTGGACAACTCGGATTTGACGGTTGAAAAATCGGTCGATCTGGTGTTGAACTGGTGGCAAAGCAAACAGCCTTTTCGAACCGTTTGAACGGGCTGGTCGGTCCACACACCCCCTCTCGCGCAGCAGCGCATCGGTTGTGTGGTTCAACAACTTAACCCCGCGACCCCTGTCGCAAAAAAAATGTCTGAATCTTTCGCAGAACTATTTGAAGAGTCGCAAAAGCGCTCTGAAACCCGCATTGGTGAAGTCGTTACCGCCGAAGTCGTGCGCATTGAGCACAACTTCGTTGTGGTTAACGCTGGCCTGAAGTCGGAAGCCTACGTTCCCCTCTCCGAATTCAAGAGCGACAAGGGTGACCTCGAAGTTCAAGTCGGTGAATTCGTTTCTGTCGCCATCGTGGCTATGGAAAACGGCTACGGCGACACCATCGTCAGCCGTGACACCGCCAAGCGTCTCGCTTCGTGGATGTCCCTCGAAAAATCTCTCGAATCCGGCGAGTTTGTCACGGGTACCACCAGCGGCAAGGTCAAGGGTGGCCTGACCGTTCTGGTCAACGGCATCCGCGCATTCCTGCCCGGTTCGCTCGTCGATACACGTCCTACCAAGGATCTGTCTCCGTACGAGAACAAGACCATGGAATTCAAGGTCATCAAGCTCGACCGCAAGCGCAACAACGTTGTGCTGTCACGCCGTGCCGTGGTGGAAGCCTCCATGGGCGAAGAGCGCGCAAAACTGATGCAGACTCTCAAAGAAGGTTCTGTCGTTCAGGGCGTGGTCAAGAACATCACCGAATACGGTGCATTCGTGGACCTGGGCGGTATCGACGGCCTGCTGCACATCACCGACATGGCGTGGCGTCGTGTGCGTCACCCATCCGAAGTGGTGACTGCTGGTCAGGAAATCACGGCCAAGATCCTGAAATTTGACACCGAGAAAAACCGCGTGTCTCTGGGTCTGAAGCAAATGGGTGATGATCCATGGATGGGCGTGAACCGCCGTTACCCACAAGGTACGCGCATGTTCGGCAAGATCACCAACATCGCCGACTACGGCGCATTTGTGGAACTCGAACCCGGAATCGAAGGCTTGGTGCACGTCTCTGAGATGGACTGGACCAACAAGAATGTTGCGCCTTCGAAGATCGTTGCCCTGGGCGACGAAGTCGAAGTCATGGTTCTGGAAATCGACGAAGACAAGCGTCGCATCTCCCTGGGCATGAAGCAGTGCAAGGCCAACCCATGGCAAGAGTTTGCTCAGAACACCAAGCGCGGCGACCGCGTGAAGGGCCCGATCAAATCCATCACCGATTTCGGCGTGTTCGTCGGATTGGCTGCTGGTATCGACGGTCTGGTGCACCTGTCTGACCTCTCCTGGAACGAGACCGGCGAAGCTGCTGTGCGCGAATTCAAGAAGGGCCAGGAAGTTGAGGCTTTGGTCTTGGCGGTTGACGTGGACCGCGAGCGCATCTCCCTGGGTATCAAGCAGTTGGATTCCGATCCATTCACCACCTTCGTGTCGATCAACGACAAGGGCCAGGTTGTGACCGGCAAGGTCAAGACCGTGGATGCCAAGGGCGCTGAAATTGATCTGGGCGAAGACATCATCGGTTACCTGCGTGCTTCCGAAATCAGCCGTGACCGCGTTGAAGACGCTCGCAACGTGCTGAAAGAGGGCGACGAAGTGACTGCTGTGGTTGTCAATGTGGATCGCAAGACCCGCAACATCCAGTTGTCGATCAAAGCCAAGGACGCAGCGGACCAGAACGAAGCCATGGCTACTTTGAGCCAGTCGTCTGCCCGTGAAAACGCCGGCACCACCAGCCTGGGCGCTCTGCTGCGCGCCAAGCTTGACAACAACAACTAATCCTTGCTGTTGAACTGAATGAACGACCGGCTGCCTGTGTGCACCGGTCGTTTTTTCATTAATGGACAACCCTTCTCATGACACGCTCTGACCTTGTTGAAGAACTCGCCAACCGGTTTGGCCAGCTCACCCATCGTGACGCAGAATTTGCCGTCAAGGCCATTCTGGACGCCATGAATGACGCATTGGTGGCTGGACATCGCATCGAGATTCGCGGTTTTGGCAGTTTCTCCATCAACCACCGCCCGCCCCGCATGGGTCGCAATCCGCGCAGCGGCGAAAGCGTGGCCATCCCTGAGAAACGCGTACCCCATTTCAAACCGGGCAAAGCCCTGCGCGAAGCCGTGGATCAACGTACCGCTGAGCTTGAAACCAAGCCCAAAGGCTGACCGGCAACGGTAGAATCACCTCGACACCGGGGAGACAGATGAAACAGCTTGCATGGTTCTTTAAGTGGACACTTAAAGCAGCCATTTTTTTTACCCTTTTCGCTTTCGCGCTGAACAACCAGCACGATGCGACCGTGCGCTTTTTCTTTGGACAACAGTGGACTGCGCCCCTGGTTCTGGTGGTACTGAGCGCGTTTGCGGCTGGCCTGGTCATCGGTGTTCTGGGTATGGTTCCGCGCTGGTGGCAGCATCGCCGAGCGGCCGCGATGGCCCGCCAAGCCCCTCCCGTGCCAACCGATTCTGAAAAGCCTTCTGCGACGCCCCCTTATGGAATTTGATTTGAGCCTTTTGTTGCTTGCCCTGCCCATTGCCTTCGTGCTGGGATGGATGGCCTCCCGGCTGGATGTGCGTCAACTGCGCATGGAAAATCGCCAAGCACCCAAGGCTTATTTCAAGGGCCTGAATTTCCTGCTCAATGAGCAACAGGATCAGGCCATTGACGCCTTTATTGAAGCCGTCCAGAACGACCCCGATACGTCTGAGCTTCATTTTGCTTTGGGCAACCTGTTTCGTCGACGGGGTGAATATGAACGCGCGGTGCGCGTGCACCAGCACCTGCTTTCGCGCGGCGACTTGAGCCTGGATGACCGCCATCGGGCGCAGCACGCGCTTGCACTGGACTACCTGAAAGCGGGTTTGCTGGACCGCGCGGAGGAAGCGCTGCTCAAACTCGAAGGAACGCGTTTTGAAGCCCAGGCCCGCCTGGCCTTGCTGGCCAACTACGAGCGCTCACGTGACTGGGAACATGCCGCGCAGATTGCCCAAAAGCTGGAGTCTTCAGGACAAGGCAGTTTCGCGGGGCGTCTGGCGCACTACTTGTGCGAGCAGGCGGCAAGCTGCATCAGTGCCAACGATATGTCTCAGGCCCAAGCCCACCTCCAGCAGGCAGTACAAATCGCTCCAGAGGCACCGCGCCCGCGCATGGATATGGCGCAGCTGCAGAACCAGCAAGGGAATCCAGCACTGGCTTGTGAGACGCTGGCCGAAGCCCTGACTTTGGCGCCCACTGCCATTGGGCTGATCGCGTCGCCGCTGTCGCAGTACGCCGTGGCATCCCATCAAGGGCCCCGGATTCTGGAACTGCTGAAAGCGGCCTATGCGCAGACGCCATCGCTGGACGTACTGGACGCCATTGTCACCCTGGAAGGAGCCAGTGGTGCCCCTTCTGCGAGCGCACGCGAGTGGTATGCGCGCCATCTGGAAAGAGAGCCCTCGCTGGTGGCGGCAGCCAAGTGGATTGCGGGCGAAAAGCTGGAGCATGAACAGTTTCACCCCCAAGTGCAGCGCGCACTCGATCACGCAGTCAAGCCTCTCACCCGCTACCGTTGCGCGGCCTGCGGCTTTGAGGCCAAGCAGCATTTTTGGCAATGCCCGGGATGCCAGGCCTGGGATAGTTACCCCGCACGACGGGTAGAAGAGTTATGACCCACAACGTAAACAACAGGGCTGTGACCCGAGAACAAATGGCAGCGGCACGCGTGCTGGTGGTCGGCGATGTCATGCTCGACCGCTACTGGTACGGTGCCGTCGACCGCATCTCCCCCGAGGCACCGGTGCCTGTCGTGCGCATTACCCGCGAAGAAGAACGCAATGGGGGCGCGGCCAACGTGGCCTACAACGTGGTGACACTGGGCGCACAGGCATCCCTGCTGACGGTTGTGGGGGATGACGAAGCCAGTCACAAACTTGAAGCACTGGTGGCAAAAACCGGCATCGAAACCCACTTTGGTCGGGACGCCGATCTGAAAACCACCGTTAAGTTGCGTGTGATCGGCCGCCAACAGCAACTGCTGCGACTGGATTTTGAAAACACCCCAAAAAACGAAATTCTTGCTTCGCAAACTGCCGTTTTTGAGCAACTGCTGCCGCAACATAATGCCGTGCTTTTCTCGGACTATGGAAAAGGCGGGTTGGCGCATATTACCGACATGATTGCGCGTGCACGCGCTGCAGGCAAACCCATTCTGGTAGACCCCAAAGGCAGCGACTACACACGCTATAAAAATGCCAGTGTTATTACGCCTAACCGGGCTGAATTGCAACAGGTGATCGGCGTGTGGCGCGACGAAGACGATTTGCGTGCCAAAGCCCATCAGCTGCGCGAAGCCTTGAATTTGGACGCTGTGCTGCTGACCCGCAGTGAAGAGGGTATGACCCTGTTCGATGCCCAAGGCGAATTGCACGTGAGCGCCCAGGCCCGCGAGGTGTTTGATGTCACCGGTGCGGGCGACACGGTAATTGCCACGATGGCTGCGCTGGTAGCCGCTGGTATGACCCTGCGCGAAGCCCTGCCGTTCGCCAACCGGGCGGGTGGTCTGGTCGTTGGCAAGTTTGGTACGGCGACCGTGAGCTTTCACGAATTGTTTGCATAAAGGCAACCCCATGACCCGCATCGTTGTAACCGGCGCAGCCGGCTTCATTGGCAGCAACCTCATCAAGGGGCTCAACGCCCGCGGCATTGACGACATCATTGCCGTAGACGACCTCAAGCAGGGTGACAAGTTTCGCAACCTAGCGGATCTGCGGATAGCTGACTATGTTGACGCCGACACGTTTTACGATGAATTCGCATCGGGCAGCTACGGACAAGTAGAAGCCGTTTTCCACGAAGGCGCTTGCAGCGACACGATGGAGCCAGACGGCAAGTACATGATGGCCAACAACTACACGCTGTCATGGCACCTGTTTCAAGCCTGCCAAAAGCGGGGGGCACGTTTGCTCTATGCCTCGTCGGCGGCCACCTACGGCGGATCTGACACTTTCCGCGAAGACCCAGCTTTCGAGCGACCGCTCAACGTGTATGGTTATTCGAAACTGCTGTTCGACCAGCGCATGCGCCGCGAATGCGGCACCGATTTTCAGCGCACCAAGGCCGGCAAGACCCACCAGGTGGTGGGCTTTCGGTATTTCAATGTGTACGGTCCACGCGAGCAACACAAAGGCCGCATGGCCAGCGTGGCGTTTCACCAGTTCAACCAGTTCCATGCCGAGGGCAAGGTCAAACTATTTGGCGAGTACGGCGGGTATGCCGCGGGTGGACAGATGCGCGACTTTGTATTCATTGACGACGTGGTGGCGGTCAACCTGTGGTTCTTTGACCATCCGGACCAATCCGGCATTTTCAACCTCGGTACCGGGCATGCGCAACCGTTTAACGATGTTGCGGTCTCGGTCGTCAACACGCTGCGCAAACAACGCGGCGAGAGCACCCTTTCACTGGATCAGGCTGTCTCGGCTGGCTTGATTGAATACATTCCTTTTCCCGATGCGCTGCGTGGCAAATACCAGGCCTATACCCAGGCCGACCTGAGTGCGCTGCGTAGCACCGGCTGCCAGCATGTGTTTGCCGATGTGCAGAGTGGCGTGCGCAGTTACGTAGAGGCCCTTGCCGCCTCCACCTGATTCCAAATTCCGTCGGACAAGGGTTTCTCCTGAGCGATTCAGAAAACTTGCGTCAACCGGGGCGAACCAATGCACGTTGTGTACAAGACATCAGGCTTCTGGTGCCACTCTTCCACGACCTATCCCTATTCCGAAGGAACTGACCCATGTTGAAAAAGATTCTGGCCCTCGTCGCCATGCTGTCCGCCGCCGTTGCCTTTGCCGCTGTCGATGTCAACAAAGCCACCGCCGCTGAGCTGGACGGCATCAAAGGTATCGGTCCCGGTATTTCAACCAAAATCATTGATGAGCGCAAAAAGGGCAGCTTCAAGGACTGGACTGATTTTGTGGACCGCGTCAAAGGCGTGGGTGAAGGCAATGCGGCCAAGTTCTCCGCCGAAGGCATGACTGTCAATGGCGCTGGCTTCAAGGGAATGGCTGCTGCACCTGCGGCCAAACCGGCAGCAGCCGCCGCACCAGCCGCTGTTGCACCAGCCGCCAAAGAAGAAAAGAAAGATCCCAAAGCGGAAGCCAAAATGAAGGCGGACGAAGCCAAAAAGGTCAAGGCCGAAGAAAAAGCCAAAAAAGCAGAAGAAGCGAAGGCCAAAAAAGACGCTGCCAAACAAGCCAAGGAAGACGCCAAGAAAGCAAAGGCTGACAAGAAAGCGGAGGCTCCCCAAGCTGCCGCCAGCGCTGCCAAGAAGTAATTCACTTTCGGCATCAACAAAACCCGCTCCGGCGGGTTTTGTTGTTTTATCAGGTAAAAATATGCCTCAAGTCCCCGTAGATACTGGGGAAGCAGCTACCAAAAACATAGCAGACTACACGTGCGCCAAGACGATTAAATCGGTGTCACCCGGATCCACACCCGCTTGCATCAGCAAAGTCGTGGCCTGCCCGCGGTGGCATGTCGGCTACCCAGGCATCAATAGCCGCGTCTAGGCGTGCGCGATGGGCACGCAGCGCAGAGAAATCTCCAAATAATTCCGTTCGGTGATTCGCGCCTTGCGGCAAGCGCAGTAACGGGGCGGAGAGCGATGCAAAATCGCAACCCTGGCGGGCGAAGCGACCCAACCAGACCGTATCAGCCCAGACCAGATGGTTCAGCGTCAAATGGATCGAACCAAAGAATGCGCCCCGATCACGCTTGCGCTCGGCATCACTCAGGCTCTCACAGGCGGCATACAAGCGCTCATTGAACCAGCGGCTGTAACGGGACAGGAAACGGTCGTTCTCGGCCAGGGCATCCATGCGTGCGATTGTGCCGCGATCCGGCCGGGGTGCCACTTAGGTGACGGCCAACCCGTGGTCTTGCGGCTACGCTTTGTGTGTGCTTTGAATCCAGCCCACCTTCGTATGGCCAAGGAAAACCCGATGAATACCAGCGAACTCTTCTCTCTCAAAGGCCGAACCGCATTGATTACCGGCGGCTCTCGCGGCATTGGCCGCATGATTGCCGCAGGCTTTTTGGCCCAAGGTGCTACGGTCTACATCACCGCACGCAAGGCCATGGCCTGTGACCAGACCGCCACGGAACTGTCGGCCTTGGGCAAGTGCGTTTCGCTGCCGATTGATGTGTCCACGGTCGAGGGGGCCAAGGCCCTGGCGGCGGCCTATAGCCAGCACGAATCGTCGCTCGACATTCTGGTCAACAACGCTGGCGCCGCCTGGGCCGCGCCGTTCGATGAGTTTCCCGAATCGGGTTGGGACAAGGTGGTCGACCTGAACCTCAAAACCCCATTTTTCCTGACCCAGGCCCTGGCCCCTTTGTTGCGCAAGGCGGCATCCGCCAACGGTGGCGCCAAGCCGGCCAAGGTCATCAACATTGCGTCCATTGATGGCGTGTCGGTGAACCCGATGGAAACGTACTCCTATGCCGCCAGCAAGGCCGGCCTGATCCACCTGACCCGGCGCATGGCCTTGCGGCTGATTGAGGACAACATTGTGGTCACGGCCATTGCGCCTGGGGCGTTTGCATCCGACATGAACAAGGACGCGCGCGACCATGGCGACGAGGTCGCCAGCCGCATTCCAGCCCGGCGCGTGGGTACCGATGAAGACATTGCTGGCGCAGCCATTTACCTGGCCTCCCGCGCAGGGGACTATGTGGTGGGCTCCACACTGGTGGTGGACGGCGGCGTTACGCACGCGCGCTGAAAAAACAATGGCAAACTAGGCCCATGTGGTCTGTTATTGCAATTTGTATCGGCGCCAGTGTGGGTGCACTCGCACGCTGGGGTCTTGGTCTTTGGCTGAGCCCTGGCGGCGTCATTCCCTGGGGCACGCTGGCGGCCAACCTGATTGGCGGCTACCTGATCGGCATCTGTGTCGCAGTGTTTCAGGCCATGCCCCATGTGGACCCCGTGTGGCGCCTGGCTCTGGTTACCGGTTTTCTGGGCGCCCTCACCACCTTCTCCAGCTTCAGCGTCGAAGTGGTCACCCTGCTGATGCAGCAACGCTACGCGCTGGCGCTGGGCACCGCAGGTGTTCATCTGATCGGGTCACTGCTGTTGACGGTGGCAGGCATCTGGACGGTTCACCAGTTGCTATCGTTTCAATAGCTGGCTGCGCATGATTGGCGGGGGCCAACACTGCAGAAGCCTTTCTTCAGGCACACTGTGGAGCCTATGTCGTTCCTCAAACGCCTTCTCACTGCACTGTTCAACGCCACGCTGGCACCGCTGCTCGCGCTGCTGCTGATTTTTGAGGAATGGGGATGGGAGCCGCTGTCGCGGTGGTTAGCCAAGCTGGCCCGCCTTCCGGTATTTGCGCAACTGGAGAGGATGATTGTCCGCTTTCCGCCGTATGTGGCACTGGTGGCATTCCTGGTCCCCATGCTGCTGCTGTTGCCCGTCAAATTGCTCGCGCTGTACTGGATCAGCCGCGGCCACGCGGTGTTGGGCCTTGCGGTGGTGCTGGTGGCCAAGATGCTGGGTACGGCAGGCGTGGCCCGACTCTTCACACTGACCCAGCCGGCCCTGATGCGACTCGCCTGGTTTGCAAGCCTGTACAGACGCTGGATGCCGTGGAAGGACGCGCTCATTGCACAGGTCAAGAATTCGAGCCCCTGGCGCAGCATGGCCGCCATGGTGCACGCCATGCGCAGGTGGATTGGCCTCTAAATTGCTACGCCTTTGATAGCTGCTTACGCATAATTGGCGAGGGCTAGCGGCCTGAAGTCCACATGTTCGCCTGCCAGCTTGAACACCGAGACCGCTCCGCGCAGGTGTTGGGTTTGCTGCGAAAGCCCCTGTGCCCCCGCAACGGACTGCTCCACCATTTTCGCGTTGTGGCGCGTCGCCTGATCGATGCCGCCCATGGCCGCACTGATCAGGCTGATGCCCTCGTGCTGGCCATTGGCGGCAACCCGGATAGCATCAATCACTCCCGAGACACGTTCCACACTGGCCACAATCTCGTGCATGGTGCGCCCCGCATCGGCTACCAGTTCGGACCCCTGCTTCACCTTCTCCACGGAGGACGCGATGATGGACTTGATCTCCCGCGCCGCATCAGCCGAGCGTCCGGCCAGACTGCGCACCTCGGTGGCGACAACAGCAAAGCCGCGTCCCTGTTCGCCGGCACGGGCCGCTTCCACAGCGGCGTTGAGCGCAAGAATGTTGGTCTGAAATGCAATGCTGTCGATCACGCTGACGATGTCGGCAATCTTGCGGGAAGACGCGTTGATATCGTCCATCGTGGTGACAACCCGGGCCACCACAGCGCCCCCCTGGGCCGCCACCTGTGCAGCGCTACTGGCCGTGTCGACGGCCTGACTGGCTGAATCGGACGTGTGCTTGACCGCCACCAGCAGGTGCTCAATCGACGCGGCTATTTTTTGTGACGCGCGCACGGCCCGATCCGAACGCCCCGAGAGTTCTTCGTTGGCGCGCGCAACTTCAGATGTATTGCCGTTCACCATTTCAACCCCGAAGTGCACCTGAGCGACCAGCGTGGACAGCGACCGGTGCATCTTCTCCAGGTCGCGTTTGGCATCCGCAATTTCATCTCGCCCGTTAACGTCCACTGTCGCCGTCAGATCACCCCGCCCCCACGCACCCGCGGTGGCCTGCAGATCACGAATGGGCATCAGAATGGACTTGACGATTGCCAAGGCCAAAAGGGTGGCGAAGACCGACATCAGGCCGGTTGCCATGAGCACGAGCCACGGGGCCTCAGCCGCCGTCAAGGCCAGCCTTTTGCGACGTTCCCCGGCCCTGCTCTCCACCATGGCGCTCAGGTCCGCAAAGGCTTTGTCGGCTTTGCGAAATTCATCCTTGAGTGGTGCCATCGACGCATTGGCGGCCCACGGATCATTCAATTCGCCTCGCTCCAGTTGGCCCAGAATGCCTTTGAAGCCTGCGGAGTAACGGTCCATACTCTTTTGCATGTCGGCGAGCAGCGCCACTTCGGTCGGCTGAGAAACCTCTGTTGCACGGGCGATGGCACTGCCAATATGAACCCACTCGGCCTTCCACAGCCAAACGTAATGCGCAGTCTCTTTTTCATCGCCCATGGTGAGAAAGATATCTTTCTCATACCTGCGGGCGTTGCCAACCGCTGCGCGTACGTCGCTCAGCGCTTGTACCGAAGCAAATTCGACATCGATAAACGCAGTGGAGCGATCGGCTTCGCGCTTGATCATCCAGGACGAAAACCCACCCAAAAACACCAACGAAAACACCGAGAAAACCAGAAGCAAAAGTAACCGCGAACGAATGCGGAATTGGGCTAGCCATGACATAACAACATCCTTGACGGTCAATGACCAGTCGTCTGATCTTGCCCCTGGAATATGACAAATTCATGAAAACCCCGGGTTTACCCGACCTCAAAAGCCCGAATCCCGTCAGCTTTTCTAAAGCCATTCCGGGTAATAGGCTATAGACTTTGCCGCTGGCCCAGCCCACCCAGGGTGGTGGGTAACACCCTCTTGCTTCCGGAGAAAAAATGAACGCCTTACTCAAATTTTCCAAAGCCGTGGATTGGCTTAATAGCCTGATCGGCAAATACGTGATCTGGCTCATTCTGGCGTCCACCATCATCAGCGGCGTGAACGCCATCATCCGCAAAGTGTTCAACGTGGGCTCCAACGCATTCCTGGAAGTGCAGTGGTACTTTTTTGCCGCATCGTTTCTGCTGGCTGCGGGCTACACCCTGCTCCAGGGTGAACACGTCAGGATTGACGTGGTGTCCAGCCGCATGTCCAAGCGCACGCAGATGTGGCTCGACGTCTTTGGCTTCACGGTATTCCTGACGCCGGTGTGCCTGGCCATCCTCTGGTACGGCGTACCCTTTTTCCTGAAGGGCTATCAGTCGGGCGAAATCTCGTCCAATGCCGGGGGCCTGATCCGCTGGCCGGTGTACGCCATGATTCCGCTGGGCTTCTCCCTGCTGTTGCTGCAGGGCTGGTCGGAGCTGATCAAGCGTCTGGCGTTCCTGCAAGGTTTGATTGAGGACCCCACCGCCAAGAAAGCCGAAAAAACCGCCGAAGAAGAGCTGGCTGAGGCGATTCAACGCCTTGCTGAATCCAAAAACAAAGCCGCTTGATCCTGGAGCCACTCATGGAATTTTTTGCAAACAATATGGCCCCGATCATGTTCGCGGGCTTGGTCGTCTTCTTGCTGATGGGCTTTCCCGTCGCGTTCAGTCTGGGTGCCTGCGGCCTGTTCTTTGGCTTCATTGGTGTGGAACTGGGCGTGCTGCCCGAAGCCCTGCTACAAGCCTTGCCGCTGCGCCTGTTTGGCATCATGCAGAACGACACGCTCCTTGCCATCCCGTTCTTCACGCTCATGGGGCTGATTCTTGAGCGAAGCGGCATGGCCGAAGACCTGCTGGAAACCATTGGCCAGCTATTCGGCCCGGTGCGCGGTGGTTTGGCGTTTGCCGTGATTTTTGTGGGTGCCCTGCTCGCCGCGACCACCGGAGTGGTGGCTGCATCCGTCATCTCCATGGGTCTGATCTCGTTGCCCATCATGCTGCGCTATGGCTATGACCGGCGCATTGCGTCGGGTGTGATTGCCGCGTCGGGAACGCTCGCGCAGATCATTCCGCCTTCGCTGGTGCTGATTATTCTGGCTGACCAATTGGGCCGTAGCGTCGGCGACATGTACAAGGGTGCGTTCATCCCCGGTTTCATGCTGACGGCGATGTACGTGGTATTCGTCATTTTGGTGGCGATCTTCCGCCCGGCACTGGTTCCAGCGCTGCCGATTGAAGCGCGCACTATTCGCGAAGATGACGGCAAAAGTGGTCTGATGTCCTTGCTGGTTCTGACGATCGTCTCCACCGGTGTCGCCGTGTATTTTGGTGAACACTACGCCAGCGTGCTGACCTGGTTCAAGGGCGAATTGGTAGAGACGGTTGCTACCGATGAAACCATCGTGGTGTCGATGTGCTCCGGTGTCATGCTGGCCTTTGTGATCGCGTCGATCAACAAGATTACCCGCATGGGCCTGCTGTCGCGCATGGCCGAGCGCGTGACCTTTGTGCTGATTCCGCCGCTGCTACTGATCTTCCTGGTGCTGGGCACGATTTTCCTGGGGATCGCGACTCCGACGGAGGGCGGCGCCATGGGTGCATTGGGCGCCTTCATTCTGGCAATGGTCCGTGGTCGTTTGAGCTTCAAATTGCTTAAACAGGCGCTCACATCCACCACCAAGCTGGCGTGTTTTGTCGTGTTCATTTTGATTGGCTCCACCATCTTCAGCCTGGTCTTCCAGGGTGTCGATGGACAGAAATGGGTGGAACATTTGCTAACCGGCCTGCCCGGCGGCCAGACCGGTTTTCTGATCGTAGTCAACCTGTTGATTTTCTTCCTGGCGTTTTTTCTGGACTTCTTTGAACTGTCTTTTATCGTAGTGCCCTTGCTGGCTCCCGTGGCCGAGAAGCTGGGCATTGACCTGATCTGGTTCGGTGTGCTGCTGGGCGTCAACATGCAGACATCCTTCATGCATCCACCGTTTGGTTTTGCCCTGTTCTTCCTGCGCAGCGTGGCTCCGAACAAGGAATACACCGACCGTGTCACCAGCAAGACGATTCAGCCCGTAACCACCATGCAAATCTATTGGGGTGCCGTACCGTTTGTGGTCATCCAGGTGATCATGGTGGGCCTGATCATCTTCTTCCCCGGCATTGTGTCCAGCGGCCTCGACAAAACTGTCAGGGTAGACCTCAACCAGGTTCAAATACAGATGGAAGCCGACATAACGGCACAAGACGCACCTGCGGCCGCTATTCCAGAAGCCGGGGCTTCGGCAGCGTCTGCTGCAGAAGGCGTGCCGGCCGAAGACGACCCCATGAAAGCCATGCAGGATTCCATGGACAAGGACGTCAAAAAGTAACAACGCGCGTTACTGGCATGATGGAGGGCTTTTCTCCTGACTCCCCCACTCTTTTGCCCATGACCGACACCACGCCAGACACCGCAGTCACCGCCGAGAACGCGGAAAATATTCCATCGGCTGCAACTGCAGCCAAGCCCCGTGCACCCAAGCCCGACGTTTTCCCGGTGCTCGAAAAATTGGCCGCGCTGTACCCCAATCTGTTTGGTGCCGTTTTCCTGCCACTCAAGCGCGGCATTTTTCAAGACCTGCTTGAAGCCCACCCAGAGGTCTTCGAACGGGAAGCCCTCAAGGCGGCGCTATCGATGCACACCCGCTCCACACGCTACCTTGCTGCCGTAGCGGCCGGCCAGCAGCGTCATGACCTTCTGGGGCAGGCCGTAGAGACCATGGCACCCGAGCATGTGCACCACGCACTGTTGGAGGTGTTTCGCCGCCGCCAGGGCCGCTCCAATGAAGACTTGCGTCCCAGACTGCGCGCACGTGTTGCACAAGCCTTTGAGGAGTCGGGGTTGTCGGCCCTCGCCTATGCTGCGCTCGTTCACAGCCGGGACGAAGCGGCCAATGCCATGCTGGACGAAGTGCTGACCGAGGCCGAGGCCCAAGGCGCAAAGAACGAAGCGCTGCTGCGGGCATTTGAGGCGAGTGGCCAGACCGTTGAGGTGTTTGCCGACATGTACGGCATGGACCCCCGCGCCGTCACCCGCATGCTGGAGCGTGCCCGCCCCGCCAACACGTGAGCCCCCTCCATTCGGCCCAAGCGGCGGCCGGTACGGCCTCCCACATCCTGGAAATCGAGGGCCTTTCTTTCCATTACCCGCAGCGCGCATTGTTTTCGGACTGGTCTATCTGCATTGCGCCCGGTGTCACGGCAGTGCGAGGCGACGAAAGCAGTGGAAAGACCACCCTGTTGCGCTTGATGGCGGGCGATCTGCCAGTCCAGGCGGGTCGTTTGCGAATCAACTCCAATGACCTGCTCCGCGACCCGGTCGCGTACCGCGCGCAGGTATTTTGGGTCGATCCACGGTCAACCGCGCTTGATCAGATCACGCCCGTTGATTACTTCAAGTCCCTACTTCCCCGCTACGCATTTTTCGACCCGAAAATGCTGGATGAATTGGTAGACCGCTTCTCGCTGCTGGAGCATCAGCACAAGCCGATGTACATGCTGTCAACCGGGTCCAAACGCAAAGTATGGCTGGCGGCTGCTTTTTCATCCGGTGCGCCTGTCACGCTGCTGGACGAACCCTTTGCAGCACTCGACAAAGCGTCCATCCTGGTTGTGAAGACGCTTTTGAACAACGCTGCCGCTCACCCTGCACGCACATGGGTGCTAGCGGACTACGAAGCGCCTGACGATGTCACCCTGGCGGCAACAATCGACCTGGACAGTCAGTAGTTTGAACGGAAAAAAGCCCCGCAGTGCGGGGCTTGTTGACAGGGCCGAAGCACCCGGACGATTACAGCTTCTGCGCTTGCATGAATTGATCGAAACGCATTTCGGTGAAGCGGAACCACAGGTTCTGGTCGCGGCGGAACGCTGCGTAGTCGTCGTAGACTTTTTTCCAGTTGGGGTTCTTGGCGCTGATCTCGGAATACAACTGCATCGACTCCTTGAAGGCCAGGTCCAGCACATCCTTGGGGAACGGCAGCACCTTGACTTTGGCACCCACCAACTGCTTCAGTGCGGTCGGATTCTTGGCATCGTACTTGGCCTGCATCTCCGAGTGTGCCAACGCGGCAGCGCACTCCACAATGGCCTTGTTCTCGGGAGACAAAGCGGCAAACGCCTTGTCATTGATGAAGAAGTCCAGCTGTGGACCGCCTTCCCACCAGCCTGGGTAATAGTAAAACGGAGCGACCTTGTTGAAGCCCAGCTTCTGGTCATCGTAGGGGCCCACCCACTCCGCTGCATCAATCGTGCCTTTTTCCAGCGCCTGATAAATTTCGCCACCAGGAATGTTTTGTGGCACGCCACCCATGCGTTCAAACACGCGGCCAGCAAAGCCACCCACGCGGAACTTCATGCCATTGATGTCTTTGACCGACTTGATTTCCTTGCGGTACCAGCCACCCATCTGGGCACCGGTGTTGCCGCCCGGGAAATTGATAATGTTGTACTTGGCATAGAACTCGCGCATCAGCTTGAGGCCATTGCCCTCGTACATCCAGGCGCTCATCTGGCGGCTATTCAAGCCAAAGGGAATTGCGCAACCCAGCGCAAAGGTTTCGTCCTTGCCATGAAAGTAGTAAGGCGCCGTGTGGCACATCTCGACGGTACCGTTCTGCACCCCATCCACCACGCCGAATGCTGGCATCAACTCGCCTGCAGCATGGGTGGTGATGGTGAACTTGCCACCCGACATTTCGCCCACTTTTTTGGCAAACGTTTCTGCCGCGCCAAAAATGGTGTCAAGCGACTTGGGAAAGCTGGAAGCCATGCGCCAGCGAATGGCGGATTGCGCATGCGCTGCAGGCGCAGCGCCTGCAGCCAGCACGCCAGCGACGCCTGCGTGCTTGATGATTGAACGACGATCCATTTGTTTTACTCCGGTAAGGATTTATTGAACAATCTTGCAATGCAGATGTTTTCGGCGTTGCAACGACTGCCACGAGTCAGCCGCAATTGTAGAAACCTCAGTGACACCAATCGTGGGGGTTTTCCCTTGAAAACACCCAAACCGGCCGTTCCCTTCAGTATTCTGAAAGCTACGGCACCGCCTGCATGGGGCCGCGTCAGGCCGCGCGCACCAAGGGGGTGAGCAAAGCGGGAAAGCGCTGTGTGATCGATGCCTGAATGCCCGCAGCATCGAGCCCCTGGAGGGACAGCAGGCGAACCGGATCGCCATGCTCGATAAATGTGTCCGCCAAGCCCAGTTGCAGCACCGGCACCATAACGCCCGCCGCCTGCAGCGCTTCGTTCACCGCACTGCCTGCGCCGCCCATCACCGCGCCCTCTTCCAATGTGACCAGCGCCTGGTGACTGCGGGCCACTTGCAAAAGTAACGCGGTGTCGAGCGGCTTGGCCCAGCGCATGTTGACGACCGTCGCACCCAAGGCTTGTGCCGCCTCCAGCGCAGGGTGCAGCAAGGTACCAAAGGCCAGTATGGCAATACCACTGCCCTGGCGACGAATTTCGCCCTTGCCGAAGGGCAAACCCTCCAGAGAGGCCTGCACCGCCACGCCAGCGCCGGCACCACGCGGATAGCGTACTGCGACCGGATGGTTTTGCGCAAACGCGGTACTCAGCAACTGGCGGCATTCGTTTTCGTCCGACGGGCAGGCCACGCTCATGTTGGGAATGCACCGCAGGTATGCGATGTCATAGGCTCCGGCGTGGGTAGCGCCATCGGCACCCACCAGTCCTGCACGGTCCAGCGCAAACACCACCGGCAGATTCTGGATGGCGACGTCGTGAATGAGCTGGTCATAGGCGCGCTGCAGAAACGTGGAGTAGATCGCCACCACCGGCTTCAGACCTTCAGTGGCCAAGCCACCGGCAAAGGTGACGGCATGCTGCTCCGCGATGCCGACGTCAAAGTAACGCGCCGGAAAGCGCCTTTCAAACTCCACCATGCCAGAGCCTTCGCGCATGGCCGGTGTAATGCCAACCAGCCGCGGATCGTGCGCAGCCATATCGCACAGCCACTGACCAAAAACCTGGGTGAAGGTCGTCTTGGGAGCCACTACAGACTTTTGCAGACCCACCGCGGGATCGAACTTGCCAGGGCCGTGGTAGGCCACCGGATCGGCCTCAGCCAGCTTGTAGCCCTGGCCCTTTTTGGTCACCACATGCAGGAACTGCGGACCTTTGAGCAGCTTGATGTTCTCCAGCGTGGGAATGAGCGAGTCCAGGTCGTGCCCATCAATCGGGCCGATGTAGTTGAAACCGAACTTTTCGAACAGCGTGGCGGGCACCACCATGCCTTTGGCGTGCTCCTCGAACCGCTTGGCCAGCTCAAACAAGGGTGGTGCACCTTTGAGCACCGTCTTGCCCGCGTTCTTGGCCGCCGCATAAAATTTTCCGCTCATCAATTGGGCCAGGTAGCGATTCAGTGCCCCCACCGGCGGGCTGATGCTCATGTCGTTGTCGTTCAGGATCACCAGCAGATTGCAATCCGCCACACCAGCGTTGTTGAGCGCTTCAAAGGCCATGCCTGCGGTCAGTGCGCCATCCCCAATAATGGCCACGGCATGCCGGTCTTCACCCTGGATGCGCGCCGCCACCGCCATGCCCAGCGCGGCCGAAATGGATGTGCTGGAGTGTGCGGTACCAAAGCTGTCGTACTCGCTTTCCTCGCGCTGCGGGAAACCACTCAAGCCCCCCAACTGGCGCAGGGTGGACATGCGGTCACGCCGCCCGGTCAGGATTTTGTGCGGGTAAGTCTGGTGACCCACATCCCAAACCAGACGGTCCTGCGGGGTGTTGTAGACGTAGTGCAACGCAACGGTCAGCTCAACGGTTCCCAGATTGGAACTCAGGTGGCCGCCGGTTTTAGCAACACTGTCCAGCAGGTAGGCGCGCAGCTCGTCCGTGAGTTCGCGCAACTGCGCCCGCGGCACCTTGCGCAGGTCTGTCGGGTCGTTGATGGTGTGCAGCAAGGGATACAGATTTTTCGACATATGCTATTGTTTTAGGAGCTGCTTACGCATAAAAATAGGTGGCTAGCGGTTCTTTCCATACAAACAGGTCAGCCCAATCAGCAGGTCCGGTTGACCACCATGTCTGCCAATGCGCGCAAGGCTTGGGTCTGGGCGAGCCCACTGGAGTCCAGCGCTGCCAGGGCCTTCGTCAGCAACTGCTGCGCATAGTGCTGGCTGGCCTCCAGCCCCAACAGAGACACATAGGTGGGTTTGTCGTTATGGGCATCTTTTCCCGCCGTCTTGCCCAGCGTAGCGGAGTCGGCGGTTACGTCCAGAATATCGTCCACCACCTGAAACGCCAACCCGATGGCCGCCCCATAGGATTCCAGAGCCGACAGGGCCTGCGCGTCGGGCGCACCACAATGGGCACCCATCACCACGCTGCCCTGCAACAAGGCGCCGGTCTTGAGTTCATGCATTTCGCGCAACTGCCGCTCCGTCAGCGGCTGGCCCACGCTGGCCAGATCAATCGCCTGCCCTCCGGCCATGCCGGCACTGCCTGCGGCACGCGCCAGCAAGGCACACAGGCGCGCCTGCGTCACTGCGGGCACCGAGCCGTCCAGCGGCGTCAGCAATTCAAAGGCCAGCGCCTGCAGGGCGTCTCCGGCCAGCAAGGCGCTGGCTTCGCCAAATTGCACGTGCACCGTGGGCTTGCCACGGCGCAGGACGTCGTTGTCCATGCAGGGCATGTCGTCGTGCACCAGTGAATAGGCGTGGATGAGTTCCACAGCACACGCTGCCCGGATGGCCGCTTCAGCGGATGCCGCGTCGGGTGCGCTGCTGCTCACCGCCTCATGCGCCGCCAGTACCAGCAGGGGACGCAGGCGCTTGCCGCCGTCCAGCACCGCGTATCGCATGGCTTCAACCAATTCTTGGGGAGCTCCATGGTCCAGCCCATAGGGTGCGTCCGCTGTTACCCAGCGGTCCAGGGCCTGCTCCACCTGCGTGAGCCGTATGCGGCTCCAGCCCTCCAAATCAAAAACAGGGGTCATTGGGCCTTCCACGCTTTCAGGGTTCCGCCGTCCAGCACTTTGATCTGGTCTTCCACAGCCTGCAGTTTGTCGCGGCAAAACTGCAGCAGCTGTGCACCGCGCTGGTACCCCGAGAGCAGTTGCTCCAGCGGCATCTCGCCCGAATCCAGGCGGGAAACCAGCTGTTCGAGCTCCTGCATGGCGGCCTCATAGCTGGCAGGCAGTGCCTCGGCGGGAGACCCGGGGGAAGCGGATGAGGAAGCGGCGCGGGCCTTGGGCATGGGAACAGACATAAAAGTGGTACCTGCTGATTTTAGGCTTTCTATTGGGAGATGGCCTTCCGGGCGGAGCGCACCGCCCTTGCGCCTGTGTGAACGACCAAAAACCGGAAGGCATTACAATCGCAGCTTCTGGCAGCTCTCAAGGTAGCTGTCTCCCAAGCCCCTCCATGGAGGGGCTTTTGCTTCTTAGAAGGACCGAGTTGTGCAAAACTTGTGCAAAAAAAATAGTTCACAGCCATTGCGTAAAGAGCCAGCTAACCTGGCATCCCTGCGGATTCCTGCCGCAGTCCTTTCCAGCAGCTCCCAGCTACCCGTTTCAAGTTATTTTGATGAAGCGCTGTACCAGCGCGAGATGCAAAGCATCTTTCAGCAGGGGCCCCGCTATGTGGGACATGCTCTGAGTGTTCCCAACATCGGGGACTATTACGCATTGCCGCAGGAACTGGAGGGCCGTGCTCTTGTGCGCAATGCCGCAGGGGTAGAACTCGTTTCCAATGTATGCCGCCACCGCCAGGCGGTCATGCTGAAGGGGCGCGGGTCGCTCACAGGCGCGCAAGGCGCATCCGGCAATTCCGCTGGCAATATCGTTTGCCCCCTGCACCGCTGGACTTACAGCTCCAACCAGACGGGCAACGGCGTGCAAAAGGCCGGCACCCTGATTGGTGCACCGCATTTTTCGCAGGACCCGTGCCTGAACCTGAACAACTATCCGCTGCAAGAGTGGAACGGCTTGCTGTTTGAGGCCCATGGTCGCAACGTGGCCGCCGATCTTGCCGGCATGGGCCCGCGTGCAGCACTCGACTTTGAAGGCTATGTGCTCGACAAGGTCGAAATGCACGAGTGCAACTACAACTGGAAAACCTTTATCGAGGTGTACCTGGAGGACTACCACGTAGGCCCCTTCCACCCCGGACTGGGCCAATTTGTCACCTGCGACGACCTGCGCTGGGAATTCAAGGACAACTACTCGGTACAGACCGTGGGCGTGGCAAAAGGCCTGGGCAAGGCCAACCCGGCGGGTGGGTCCCCGGTCTACGAGCGCTGGCAAAAGGCTTTGCTGGCCTACCGCAACGGGGTCGCGCCCCAACAGGGCGCCATCTGGCTCACCTACTACCCGCACATCATGGTGGAGTGGTATCCGCATGTGCTCACCGTCTCCACGCTGCACCCCATGGGGCCGAACAAAACCATGAACATGGTGGAGTTCTATTACCCCGAAGAAATCGTGGCGTTCGAGCGCGAATTTGTCGAAGCCCAGCAGGCCGCCTATATGGAAACCTGCATCGAAGACGATGAAATCGGTGAGCGTATGGATGCCGGTCGTCGCGCGCTGTTCGCTCGTGGCGACAACGAAGTGGGCCCCTACCAGAGCCCCATGGAAGATGGCATGCAGCACTTCCACGCGTGGTACCGCCGTCAGTTAGGCCAAGTAAACCAGGTGGGCCCGGTTTAGTGCAAGCCCTCTGGATGGTTCTGGCCTCGTTCCTGTTTGCCACCATGGCAGTAGGAATCAAGGTGGCCTCAGCGAGCTTTGGCACGCTGGAACTGGTCTTTTACCGCGGCCTGGTCAGTATCGTGTTCATGGCGCTGGTCGTGCGGGCGCGCGGTGCCACCCTGCGCACCCCCGTACCCATGATGCATCTTTGGCGCAGCACCATCGGCGTGCTCTCGCTGAGTTCCTGGTTTTACGCGATTGCCCACCTGCCACTCGCCACCGCCATGACGCTGAACTACATGAGCGGTGTCTGGGTGGCCGCGTTCATTGTGGGCGGCGCCCTGCTCTACGGCGCCCCGCAGAAGCAGGGGTCACTCCTGGGCACCGTGCTACTGGGCTTTGCAGGAGTGGTGATGACGCTTCGCCCCACTATTGATCAGAACCAGCTCTTTGCCGGGGTGATTGGCCTGCTCTCAGGCATGGGAGCGGCCATGGCCTATCTGCAAGTCACGGCTCTGGGCAAAGTGGGTGAACCCGAGGAGCGCACGGTTTTTTACTTCTCGGTCGGCACCGCCGTGGTCGGCGCAGTGGGCACGCTGTTTACCGGCCTGACGCCCTGGTCTGCAGTCAGCTGGCAAGCCGCCGCGTGGGTGATTCCCATTGGCGTGCTGGCGTCACTGGGCCAATGGTGCATGACGCGCGCGTACCGCCACGGCGCCACACTGGTGGTCGCCAGCATGCAATATGCAGGCATTGTGTTTGCTTCGTTTTACAGTCTGGTACTGTTTGGCGACCATATTGCGCCCATCGGCTGGGCGGGCATTGCAGTGATTGTGGCCAGCGGCATTCTGGCAACCGTGCTGCGCTCCCGCGCCCTGCCCAATACGCCCGCTGAAGAACACTGACACACCCTGGAGGACATGAAGCCATGTACACCACCCTGATATCTGCATCCGAACTCAAGACACTACTGGAGAGCCCACAAAAAAGCAGGGTGTTTGATTGCAGCTTTGACCTCATGAAGCCCGAGGCGGGCGAGGCCATGTACCAGGAGGCGCACATTCCCCAAGCGGTCTACGTGCACCTGGACAAGGCCCTCAGTGCCCCCAAAGATCCCGCAACGGGCAAAGCGCGGAACGGCACTGCCGCCTCCGGTGGCCGCCACCCCCTGCCATCGCGCGAAATCTTCGCCGCCTGGCTGGGCTCCGTGGGGTTTGACAACGCGATGCAGGCCGTGGTGTATGACCGCCAGGGAGCCAACTATTGCGGGCGCCTGTGGTGGATGCTGAAATGGGCGGGCCATGAGAATGTGGCCGTGCTCGACGGCGGCTTGCAGGCGTGGCAAGCAGCGGGCGGCGCCGTTGCCAGCGGCACTGAAACCCCCGCTTCAGCATCGAATTACGTGCTAGCCCCCGCGCTGCTTGCGCTGACAGCTACTGAAACCATAGCAAAAAACCTGTACAACGGTATGGGGCCACAGGCCCAAACGATGGTCGACGCCCGTGGCGCACCGCGTTTTCGCGGCGAGGTGGAACCCATTGACCCGGTTGCGGGCCACATTCCCGGCGCGCTGAATCGGCCGTTCACCCAGAACATGACGCCCGAGGGCACATTCAAACCCGCCGATCAACTCAAAGCCGAGTTTCTGGCGCTACTGGGCAGCCGCGACCCTGCCACCGTGGTGCACCACTGTGGCAGCGGTGTCAGCGCCGTACCCAACATCATTGCCATGGAAGTGGCCGGCCTGGGCCGCACCGCGCTCTATGCCGGAAGTTGGAGCGAATGGTGCAACACGCCGGGTCTGCCGGTGGCGCAGGGCTGAGGCCTGCCGTGAACGCACAAGCACTCAGCCCCGGCGCAGACGCCCCTTAGCGCGGAGCGCAGCTCTTGATTGATTGCGTAACTACAAAAGCGGCCAGGAAGGCTGGGTACGCGATTCAGTGAGGTCAAGGAGGAGGCCAACGGCCGGGGGACACGAACAGAATCGCGCACCCAGCTTTCCTGCCCCCCAAAAATCAATCAATCAATCAATCAGCTCCAGCGACAGCAGTTCCGCGACCGTCTGCTTGCGCCGAATCAGGCGAGCCTGGCCGCCCATTGCAGCGGTATCCACCAGCACTTCAGGAATCAGCGGACGGGTGTTGTAGTTCGATGACATGGACGCGCCGTAGGCACCCGTGTCATGCAACACCAGTAAATCGCCCACCTTCGCCATGGGCAGGGGCCGGGTCAGCGCGACGCCGCCCTCGCCTTGCGTGAACACATCGCCCGACTCGCACAGCGGGCCACCCACCACGGTTTCCTGCAGCGCGCCTGTGGCGGGGGTGCCGTCGGTATGGATGATTTCCATGCCGTGGTAACTGCCATACATGGCCGGGCGCATCAAGTCGCTAAAACCGGCATCCACCAGCACAAAGTGTTTACTGCCCTGCATCTTGGTGGCGCGCACTTCGCTCACCAACACGCCGGACTCGGCCACCAGATAACGCCCGGGCTCCAGCTCCAGCGTCACGGCGTGGCCCAGCAATTGGGCGACCTGCTGGCGGGCTGCGTCCCACAGCGCAAAATAATGCGCGGTGTCGATGGGTGGCTCGCCCGCTTGGTAGGCAATGGACAAGCCACCACCCGCCGAAATGGCCTGCAAATTCATGCCCTGGGCCTTGACGGTTTCGACCAGGGCCACCATGGCACCACAGACTTCTTGCAAATGACTGTAATCCACACCCGAACCAATGTGCATGTGCACGCCGATCAGGTTCAGGCCATTGGCGCGGACCCGGGCCAGGGCCTCAGGCAAATCGGTGTGCCAGATGCCGTGTTTGCTGTGCTCGCCACCGGTATTGGTCTTGTTGCTGTGACCGTGGCCAAAACCGGGGTTGATGCGCAGCCACACCGGGTGGCCGGGTTGAACCGCGCCCAGTTGATCCAGCATGTCGATGGAGCCGCAGTTGACGGGAATGTTCAGCTCCACCACACGCGCCAGCGTCGCACGGTCCAGCAGGTCGGCAGTGAACACGATTTCGGCATGACCCACGCCGTCAATCGTGTGCCAGCCCGGGGTGTAGCCCGCGGCCAGCGCCCGCTCAATCTCGCCCAGTGACACCGCATCCACCACCACGCCCTGGCTCTTCATGAGCCGCAGGATGTGGGTGTTGGAATTGGCTTTTTGGGCAAAACGCACCACATCAAACGCGCGCAAATTGGCAATGCGTTGGGTGATGGTGGCGGCGTCGTACACCCACACAGGAGTGCCAAATTGCTGGGCCAGAGCAGCCAATGTAGAAGGAGTAAATGGGTTCATGGGTTACATCATGCCCACTTCAATTCATTCAATCAATGCCATTTATTTATTACATCCATTCATATTGGATATAGTTATCAGGTGAACCCTCTGCACGCACCTGCGCCATCCCCCTTGCCCGCACCGGCTATCACCCACCGCCAGCTCACGCTGTTTCGGGCCATCATGCTGCACGGCAACCTGAGCCGCGCGGCCGAGGTCACCAATAGCAGCCAGCCCACGCTGAGCCGCGAACTGGCACGGCTGGAGCAGCTGCTGGGGTTCGATCTGTTTGACCGCGTGCGTGGCCGCCTGCGCCCCACGGTGCGGGCGATGGCCCTGTTGCAGGAGGTGGAGCGTTCGTTCATCGGGCTGGAGCACATTGCTGCGCGCGCCCAGGAGCTGCGCACCCAAACCCGCGGGCGCCTGCGCCTGGCCTGCCTGCCCGCACTGGCGCATGCGCTGGTACCTCGCGCGCTGGTGCACTTGGCACGTGTCCTGCCCGAGGCCGCGGTGAGCGTGCACCCACTGGAGTCTCCCTGGCTGGAGCAGGCACTGGGCGAGCAACGTTTTGATCTCGGCCTGAGCGAAGCCACCCAGCCCCCCACGGGTGTGGAGCTGCGCACCCTCCTGCAAGTCAATGAAGTGGCGGTGCTGCCCCGCGGCCACCGCCTGTGCAGCAAAGCCGTTTTGAACGCCACAGATTTTGAAGGCGAACGCTTCATCAGCCTCGCCGCAGGCGACCCCTACCGCCACGCTATCGACCAGATGTTTAACGAGGCGCAGGTCAGCCGCAACATGTGCCTCGACACCGAAAGCGCCGTGGCGGTGTGCGCAATGGTGCGTCAGGGCCTGGGCGTGGCCATTGTCAACCCGCTGACGGCTCTGGAGTTGTCCGGCCCTGATGTGGTGGTGCGGCCCTTGCGCGTGGCGATTGCGTTTCAGGTGAGCCTGCTGCTGCCGCAAGTCGCAGCGCCCCACCCTCTGCGCGGTGCCTTGGTGGATGCCGTCATGCGCGCTGCGGACGAATTGGGCCAGCTTGCCGCCAGCCTTCAATGCCCGTGAGCGATGCCACTCAGCAAAGTAACCATGCCGATCCCCAACGCCAGCCAGGTGATCTGCGCAAAAGTCTGGCGCAGCGTCAAACGCGTCTGCAACTGGGGAATCAAATCGGCCAGCGCCACATAGACAAAACTGCTGGACGCCACCACCAGAAAATACGGCAGGTAGTCTTGCAACTGGTCCACCAGCCAGAAGCCCACCAACCCGCCCAGAGCCGTTACCGCACCGGCTAGCGACACCTTGACCAGCGCCATGCGTTTGTTACTGGCGCCAGTGCGCAGCACCATCAGGTCCCCCATGTGGTGCGGCACCTCATGAGCCAGTACCGCCAGTGCGGCAATGGCGCCCAGGCGCATGTCGGCCATGAAGGCCGAGGCAATCAGAATGCCGTCGCCAAAACAATGCACGCTGTCACCGGTCAGCACAGCCCAGCTTCCCGGCTGGGGTGCGTGACTGTGTCCGTGATCGTGTCCATGGCCGCTGTGCACATTGGTTTCGTCGCCGGGGTCAGGCAGGTGGTGGTGCTCGTGACCGTGGTGCCACAACTCCGCCTTGTCCAGCAGAAAGAAAAACACCAGACCCAGCAACAAGGTCATGAACAAGTCGTGGGCGCTGGCCTGGCTTTCAAAGGCTTCGGGCAACAGGTGCATGAACGCAGTGGCCATGAGCGCACCTGCTGCCAGGCTCAGCATGTGTTGGGTGTAACGGGCCAGCACACCAAAACTCAAGGCGGCCGCCAGCCACACGCTGCCAATGCCGGCAACCAGGGTTCCGATGATAATTGCTATTAAAATCATAGCGTTCTACGCATATTGCACGGGGGCTAACGCCCAAAATGATCACCAAAAAGAAAACCGCCCCTCAGAGCGGTTTCTGCCAGAAGACCGGACAGCTTAACCGACCCCGTTGGCCTTGAACCACTCCAGCGCACGCTTGAATCCATCTGCCGCCGCTTCCTTGCGGTAGCTGGCACGGTAATCCGCATGAAACGCGTGGCCGACATCAGGATAAACAACAAATTGTGACGCCTTGGCGGCCGCATTGCCCTTGGCACCCGCTTGTGCCAATGCGTCTTTCATCTGGTTGATCGTCGTCAGAGGAATTCCACCGTCCTGACCACCGTAAAGGCCCAGCACCGGCGCCTTGAGGCTGGACGCCATGTCAATCGGGTTTTTCGGACTGAACTCCGAAGGTGTGCCGACCAGGCGACCGTACCAGGCCACTCCAGCCTTGACGTTTTTGCTTTGCTCGGCATACAGCCAGGTAATGCGTCCACCCCAGCAAAAGCCGGTGATGCCCACTTTTTTCAGGTTGCCGCCATTTTCGCCGGCCCATTTGACCGCACCGTCCAGGTCACCCATGACTTGCGCATCGGGTACTTTGGACACCACTTCGGCGATCAGTTTGGCCATTTCGCCGTACTTGCTCGGGTCGCCCTGGCGGGCATACAGTTCCGGCGCGATGGCCAGATAACCCGCTTGGGCAAAGCGGCGGCAGGTGTCGGCAATGTACTCATGCACGCCGAAGATTTCCTGAATCACCAGAATCACGGGCAGGTTTTTCTTACCTGCGGGCGCTGCATAGTAGAACGGCACCGAAAAGCCTTCCACGTCATAAATTGCCTCGCCAGTGGTCAGTCCATCCGCAGACGTCTTGATTGCAGTTTGCGCCATGATGGGTGCAGCCGCCGCGGCATAACCCGCTCCCAGGGCCACCTTGAGGGCGGTGCGACGGGTCGCTCCGCTTGCGCTGGACTTGCCAGGCAGCAGTGAGTCGAGTTCATTCATCTGGTCACGGTGAAGCATGCGTCTGTCTCCTGAAAATGAAAAAAGAGAGTGTAGGCAGCCTCCAGCAGATGGACGCATTCTGGGGTTATTTCCAAGGGGAAACACGTACCCTGACTGACTGCACCCAACCGCCTGCTCAGGTTGCAACAAACTCCAGCGCCACTCCGTTGTTGCAATACCGCTTCCCGCTGGGCGGCGGGCCGTCGTTGAAAACGTGCCCCTGGTGGCCACCGCAATGCAGGCAGTGGTACTCGGTGCGCGGGTAAACCGCCTTGAAGTCGATACGCGTGTCCAGCACGCCGGGCAGTGAAGAATGGAAGCTGGGCCAGCCCGTGCCACTGTCGTATTTCATCGCCGACGTGAACAGCGCCAACTGGCAGCCTGCGCAGCGGTAGGTGCCCACCCGCTTCTCGCTATTCAAGGGGCTGGAAAACGCCCGTTCGGTACCCTGCTCCCGCATGACGTGGAAGGCCAGCGGAGGCAGCTTGGCGCGCCATTGCGCGTCGCTCAAAGTCAGCCCGTAGGCAACGCGGCCCAACGCAAGGGGCAACAGGGAGGTCAGCAGGTGTCGGCGTTTCATGAGTCTGGTACTCCGTTCAATGCAAAACCATGGACAGGTTCGCGGCCAGCGTCTGGCGGGCACGAAACATGCGCTGGAACAGGTTATTTTCCGTTATTGCCAGCGCTTCGCAAACCTCTTGCGCAGTCTGGTCCTGCAATACGCGCAGCTCGATGGCATCACGCAGGCTTTTGGGCAGTTTCGCGATACCGGCAAGTACGTGGCGAACCGTCTCGCGCTGCTGCAGGACTTCGTCAGGCCTTGGCTGCGAGCATGCGATTGAAAAGGCGGGGCATTCTTTACCGTCCACGCACTCCGCGCCGTCCAGGCTTTCGGTGCCTGATCTCTGGCGCACCAGGTCCACAATTTTATTTTTGAGCACCGCCGTCAGCCATGAACGCAGCGCCGAGCGGCCACCAAAACTGGCCCGCCCGGTAGCAACCGCTTCAAAGACGTCATGATCCAGGTCTTCGGCCAGTGCGGGATCGTGTAGTTTGCGTTTGGCAAAGCGAATCAGGTAGTCGCGGTGGGGCAGCAAGTCGTCCCACAACACAGTCAAGGTCAACCCGGGCAAGCCCGGAACAGCGCCAGGCTGGCAAGAGGAACTTGAAGCAGAAGGGATGGCAGTGATCATGGCAGGGTCTCCAAAGCAGCGGGTTGCGTTGGATTGAAGTTTGGTTGGCATGCATCGCACCAAGCTCACCAAACATCACATTCCGATAACATTTGCGTAAGAAGCCGCGCGCTTGCCCGACAATTCCGCATGGCTTATCACTTACTCGTTGCAGAAGACCAGGACGACATCCGCGACATGATCGTGCTCAACCTGCGCAATGCGGGCTACCAGGTCACTGCGGTGGCGGATGGGCTGGCGGCTCTGGCCAGCCAGACCGAGCAGGTTTTCGACGCGTTGATTCTTGATCGGATGATGCCCGGCATGGACGGTCTGGAGGTCTGCAAGACCCTGCGCGCCAAGGGCCGCAATGCGCCCATCCTGATGTTGACCGCCAAGTCCACCGAGCTGGACCGCGTGCTGGGCCTGGAGTTGGGGGCGGACGACTACCTCACCAAACCCTTTTCCATGGCCGAGCTGCTGGCGCGGGTCAAGGCGCTGCTGCGCCGCGCCGAGTTGTTACAGGCCGCCCAGGCAACGGCCCACGCCCAACCCGCAACCCTGCGCAACGGCGCGCTGGAAATTTTGCCAACCAAACGCCAGGTGCGCATGCAAGGCACCGCGCTTGACTTCACCGCGCTTGAATTTGACTTGCTGCTGCACTTTGCGCAGCATCCGGGCCATGTGTTTTCTCGCAGCCAGTTGCTCACGGCGGTATGGGGTTACAGCCATGACGGCTACGAACACACGGTAACGACGCACATCAACCGCTTGCGCGCCAAGCTGGAGCACGACCCGCTGCGCCCCGAACTCATACTGACCGTGCGGGGAGCGGGCTACAAAATGCGTGAAGCCCCTTTGTGATGGCGCAACCGTGACCGTACGCTTCAAAATTGCACTGACGATTCTTGTCACGGGGTTACTCACCGCTCTTGGCGTGATTGGCATGGTGGCATTGGCGTTTGACCGCTTTGAGCGGGAAACAACGTTTGAGCGGGCCAATGTGTTCCTGAGCCGCGTGGTTGCGACCTACGACAACCTGCTCGACATGCAGGACCGCTTTCCCGACGATGTCAACACCTTGCTGCGCAACCTGCTGCTCTTTGAAGCCGACACGCAGCTCTATCTGCTGGATGCCAACGGCACGGTGCTGTCCAGCACCGGCAGTGCCAAACTTTCCGGTGGGTTCAAGGTCGCACTGGCTCCCGTCAGGGCTGCGGCATTGGGGAACACATCGGATACCCGCATGCCCTATGTCATGGGTGACGACCCGGAACGCATGGACGCCAATGCCGTCATTGCCGCGCGCGCATTGAGCCGCTCCGTCATTCGCAAAACCGAATCTGTAGCAGGCTACCTCTACCTGGTCACCCATAAGGAGCCGGCACCCGCCGGGCGTCTTGCCGTGTTTCGCTCGGCCTTCGCCGGTCCGGCGCTGGGCGCTGTGGCCGCCGTGGTGGCGCTAACCACGCTGTTGGCCGCGTGGATTATTGCGGCGGTGATTCGCCCCTTGCGGCGCATCAGCAACGAAGTCGCGCGGGCCACCCGCGACGGCCTGAGTTCCGCCAGCCTTGAGGACCCGAGCCCCCTCTTTTCGAGCGACGATCCAGCCCTTGCACTACCGCGCAAGCGCGCTGAAAAACGCGACGAATTTGACCAGTTGCGCGAAGGCTTTCACACCATGCTGGCCACGCTGCGCGCGCAATGGCAGGCGCTGCGCCAGCTGGACCAGTTTCGCCGCGAAGGCGTCAGCAACCTCTCACACGACCTGCGCTCACCGCTGACCGCCACGGTGGCGTGCCTGGAAACCCTGGAGCAACGCTGGGCCAACGAAGCCACTCCCATCGACCGCACCGAAGACGGCCGCCTGGTGGAAATGGCGCTGCGCAATACCCGCAATGCCGCGCAACTGGTGCGCTCCATGGGAGACCTGGCGCAACTGGACGAGCCCGCATTCGAACTGCATTGTGAGGTGCTGGAACTGGGCCAGATGGTGGACGACATTGCTCTGCGCTTTGGCGAGCGCGCCGCGCAAAAAGGCGTTGAGCTGCACTGTGAACTGCCAGGCATTGGGGACACCGTGGCTCCGCTTTATGCCTCCGTCGACATTGAACTACTGGAGCGCGCACTGGCTAACCTGATGGACAACGCGCTGAAGTTCACGCCCTCTGACGGGTGCATCACGCTTTCAGCCACGCGCAGGCCCAAGTCAGGGACTGACGCTGACGAGTGGGTTCAGGTCTCGGTGACCGACACAGGCCCTGGTATTGCAGAAGCAGACTTGCCCCACCTCTTTGACCGCCTGTACCAAAGCCGCGCCAGCGTTGCCCCGGCCAGCAGCGAAGGCGGAAAAGGCCTGGGCCTGGCTATTGTGAAACGCATCGCCGAGTTGCACGACGGTAGCGTCACGGTGCGCAGTGCACTGGGGGCAGGAACGTGTGTGACGCTGGATCTGCCAGCCCGCTGATTTCGTCAGCGAGGACTCCAAGTCTGAAGAATTCCGAAATCCTGCAAGGCTAGATCCAGTTTTTTTTACCTTCAGGCATGGCATTCAGGACGCCCCAATCCGTATCGAGGTCGCTGTCCGCCAGCTCACCCACTGGAAATCGGCGGAGGTTTGTACTGGGCGGCGAAGGTGCCAAATCGGCCGGCAGAAAAACGTCATTGAATGCCTTCAAAAGACCCGGATTGGACAGGCTGAGCGACTCGATAGAAGTAAGCATTTTGTTCCCCGTTCGGAAATGTGGATACGGAGCCAATGTCGCATCTTGGGCGCGTTTTGTCGGTGCGGCGCCGCACGAATAGGTCAAATGGCGCCTGAAAATGCTGGCCTTGCTTATTCGGTTGGCTCGCTATATCGCGCTATCCTTGGCGAGAATGGAGATCCCTGCAGCAACAAGCGTCTTTCTACCGCTGACCGTCTGCACCCAACTTGAATACGGCCACCGTCTGCACCAGATCCTGCGCCTGGCTCTTGAGGCTGGAGGCAGCCGCCGCCATCTCTTCCACCAGCGCCGCATTCTGCTGCGTCGCCTGGTCCATCTGCATCACCGCTTCACCCACCTGGGCCACGCCCAGGGCCTGCTCGTTGCTGGCCGCACTGATCTCGCCCATGATGTCCGTGACTCGCCGAATACTGCTCACCACCTCGGCCATGGTGATTCCGGCCTGATCCACCAGGGTGGTGCCGTGTTCCACGCGATCCACGCTGTCGTTGATCAGATTTTTGATTTCCTTGGCTGCCTCGGCTGAGCGCCCCGCCAGAGAGCGCACTTCCGAAGCCACCACGGCAAAGCCTCTTCCCTGTTCGCCGGCACGGGCCGCCTCGACGGCTGCGTTCAAGGCCAGAATATTGGTCTGAAAGGCAATGCCGTCAATCACTCCGATGATGTCGGAAATCTTGCGCGAGGATTCGTTGATCCCCTTCATGGTCTCCACCACCTGACCGACCACCTCACCGCCCTTGACGGCTACGGAACTGGCGCTCAGGGCCAGCTGATTGGCCTGGCGGGACGAGTCGGCGTTTTGCTTGACCGTGGTGCTCAACTCCTCCATGGAAGCAGCGGTTTCCTCCAGGGCGCTGGCCTGTTGTTCGGTGCGGGCTGAAAGGTCATGGTTGCCCTGGGCGATTTCCGAACTGGCGGTGGCCACCCCTTCGGAGCCTTGGCGCACATTCGAGACCACACCGGCCAAGCTTTGGGTCATCGCGCCCAGGGAATGCAGCAGTTGCCCAAATTCGTCGGTGCGCCGGGTGGCGATCACGGAACTCAAGTCACCACGGGCAATGCGGTCTGCCGCCTCATTAGCCTGCTCCAGTGGTTCTCGGATGGAGCGCACCAGCCAAGCTGTGCCTGCGAAGACGACCACCACAATAACCGCCAGCGCCACCAGGATGCCGAAATTATTGGCCTGGCGGCGTGCCTGTATGTCCGCCTCAACTTCCTGGACACGCTTGCGCTGCAAGGCCGTCAGTTCCTTCTGGCTGCCGGCAAAAGCCGCCGCGGCGGGCAGGTACTGGGCATTCATGAGCTGAAGGGCTTCCTCGGTCCGGCCTTCGACTTTGAGTTGACGCACTTTTTCTCGCGCAGCCAGAGTCGCCTTGCGCAGGTCCGCAATTTTCTGCAACTGCGACCGGTCGGCGTCCGTCAGCGGCATCGCCTCCATTTTTTTTTGCAATTCTGACACCTGATTAGCGGTCGCGGTAATCACATCCTTGAAGGCTGTTGAAATCGCCGGCCCATCGCTCAGGATGATGGCCTGGTTGCGGGTCGCATTGTTCTCGGTCAGCCCATTCAACTCCGTGGTGACCTGCACCAAGCCGAGCGCTGTCGCTTGGGCTGCATCCCCCTCGGCCAGAATGGCTGTGGTGCGTATCAGCCCCACCACGGCGACCGCGCAAATGGACACGATGACCAGGGTAATGAATACCCACAGCTTGGCGGCAATTTTTAGGTTTTTCAGGTTCATGGCGTTATATCGGCTTCTTTTGATCATTGCGTATGCCAACGATCCTATTTTCAAAAATATCGGCGGAGCAAGGCACCCATAGCCCGCCTCACATTGCTGTGTTTCAGTGTGCCTTGTCCCAATTCGGTCCAAGTCCGATCTCGGCCAGCAAAGGCACTTTCAAATCGGCCACACCGGCCATCAGCCGCGGGATCTCGGTTTTGACCCATTCCACCTCGGCCTCGGGCACTTCAAACACCAACTCATCGTGGACCTGCATGATCATCTTGGTGCCCTTTTTCTCAGTGTCCAGCACCTCTTGCACCTTGACCATGCTGAGCTTGATCAGGTCTGCCGCCGTTCCCTGCATGGGCGCGTTGATGGCCGCGCGCTCAGCACCCGCGCGGCGTGGGCCGTTGGGCGAATTGATCTCGGGCAGGTAGAGTCTGCGGCCCATCACGGTTTCCACATAGCCCTTGCTCTTGGCACTGAGGCGGGTTTCATCCATGTACTGTTTGACGCCAGGGTAGCGGTCAAAGTAGCGGGTGATGTAGTTCTTGGCAGCCGTATTGTCGATACCCAGATTGCGTGCCAGACCATAGGCGCTCATGCCGTAGATCAGACCAAAGTTGATCACCTTGGCGTAACGGCGCTGTTCGGGCAGCACCTGGTCCACGGGCACACCAAACACTTCGGCGGCGGTGGCGCGGTGCACGTCCAGCCCCTCTCTGAACGCATGCAATAGGGCTTCATCGCCACTGATGTGCGCCATGATGCGCAACTCGATCTGGCTGTAATCAGCGCTGGCAATCAGGCTGCCTGCGGGCGCCACAAAGGCTTCGCGCACACGCCGCCCCTCCGGCGTACGGATAGGGATGTTCTGCAGGTTGGGATCGTTGCTGCTCAGGCGACCGGTCACGGCCACGGCCTGCGCGTAATGCGTGTGCACGCGGCCGGTGCGCGGGTTGGCCAGCTGGGCCAGCTTGTCGGTGTACGTGCCCTTGAGTTTGGCCAACCCGCGGTGCTCCAGAATCTTGGCGGGCAACGGGAAATCTTCGGCCAGTTTCTCCAGCACTTCTTCGTCGGTGCTGGGCGCGCCGGTGGCGGTTTTCTTGACGACGGGCAGGCCGAGTTTGGTGAAGAATATTTCACCAATCTGCTTCGGAGAACTCAGGTTGAAAACCTGCCCGGCCAGCTCATGCGCTCCGGTTTCCAGCTGCAGAATGCGCAGGCCCAGCTCATGGCTTTGTGCGGCGAGGGTGGGCGCATCAATCAGCACGCCGTTGCGCTCGATGCGGTACAGCGCTTCGCTGCTGGCAATCTCCAGTTCGTACACGGCGCGCAGTTTGGCATCAAGCTGCAGGCGCGGCCACAGGGCCAGGTGCACGTCCAGCGTCATGTCCGAGTCTTCGCACGAATATTCAGCGGCCTTGGCCACGTCGACCTGGTTGAACGTCAGCTGGTTCACACCCTTGCCGCACAGGTCTTCAAAGCTGATACCCGTGCGCCCGACATGGCGCTCGGCCAGACTGGACAGGCCGTGGGGCTTGTGCACTTCGAGCACATAGCTTTGCAGCATGGTGTCGTGTACGTAGCCCTGCACTTCGATGCCGTGATTGGCAAACACGTGGCGGTCGTATTTGATGTTCTGGCCAAGCTTGTGCCTGGTGGCATCTTCCAGCCAGGGCGTGAGGCGCGCCAGCACCTCGTCGCGCGGCAACTGGGCGGGTGCACCCGGGTAGTTGTGGGCCAGCGGAATATAGGCCGCTTCGCCGGGTTTGACGCTGAAACTGATGCCCACGATTTCGGCGCGCATTTCGTCCAGCGAGTTGGTTTCGGTATCCAGCGCCACCAGTTCAGCCGATTCAAGGCGCGCAAGCCAGGTCTCGAACAGAGTCCAGTCGAGCACCGTGTCGTAGGCCAGATTGCTGACCTGCGTACTCGCGGAACCAGGCTCATCAAACAGGCCCGGTTCGTTGGCGTTGGCACGGGCAGATTGAGGGGCCGCAACGGCTGCTTTGCGCGGGGCAGCGTCGGCGTCTGCGCCTGCACCGGTCGCGCCACCGTTGGTTTCCATGGCGCGGGCTAGCCCCTTGAATCCATATTTCTCATAAAAAACCTTGAGAGCCCCCGTATCCATTGCGCCGATAGCTATCGAATCCATAGCAGGCAGGCCATCCACGTAGTCGACCAGATCGCAATCTGTCTTGACTGTCAGCAGGCGGCGCCCCAGGGGTAGCCAGTCCAGGGCCTTGCGCAGGTTTTCACCGGCTACGCCTTTGATCTCGTCGGCGCGCGCCACCAGCGCGTCCAGCGATCCATATTCCTGCAGCCACTTGGCAGCGGTCTTGGGGCCCACCTTCTGCACGCCGGGCACGTTGTCAATGACATCACCCACCAGTGTCTGAAAGTCCACCATCAATGTGGGCGGCACGCCAAACTCCGCCGTCACACCCGCCACATCGCGGCGCCGGCCGTTCATGGTGTCGATGATGGTGATGTGCTGGTCCACCAACTGGGCCAGGTCTTTGTCGCCGCTGCTCACAATCACTTCAATGCCCTGGCGGGACGCCATCTCGGCCAGGGTACCGATCACGTCGTCGGCCTCCACGCCGGGCACGGCCAGCACCTTCCAGCCCATCAGGGCCACTACTTCATGGATGGGCTCAATCTGCGCACGCAGGTCATCCGGCATGGGAGAGCGGTGCGCCTTGTATTCGGGGTACCACGCATTGCGAAAGGTGGGGCCCTTGGCATCAAACACGCAGGCGGCGTAGTCGGCCCGCACCTCTTTGCGCAGGCTTTGCATCATGTTGATCATGCCGCGAATGGCCCCTGTGGGGCTGCTCGCGGGGTCGCCGGGCACGGCGCGCAGGTCGGGCATGGCATGGAAGGCGCGGTAGAGGTAGCTGGAGCCATCCACCAGCAGCAGTGTTTTCTTGTCAGTCATGGCTGCATTTTGCCTGCCTCCTGTGCCCGACCGGCCACCTCTACAATCGGCGACAACATTCTGACTTTCGGGCGCGTTGATTCATGGCGGTTTACACAGAGGTCTCCTTCGAGGAGGCCAACAGTTTCTTGCAAAGCCTCCATCTGGGAACCCTCCAATCCATGGCAGGGTGCTCCGGAGGCATCGAAAACACCAACTACTTCGTCACCACCGACCAGGCGCCGTATGTGCTGACCCTGTTTGAGCGCCTGACGGCCGAGCAGTTGCCGTTTTACCTGCGGCTGATGAAGCACCTGGCCCACCACGGCATTCCCGTGCCCGACCCGGCCGCCAACCGGGATGGTGATGTGCTGCACACGTTGAACGGCAAGCCGGCGGCCGTGGTGAACCGACTCAAAGGCAAGAGTGAACTGGCTCCTACCGCGGTGCATTGCGCGCTGGTAGGCGAAATGCTGGCCCGTCTGCACCTGGCCGGGCTGGAATTCACCATGAGCCAGCCCAATTTGCGCGGGCTTTCCTGGTGGAACGAAACCGTGCCGGTGATACTGCCCTATCTGCAACCCGACCAGGCAGCCCTGCTGCAAAGCGAGCTGGCCTTCCAGAACCACGTCGCAACACTGTCTGCGTGCACGGCCTTGCCACGCGGCCCCATCCACGGCGACCTGTTCCGCGACAACGTGATGTTTGAAGCCCCCGGGGAGGGACAAGGCAGCCCTGCCCTGACCGGCTTTTTCGATTTCTATTTTGCGGGTGTGGACACTTGGCTGTTTGACATTGCGGTGTGCCTCAATGACTGGTGTATCGACCTGGCAACCGGCGCCATGGATACCGAGCGCACCCAGGCACTCCTCGCAGCCTATGAAGCGGTCCGCCCGCTGCGGGCGCAAGAGCGCACGCTGTTGCCCGCCATGGCGCGCGCGGGCGCGTTGCGGTTCTGGATTTCGCGGTTGTGGGATTTCTACCTGCCGCGGGAAGCCTCCATGCTCCAGGCCCATGACCCTGGCCACTTTGAGCGGGTGCTGCGCCAGCGTATCCTGTTCCCTTTGACACTTAACACCACTGACACCACCGCATGAAACTGAACATCGTCCCAGCCAGCAGGGGCATCCAATGGGTCAAGCTGGGGATGAAAACCTTTTTTCGTCAGCCCCTTGCATTGGCGGGCCTGTTTTTTCTGTTCCTGGCCGTGATGTCGATTCTCAGCATGGTGCCCTTGCTGGGCAACGTGCTGGCGTTGGTGCTGTTGCCGGGCGCCACGTTAGGCCTGATGGCCGCCACTGCGGAGGCCAGCAAAGGCAACTTTCCCATGCCCTCCATCCTGATCAGCGCCTTTCGCGAAGGGCGCCAGCAATTGCGTGCCATGCTGGCGCTGGGCGGTCTGTATGCACTGGGCTTTCTACTGGTGCTTGGGTGCTCGGCTTTGATAGATGGCGGCAAATTCGCAAAGCTCTACCTGATTGGCGGAAACATGACCGCGGAATTGCTGCAGGAAGGCGATTTTCAGACGGCCATGCTGGTCGCCATGGGCTTGTATGTGCCACTGTCCCTGATGTTCTGGCATGCACCGGCGTTGGTGCATTGGCATGGGTTGCCCCCGGTTAAAAGCCTGTTTTTCAGCATGGTCGCCTGCTTGCGCAATTTCTGGGCATTCACGCTGTACAGCATGGCATGGATGGGCGTGTTTTTGTTGATGGGCCTTGTCATCTCCATCATTGCCGCCCTGACGGGCAGTGCCGAAGTGATGGGTGCAGCCCTGTACCCGGCTGCCATGCTGATGGCGGCCATGTTTTTTACCTCTATCTACTTCACGTTTGTCGACAATTTCGACACCACCCCAGGAGAAACGCCATGACCCAGCACCTATTGCAAGGCCGGTCTGAAAAAGAACTGTTGTGGTTTCAGCGTCGCAGTTTCTTGCAAGCGGCTGCGGCATGGACGGCCGCGGGCAGTCTGGGGGGCGCCCAAGCGCAGTCCCGTGGCAACGTTGTGGAGCTGATGGGCGACGCCACGGTCAACGGCCAGCGTCTGACTCCGCGGCAGTCGGTGCAAACGGGTGACCAGATTGCCACCGGGCCCGGCTCCAGCCTGATCTTTGTGATTGGCAGTTCCGCATTTCATGTGCGCCAGAACTCCATGATGACCGTGGAGCGTGGTGCCACCCTGAACGCCGTCAGTCTGCTGCGCCTGCTGACTGGTGCCGTAGTCAGCGTCTGGGGCAAAGGGACCAGCCGGCAAATCATCACACCCACCATGACCGCGGGCATTCGCGGCACCGGCGTGTACACCGAAATCTTTGCCGACCAGGGTGGTCGCAGCTATTTCTGCAACTGCTATGGCACGGTCGACATCGCATCTGGCGCGGACAGCACGGTGAGCCGCTCCGACTATCACCAGGCTTTCTGGGGGGAGGTCAACCCAAAAGAGGGCCGCTCACTTACACCTGCCAAGGCCATCAACCACACCGACGAGGAGCTGGAATTCCTGGCCCGTCTGACCCATCAGCGCACCGCGTGGCAGATTTCAGGCAAAAAAGGCGTGAAAGACGGCAAAGGTTATATGGACGAAAAGGCCGGGCAGATGCACCCGGCCGACATGCTCAAGTAGCCAGCGCACGGGCCCTGATCAGCCCAGCTTGATACCCATGGGGTCGGCAGTGAGGTAACCCACGGCGGCACCAAAGCGGTCTTTGTAGTTGGCGCGCACCAGGGGGTCCAGCGTGGCCTGCACCTTGCCATGCAACTTGGGCAACCAGTCACCGGGGTGCTGGAAATTGGTGGTGATGTAGGTCCAACCGTTCAGATCATCCACCACGCCCAGGCCAGTAGCTTCAGCGCCGGAGGGCATCGACATCAGGCGACTGAGGTGCTTGGTGTCGACGTTGTAGGCCCACACGAAGTTGTTGACGTGGGTGCTGCTGTCTTCACCGATAAACAATGTGCGCAGTTTCTCGGAGAATTTCAGGTTATCGGGGTTGGACACTTTGTCGGGGTTGGCCAGGTTGCCCAACGCATCCGGCGCAATGTCTTCACCCACGAACAAGGCACGGGTTAGCGCTGGCACCCATTCGCTCTTGATGGCCGCACCGCTCTGGTCCAACTGGCCGCCAGTCAGGCTGTGGGCCATGACGCCACCGGCGATCAAGGCTTTGTCCAACCCAATGCCGCTGGCCGCGTCCCAGCCTTTGCCGGTTTTGACCATTGAGTCCTGCATGTTTTGCAGTGCCGAATAGGCCACTTTGTCCTTGATGTTGAGGGTGGTGCCTTCCATCTTGGAGAAGCCCATGCTGCCACCCATGAGGTAGGCGTAGCGCTGGGTTTCCAGGAAAGCAGCCGCCTTTTCCATGCCGGGCTTGACCTTGATCCAGTTGACATTGCCGTTGTAAAAAATCTTGGTGAAACTGGCATCACCCGGGTCAGTTTTATGCACCGTCATGATGTCTGTGGGTTTCACGGTATTTGCCAGTTTTTCAATCTCGTCGCTGCTTGCATGGCCCAGCTTGATCCAACTGAGCCGGGTGGCCGGCGCGGCGGGGTCGATGGAGAAGCCGCTGCCGAGTTTGGCCACATACAAGGTACCGGCGGACAGAGTTTTTTCCTTGTCGGCAACGAACATGAACAAGCCGCTGTTGGTGGCGTCGTTGCCCATCAAGGCGGTACGGTTGTCAGGCATGACCTGGATCAGCTCATGCGAGAGGCGACCCATGCAATAGTGCTTGGTCAGCATGCCGCTGCCATCGGGGTTCACGGTCACTTCCGGTTGGTGGCCATAGTGGTACGGATTGGCGATACTTTCATCACCAAAGAGGTTTTTGCTGAAGGCCTTGAAGACCTTGTTCTCCGATACAAAGAAGGCATCGGGTTCGTACTCTTCACTGGACAAATGGGTATTCCAGGGAGACAGGCTGGAGCCGCAGGTGATCCACAGGCCCTGCGCTTGCGAGGTATCCACGTTGTGGTATTTAACCAAGGTGAGCTTGCCTGTGGTCGTGTCTTGATCCAGAGTCAGCACGGCAATGGGCGACGGCAGCATGCCGTAGGTGTCCATACCGCTCTGGTCGGCATTGGTGTATTCGAACTGCACCACGGCAAAAACAGCCTTGCCCTTGATACCCTTGACAGTGGTGGTCGGCAGTTGCAGCAGCGAAGTGCCATCCGGACAGTCCGAGAAGAATTGGCGCTCTTTGCCCGTCACCGATTTATCGATGACGGGTTTGTTCAAAATGTCTACATAACCACCTGCCAGCATCGTTCCACCCTTGCCATCCGGCACCTGGTCACCCGTCAGGAAGAAGGGCTGGTAGGCCAGCTTATAAGCGCGTGTGGTGCCGTCCTGCAAAGTCACCTGAAGGCTGGAGGCCACGGTAGTGGTTGCCATGGCTGCCGGGTTCGCCAGCGAAGGCGCCGCCATGGACGAGAACACCGCAGAAGCAAACGGCGCTGTTGAAAACGCTGCACCAGTGGCAGCTGCAGTTGCACAACCCGACAACAGTGAGCTGGCGCCCATCACACCCAAGGGCAACATGGGCGCAGCGGCGATGAATTTGAGTGCGGTACGACGCGAAGGTTGGTCTAGTTGTGACATGGTCTGTGGTTCCGGAATGAGATGAGTTGCACCACCTATCCTAAAAAAACTGTGTGACAGATTCATGACGAACGCACGACACCGAGCGAGCGGCACCCATCGGGAATGGCGTCCAGTAGCAGGCCAACGTACGTTGGCGCACAGACGCTTCGCTCACAAAACTTCAGACTGCGACCACCGTACGACGCTTTTTTGCGATCGTCAGGTTGCAGGCTGGAACTCGGCTTGCGCGTGCATGCGGTGTCTCTTATCCGTTGGTCAGGAAAACTCAATGAACAAGTCCGAAATCTATTTCAAGCAATTCAAGTGGTGTGCTCCACTTTTAATCACCGCTTTGGCGACAGGATGTGGCGGAGGCGGTGGCGGGCGAGACCCCATCCTGGGCACAGGCAACGCTTCACCGGTGTTCACCGCCCAGTCCATCAAAGACGTGATCGCGCCCCGCATTATTGGCACTGGGGCGTACCCTTCTGGCAATGCACAGAGTGGCGCCACCAACGTTCCAACTAACCGCGCAATCACGGCGGTGTTCAGCGAGGCGATGAATCCCGCAACGATCATTGCAGCCAACTACATACTGAGTTGCGCCTTGCCTTGCGTCGCTCCAGTTGGCAATGTGAGCTATGCGGCCAATAGTCGCACCGCCGTGTTTACACCCGCCAGCACGCTCAAGCCCAGTACCCTCTACACCGCAACCATCAAGACGGGTGCCCAAGACCTTGCAGGCAACCCAGTGGCCAGTGACTACATCTGGAGCTGGACAACCGACGTGGGACCCGACGCTACGGCACCCATTGTCGCTTCAACCAACCCGCCAGACCTGGCGACAGGCGTTTGCACCAGCCAAACGATCAACGCCACCTTCAATGAGCCCATGGACCCGCTTTCAATTACCCCGAGCACGTTTCTGCTGGCGGTAACTGCAGGCGTCCCGGTCACTGGCGTGGTTTCTTATGATTCCCAGACCAATGTCGCATCCTTCAACCCGGCTGCCGACCTTACGGGCCCACCGGCAACCAATTACACAGCGACCGTGAAAGGTGGTGCCAGCGGAGTCAAAGACCTGTCTGGCAATGTGCTGGCGGTCGATAAGGTTGTGACCTTTACAACGGCCGCAGCAGCCTGCACATCACCTGTTATCAAGCCAGTGGCGCTGGGTGCTGCAGCATCGTTCGGCACATTTGGTGGCAGTGCTGGGATGACCAGCCAGGGGCTGCTCACCGTGATCAATGGAAACATAGGCACGACCGCTGTATCCACAAAGGTCACTGGTTTCCATGATGCTGGGCCGGGTTGCACGTACACGGAAACGCCACTAAATGTAGGGACTGTCAACGGCCTGATCTATACCGCTGCACCGCCGCCCACGGTCGCCTGTCCTACTGAAGGCACTGCGAACACCTTCGTGATTGCCTCGCAAGCCCGTGCCGACGCATTGACGGCATATAACGCATTGGTCGCAATACCGAACGGTGCTAACGTTGGCGGCGACTTGTCCCACTTGACTCTTGTTCCCGGCGTTTATAAAGCACCCGCTGGATCGTTCATTATTCAAGGCAACAATAGTGTCGAAAATTTGACACTGGACGCCAAGGGTGATGCCAACGCGGTCTGGGTATTCCAGATGGCTACCACACTCACTGTGGGGGGTGCATCAATAGCGGAATCCCGAAGCATCACCCTTATTGGTGGTGCACAGGCCAAAAACGTCTTCTGGCAAGTCGGTAGCGCTGCGACCATCAATCCAGCCGGCGGCGGAACCATGGTGGGAACCATCATTACCCAGGAGGGTGCAGTTTTCTCGACAGCAGGGACTCCGCCCATCTTGACTCTCAATGGCCGTGCAATTTCACTGGGTGCCTCCGTGACACTGGTCAACACTGTCATCAATGTGCCCCAGTAAGACTTGAAGCCTTCCAGCAAGCTCACCTTTTAAAAACAATTCACCGGTATCCCAAAGCGTTTTGGGTGCCGGTGACTCCACTTGGAGAAGAACATGAAATCACGTAAATCGAAATTGGCAACTACCTCCGGCACGATGGGCTTGATGGCTCTGGCAGTGCTCGCTACGCCGCTGGCGTTTGCCGACGATGCAGGCTGGTACGGCGGTGCGAGCGCAGGCCGGTCCAGCGCAACCATTGACGACGCCAGAATTACCAGCGGACTGCTGGGACAAGGGCTGACAACGAATTCAATCGCTGATCGCGACCGTGACACTGGCTACAAGGTCTTTGGCGGCTACCAGTTCAACAACAATTTTGCACTGGAAGGCGGCTACTTCGATCTGGGAAAATTTGGCTACACCGCCAATACAACGCCGCCCGGCACGCTGAGTGGTGACATCCGGCTCAAGGGCCTGAACCTGGACGCCGTTGGAACCCTGCCGATTACGGAAAAACTGTCCGTTTTGGGTCGTGTAGGCGTGAACTACACCGAAGCATCCGACGCGTTTACCGGAACCGGTGCTATCAGCGTGCTCAACCCCAACCCCAGCAAGAGCGAGGCAAACTACAAGGTCGGACTGGGACTTCAGTATGCATTCACCGAAAACCTGGCCATGCGTGTCGAGGCCGAACGGTACCGGGTCAACGATGCGATTGGCAACAACGGCCATGTGGACCTGGTGTCCGTGGGCCTGATCTACCGCTTCGGCGCCAAGTCACCGACACCCGTGCCCCGTGCAGCTGCACCCGAGCCCGTTCGTGAAGTGGTTGCCGTAGCGCCGCCTCCGCCACCACCACAACCCGTGGCAGTTGTTGCGCCACCGCCCCCGCGCTTCGAGAAGTTCACGCTGTCGGCCAATGAACTGTTTGGTTTTGACAGCGCTGAACTGCACATGCCACAACCCAAACTGGACGAAATCGCAGCTGAACTGGGCAAGCATGGCGAGGTCGGCAGCGTCGACATCAACGGCTATACCGATCACCTCGGCACGGCCAAATACAACCAGAAATTGTCAGAGCAGCGTGCGAACGCGGTCAAGAACTACCTGACCAGCAAAGGCATTGATCCCGCGCGCCTGAAGGCGCAAGGCTTGGGCGAGGCCAACCCCGTGGTCGTGTGCACCGAGAAGAAACGGGCCGCCCTGATCCAGTGTCTGGAGCCCAACCGCCGGGTGGAAGTGGAGAAAATCACGATTGAACGCCGCGTGATGTAAAGCGTGGTGTAAATCCTCTGGATTTGCAGCATCTCAAATCGGAGTGAGCTTGGCCACGCTCAGAGCCAGCCACTTCGTGCCATGACGCGGAAAATTGATCTGCGCACGGGCGTCGTCCCCAGCACCCTCCAGCGTCAAGACGGTGCCCTCGCCAAACTTGGCGTGGAACACTTTCATGCCCAGACGCAAACCGTGGGCAGACTCCTCCTTGCGGACAACTTTTTGACAAAAAGAGCCTGTAGCCCCCGCGGAACCTGCGTAGCCAGCTCCTGAATTCATAGCAAAATCTGAACCTGACCCGGCATTCCATCCCCGGCCGATGTTTTGATTTTTGGGCGTCAGCCACTTGAGCGACGCTTCTGGCAGCTCTTCAAAAAAGCGGCTCTTGAGGTTAAAGCGCGTCTGCCCGTGCAGCATGCGCGACTGCGAGTGGCTCAGGTACAAGCGTTTGCGGGCGCGGGTGATGGCCACGTACATCAGGCGGCGTTCTTCCTCCAGACCCTCACGGTCGTTCATGGAGTTCTCATGGGGGAACAAGCCCTCTTCCATGCCCGTGATGAACACACAATCAAACTCCAGTCCCTTGCTGGAGTGCACGGTCATGAGCTGAATGGCATCCTGCCCGGCCTGGGCCATGTTGTCGCCAGCCTCCAGCGCTGCGTGGGTCAGGAAGGCCACCAAGGGGGACAGGGTCTCGCCGGTGTCGCCAAAGTCATCTGCGGGTGCTTCACTCATCTGCGCGGCGCCGACGCTGGTGACGGGCTCGGCAGAGTCGGAGAAATCCATGCCCTGGCTGGCCGGGCTTTGGCTCAGCGGGTTGGCTGCGCCTGCCAGCATGGCAGCGGCATCACGGCCGAAACCTTCCTGCATGACAAAGCTCTCGGCGGCGTTCACGAGCTCTTCCAGATTCTCCACCCGGTCGGCGCCTTCACGCTCGGCCTTGTAGTGCGCCATGAGGCCGCTTTGTTCCAGCATCAGCGACATGATGTCGCGCAGATTCATGTCCACCGTCTGCTCCCGCAGGATGTCTATCTTGGCCACAAAGCCCGCAATCGCCGCGCCCGCCCGCCCGGTCAGGGTGCTGACCGCATCGTGCAGAGAACAACCGGTGGCGCGGGCAATATCCTGCAACTGCTCGATGCTGCGCGCGCCGATCCCACGCGCCGGAAAGTTGACCACGCGCATGAAGCTGGTGTCGTCGTTGGGATTTTCCAGCAGCCGCAGGTAGGCCAGTGCGTGCTTGATTTCAGCCCGCTCAAAAAAGCGCAGCCCGCCGTACACGCGGTAAGGCATGGCCGCATTGAACAGTGCAGTCTCGATCACCCGGCTTTGGGCGTTGCTACGGTAGAGCACCGCAATCTCCTTGCGCTCGAATGCTGGTTCCGTTCCGTTGTCGCGCACGAGCTGCTTCATCTCCTCCACCATCCACTGCGCCTCGGAAAAGTCCGTGGGTGCCTCGTACACCCGCACCGGTTCGCCTGGGCCCTGGTCGGTGCGCAGGTTCTTGCCCAGACGCTTGCTGTTGTGGCTGATGAGGGCGTTGGCCGAATCCAGAATATTGCTGTAGCTGCGGTAGTTTTGTTCCAGCTTGATCTGGTGCTGCACATGGAACTCGCGCACAAAGTCGGCCATGTTGCCCACACGCGCACCGCGAAACGCATAGATGCTCTGGTCATCATCGCCCACGGCAATCACGGCCCCCCCCACGGTATCGGGACTCGCGTTGGCGCCCTGTCCGGCCAGCATTTTTATCCAGGCGTATTGCAGCTTGTTGGTGTCCTGAAACTCGTCGATCAGAATGTGGCGGAATCGCCGCTGGTAGTGCTCGCGAACCGGGTCATTGTCACGCAGCAGCTCATACGATCGCAGCATCAACTCGCCAAAATCGACCACGCCTTCGCGCTGGCACTGCTCTTCGTAGAGCTGATAAAGATCGACCTTTTTACGCGTCTCGTCATCGCGCACTTCCACCATGTTGGGGCGCAGCCCATCTTCCTTGCAGCCCCCAATAAACCGCTGCAACTGCTTGGGGGCAAAGCGCTCGTCGTCATCAGTCACACCGAACTGCTTGCACATGCGCTTGATGGCGCTGAGCTGGTCTTGCGTGTCCAGAATCTGGAAGGCCTGCGGAAGGTTGGCCATCTTGAAATGCGAGCGCAGCAGGCGGTTGCACAGCCCGTGGAAGGTGCCAATCCACATGCCACGCACATTGATGGGCAGCATGGTGCTCAGTCGGGTCACCATTTCCTTGGCGGCCTTGTTGGTAAACGTCACCGCAAGAATGCCGCCAGGCGACACATAACCGTTTTGCAGCAGCCAGGCAATGCGCGTAGTGAGCACCCGCGTCTTGCCGGATCCGGCACCCGCCAAAATGAGCGCGTGTTCAGCGGGTAGCGTGACGGCTGTGCGCTGCTCGGGGTTAAGGTTGGAAAGCAGGGGCGACAACGAAGCGTCTGAAGAGGCAGGGGTAAAGAGCATGCCCTGATTGTAGAAAGGCAAATGGGTTTTCAGGTTTTGTATACAATCGGTCACCGGGCCCAAGCAATTGGGACCCGGTTTTTTTATGGCCGGTTCCAGTCCAAGCGCCCAGTGTTTGAAGATTTATCTTGAAATGGGAATAAGGAGCTTGGGCCATGGAAATTTTTGACTACGACAACATCCTGCTACTGCCACGCAAATGCCGTGTGGAAAGCCGCTCGGAATGCGATGCCAGTGTGGAGCTGGGCGGACGCCGATTCCGCATCCCCGTGGTTCCCGCCAACATGAAGACGGTGGTCAGCGAGTCGATTTGCATCTGGCTGGCACAAAACGGTTACTTTTACGTGATGCACCGCTTCGACTTTGACAACGTGCAGTTCGTCAAAGACATGAAGGCCAAAGGTCTGTACGCCTCCATCTCGCTGGGCGTCAAAGCACCAGACTACGCCACCGTGGACACCCTGGTTGGCCTGGGACTGGTACCCGAATACATCACCATCGACATCGCCCATGGCCATGCCGACAGCGTGAAGAACATGATCGCCTACCTCAAGGAAAAGCTGCCCGCGAGCTTCATCATTGCCGGCAACGTGGCCACGCCCGAAGCAGTGATTGATCTGGAAAACTGGGGTGCAGATGCCACCAAGGTGGGCATTGGCCCCGGCAAGGTGTGCATCACCAAGCTCAAAACGGGCTTTGGGACAGGCGGATGGCAACTGAGTGCGCTGAAATGGTGTGCCCGCGTGGCGACCAAACCCATCATTGCCGACGGCGGTATCCGCGAGCATGGCGACATTGCCAAGAGCATCCGCTTTGGCGCGACCATGGTCATGATTGGCTCGATGCTGGCAGGCCACGAAGAGAGCCCTGGCCAGACCGTTGAGGTGGACGGCAAGCTGTACAAGGAATACTACGGCTCGGCCAGCGACTTCAACAAGGGGGAATACAAGCACGTGGAAGGCAAGCGCATTCTGGAGCCCATCAAAGGCAAGCTGGCGGAGACCATGATTGAAATGGAACAGGATGTGCAAAGCTCTATCAGCTATTCCGGTGGCAAGAAGCTGATGGACATCCGTAAGGTGAACTACGTCACGCTGGGTGGCGACAACGCAGGCGAACATCTGTTGATGTAGGAGCTTTGATGAAAATTTCGGTTTTAGGCATTGGGTTGATGGGCTTTCCCATGGGGCGCCTGTTGTGCGCGGCCGGGCATGAGGTCCATGTTTGGAATCGGACACTCGCGAAGGCGCAGCGCCTGGCGGCTTTCGGTGCAGTGGTGCATGCCACACCGGGCGAGGCGGTCAAGGATGCTGACCTGGTCATAACGCTGCTGGAGAACGGCGGCGTGGTGGGCCAGGTTCTGTTTGACCTCGGAGCCGCTGCGGCCATGAAGCCCGGTAGTCTGCTGATCGACATGTCATCCATCAAGCCGATGGAAGCGCGCGACCATGCCGCGCGCTTAAGTGAAATGCACATCGACTATCTGGATGCACCCGTTTCTGGTGGCACGCTGGGTGCAGAGCAAGGCACGCTGGCGATCATGGCCGGAGGAAAAGTCGCCGATTTCGAGCGTGCTCTACCTGTGCTGAAGGTCTTTGGCCGCGCCACCCATGTGGGCTCTACCGGCGCGGGGCAACTGGCCAAGCTGGCGAATCAGATGATTGTTGGAATCACGATCGGCGCCGTTGCTGAGGCCTTATTGCTGTGCGAGCGCGGCGGTGCAGATATGGCCAAGGTCAAGGAAGCCATCACCGGGGGCTTTGCCGACAGCCGTATTCTGCAAGTGCACGGCCAGCGCATGGTGGAGCGTGACTTTGCGCCCCGGGGACGCATGTCAGTGCAGCTCAAAGACTTGCGCAATGCACTGTCAACAGCCCATGAAATCGGTTTCGATGCCCCCATTACCCAGCTGTTCGAGCAGTTGTACGCCCAAGGCATTGATCACGGCCTGGCCGACCTGGACCATTCGGGACTGTTTGTGGAGCTGGCAAGCCGCAATGGCCTGACCTGAGATCGCCAGACAAAAAAAATAGGCCCTCTTGCAGGGCCTATTTTTGCGAACCGATTCGAACCCCTGTTCGCTATCGGCCAGTCAGTCGTCAGACTGGATTAGTCAAACGTGCGTGCGGCACGCTTTTTGGCGTCACGTGGCACAAACACCTTGCCAGCATTGCCGGGCTTCACACCCATGGGCTTGCTGAATGCCGGCTTGCGAGCGGCGAAGTCCGCACCGCGGGGAGCTGCGTCAGGACGACCTGCGCCAGCGAAACGGTCGTTAAAACCACCCTTGCGAGCGTAGTTGAATCCGCCGTTGTCGCCACCGTCGCGTGGGCCGTTGTCACGGGGACCATTGTCGCGATTGAAACCACCATCACGGTTGCCGCCGAAGCCGCCACCATTATTCTGGTAATTGCCTGGTCCTGCGTCACGGGGAGCGCCACCATTGCGGTCGCCGAAGCTGGGGCGTCCACCGCCACCGCCATCACGGTTACCGCCGCCGAAGCTGCGGGGTGCGCGGTCAGCATTGTGGCTACCACGGCCGCCGAAGCTGGCACCGGTTCCAGGACGTGAGTCAGGGAAACGCTGCTGTGGCTCCAAGCCAGGAATGGTTTCGGACTTGAAGTGTTGACGGGTCGTCGCTTCGATGTCGAAAATCTTGCGACGATCACGCACTTCAGCAAACGTGACTGCCAGACCATCGCGCCCGGCGCGGCCTGTACGACCAATGCGGTGGGTGTAGTCATCGGCCTTCATCGGCAAGCCGAAGTTGAACACGTGGGTGATGGTGGGCACGTCAATACCGCGGGCAGCCACGTCGGTAGCCACCAGAATTTGCACCTGGCCTTGGCGCAGGGCCATCAGGCGACGGTTACGCAAACCCTGGCTCAGGGCACCGTGCAGGGCGACGGCATCAAAGCCTTCTTGCTGCAGATCGTTGGCCAAGCCATCGCACTCAATCTGTGTGCTGGCAAAAACGATGGCCTGGTTGATGGTGGTATCGCGCAACCAGTGGTCCAGCAACTTGCGCTTGTGGTGGGCGTTGTCGGCCCAGAACAGCACTTGCTTGATGTTGGCGTGTTTTTCGGTTGGGCTGTCAATGGTGATGCGCTGTGGCTCACGCATCACGCGGGCAGCAAGCTGCTGAATGCGGGGTGCGAAGGTGGCGCTGAACATCATGGTCTGCTTGCGGCCGATGGTGAGCTGGTTGATTTCAGCCAGATCGTCGGAGAAACCGAGGTCGAGCATGCGGTCGGCTTCGTCCACCACCAGGAACTGAACCTGGTCCAGCTTGATTTGCATGGAGCGTTGCAGGTCCAGCAAACGGCCGGGAGTAGCCACCACCAGATTGGCGTTTTGCAGCTTGGCAATTTGCAGCTGGTAAGGCATACCGCCGACGATGTTGGCGATGCGCAGACCGCGGCAATGTTGCACCAGGTCAATCGCATCATTGGCAACTTGCTGAGCCAGTTCGCGGGTTGGGCACACGATCAGTGCGCCAGGCGCTGGCGCCTTGAAGTTACGCACATTGGTGGGGTCTTTGCGCTTGGGGCGCTTGGGAGGTGCCTCGCCCTTGGCTACGGCTTCAGCCACTTCGCGTTCGAACGCAGCACGCTCGTCGATTTCCGCTTGTGCCAGTTGCTTCAGCAGGGTGTGCAGCACGGGCAACAAGAAGGCGGCGGTCTTTCCGCTACCGGTCTGGCTCGAGACCATCAAGTCGATGAAACGGGTGGCTTGCTGGTCAGCGTTTTCGCTTGGCAGCGCCAAAGGAATGGTTTTGAGCTGAACCGTTGTAGGCTGGGTATAACCCAGGTCTTTGACGGCGTGAACCAGCTCGGGAGCCAGGCCCAGCAGGACGAAGCCATTCGGCAATTCGGGGGCGGCTTCAACGGCGTCAACCGCATCGGCAGAAACCAGTTCGGCAGCGATGCCAACAGGGGTTTCTTGCACTGCGAGATCAGCAGGAACAATAGTGGAAAGGGTTTCGTCAGGCGCAAAAGCGCCCGACACTGCGAAAGCGTCAGTCATGGTTTTACTCACACGCGAGTGCCACAGGGTATGCGACTGCTCCGTCAATGGTTAAAAAACATCAACCATCAAACGGAACCTGCGGCGAATTCAATCAGCGCTTGGGGCCCAAATAGGCGGACCCGATGAATGAAGGGAGATGTGCAATATGCGCCACTGTTTGTAGCGCAGCCTCGAATTATGGCACGGATTCGGGTTTCTACCTAATTAGATCGCAATTTAGGGAAATCAATCCAGTTTCAAGAAGTGCTGGCGGTAGTGTTCCAGCTCATCAATCGACTCATGCACATCGGCGAGTGCAGTGTGACGCTGCTGCTTCTTGAACGATGCATAGACCTCGGGACGCCAGCGTTTGGAGAGCTCCTTGAGCGTGCTCACGTCCAGATTGCGGTAATGAAAAAACGCCTCCAGCTTCGGCATGTACTTGACCAGAAACCGGCGATCCTGCCCGATGGAGTTGCCGCACATCGGCGAACCATTTTTAGGCACGTATTGGCTCAGAAAAGCAATCAGCTCCTCCTGGGCCTGCTCCTCATCCATCGTGGAGGCCTTGACCTTGTCAATCAGCCCGCTCTTGCCATGGGTCCCCTTGTTCCAGGCGTCCATCTGGTCCAGCAGGGCATCAGTTTGATGAATCACCAGCACGGGACCTTCAGTCCTGCACTCCAGCAGGGGACCGGTGACAACCACTGCGATTTCAATGATGCGTTCGACCTGCGGGTTCAGTCCGGTCATCTCGCAGTCGAGCCAGACGAGGTTCTTATCTGATTTGCTCAGAGGGGTGTTGTTTTCTGCCATGGCTTGGATTGTCGCCGATGGCCTAAACTCTGGCGCCATGACAGAACTCTTCACCAGCGCCTCCGCGTCCCTCACAACCACCCTGGTTTTCGCATTGACTCTATCTGTGAGTCTGATGTTGAAATTCTGGCTGGCCACACGGCAAATTCGCCATGTGGCGACCAACCGCAACGTCGTACCGGCAGCATTTGCAGCCAAAGTCACCCTTCATGCACACCAAAAGGCGGCTGACTACACCGTGACCAAGGTACGGTTTGGGCTGATAGAACTGGCTTGGGGCGCCGCGATTGCCCTGTGCTGGACCTTGCTCGGTGGCCTGTGGCTTTTGAATCAGCTGCTTGTCGATTGGATGGGAACCGGTGTTGCACAACAAGTCGCTCTGTTGGCCGCCTTCATTGCCATCAACGGTTTGCTGGATCTGCCGTTCACGCTGTACCAGACCTTTGTTATCGAGGAGCGATTTGGCTTCAATAAAACCAGCTTCGCCCTGTGGCTGCAGGATTTTGGAAAGTCGCTTGTGCTGGGTGCCGTAATCGGTCTGCCGTTGGTGGCGCTGGTCGTGTGGATGATGGGCGCGACCGGGCCTTGGTGGTGGCTGTGGGTGTGGGGCGTGTGGATGGGGTTCAACTTGCTGATGCTGCTGGTGTACCCCACCTGGATAGCACCCTTGTTCAATAAATTCCAGCCCTTGAAGGACCCTGACATCCAGACCCGGGTGACGCAGCTGATGGCCCGTTGCGGCTTTCAGTCCAAAGGGTTCTATGTGATGGATGGCAGCAAGCGCAGCGCCCATGCCAATGCTTACTTCACCGGATTTGGTGCGTCCAAACGCGTGGTGTTTTATGACACGCTGCTGGCCCAACTGGCCCCATCCGAGGTCGACGCGGTATTGGCGCATGAGCTGGGACACTTCAAACACCGGCACGTCATCAAGCGGATGGTCGTCATGTTTGGCATCAGTCTGCTTGGGTTTTTTGTGTTGGGTTGGGTTAGCCACCAGGCCTGGTTTTTTACTGGCTTGGGGGTCGCCCCCAATCTGAATGGCGCCAACGATGCACTCGCCCTGCTGCTCTTCATGTTGGTATTGCCATTGATGGGCACGTTCATGGGTCCTCTGATGGCACAAATGTCGCGGCGGGACGAATTCGAGGCCGACGCCTACGCGGTTCAGCAGACAAGTGGCACGGCCCTGTCCAGCGCATTACTGAGGCTGTTTGAAGACAATGCATCCACCCTGACGCCAGACCCGATTTACGTCAAGTTTTACTACTCGCACCCGCCCGCAACCGAGCGACTGGCACGGCTGCAAACCCCTGCTACTGCAGCCTGATCCGGATCACACTTTGAAACAAAATACCCCTCCGGCCCCCGCCAAACGTGCGTTGACCGCTACACAAGTGATAGCACAGCTCGCCCAGCTGGATAACTGGAAGCTGTTTGGCGATGGCCCTGATGTGGCTATTGAAAAGACGTTTCATCTCGGCGGCTATCTGGAGACCATGGCGTTCGTAAATGCCGTGGCGTTCATAGCCCATTCGCAGCACCACCACCCGGAGTTGCTGGTGCACTACAACCGTTGCAGTGTGCGGTGGTGTACACACGACGTGCAAGGTATTTCAACGGCTGATTTTGTGTGCGCCGCCAAGGTTGACGCACTTCTGACACAAGATTGAGCAGAGGTTCTACTTTGGCTACATCCCCCACTTTGGAAGCCGGTTTGGTCATTGCCGGGCACGGGCGCCACGTTTGGGTCGAGACACCTGATGGCCGGCGACTGATCTGCCACCCGCGTGGAAAAAAGAGCCAGACGGTGGTAGGTGACCGCGTGCTGTGGCAAGCCTCCGAAGACGAGGGCACCATCGAAAAGGTGCTGCCACGCAGCAATCTGTTCTACCGACAGGACGAAATCCGCACCAAATCTTTCGCGTCCAACCTGGACCAGATCCTGATACTGATTGCGGCCGAACCCGAATTTTCCGAAAGTCAACTGACACGTGCTCTGATCGCCGCAGAGGCCGAGCACATCCGCCCCATCATTGCGCTCAACAAGAGCGATCTGGCGGTACCTTTTGACAAAGCCTGGCAGCGACTCAAGGTGTACCTCGACATGGGCTACACGGTGCTGCCCATGGCATTGAAGCCACGCGGAGACAGCGAGGCCAACCCCGAGCACCATCTGGATGCAGTGCTCAAGGGAAAAACCACCCTGGTGCTGGGACCCTCCGGATCGGGCAAGAGCACCCTGATCAACCGCCTGATTCCGCAAGCGCAGGTGTTGACCAATGCCATATCCACCGCGCTCAATTCCGGCAAACATACGACTACCAGCACCACCTTGTACTGGGTGGACGATGCCAAGACAACTGCAGTAATCGACTCACCGGGATTTCAGGAATTTGGCCTGAACCACATCGAGCCCATGCACCTAGCGAGTTTGATGCCCGATATAAAAGCCCATGCGTCGGATTGCAAGTTCTACAACTGCAGCCATCTGCACGAACCGGGGTGCGGGGTCATTGCTGCGCTGCAACCGGCATCTGAAGCTTATTCAGTCGCCAGCCCCGATCAAATCAGCGCGAACCGCTACAAAATATATAGCGACCTGTTTGCTGAACTGTCCCAGAAGCGCTACTGATCAGCTTCAGAATTCCCCTTGCAACCTCAGCCCAGGAGGCGTGCCAGCGACAGCAGCGCGAGAAACACCATCCACATCACGACCGTGCGCCAAACCAGGCCGACGACCGCCCGCAGGTGGAGGGATTGCGGCGTCTGCCCAGAGCCTGCACGCTCCCGCGATCCCAGCTGAACATTGACGGCTCCAGACGTCGCCGCCAGGATGACACCGTCAGTGTCTCCAGGGAATTTGGCTTCATGTTGACGCCAACTGTCCACCGCCTCTTCAAAACTGCCGACAAATGCAAAGCCGAGCGCTGTGATGCGGGCAGGGACCCAATCCATGGCGTTCCAGGCCGTATTGGCTGCCAATTGCAGCGAGGCACTCACCGGAGTTCCGGAAGGGTGCGACGGGCGATTGACGTATTGAACAAAATACCCGGCAACCCGGTATAAAACGGCACCAGCGGGTCCCAAACCCAGCGCAGCCAGCAGGGCATACCAGGCGAACACGCCAAAGACATGGCGATGGGCGCTGAGTACGGAGTACTCGATGACGTGCCGCACGATCTCGCTGCGTGGAAGCGTGCTCGCATCGATGCGCATCCACAGCGCGAGGCGCTCACGCGCAAGGTCTTCATCTCCCGCGTCCAGCGCGTCCCGGATTTCCGTGAAGTGGTGGCTGAACTGACGAAAACCTAGGGTCGAATACAGAATGACCACACTCCAGATGATTGCAGCCACCCAGCCCAGTGACCACACCAGTAACCAGTGCAGTGCAAAGACCAGCAAGGCGGGCGTTGCCACCGCAACCCACCATGCCAACCAGCCATGGAATGGCATTCCCGCATCCAGATTCCGGATGACCCAGCGAACCCAGTTTCTTACGCCGTTGTGAACAGGATTCACCTGTGCCAGTGGCCTCGCCTGCTCCAGCAGTAGCGCCAATAAAATGGAAATGAAACTCATAGGTCAATCATAGCGACCCGAATTGCCGAGAGCGTAGGCTGAACCCTCAGTTCCATAGCCGAACCTCAATCCAGCAAAAAGCGGTAGAAATTACGCAACATTCCTGCCGTTGCACCCCAGATATAGCGCTCGGTTGTTCCGTCCTGGTACGGAATGGACAGCCATTCGCGCCGTTGCCCCGCCCATTCGATAGCGTGGCGACGGTGGTTAGCCGGATCCATCAGGAAATTCAGTGGCACCTCAAAGATATCTGCGACCTCATGGGGATTGGGTGAGATGGCAAACCCAGGGCGCACCAATGCGACCACCGGCGTCACGATGAACGCACTGCCGGTTGTGTAGATTGGCAGATCGCCGAGCACATCAACAAAGCGGCGATCCAGACCAATCTCTTCCTCAGCCTCCCTGAGGGCCGTCACCGTGGCACTGGCATCTTCCGGATCGGCCTTTCCACCAGGGAACGCAACCTGCCCCGAGTGACTTGAAAGATGTTGGGTCCGCTCGGTTAGCAGCACCGTCAATCCCTGCTCACGCATAACCATGGGAATCAGCACCGATGCATGAACAGGAACCCGCTCGGAAAAGCGTGGCTCTGCCAACAACTCGGGTGTCCACGCATGCGCGGTGGCAAACCGAAGGACCATAGCCATGGGTTGCAGAGATTGCGGGCGCACCTTTGGCAGATGGTCGTCAATGCCGACCACTGGAACGCTATGCGGATCAAAAACCGGGAATTGGGTCATAAAAAAACCGCCACAAGCTTGCGCCGGGCGGTTTCTGTTCAATACAGAACGTCTTATTTTGCGCCAGCTGTTTTCTTTGCTGGCAATTTTTCTTTGATACGTGCCGACTTGCCGCTGCGATCGCGCAGGTAGTACAGCTTGGCGCGGCGCACATCACCACGGCGCTTGACTTCGATGCCTGCAATCAGGGGGCTGTAGGTCTGGAACGTACGCTCAACACCCTCACCGCTGGAAATTTTGCGAACGATGAAGCCGCTATTCAGACCGCGATTGCGCTTCGCAATAACGACGCCTTCGTAAGCCTGCACCCGCTTGCGGGTACCTTCAACGACGTTTACGCTGACAACGATGGTATCGCCGGGAGCGAATTCGGGAAGGGTCTTCCCAAGACGAGCAATTTCTTCCTGCTCAAGAATTTGTATCAGATTCATGATTTCCTTCGTGATCGTGTATGCGCCAGCACCGAAATGGCACCAATCAAGCACAAGGCTGATCTGGCCGTACAGAGGATCGATAAGCCTTCTATTATAGCAAGCTCAACTCGACTGTGACAATGCCGATTCGTCTTTTGGCCCCAGATGCCCTACCTTTCGGGCGGCTTCCAGCAAATCGGGGCGGTGCAAGGCTGTGAGTTGCAAGCGCTGGTCACGCCGCCAACGCTCTATCTGTTCATGGTGTCCGGACATCAGAACCACTGGGACTTTTTCGCCCTTCCATTCTTCAGGACGGGTGTAATGCGGGCAATCCAGCAGACCGTCCAGAGCCGGATTAAAGCTGTCAAATTGATGGCTGTCGGGGTCTGACAACACACCTGGCTGCAATCGCGCCACAGCATCCAGCAAGGCCATGGCGGCCACTTCCCCACCGGAAAGAACGAAATCACCGAGACTGATCTGCTCATCGACACAGGAATCAATAAACCGCTGATCGATCCCTTCGTAGCGGCCGCAAATCAAGATGGCTCCCGCGCTACTGGACCACCGCTGAACTGCAGCGTGGTCCAACCGCTTCCCGATTGGGGAAAACAGAACCACCGGCGCCCCATCTTTGCGCGCAGCCTTGATTTCTTCAACGGCCTTGGCCATCGGCTCCGCCATCATGACCATGCCCGGTCCACCGCCAAACGGACGGTCGTCCACCCGGCGGTAATTGCCACTGGCAAAGTCACGGGGATTGGAAAGATGCACGTCCACCTGACCTGATTCGAAAGCACGTCGGGTAATGCCCGTAATCAGGAACGGAGCGAAAAGCTCCGGGAATAGCGTAACCACATCAAAGCGCATGCGCCGTTGGCTCAGTAGTCGGACTGCCAGTCAACGCGAATACGTCGTGAGGCCAGATCAACATCATCAACATAAGCGGCAACAAAGGGAATCATTCGTTCACAGACTTTGTCGTCTTGCGCATACTCCAGCACCAGTACCGTTTGCGCGCCCGTTGACAGCAATTCTCTGACGGAACCCAGCGACTCATCCTGACGGTTGACCACGTCAAGACCAATCAAATCAACCCAGTAATACTCGTCCTTGGCCGCAGCGGGAAAACTCCCTCGCGACACAAAGATGCGCGCGCCGCGCAAAGCTTCAGCGGCGGAACGGTCGTCCACGCCCTGCGCGCTTGCGACCACAGACCCGGAGTGATCCTTCGCCTCTTTGACAGCCAGCTTCATGGTCCCGTCAAACGTTTTCAGACCTCTTTCGGTCGGAAGAAGAAACCAGGTCTTGGATGAAAAAAGCGCCTCAGGATGGGCGCTATAAGGCAGGACCTTGAACCAGCCCTTAATACCCCACGCGTCCGCAATTCTCCCGATTTCGATGGCATCGGCTGGCAGTGCAGCAGATTCGAGTCCGGGTAGCGTGGGCATAGGGCATTTCATGTCAAACGCTCACGCATAGTGAGCGCCTGACACTTTTTTGATCAAGCAGCTTTTTTAGCAGCCTGGTTGATCAGGCGTTCCACCGTGGGAGAAGCCTGGGCACCAACACCTCTCCAATACGTCAGACGATCCTGAGCGATACGGATGCTTTCTTCGTTGGCTGCGGCGATGGGGTTGTAGAAACCAATACGCTCGATAAAGCGACCATCACGGCGTGTGCGCTTGTCAGCCACAACAATATTGAAAAACGGGCGTGCTTTTGCACCGCCACGGGCGAGTCGAATGACGACCATGATTTATCCTTTGGGTGGCGGAAATTTCTTTCAACCATTAAATTCAGAGTTGAGACACGCAACTGACCACCCGGCCAGTGACACTTTGAATAGCTTTCCATTATAACCTTTAACCAGTCCATGACCAAAATTCGCCCAAGCGTTGATGCCGATATCAATGACATCACTACAATTTATGCCCATCACGTGCTCCATGGGACGGGAACGTTTGAGACCACACCGCCCAGCGCACAGGACATGGCATCGCGTCGTTCGGATGTGCTGTCCAAGGGTCTGCCCTACCTGGTCCTCGAAGATGCCACAGGCGTATTGGGCTTCGCTTATTGCAATTGGTTCAAACCGCGACCTGCTTACCGCTTTTCGGCCGAGGACTCTATTTATCTGGCCCCAGCAGCACACGGCAGAGGGTTGGGCCGACTCATGCTTGAGGAGCTGATGGCACAAGCGGAGCGGGCGGGGGTGCGAAAATTGATCGCAGTCATTGGCGACTCGGCCAACAAGGGATCCATCGGGGTGCACCGGACGTGCGGCTTCAGCCACGTTGGCGTACTCGCCGACTGTGGCTGGAAGTTTGATCGCTGGCTGGATGTCGTTCTGATGGACAAAGCCCTCGGCATGGGCAGCACCTGCGCTCCGGCACAATCAGTGGAATGAAAAATAAAACCGTTGCGACCTGGCTTGCATTTGTCGGTGGGCCCATGGGGCTTCACCGGTTCTACCTGTGGGGCAGGTCCGACCGCCTGGGTTGGCTGTTGACAATACCGACTCTGATTGGCTTATACGGCGTACTGCGTGCACGGGAGTTCGGCCTGGATGATCAATGGAGTTGGGTATTGATTCCCCTGTTGGGATTTACGATGGCTGGATGCGCGCTCAATGCCCTTGTTTTTGGCCTCATGGACGTCGAAAAATGGAACAGGCGCTTCAATCCGGATGCACCTCTGGATGCGGTCGAGGGTCGGACCAACTGGCTGACCGTGGGAGCGTTGGCCACGTCGCTGTCGATTGGAACGACGGTTCTAATCGCCACCATCGCTTTCAGTTTTCAGCGCTACTTCGAGTATCAGGTGGAAGCGGCTCAACAGATTTCCCAGCCAGAAAGCGCTAAAAAATCTGGAGACTGATCCAATAGGCAACAGCAGCAACGAATGCACTGGCAGGGATGGTTAAAACCCAGGCCCAGACTATGGTGCCAGCGACGCCCCAGCGGACGGCGCTGGCGCGCTGGGTGGAGCCTACGCCAACAATGGCACCTGTAATCGTGTGTGTCGTCGACACGGGAATACCCAGCGCAGTAGCCAGAAACAGGGTGATCGCGCCACCGGTTTCAGCACAAAATCCACCCACTGGTTTAAGTTTGGTGATGCGCTGCCCCATGGTTTTGACAATCCGCCACCCTCCAAACATGGTGCCTGCGCCTATCGCGGTGTAGCAACAGACAACAACCCACATAGGCGGCGTTTTGTCTGCCGCCGCGGTATAACCAGTGGCGATCAGCAGCATCCAGATGATGCCAATGGTTTTCTGGGCGTCATTGCCGCCATGCCCCAGGCTATAGGCACCGGCGGACACCAACTGCAAACGTCGAAACCATTTGTCCACGCGCGACGGCCGTGATCGGCGAAAGACCCAGGCGACGATCAGCATCATCATGGACCCGAGCAAAAAACCCAGTAGAGGTGATACAAAAATAAAGGCCACCGTCTTGAGAATACCTGCTGAAACCAGTGCGCCCGCGCCCGCCTTGACGATCACGGCTCCCACAATGCCTCCAATCAAGGCGTGCGATGAACTGCTGGGAATGCCGTAGTACCAGGTAATGACGTTCCAGGTGATGGCACCTACCAAGGCGCCAAACACAACATGGGTGTCAACAACCCCCGGCTGCACAATACCTTTGCCCACCGTAGCCGCAACGGACAGGTGAAAAACGAAAATCGCGACCACATTGAAAAATGCCGCAAAAAGAATAGCCTGCCCCGGCTTCAAAACGCCAGTTGACACCACGGTGGCAATCGAATTGGCGGCATCATGAAATCCATTCATGAAGTCAAACAGAAACGCCAGAACCACCAGCAAAATAACCACCCACAAGGACGCTTGTACGGTTTCCATCGTCGTGTCGCCAGCCAGATCAGGAGTTTTCGAGGACGATGCCCTCAATGACGTTGGCTACGTCTTCGCATTTGTCCGTAATGGTCTCCAGCAACTCGTAGATCGCCTTGAGCTTGATGACTTCACGCACATCCGGCTCTTCCCGAAACAACTTGCTCATGGCCGTGCGCATCACGCGATCTGCGTCTGATTCGAGTTTGTCGATTTCTTCGCATGTCTTCAAAGCGGCCTCGGCGGTGGATTGATCCGCAATATTTCCCAAAAGCTTGACCGCATCACGCAAACGCTCGCAGCACTTGACGCTGAGGTCCGTCAGGCGGGTGATTTCTTCCGTCATATGGCGCACGTCGTACAGCGCCATTGTTTCTGCAGAGTCCTGGATCAAGTCCGCTACATCGTCCATTGTGTTGATGAGCGTGTGAATCTGCTCGCGGTCAATCGGCGTGATGAAGGTGATGTGAATGGCTTTATTGCATTCATGCGTCACACGGTCGGCGGCACGCTCCGCATCGTCGACTTCCTGGTTGTATTTGGCCCGCAAGTCCAGGTCGTTGTAGTTGGCAACCAGTTTGGAAAATGCATGGGCTGCCTCCACAATCCGATCCGCATGCTGATTGAACATCTCAAAAAAATTGCCCTCTCGGGGCAAAAGCTTTCCAAACAGCATCGCAAACTCCTAACCAAGAAATGTGTCAATAATCTGACCGTTTTGTGACTGCAGGCAGTTTAACCGCAGGCGCTCAAAGAGGGACCATGACCCCAATCAGCTTCTAAAAATAAAGTACACCGCGCCCACCATGCACAGCCCGGCCCAGAGATAGTCCAGCTTGAACGGCTCATCCATGTAGAGCATGGCAAAAGGCACGAACACGCTGAGTGTGATGACCTCCTGCAATATCTTGAGTTGTGCTACTGAAAAGCCGGCCTGCTGAAAACCAATGCGATTGCCCGGCACCTGCAACAGGTACTCAAACAGCGCAATGCCCCAGCTGACCAGCGCAGCAAGGTACCAGGGAGCAGTCGCCATATTCTTGAGATGCCCGTACCAGGCAAACGTCATGAAGACGTTGCTGGCAATCAGAAAGCAAACCGTTTGCAGTGAAAAAGGGAGTGCAGCAAGAAAATTCATACGCTGGATTATCCGTTGCACCAATAAAAAAGCTCCGCAGCTTTCACTGCGGAGCTCGATCCAGACGACCCTTCGAATCGTCAGAATCAGACGATGCCGTCTTCCTTGACGGTCGCAGCGATTTCCGTGAAATCTGCGATCTTGTCGAAGTTCAGGTACTGGTACACCTTGTCGCTGGCAGCCGTCAACACGCTCATGTCGGTCATGTATTCTTCCTTGGTCGGAATACGACCCAGCTTGGAACAAATGGCTGCGAGCTCGGCCGAGCCCAGGTACACATTGCTGTTCTTGCCCAGGCGGTTCGGGAAATTACGGGTGCTGGTGCTGAACACGGTGGCACCCTCTTTCACCTGCGCCTGGTTACCCATACACAGGCTGCATCCCGGCATTTCCATGCGGGCGCCAGCACTGCCGAGAACACCATAGTGACCTTCGTCACTGAGCTGTTTGGCATCCATCTTGGTGGGCGGAGCCATCCACAGTTTCACGGGGATGTCGCGCTTGTTTTCCAGCAGCTTGGAGGCCGCACGGAAGTGACCGATATTGGTCATGCAGCTGCCGATAAACACTTCGTCGATCTTTGAGCCCGCAACGTCAGCCAATGTCTTGACGTCATCCGGGTCATTCGGGCAGGCCACGATAGGCTCGTGGATGTCGGCCAGATCAATCTCGATCACAGCGGCATAGTCTGCATCTGCATCGCCTTTGAGCAATTGGGGATTGGCCAGCCAGGCTTCCATAGCCTTGATACGGCGGTTGATGGTGCGCACGTCCGAATACCCCGTCGCAATCATCCACTTGAGCATGGTGACGTTGCTATTGATGTATTCAATGATGGGCGCCTTGTCCAAGTGCACGGTACAACCGGCAGCCGAACGCTCAGCCGACGCATCGCTCAACTCAAACGCCTGCTCCACCTTCAAATCAGGCAGACCTTCAATTTCCAGGATACGGCCCGAGAAAATATTGACCTTGCCCTGCTTGGCCACCGTCAGCAAACCGGCCTTGATGGCGTACAAGGGAATCGCATTCACCAGGTCACGCAGGGTGATGCCCGACTGCAACTTGCCTTTGAAACGCACCAGAACACTCTCAGGCATATCCAGCGGCATGACGCCGGTCGCGGCACCAAAAGCCACCAGACCGGAGCCAGCAGGGAAGCTGATGCCGATTGGGAAACGGGTGTGGCTGTCGCCGCCAGTACCGACGGTGTCAGGCAACAACATGCGGTTGAGCCAGCTGTGGATGATGCCGTCGCCAGGACGCAGGGGAACACCGCCGCGGTTGCTCATGAACTCGGGCAATTCGTGGTGCATTTTCACGTCAACCGGCTTGGGGTATGCCGCGGTGTGGCAGAACGATTGCATGACCAGATCGGCGCTGAACCCCAAGCAAGCCAGGTCTTTCAACTCGTCGCGGGTCATGGGGCCGGTGGTGTCTTGTGAACCGACTGAGGTCATCTTGGGCTCACAGTAGGTACCGGGGCGAACGCCCTGCCCTTCAGGCAAACCGCACGCGCGACCCACCATCTTCTGTGCCAGCGTGAAACCCTTGTGGGTGTCGGCTGGATTGGTGGGCAGGCGGAACAAGGTGGAAACGGGCAAGCCCAGTGCTTCACGGGCCTTGGCAGTCAAGCCGCGACCAATGATCAGCGGAATACGGCCACCGGCGCGCACTTCGTCAAACAGCACGTCGCTCTTGACTTTGAACTCGGCGATCACCTTGCCATCCTTGAGCGCCTTGCCGTCGTAAGGACGCAATTCGACCACGTCGCCCATGGCCATCTGGCTCACGTCCAACTCGATTGGCAGTGCGCCAGAGTCTTCCATGGTGTTGTAGAAAATCGGGGCAATTTTGGAGCCCAGGCAGACGCCACCAAAGCGCTTGTTCGGCACAAAGGGAATGTCTTCCCCCGTGAACCACAGCACGGAATTGGTGGCTGACTTGCGGCTGGAACCGGTACCGACCACGTCACCCACATAGGCCACCAAGTCGCCACGGGCGCGCAGGTCCTCAATGAACTTGACCGGGCCACGCTTGCCATCCTGCTCGGGCGTGACGCCAGGTCGCGCGTTTTTGTGCATTGCCAGCGCATGCAATGGAATGTCGGGGCGGCTCCAGGCGTCAGGCGCAGGGCTCAGGTCATCGGTGTTGATTTCACCGGCGACTTTAAAAATACTGACGGTGATGCTTTGTGGCACTTCGGGGCGGCTGGTAAACCATTCGGCATCGGCCCAGCTTTGCAGCACGGCCTTGGCGAAAGCATTGCCCTTGTCGGCTTTTTCCTTGACGTCATGGAACTGGTCAAACATCAACAGGGTTTTCTTCAGGCCTTCTGCAGCTTGGGCGGCCACGACAGCGTCGTCCAGCAAGTCCACCAGGGGGCTGATGTTGTAGCCACCCAGCATGGTGCCTAGCAACTCGGTTGCACGTTCACGCGAGATCAAGGAACATTTTTCACTGCCATGGGCTACAGCGGCCAGATAACTGGCCTTGACCTTGGCCGCATCATCCACACCGGCGGGGACGCGGTGGGTAATGAGGTCCAGCAGGGTCGCCTCTTCGCCAGCGGGCGGGGACTTGAGCAGCTCAATCAACTCTGCGGTCTGCTTGGCAGACAAAGGCAGCGGGGGAATACCCAGTGCGGCACGTTCGGCCACATGGTCACGGTAAGATTGCAACATGGTAATGACTCCTTCTAAAACAACAAAAATTTCTTGAATTTCTACGGCCGCACGAAATACATCCGCACGGGCTCTGGCAGGACACACCCAGTCTGGTGCGCACGCTCCAAGACCTGCCAAAAATACCGAAAACTGGCACGGTCATGCAGTTTGCCTTTCACGGCAATAGGCGCCCAATCCTGTCTACTGGCTTCAAGCACAATGTGTGCCGCCAAATCCAACGCTTCAGCAGACGGCGTGAAGGCCGCCAAAATGGGCCTGATCTGACTGGGATGAATGCTCCACATGCGGGTGTATCCGAGCGCGGTGGCTGCCCTGCGGGCAGACCGCTCCGTCGTCATGGCATCGCGCAGATCCGTGACAACACAGTGCGAAGGTACTTTGCCATAAGCATGGCAAGCACTGGCAATTTCCGCTTTGGCACGGACCACGAGCGGGTGGTGAAACTGGTCGAGTGTGTTCGTATCGTCCGCAGCGCGAACGTCCATTGCCGTATGGGGAATCGCCCCGCCATGGGAAGACACAAAATCCATCAGCCCAAAGCTCAGGGACTGCACCCGTGGATGTGATGCAATCTCGAACGCCCGGTGTACTGCGTGGGGCGACTCGATCAGTACATGCAAAGGCAATGCATCTGCACGCTGCTTGGGCGGTACCGCGGCATCCACTGCAGCCAGTGCGCGCTCCACATCGGCGAGCGATTCCACTTTGGGAATCATCACGTAACTCAGGGACTGCGCCGCGCCGCCAACCACGAGCTCCACATCCGCTTCAAAAGCCGGGTGGTCTACCGCGTGAAGCCGGACACCAATCCGGCGCAACGGCCCATTTGCTATCAAATTAGTAGCTGCTTGCGCAGCATTGGCAAGGGCTACGACCCGATTTGCCTGCTCTCCCTCGCCACCAGCGGGCGCCCCGTCTTCGCAGTCCAGTGTCACGTCGAAGACGCAGACACCGAACTCCTCCATCATCTCTGCCTGCAATTGCAGGCTTTTGATCATCCGCGCTTCGACACCGCTGTAGTGGTCGCATACGGGCAGCAGGCCCGCAGCACCCTGTGCGCCGAGAAGAACGTCACGCGGATGTTCCACTGTTTACAACAGGTGGGCTACACCAGCTTGCTCGTCTTGCAGTTCTTTCAGGGTCTTGTTGATGCATTCCTGGCTGAACGCATCCACTAGCAGACCTTCGACCACTTTGTACTCGCCGCCTTCGCAAGTCACAGCAAAGCCAAACATGGTGTCCTTGGGAATACCGTATTGACCATCAGACGGAACACCCATGGTGACCCACTTACCGTTGGTGCCTAACGCCCAGTCACGCATGTGATCGATTGCAGCATTGGCAGCCGACGCTGCGGATGACACGCCACGTGCAGCAATGATGGCTGCGCCACGCTTGCCAACGGTGGGGAGAAAGGTATTGGCATTCCAGTCCTGGTCATTGATCATGTCCTTGACGCTGGCGCCGCCAACGGTAGCAAAGCGGTAATCGGCATACATGGTGGGGGAATGGTTACCCCAGACCGTCAGCTTCTCGATGTCGGCAACGGCTTTACCCGTCTTGGTAGCGAGCTGGCTCAAGGCGCGATTGTGGTCCAGACGCAGCATCGCGGTGAAGTTCTTGCGTGGCAGGTCGGGAGCGCTCTTCATGGCGATGTAAGCGTTGGTGTTGGCAGGATTACCCACCACCAGGACGCGAACGTTGCGGCTGGCCACCGCATTCAGGGCCTTGCCTTGTGCGGTGAAGATTTCGGCGTTCACGGCGAGCAGTTCAGCGCGCTCCATGCCAGGGCCACGGGGACGTGAACCGATCAACAGTGCGTAATCCACATCCTTGAAAGCCGTCATCGGGTCGCTATGGGCTTCCATACCCACCAGCAGCGGGAATGCGCAGTCTTGCAGTTCCATCATCACGCCTTGCAGGGCTTGCTGGGCTTTCTCAAAGGGAACCTCCAGCAAACTCAGAACGATTGGCTGGTCTTTGCCCAACATCTCGCCAGAGGCGATACGGAAAAGAATGGCGTATCCGATTTGGCCAGCGGCTCCAGTGACGGCAACGCGAACGGGCTTCTTGCTCATGGTGATAACTCCAGGAAGTGTTGTAAAAACGGCGACTGTCCGGGAACCCAGGCGAAAGGTTGAGTCCCGCAGAATGCGAGCGAGTTTACCCCCGAATTTGTGCCAAAGTCAACTTGTCTTATGTCTTATATAAGATATGATTGTTGTTAATTTCAAGACTGACTCGCAGCTGACTCCAAAACCCTTTTCTATGTCTGCAACGCCCCCCTTTCCCAGCAACAGCGCCGCCACCAACCTGGTGGATGCGGGCGCACTGGCGACGGCGCAGCCAACACCCGCCTTCAGTCCGCTGTACCAGCAAATCAAGGTGCTGATGTTGAAAAGCCTGCAGTCAGGCGAATGGAAGCCGAGTGAAGCCATACCCAGCGAAATCGACCTTGCCGCACGGTACAAGGTGAGCCAGGGCACCGTTCGCAAGGCGATTGATGAACTGGCGGCAGAAAACCTGCTGATTCGCCGACAGGGTAAAGGCACCTTTGTTGCAACCCATGCGGAACACCAGGTTCAATATCGTTTTCTAAAGCTCGTTCCGGATAACGGCGACCCAAACAGCGAAGGACCGGCGCAACGCCAGATCATCGATTGCAAGAAATCCCGTGCATCCGCAGACGTTGCCCGAGCACTGGCAATCCGGTCGGGTGACGCGGTGCTGCAGGTGCGCCGGGTACTGTCGTTCTCGGCAGTACCCACGATTCTTGAAGATCTGTGGTTGCCCGCCATGCCGTTCAAAGGGCTTACGGCTGAGCGACTTACCGATTATGACGGCCCCATGTATGCTCTGTTTGAAACCGAATTTGGCGTGCGCATGGTCCGCGCCGAAGAGAAAATCAGGGCCATTCTGCCCGATGCAGAGCAATGCGGATTGCTAATGATCGGACCCCAGACACCATTGTTAAGCGTGGAGCGCATCGCTTACACCTACAACGATGCTCCCATGGAGATGCGACGCGGCCTGTACTTGACCGACACACACTACTATCGAAATGCTCTAAATTGAAATATGGCTGACTGCAAGTACAGTGTCAGCCTGCTGCAGTGCAATAGAATTTTGCTCGACCGCATCAATAATTACAAACAGTTACCTCCAAAGAAAGCCCACACATGACTGAGCTTAGTTCCTCTCCCCGCCCAAAACGCCCTGAGTTTCGCAACATCAATGCGCTGACAGACCTGCCCTCCTACCGGTTGCCGCTGGCTGGCTGGGTTTCCATATTGCACAGGGTCAGTGGCGCCATCATGTTCATCCTGATGCCGTTCATCATCTGGATGTTTGACACGTCCGTTTCGTCTGAGATTTCTTTCGCCAGGTTCACCAGCGTATTCACTGCGGGAGTCGGGCTTATTCCTGGCTGGTTCATCAAGCTGGTGGCTTTAGCCATCATCTGGGCTTACCTGCACCACTTCATAGCAGGCGTTCGCCACCTCTGGATGGATATCAACCACGCGGTCAGCAAAGAGTTTGGCAAGAGCTCCGCTATCGTCACATTGGCTCTGGGTACCGGGCTGACAATTCTTTTGGGCGCAAAGCTGTTTGGTCTTTACTGACCAAGCCCGGCGCATCAATCATCCATCCAGTTGTAACTCATTGAGGAATATTCACCATGGCAGTTAACTACGGCTCCAAACGCATCGTTGTGGGCGCACATTACGGTCTGCGCGATTGGCTTGCCCAGCGCGTGACCGCAGCTTTGATGGCGATTTTTACCATCATTCTCCTCGCGCAAGTCATCTTTTCAAAAGGCCCCATCGGCTACGACAAATGGGCAGGAATTTTTTCGGCTCAATGGATGAAGGTGATCACCCTGTGCGTGATCATCGCCCTCCTTTACCACGCATGGATTGGCATCCGCGACATCTGGATGGACTACATCAAGCCCGTCTCCGTGCGTCTGTCACTACAAGTTTTTTCCATTGTCTGGCTCGTGGGTTGCGCGGGTTGGGCCATTCAAGTCCTGTGGCGCCTTTGAAACCACTGCACGATTGAGGCTTTAATTCATGACTTATTCCGTTACTAAAAGAAAATTTGACGTCGTTATCGTGGGCGCTGGTGGCTCCGGTATGCGCGCATCACTGCAACTGGCACGCGCCGGTCTCAATGTTGCCGTGCTGAGCAAAGTGTTTCCCACGCGCTCGCACACCGTTGCAGCGCAGGGGGGCATCGGAGCCTCACTGGGCAACATGAACGACGACAACTGGCATTACCACTTCTACGATACCGTCAAAGGATCCGACTGGCTGGGCGACCAAGATGCCATCGAATTCATGTGCCGTGAAGCACCCAAGGTCGTCTATGACCTGGAGCATATGGGCATGCCGTTTGACCGCAACCCGGACGGCACCATTTATCAGCGCCCGTTCGGGGGTCACACCGCAAACTATGGTGAAAAAGCAGTGGAGCGTGCGTGCGCCGCGGCAGACCGTACGGGTCACGCCATGCTGCATACCCTGTATCAGAAAAACGTGGAGGCTAAAACCAGCTTCTTTGTCGAATGGATGGCGCTGGACCTGATCCGTGATGCAGAGGGTGATGTCGTCGGCGTAACGGCCCTTGAAATGGAAACGGGCGACTTGCACGTGCTGCACGCAAAAACTGTTTTACTCGCGACAGGCGGTGCGGGTCGCATTTTTGCAGCCTCGACCAACGCTTTCATCAATACTGGCGACGGCTTGGGCATGGCGGCACGCGCCGGCATCCCGCTGGAAGACATGGAGTTCTGGCAATTCCACCCGACCGGCGTCGCCGGTGCTGGCGTGCTGCTGACCGAAGGATGCCGAGGCGAAGGTGCAATTTTGCGCAACAGCAATGGCGAGCGCTTTATGGAGCGCTATGCGCCAGCCTACAAGGATTTGGCGCCACGCGATTTTGTTTCACGCTGCATGGACCAGGAAATCAAGGAAGGCCGTGGTTGCGGCCCTAACAAGGACTACATCAACCTGGACATGACCCACCTGGGCGTCGACACCATCAAAAAACGTCTGCCGTCGGTGTTCGAGATTGGCCATAATTTCGCCAATGTCGACATCACCAAGGAGCCGATTCCCGTGGTGCCTACCATCCATTACCAAATGGGCGGCATTCCCACCAACATCCATGGCCAGGTGGTCACGCAAGACGCCGACAACAAGAGCCAGGTGGTCAATGGTCTCTACGCCGTGGGCGAATGCTCCTGCGTCAGCGTGCACGGCGCAAACCGTTTGGGAACCAACTCCCTGCTGGATCTGTTGGTATTCGGCCGCGCAGCAGGTAACCATATCGTTGAATTCAACAAGAGCACCAGCTTCAAGGAATTGCCGGCCGACGCTGCCGACAAGACCCAGGCTCGCCTGGCGCGGCTGGACAATGCAACGGACGGCGAATACGCGCAGGACGTGGCCAATGATTTACGCGCGGCCATGCAGCAGTATGCCGGCGTGTTCCGCACCCAGGACACCATGAACGAAGGGGTGAAGAAGATTGCCGCCTTGCGCGACCGCGTCAACAAGATTGGACTGAAGGACAAATCCAAGATATTCAACACCGCGCGCATTGAGGCGCTGGAGGTCGAAAACCTGATCGAGTCTGCGCAAGCCACCATCGTGTCGGCTGCCGCCCGCAAGGAGAGCCGTGGTGCGCACTCCGTGAATGATTACGGCGATACACCGGAACATCCGAACGGACGCAACGACACCGACTGGCACAAGCACACGCTCTGGTACAGCGAGGGCAGCCGCCTGTCGTACAAGCCCGTGCAGATGAAGCCATTGACTGTTGATTCCGTGCCACTGAAAACCCGTACCTTCTAAAGCGAGATACTGAATATGACTCTACGCACTTTCTCCATCTATCGCTACGATCCGGACAAGGATGCCAAGCCCTATATGCAAGACATCGAGGTCGACCTCGATGGACACGAGCGCATGTTGCTGGACGCCCTGATGAAGCTCAAAGCCGTGGACCCGACCATCTCCTTCCGTCGCTCCTGTCGCGAAGGGGTTTGTGGCTCCGACGCCATGAACATCAATGGCAAGAACGGCTTGGCCTGTTTGACCAATATGCTGACCTTGCCCGGCAAGATTGTGCTCAAGCCTCTGCCTGGCCTGCCAGTGATCCGCGATTTGATTGTGGACATGACCCAGTTCTTCAAGCAGTACAACTCGATCAAACCCTATCTGATCAACGACACAGTACCGCCTGAAAAGGAACGCCTGCAAAGCCCCGAAGAGCGCGAAGAGCTCAATGGCTTGTATGAGTGCATTTTGTGCGCCAGTTGTTCTACGAGTTGCCCAAGCTTCTGGTGGAATCCTGACAAATTTGTAGGCCCAGCGGGTCTTCTGCAGGCCTATCGATTCCTGGCGGATAGCCGCGACCAGGCCACCGGTGAACGTTTGGACAACTTGGAAGATCCTTACCGCCTGTTCCGCTGCCACACCATCATGAATTGCGTGGATGTCTGTCCGAAAGGGCTGAACCCCACCAAGGCCATTGGCAAGATCAAGGAAATGATGGTTTTGCGCACAGTCTGAGAGTCAGGACAATCTATGCAAGCGAACGAAGAGTTACTGGATGAACGAGGCTTGAGCAAGCTGAGATGGCGGTGTCGCCGGGGATTGCTTGAAAACGACCTCTTCATTGAGCGGTTCTTCAATCGGTTCAGTGATTCGTTAACGGTCGGCCAAGCCGCGGCATTGAACGCGCTGATGGATTTGAGTGACAACGACTTGCTGGACGTCAACCTGGCGCGGAAATCGCTTGCACAGGTCGACACCAGTCTGGATCGAGACGATGTCCGAGAAGTTTTAAGTATGTTGAGAGAAACCCGTTGAAAGGTCGAAAATGAAATTAGCAGATAACAAAGCCACCCTGTCGTTCAGCAACGGCAGCCCCAGTGTCGAATTGCCTGTGTACCAGGGCAGCGTCGGACCGGACGTCGTTGACATCCGCAAGCTGTACGCCCAAACCGGCATGTTCACGTATGACCCAGGTTTCTTGTCTACGGCTTCATGCCAATCGGCTATTACCTATATTGACGGCGACAAAGGCGAGTTGTTGTACCGTGGTTACCCCATTGAGCAGCTGGCTACCAACTGCGATTTCATGGAAACCTGCCACCTGCTGCTGTACGGCAACCTGCCAAATGTGGCCTCCAAGACAGCGTTCGTCAAGCGCGTGAGCAATCACACCATGGTGAATGAGCAGATGCAGTTCTTCTTGCGTGGTTTCCGTCGCGATGCCCATCCGATGGCCATCATGACCGGTCTGGTGGGCGCCTTGTCGGCCTTCTACCATGACAGCACGGACATCAATAACCCGGAACACCGTGAAATCTCTGCGATCCGTTTGATAGCCAAGATGCCGACCTTGGTGGCCATGGCATACAAGTACAGCGCCGGTCAGCCTTACATGTACCCCAAGAACAACTTGAGCTACGCGGGCAACTTCCTGCACATGATGTTCGCTACACCATGCGAAGAGTACGTGGTCAACCCCGTAATTGAGCGGGCGTTGGATCGTATTTTCGTGCTCCACGCCGACCACGAACAAAACGCGTCCACGTCTACGGTTCGCCTGTGCGGGAGCTCTGGTACCAACCCCTTCGCCGCCATTGCTGCCGGTGTCGCCTGTTTGTGGGGCCCTGCCCACGGCGGCGCCAATGAAGCCTGCCTTAACATGCTCGAAGACATCCAGAAAATGGGTGGCATCAGCAAGGTGGGCGAGTTTATGGAAAAAGTCAAAGACAAGAACTCCGGCGTCAAGCTGATGGGCTTTGGTCACCGTGTTTACAAAAACTACGATCCTCGCGCCAAGCTCATGCAGGAAACCTGCAAAGAAGTGCTGGCCGCACTGGGTCTGGAAAACGATCCCCTGTTCAAGCTGGCAATGGCTCTGGAAAAGATCGCTCTGGAAGACGACTATTTCGTGTCCCGCAAGCTCTACCCGAATGTGGATTTCTACTCCGGCATTGTGCAGCGCGCGATCGGCATTCCCGTAGGTCTGTTTACCGCAGTCTTCGCGCTGGCCCGCACCGTTGGCTGGATTGCCCAGCTCAACGAAATGATTGGCGACCCAGAATACAAGATCGGTCGTCCGCGTCAGTTGTTTACCGGATCGGTTCGCCGTGACGTGCAGCCTATTTCGCAGCGCTGAGTTGCACTAAACCATATCGCCCGCCTGACGGCAACGTCGGCGGGCGTTTTGTTTGCATCGCAACCCGGGCGCAAGGCGCATAAAATCAAGGATTGCCAAGGAATTACCGAATGGGACACATGGAATCACAATCGAGCGGGCGCACCTTATACGACAAACTGTGGGAAGAACACGTCGTCCATACGGAAGACGACGGAACGGCCGTTTTATATATAGACCGCCATCTGGTTCATGAAGTGACCAGCCCGCAAGCTTTTGAAGGCTTGCGTGAGGCGGGTCGCAAGGTTTGGCGTGTGAGTTCAATCGTAGCCACAGCCGACCACAATACGCCTACCACAGGGTGGGATCGCGGATACGACGGCATTACCGACCCGACCAGCAAGGAACAAGTCGTTACGCTCGACAGCAATATCCGTGAGTTTGGTTCGGCGGCCTACTTTCCGTTTTTGTCCAAACGCCAGGGCATCGTCCACGTCATCGGGCCGGAGAACGGGGCTACCTTGCCGGGCATGACGGTGGTTTGCGGGGATTCCCACACCTCCACACACGGAGCCTTTGGCGCCCTTGCCCACGGCATTGGCACCAGCGAGGTGGAGCATGTCATGGCAACCCAAACCCTGTTGGCGAAAAAAGCGAAGAACATGCTGGTGAAAGTGGATGGCGCACTGCAACGTGGCTGTACCGCCAAGGACATTGTGCTTGCCATCATTGGCCGAATCGGCACCGCTGGCGGGACCGGCTACACCATTGAATTTGGTGGCTCAGCGATTCGCGCCCTGAGCATGGAAGGCCGCATGACGGTCTGCAACATGGCCATCGAGGCCGGCGCACGCGCGGGACTGGTCGCCGTGGATGAGAAAACCATTGAATACGTCCGCGGTCGTCCGCTGGCACCGGGCCACAGCGCCGTCAGCGGTGACGCGGCTGCGGTGGAATGGGACCAGGCCGTAGCCCACTGGAAGACCTTGCACTCGGACCCCGGCGCCCATTTCGACGCCGTAGTGGAACTGGACGCGGCACAAATATTGCCGCAAGTGACCTGGGGCACGTCGCCAGAAATGGTGCTGGGCATCGATGGCAAGGTTCCTGATCCCGACAAGGAAAAAGATGCAGGAAAGCGCGGTGCCATTGAGCGGGCCTTGGTCTACATGGGACTCGAACCGGGTAAAGCGCTGGATGACCTGTTCATCGACAAGGTGTTCATTGGATCCTGCACCAACAGCCGCATTGAAGACATGCGCGAAGCGGCCGCCATAGTGAAGAAACTGGGCCAGAAAGTGGCCAAGAACGTGAAGCTGGCGATGGTGGTGCCTGGCTCAGGCCTGGTCAAGGAACAGGCAGAACGCGAGGGTCTGCATGAAATTTTCAAGGCCGCCGGGTTTGAATGGCGCGAGCCTGGTTGCTCCATGTGCCTTGCCATGAACGCTGACCGGCTGGAGCCTGGAGAACGCTGTGCCTCCACCAGCAACCGGAATTTCGAAGGCCGCCAGGGGGCAGGTGGACGCACCCATCTGGTCAGCCCGGCGATGGCGGCGGCGGCTGCCATTCATGGTCACTTTGTTGACGTCCGGAAATTCAGCTGAATCGCACTGGACCAGAGGAATACAAATGAAAATATTGATTGCGCTGATGGCCCTGTCCAGCGTGTTTTTGCTTGCCGCCTGCAACACCGTCAAAGGTATGGGGCAAGACCTGCACAAAGCCGGTGAAAAAATAGAAGAAGTGGTGAAGAAGAAATGAACAAATTCACAGTACACAAGGGTCTGGTTGCGCCAATGGACCGTGAAAACGTCGATACGGACGCCATCATCCCCAAACAGTTTCTCAAATCCATCCGACGCACGGGGTTTGGCCAGAATCTGTTTGACGAATGGCGCTATCTGGATGCAGGCTTTCCCGGTCAGGACCCCGCGAGTCGCAAGCCCAATCCGGACTTCGTCCTGAATCAGTCCCGCTACCAGGGTGCCTCCATTCTGTTGGCGCGCAAAAACTTCGGCTGTGGATCGTCACGGGAACATGCGCCGTGGGCGTTGGAGCAATATGGCTTTCGGGCCCTGATTGCCCCCAGTTACGCCGATATTTTTTTCAATAACAGTTTCAAAAATGGCATTCTGCCCATCGTGCTCAGCGAGGCACAGGTGGACCAGCTTTTCAACGAGGCGCTGGCTTTCCCGGGATATACCCTGACCATCGATCTGGAGCGCCAGGTGGTCGTCAAACCCCAAGGCGAAGAAATTGCCTTTGAAGTCCAGGCTTTTCGCAAATTCTGCCTCCTCAACGGTTTTGATGATATTGGCCTGACCCTGCGGCATGCCGACAAAATCAAAGCCTTCGAGGCCGAGCGTTTGGCACAAAAACCGTGGCTGGCCCACACGATGCTTGCGTAAGCAGCTATCAACTTTATAGCAAGTCAAGGACAAAATGAAAATTGCAGTATTGCCAGGCGACGGCATTGGGACAGAAATTGTGGCGGAAGCCGTCAAAGTGTTGAACGTGCTGGGACTTCCGATCGAGATGGAGACCGCCCTGGTGGGCGGCGCGGCTTACGAAGCCCATGGACACCCGCTACCCGAATCCACCCTGAAACTGGCAAAAGAAGCCGACGCCGTGCTGTTCGGCGCAGTGGGTGACTGGAAGTACGACACGCTGGATCGCCCCCTGCGGCCCGAGCAAGCCATTCTCGGTCTGCGTAAAAACCTCGGTCTGTTCGCCAACTTCCGTCCCGCCATTTGCTATGAGCAGCTAGTGGATGCTTCCAGCCTGAAGCCTGAGCTGATTGCCGGGCTGGACATTCTCATCATCCGCGAGCTGACTGGTGACATTTACTTCGGGCAGCCGCGGGGTCGCCGCACGGCGGTGGATGGCCACTTTCCCGGTGCCGAGGAAGCGTTTGACACCATGCGCTACTCACGCCCCGAAATCGAACGCATCGCCCATGTGGCCTTCCAGGCAGCGCGCAAACGCAGCAAACGCGTGACCAGCGTGGACAAGTCCAATGTGCTCGAGACTTTTCAGTTCTGGAAAGACGTGGTCACCGAAGTGGGCCAGCAGTACCCGGATGTGGAACTGGACCACATGTATGTGGACAACGCCGCGATGCAATTGGTGCGCGCGCCCAAGAAGTTTGACGTGGTCGTCACCGGCAATATGTTTGGCGACATCCTCTCGGATGAAGCCGCCATGCTGACCGGTTCCATCGGTATGCTGCCCTCTGCCAGCCTGAACGCCAGCAACCAGGGTCTCTACGAGCCAAGCCATGGCAGCGCGCCGGACATTGCGGGCAAAGGAATCGCCAACCCGCTGGCGACTATTCTCAGCGCCGCGATGATGCTGCGTTTCAGCCTGAATCAGGAAGACGCCGCCTTGCGCATCGAGAACGCAGTCAAAAAAGTACTGGCCCAGGGATTGCGCACTGCTGACATTTTCAGCGCGGGCACCCAACGTGTCAGCACCCGCGAAATGGGTGATGCGGTCGTCAGGGCCCTGTAATCGCTTCGCTTACAATTTGCCAATGCACTGTGCACTGTCCTACGGCTTCAACTGCCCGCCTTCGGGGGGGCTTGGCGCGTTGGCTGCCTATGTATGGGTGCAGTCCTTGACCACCACTACGACAACCATTAAAGACTGACACAGTCTGGTTCGTCGTGCCCTCCCGGCCAGACGAGCCGGACAGATGAAATTTTCACAATTTACACATCTTGAAGGGCAACATCATGAAAACAGGAAACCTGGTAGGCCTTGTAGGCTGGCGCGGTATGGTCGGCTCGGTTCTCATGGACCGCATGCAGGCAGAGGGTGACTTTGCCCTGATTGAACCCGTTTTTTTCTCCACATCCAATGCCGGCGGCAAGGCCCCCGCATGGGCCAAAAACGAAACTACGCTCCAAGATGCGTTCAATATTGATGCCCTGAAACGCTGCGACATCGTCATCAGCGCCCAGGGTGGCGACTACACCACAGAAGTGTTCCCCAAGCTGCGGGCCGCGGGATGGAATGGCCACTGGATTGATGCGGCATCGACTCTGCGCATGAACGACGATGCGGTCATCATCCTGGACCCGGTCAATATGCCGGTGATCAAGAATGCGCTGACCCAAGGCGGCAACAACTGGATCGGTGGAAACTGCACCGTGAGCTGCATGCTGATGGGTGTGGGTGCACTGTACAAAGCTGGACTCGTAGAGTGGATGACCAGCATGACCTACCAGGCGGCTTCTGGCGGCGGCGCCCAGCACATGCGCGAGTTGCTGACCCAGTTTGGCACGATCAACGCAGAAGTCCGCGCCTTGCTGGACGATCCCAAATCGGCGATTCTGGAGATTGACCGCAAAGTGCTGGCCAAGCAGCAATCCCTGACCACCGCAGAAACCGCCAACTTCGGTGTACCTCTGGGCGGGAGCCTCATTCCCTGGATTGACAAGGATTTGGGCGATGGCATGAGCCGGGAAGAATGGAAAGCCGGCGCAGAAACCAACAAGATACTGGGTCAAGGCCCGGCATTTGGCACCGTCGCAACACCCGTTGACGGCTTCTGCGTCCGCATCGGTGCCATGCGCTGCCATAGCCAGGCCCTTACGTTCAAGTTGAAGAAGGACGTGCCCCTGGCGGACATTGAGACGTTGATCGCCGGCGACAACGCATGGGTCAAACTGGTCCCCAACAACCGCGAGGCCAGCATGCGCGACCTGACGCCCGTGGCCGTTACTGGCACATTGGGCATCCCGGTCGGTCGCGTGCGCAAGCTGGCAATGGGCCCTGAGTACGTTGGAGCCTTCACGATTGGCGATCAATTGCTGTGGGGTGCCGCAGAACCATTGCGCCGGATGCTTCGGGTTTTGCTGGAGGCCTAAGGGCAACTGACCGCGTTATGCAGCCTGGCACGAGGCAAAGGCAAGGTGACTCGCAACGTTGTCGTTTGGCAACAAAGCGCCTTTGCTGGTAGCGCAGGAACAAGGCCTTACAAGTTAAAACCTTTCTTAGCTTGTCAGGCTAAGACATTGATGTTAAGGTACTTTTTAGGTTTTTTTGGTTGGGTTTTTGCCATCCAAAAGCAAGAAGTAATTGTGGCTCGCGTGAGCACCGGAGGCTTATAAATTGATTGCTAAGTCACATCGTTGGCAAAAAACCGCCCTTGCGGCGGCGGCCATTACGCTACTTGGACTATCCGGAACCGGTGCACTGGCGTTATCGCTCGGACGCATCACGGTTCAATCCGCCTTGGGTGAGCCCTTGCGCGCCGAAATCGACGTTCCCGATATCAATGCGGAGGAAGCCGCATCGCTGAAAACTTCGGTTGCGGGACCCGAGGCATTTACTGCTGCAGGTCTGGAGTACAACCCAGCCATGTCCGGGCTGCAGGCCAGCTTGCAACGCCGACCTGATGGCAGGGCATACATCCGGATAAGCACGGATCGAGCGATCAACGACCCGTTTGTTGACATGATTCTTGAGGCCAGTTGGTCTTCAGGACGGATCGTGCGTGACTACACCATGCTTTTTGATCCGCCGGCGCTGCGCAGAGCGGCCGTGGCACCCACCCTGCCCCAGATCGTCGCAGCGCCAGCGACAAGCAACCGAGCACCGTCTGCGCAGTCGCCCGTCCCGGCAAGTGAACCAAGCCGAAGCGCTGCCATAGCCAAACCTTCCAAATCTGTTGCCACAGCGCCAGCCAAAGCACCGGTCGACTCGACCAAGCAGGTCGTGGTGAAAAATGGCGATACGGCCAGCAAGATCGCAGCAAATACGAAGCCAGCGGGCGTTTCACTTGATCAAATGCTCGTAGCCCTTCTGCGCGCAAACCCGGACGCTTTCGTCAACAGCAACATCAATCGCATCCGCTCAGGCTCGGTGATGAGTGTGCCGAGTGCTGAGCAAGCACAATCCATCCCGACAGGGGAAGCGTCCCAAACCGTTGTGGCGCAGAGCAAGGATTTCAATGAATTCCGCCGCAGCCTTGCCTCCAACGCACCGGTCGAGGCCGTTGGCGCAGCGGATCGCAAGTCGGGTGGCTCCATTGATGCCAAGGTGGAGGACAAGAAGCCTGCTGCAGTCACTCCAGACAAATTGACACTTTCCAAAGGTGCACTCCAGAGCAAGGCTGAAGATGAAAAGATCGCAAAGGAGCGTGCTGACAAGGATGCTGCAGCGCGTGCAGCCGAAATTGCCAAGAATGTCGCCGACCTGAAAAAAATCGGAGCAGCAACGGCACCTACCCCCGCGGCTGTGCCGACTGTGGCGGCTTCAGAGCCCAAAGCCCTGCCAACACCCGCTCCGGTTGTTGCAACGGCCCCGATGGCGCCGACTGCCTCCGCCCCTGCCCCGATAGCATCCGCTCCTATGGCGTCCGCATCGGCTCCGGCTAAGCCAAAGGCTGTCCCAGTGGTCCCTGCGGTTGAACCTCCAGGCATTGTGGACGACCTGCTTGAGAATCCGCTGCTACCGGCAGGCGCCGGTGGCCTGCTTGCGCTTCTGGGAGGTTTTGCCTTCTGGCGGATGCGCCAGCGTCAGAAGGACATGTCGCACACCGACAGTTCCTTCCTGGAAAGTCGGCTGCAACCAGACTCTTTCTTCGGAGCCAGCGGTGGGCAGCGGGTTGACACGAACAATGATGGTGGTGCAACCGGCTCTTCCATGGTTTACTCTGCCAGCCAGCTTGATGCGGCTGACGACGTCGATCCAGTGGCAGAAGCGGACGTTTATCTGGCCTATGGCCGCGACCTCCAGGCCGAGGAAATCCTCAAAGAGGCCATGATTACGAATCCCGGTCGGCTGGCGATTCATACCAAGCTGCTGGAGATTTTCGCCAAACGCCGCGACACCAAGGGCTTCGAAGCATCGGCCGCGCAAGCCTACAAGCTCACCGGCAGCAATAGCCCTGAATGGACGCGCATTTGTGAAATGGGCTTGGGCATTGATCCCTCAAACCCCATGTATCAACCCGGTGGCGCCCCTACTCCATTCAGTGCTGAAGCCCCAGTAGCGGCAGCCGCTGTGGTTTCCGCTTTTGGCAGCAGCACCATAGCGCAATCGGTTCGCGCAGACCTCAGTGAACCCACTCCCGCCTCTGATCTGGACCTGGACCTGGACTTCTCGCTGGACGACGAGCCTGCCAGCGCGATCAGCGATGTCACAGGCGGAACCGCGAGCGCCAGCACAAATATCGAAACCGTCAAGATGGAGGCTCCTGTCCAGGAGGCATCCATACCCCTTGACTTCGACATTTCAGCGCCCGCTGAATTGAGCGCATCCGCTGACCTGCCGGAAATCTCCCTGGCCATGGACGGAATTGATTTCACTAGCGGTGATGACCTGCACCGCCCTGATTTCGAGTCCACTGACACGATGGCGGTAGAGCCGGTGGCTGCTGCGCCAATAACCAAGAGCGACGCCGGCATGCTGGAATTTGATCTTGACTCGCTGTCACTTGATCTGGATACCCCGGAGGATGAACTGGCACAGGCGCCCGAAAGCGTCAGCGCCGATCCCCTGGAAACCAAATTGGCCCTCGCAGAAGAATTCATCTCTATCGGGGATGAAGACGGTGCGCGGGCGCTGATCGAAGAAGTGGTTTCCGAGTCCAGTGGCGAAATGCGGGTGAAAGCCCAACGCGCGCTGGCCAACCTCAGCTAACTTCTTGCAGGTGAGCCGGGTTCTTGATACCAGTCTGACGTTGTTGTGAGGGTAGCCTTAGGGGTCAGCTACAACGGTCAGTCGTACCAAGGCTGGCAGAGTCAACTCTCGGGTCAAACCGTTCAGGACAAACTCGAAGCTGCCCTCGGCAAGTTCACGGCGCAACGAATGTCCACTGTCTGCGCGGGGCGCACCGACGCGGGGGTTCATGCATTGATGCAGGTTGTGCACTTTGACACCGATCGCCAGCGTGACGTGCATGCATGGACCCGCGGCACCAACTCCCATTTGCCGCGGGACATTGCTGTGGAGTGGGCAGTAGCCACCACAGATGCCTTTCATTGCCGTGCCTGCGCCACATCCCGACGCTACGCGTATGTGCTGTACGAGTCGCCCATTCGCCCCAGCATTGAAGCAGGGCGCGTCGGCTGGTCATTTCGGCCGCTGGATGAGGACGCTATGCGCGAGGCCGCCAATTGCCTGCTGGGTGAGCACGACTTCACGTCATTTCGCGCCTCTGCGTGCCAGGCCCTGAGCCCCGTGAAAAACATGCTTGCCATCGATATTTCGCGGCGTGGCGCTTACTGGCGTGTGGAGTTTGAAGCCAGCGCATTTTTGCACCACATGATCCGTAACATCATGGGCTGTCTGGTGACCATTGCACAGGGCAAAAAGCCCCCGGCCTGGATGCTGGACGTACTGGCCGCACGCGACCGAAAGATCGCCGCACCGACCTTTTCACCCGATGGGCTCTACTTTCTGGGCCCCCGGTACGATTCCCATTGGGGCATGCCTGAGCGGACGCCTGCGTATGATGCCTTGCCATGAACACACGCACCAGAATCAAGATTTGCGGATTGACCCGGGAGCAGGACGTCGATGCGGCCGTTTCGGCGGGCGCTGATGCCATCGGCTTCGTACTGTATGCCGCGAGCCCCCGCGCTGTAACCGTCCAGCGAGCGGCAGAACTCGCCAAAAGATTGCCCCCTTTTGTGACTCCTGTTCTTTTGTTCGTCAATGCACCTGCTATTGAAATCATAGCTGCCTGCGCAATGATAGCGGGGGCTACAGTCCAATTTCATGGTGATGAAGAGCCGCAAGACTGCCAGCAGGCAACGGGTCATGGCGCCCGCCCCTACCTGCGCGCGGCGCGAATTCCCCTGGGCGACGAAGGCTTGCGCTTCGACCTCGTAAAATACGCTAACGATTTCTCCAACGCCCAGGCCATCCTGCTCGACGCCCATGTGGACGGGTACGGTGGTTCTGGCAAAGCATTCAATTGGTCACTTCTTCCTCCAAACGTCAACGCTCACCTCGTCTTGAGTGGTGGACTCACTGCTGCAAACGTGGCCGACGGCATTACACAGGTACGGCCGCGCTGTAAAACGCTGGCCGTGGACGTGAGCTCGGGCGTGGAAGCCACGGGCTCCGACGGAAAGCCCCAGCGGGGCATCAAAGACCCCGAGAAAATCAACCAGTTTGTTGCCGCCGTGCGTGCGGCAGACCAACCATTGAACTGACCCAGACCATGTACGAATACCAACAACCCGACACGAGTGGCCACTTCGGCCAATACGGGGGCAGCTTTGTCTCTGAAACGCTGACCCACGCCATCAACGAACTGAAGGATGCGTATGCCAAATACAAGGATGACCCCGCTTTCATAGCCGAGTACCACTACGAGCTGGCGCACTTTGTGGGTCGCCCCTCCCCCATCTACCATGCAGCCCGCATGAGCCGCGAAATGGGCGGTGCACAAATTTATCTGAAGCGCGAAGACCTGAACCACACCGGCGCCCACAAGATCAACAACACCATTGGCCAGGCCATGCTGGCCAAGCGCATGGGCAAGCCCCGCGTGATTGCTGAAACGGGAGCCGGTCAGCACGGTGTGGCTACAGCCACCATCTGTGCGCGCTATGGACTGGAATGCGTCGTCTACATGGGCAGTGAAGACGTCAAGCGCCAAAGTCCCAACGTCTACCGCATGAAGTTGCTGGGTGCCACGGTAGTGCCAGTCGAGAGCGGCAGCAAGACACTGAAAGATGCGCTCAACGAAGCCATGCGCGACTGGGTTGCCAATGTGGACAACACTTTCTACATCATCGGCACCGTGGCGGGCCCTCACCCCTACCCCATGATGGTGCGGGACTTCCAGCGCGTCATTGGTGACGAATGCATCGTGCAAATGCCGGAGATGCTGGCCGAGAACGGCGTACTGAACTCCCAACCCGATGCGGTCATTGCCTGCGTCGGTGGTGGCAGCAACGCCATGGGTATTTTTTACCCCTACATCGGGTACGAGAACACCCGCCTGATTGGCGTGGAAGCAGCCGGTGAAGGAATGGACTCCGGCAAGCACTCGGCCTCCATCCAGCGCGGCAGCCCCGGCGTGCTGCACGGCAACCGCACCTATGTGCTGCAGGACGACAACGGCCAGGTTACCGAGACCCACAGTGTGAGTGCCGGGCTGGATTACCCAGGCGTCGGCCCCGAGCATGCGTTTTTGCATGACATCGGCCGCGCAGAATATGTCGGCATTACCGACAAGGAAGCCCTGGAAGCCTTCCATTACCTGTGCCGCACCGAGGGCATCATCCCTGCGCTGGAATCCAGCCATGCGATCGCCTACGCCATGAAGCTGGCCAAAACCATGCGTGCCGACCAGTCCATTCTGGTCAACCTCTCAGGGCGTGGTGACAAAGACATCGGTACCGTTGCGGATTTGAGCAATGCCGACTTCTTTTGCCGGCCCAGCTGCACCGGTCAGTCAGTCAAAGGTGGGCTGGCTACCGAGCAGGTGATGACGATGCCAGTCACGGGAGCCTCCAAATGAGCCGGATCGCCACTACCTTTGCCGCCCTCAAAGCCCAGAACCGCAAGGCGCTGATTCCCTTTGTGACGGCGGGCTACCCCTTCGCAGACGTCACCCCCGAGTTGATGCATGCGTTTGTAGCCGGCGGGGCAGACGTCATCGAGCTGGGCGTACCGTTTTCAGATCCCAGTGCCGACGGCCCGGTCATCCAGAAGGCAGGCGACAAGGCGCTGGCTTTTGGAATCGGCTTGGTCCAGATTCTGGATATGGTGCGAACCTTTCGTGCACGTGACACCACCACCCCGGTCGTACTGATGGGTTATGCAAACCCGGTGGAGCGTTATGACCAGAAACACGCCACAACCGGTGGACCTGGTGAGGCGGTTACAGCGGGCAGCCCGTTCGTGCGCGATGCCGCGGCGGCAGGTGTGGATGGCGTGCTGATCGTGGACTACCCGCCAGAGGAGTGCGAAGTGTTCGCCGCCGACTTGCGTGCCCACAACATGGACCTGATCTTCCTGCTGGCTCCCACCAGCACGGACGCGCGCATGCAACAGGTTGCGCGGGTTGCCAGTGGCTATGTGTATTACGTGTCGCTCAAAGGGGTGACGGGGTCTGGCGCGCTGGACACCGATGCGGTGGAGGCCATGTTGCCGCGTATCCGCCAGCACATCCAGGTACCCGTGGGCGTGGGTTTTGGTATTCGGGACGCTGCCACCGCGCGCACCATCTCCCGTGTGGCCGACGCCGTGGTGATTGGCAGCAAGATCATTCAGCTGATCGAGAACCAGCCCCGCAACCAGGTGGCTGCCACGGCGCAAAGTTTCCTGCAGGAAATTCGCACCGCTTTGGATTCATAATCGCGTCCTGACCGTTGGAGACCCCCTATGAGCTGGCTTGAAAAACTGCTACCCCCCAAAATTCAGCAAACTGACCCTGCGGAACGCCGCAGTGTGCCGGAAGGCCTGTGGATCAAATGCCCCAGCTGCGAAACGGTGCTCTACAAGACCGATCTGGAGCAAAACCAGAACGTGTGCCCCAGCTGCAGCCACCACCATCGCATCGGCGCGCGGGCACGGCTCAACGTATTTCTGGACAACGAGGGGCGTTTCGAGATCGGCCAGGAAGTGCTGCCGGTCGACGCACTCAAGTTCAAGGACAGCCGAAAATACGCCGAGCGCCTTAAAGAGGCCCTGGAGAACACGGGTGAAACCGATGCTCTGGTGGTGATGGGCGGCGCGGTGCAGGGCATCAGCCTGGTGGCTGCCTGCTTTGAATTTGGTTTCATGGGTGGCAGCATGGGCTCGGTGGTGGGCGAGCGTTTTGTGCGCGGCGTGGAAACTGCAGTTGAGCAAAAAGTACCCTTTTTGTGCTTCACGGCAACCGGCGGCGCCCGCATGCAGGAAGGTCTGCTCTCGCTCATGCAAATGGCCAAAACCAATGCGGCACTGACGCGCCTGGCCAAAAAGGGCCTGCCCTATATCAGCGTGTTGACCGACCCGACCATGGGCGGCGTCAGCGCTGGTTTTGCATTTCTGGGTGACGTGGTGATTGCGGAGCCCAAGGCCTTGATCGGTTTTGCGGGCCCCCGTGTCATTGAGTCCACGGTGCGGGTCACCCTGCCTGAGGGTTTTCAGCGATCCGAGTTTTTGCTGACCAAGGGTGCCATTGACCTGATCTGCGATCGGCGCGAGCTACGCAAGACGGTCTCCAGCACGCTGGCCATGCTGCAGCGTCAGCCAGCAGACGCGGTTATCTGATCAGACAGCCACCAGTACGGTGGCTTGAATGGATCCCAGGACGATAGCGGCGATCTGCAGCAACAGCAGCAGGACCAGTGGCGACAGGTCGACACCGCCCACCAGTGGAACGATGCGTCGGATGGGGATCAACACCGGCATCACCAGACGCTCCAGCAGATCCGACACCATCGACCGGGTCTGCACCCATGACAGCACGGCATACACAATAACCAGACCCGTCAGGCCCGAAATGGCCATGCGTACCAGGCCAAACGAGGCCAGCACAACCACGGACAGCAGCCCGGCGGCCATGCCCGTGAGCGCCCACAAAATCAGGAACTGCGCGAGCTGAATCAAAAAGGCGCCGGCCAGGCTGGCCATGTCCCACCTGCCGAGCGCGGGAATCACCCGGCGCAAGGGCAGCACCAACCAATCCGTCAGCGCAAAAACGAAGCGCCCCATCGGGTTACCGGATCGCGAGGACAAGGGAATGCGCTGGTACTGCATGTAGAGGCGCAAAAGACAGGTGCCGCTGATCAATCCAGCGGCGACTTCCAGTAAAAGAGACGTAATTTGGTAGAACATGGTGTGCGGTGAAGTGAGCCAATCCATCATATCCGCAGCGACCCTCTTAGAATCGAGGGTTACGGCCCGACGACTACCCACTGATTTCACACTGCCCATCTCCATGTCTGACTCTCAAGCCTCCGCACCCGCTCCCCAGGACGAAAACCAGCTAATTCTCGAACGCCGGGAAAAGCTCAAGGCCATTCGCCAGCGCCAGACAGAAGGTCACGGGGTCGCGTTCCCCAATGACTTCAAACCCACGTACAAGGCGCAAGACTTGTTTGCGGAGTTTGACGCGCACTCCACCGAGATTCTGGCCTCCATGGCCGTCACGGCCAAGGTAGCCGGCCGCATGATGCTCAAGCGCGTCATGGGCAAGGCCAGCTTCTGCACTTTGCAGGATGCATCCTTTGGCCCCAGCGGGGGTCGTATCCAGATTTACGTCAAGGGCGAGGACGTCGGTGAGGAGTTGTATGCGTCCTTCAAGCACTGGGATCTGGGTGACATCGTGGCAGCCGAAGGCACGGTGTTCAAAACCAAGACCGGCGAACTGTCCCTCCACGCCACCAGCGTGCGCCTGCTGACCAAGAGCCTGCGGCCCATGCCCGACAAGTTTCACGGCATCAACGACCAGGAAGTGAAGTACCGCCAGCGCTACATCGACCTGATGACCGACGAGACCTCGCGCAAGCGCTTTGTGGCCCGCAGCAAGGCGGTCAGCGGCCTGCGCGAGTTCATGGTGCAGCACGGCTTTCTGGAAGTGGAGACGCCCATGCTCCATCCCATTCCGGGTGGTGCCAACGCCAAACCGTTCACCACGCACCACAACGCGCTGGACCAGCAAATGTTCCTGCGCATTGCACCCGAGCTGTATTTGAAACGTCTGCTCGTGGGCGGTTTTGATCGCGTGTTCGAGATCAACCGCAACTTCCGCAATGAAGGCATCTCGGTCCGCCACAACCCCGAGTTCACCATGATGGAGTTCTACGCGGCCTACTGGAACTACCAGGATCTGATGACCTTCACCGAGCAGCTCGTGCGCGATGCGGCCATCAAGGCCGGCGACAGCCTGCAACTCACCTACGGTGGCAAGCCGGTGGATCTGGCCAAACCCTTCGAGCGACTAACCATTGTGCAGGCCATCACCAAGTACACCGGCGCAGGTCCGCACGTGAACGACATGGAATGGCTCCAGCACGCCTTACTCAAGCTAGGTCTGTCGGAGGCCAAGAATCAGTTGTCGACCCGCAGCCTGGCCAGCCTGCAGGTCATGTACTTCGAAGAAACCGTGGAGGAGCAACTGTGGCAACCCACGTTCATCTGCGAGCATCCGGTCGAAATTTCGCCGCTGGCCCGTGCCAGCGACACCAACCCCGGTGTCACCGAACGCTTTGAGCTCTACATCACCGGGCGCGAGTTCGGCAATGGCTTCAGCGAGTTGAACGACGCCGAAGACCAGGCGGCCCGCTTCCACTCCCAGGTGGCCGCCAAGGACAGCGGCGACGACGAAGCCATGTACTTTGACCACGACTTCGTGCGTGCACTGGAATACGGCATGCCCCCGGCCGGTGGCTGCGGTATCGGCATTGACCGCCTGATGATGCTGCTGACCGACAGCCCCAGTATTCGGGACATCATCCTGTTCCCGGCCCTGCGCCGGGAAAACTAGCCAAAAAGGCCGCTAGCCCCCGTAAATATTGCGCAAGCAGCTATGAATTCAATAGCACCATCGCGGCTGAAGTTTCTGCACGGCTACCCTGAGGAGACGCTCGCGCAAGTTCAGGAGATGGTGGACGGCGGCCGCATTGGGGCTTGGTTGCTGAAGAAGTACCCGCAAGGCCATGCCGTCCGCACCGACCGGTCTCTGTACGACTATGTGCAGTCACGCAAACAGGAGCACCTGCGGGGTGCCGAGCCCTTGGCGAAGATCGCCTTTGACAGCAAGCTGCAAATCGTGCAGCACGCGCTGGGCACGCACACCACGGTGTCGCGGGTGCAGGGCTCCAAACTCAAGTCCAAGCGCGAGATCCGCATTGCCAGCCTGTTCAAGGATGCGCCGCTGGAGTTTCTGAACATGATCGTGGTGCACGAACTTGCCCACCTGCGCGAGCGCGGTCACGACAAGGCGTTCTACCAGCTCTGCACCTACATGGAACCCCACTACCACCAGCTGGAGTTTGAACTGCGGGTGTACCTGACCCATCTGGACGCCAGCGGTGTGCGTTTGTGGGGGCAGGACCCCGCCGCCTGAACCCGACCAACGACTTTGGGCTGCAACCCGCACAGGGGTTGACGCATATCAAACCGCCGCGTCAAAGCGCCCCCAAAATGATCCCACTTCAAGGAGCAAGAAGTGGGTCGTCCAGCCAAAATCAGAAAAGATCCTGCCGATTGGTCGGTATTACCGAATCTGCTCGACTACCCCACCACGGTGGCGCATTTTTCCTGGGATGCGGCCCGAAGCGAGTTGACGGGTCTGCCCGGCGGTGGATTGAACATTGCCCATGAGGCGGTAGACCGCCATGCCCAAGGTCCCCGCGCGGACCATGTGGCCTTCCGTTTTCTGGGCGTACAGGGCCAGCGCGACCTGAGTTACCGCGAAGTCTCCCGCCTGACCAACCGTTTTGCCAATGTGCTGAAGGCGCTGGGCGTCACCCGCGGCGAACGGGTGTTTGTGCTGACCGGCCGCATTCCGGAGTTGTACACGGCCGTGCTGGGCAGCTTCAAGAATGGCTGCGTGGTTTCACCCCTGTTTTCGGCGTTCGGGCCCGAGCCACTGGCCACACGTCTGAAGCTCGGAGAGGGCGCGGTGCTGGTCACCACGGATATTTTGTATGCGCGCAAGGTGGCAAAAATACGCGATCAGTTACCAGCCCTGCGCCACGTGCTGTTAGTGGTCGACGAATGCGAGACTACCGCCCTACCCGGTACCCACGACCTGGCCAGCCTGATGGCGCAGGCGTCGGACGCATTTGAAATCGTCGCCACACAAGCCGAAGACCCCGCCCTGCTGCACTTCACCAGCGGCACCACCGGCACGCCAAAGGGCGCCATGCACGTGCACGGTGCCGTGGTGACCCATTGGGCCACCGGCCGCTATGCGCTGGACCTGCATCCAGACGATGTGTTCTGGTGCACTGCCGACCCGGGCTGGGTCACCGGTACATCCTACGGCATCATCGCGCCGCTGCTGCACGGCGTGACGTCCATCATTGACGAGGCCGAGTTTGATGCCGAGCGCTGGTGGCGCATCCTGTACGAGCAGCAGGTCAGCGTCTGGTACACCGCGCCCACCGCCATCCGCATGCTGATGAAGGCGGGGGCCGAGTTGGCACAGCGTCATACCTATCCCACACTGCGCTTCATCGCCAGTGTGGGCGAGCCGCTGAACCCGGAGGCCGTGTGGTGGGGCCAGGACGTGCTGGGGCTGCCGATTCACGACAACTGGTGGCAGACGGAGACCGGCGGCATCATGGTCTCCAACCTGCTGGCCCTGGACATCAAGCCGGGGTCCATGGGCGTGCCGCTGCCGGGCGTAGAGGCCGCCATCGTGCGCCAACTGACCGATGGCACGGTGGAGGTGCTGAACGAGCCCGGCGTGGAAGGCGAACTGGCACTCAAGCGAGGTTGGCCCTCCATGCTGCGCGGCTACCTGAACAACGAAGAACGCTACAAAAAATGCTTTTCCGGCGACTGGTATCTGACGGGCGATCTGGCCCGACGTGACGCCGATGGTTACTACTGGTTTGTCGGCCGCATGGACGATGTCATCAAGTCAGCCGGACACCTGATTGGCCCTTTCGAAGTGGAGAGCGCGCTGATGGAACACCCGGCCGTTGCCGAGGCGGGCGTCATCGGCAAGCCCGACGCCATGGTGGGTGAAGTAGTCAAAGCCTTTGTTTCCCTGAAAGCCGGTTATGAGCCCAACGAAGCCCTGCGAATGGAACTGCTGGGGCATGCACGCAAGAAGCTGGGCGCAGCCGTGGCCCCCAAGGAGATTGCCTTTTTGCCCACACTGCCGCGCACGCGCAGCGGCAAGATCATGCGCCGCCTGCTCAAGGCGCGCGAATTGGGCTTACCCGAGGGTGACACCTCCACACTGGAGGCCGGAGCATGAATCCCAAGACAAAGACCCAGATCAAAGAGACCCAAGTGGCGTCGCTGAAGATGCTGGCAGACATGCTGCGCATCCGACACATGGAAGAAAAGTGCGCTGAAGTCTATGGCGCCGGCAAGATTCGCGGGTTTTTGCACCTCTACATCGGCGAGGAAGCTTGTCCCGTGGGCGCATTGAGCGCGCTGGCTGCAGAAGACAACGTACTCGCCACTTACCGCGAACACGCGCACGCCCTCATGCGCGGCGTGCCCATGCGCGCCATCATGGCCGAAATGTACGGCAAGGCGGCAGGCTGCTGCCGCGGCCACGGCGGATCCATGCATTTGTTTGATGCAGGCCGGCGCTTTTATGGCGGTAATGCCATCGTGGGCGGGGGCTTGCCGCTGTCCGTGGGCCTGGCACTGGCCGACAAGATGCAAGGCATCCAGCGTGTGACAGCGTGTTTTTTTGGCGAGGGCGCGATGGCCGAAGGTGCCTTCCATGAGTCCATTAATCTGGCTGCACTGTGGCAGCTTCCCGTACTGTTTTGCTGCGAGAACAACCTGTACGCCATGGGCACGGCGCTGGCGCGCTCCGAATCGCAAACCGACCTGTGCGCCAAGGCGGCAAGCTACAAGGTTCCAGCCGTCAAGGTGGACGGCATGGACGTGCGCGCAGTGCACGAAACCACCCTGCAGGCCGCGCAGAAGGTGCGCGCCAATGGCGGCCCGGCATTCGTGGAATACGCCACCTACCGTTACCGTGCCCACTCCATGTTTGACCCCGACCTGTACCGCGACAAGGCTGAAATAGCGCAATGGAAACAGCGGGGGCCCATCCACAGCTTCACCACCCAACTCAAGGCTGCAGGCCAATTGACCGAAGCCGATTTCCTGGTCCTTGACGCACGTGCCGAGGCGGAAGTAGCCGATGCCGTGGCCTTTGCGGAAGCCGCCGACTTGGAGCCGGCGTCCGAGTTGTTACGCGATGTCTGCACCCCGGCGGAGGCGTTATGAAAATCACCTACCGCGAGGCCTTGCGACTGGCGCTGCATGAGGCCATGACGGCCGATCCGCGCGTCTTCCTGATGGGCGAAGACGTGGGCAGCTATGGTGGCAGCTACGCCGTATCCAAGGGTTTGCTGGATGCGTTCGGTCCTGAGCGCATACGAGACACCCCCCTGTCGGAATTGGGCTTTGTCGGCGCAGGCGTGGGCGCTGCATTGGGCGGCATGCGGCCGATTGTGGAAGTGATGACGGTGAACTTCAGCCTGCTGGCGCTGGATGCAATTGTCAACACCGCAGCAACCCTGCGCCACATGTCGGGCGGACAATTCTCGGTGCCACTGGTGGTGCGCATGGCCACCGGCGCCGGTCGCCAGCTGGCGGCCCAGCATTCGCACAGTCTGGAAAACTCGTACGCGCATGTACCCGGCATTCGCGTGCTGGCACCCGCAACGGTGGCCGACGCGCGGGGCATGCTGGGCCCCGCTCTGGCCGACCCGGACCCGGTGATTATTTTTGAGCATGCCCAGCTGTACAACATGGAGGATGCGTTGCCCTCCGACTGGCATTGCGACATTACCCATGCCGCCGTCCGGCGCCCCGGTACACAGCTGACCCTGATCACCTATGGCGGGAGTTTGCCCAAGGCACTGCAGGCGGCGCAAGAGTTATCTGGCGAAGGCATTGAGGTGGAGGTGATTGACCTGCGCGTGCTGCGGCCGCTGGACACCGACACCATCAACCGATCGGTGCGCAAGACACAACACGCGGTCATCGTCGATGAAGGCTGGAAGACCGGCAGCCTTGCGGCAGAAATCATGGCGCAGATTATGGAAAATTGCTTCTTTGAGCTGGACGCGCCCGTGGCCCGCGTCTGCAGCGAAGAGGTGCCCATCCCCTACGCCAAACATCTGGAGGAAGCCGCATTGCCCCAGGTTCCAAGAATTGTGGCCGCGATCAAGGAGGTGCTCCATGTTTGAGTTCAAACTGCCTTCTTTGGGTGCCGACATGGACGAGGGCACGCTGGTGGAGTGGAAGGTGAAGCCGGGCGAGGCCGTGCACAAGGGGCAGGTGGTAGCCGTTGTTGACACCTCCAAAGCCGCAATCGACATTGAAATATGGCAGGACGGAACGCTGCAGAACGTGTTGGTGGAACCTGGTACCAAGGTGCCGGTGGGTGCGGTACTGGCAATGCTGCTGACACCCGGCGAAAGCCCAACGGCACCTGCCGCCAAAGTGGAGCCATCCGCGGCGCCCGCACGCCAGCGGGTGTCCCCTGCTGCACGCAAAAAGGCACAGGCCTTGGGCGTCGACTTGGCCGCGCTCAAGGGCAGCGGACCGGAAGGCGCGGTCACGCTGGCAGACATTGAACCTGGGGCGGCGGCATCCGCCGTGGCTCCCGCACTGGCAGACAACCGTCCGTCGGACATGCGCCAGGCCATTGCTGCGGCCATGAGCCGGTCCAACCGCGAAATTCCACATTACTATCTGCTGGAAACCATCTCTCTGGAGCGCGCATGGCAGTGGCTGGAGCATGAGAACACCGGCCGTCCCATCACCGAGCGGCTGTTGATGGCCGTACTGCAACTCAAGGCTGTTGCGCTGACCCTGAAGAAGTACCCGGAATTCAATGGCGTGTACCAGGATGGCCAGTTCAAACCCGCAACCCATGCGCACATCGGCGTCGCCATTGCCCTGCGACAAGGCGGCCTGATTGCCCCGGCGCTGCACGACGTGGACAGCAAGCCGCTGGGCCAGTTGATGCCCGAGCTGGCCGATCTCGTCAAACGGTGTCGAGCGGGTTCGTTGCGCAGTTCGGAAATGTCGGATGCCTGCATCACGGTTACCAACCTGGGGGATCAGGGCGTGGAAGCGGTGATGGGCGTCATCTATCCGCCACAGGTGGCCTTGGTCGGCTTTGGCAAGGTGGCCAAACGACCCTGGGTGGACGCAAGCGGAGGGCTCTGCGTGGTGCCCACGGTCACTGCAAGTCTGGCCGCTGACCACCGGGTTTCAGATGGCCACCGCGGCGCCCTCTTTCTGGCGGAGCTGCGTGAATGCCTTCAGCAACCCCAGGACCTGTAGAACCGCATCGCTGCGCCAAAACCACCGGAGAGCCCATCCATGAATGCGTCAGAACTGCGAAGCACCGTGATTGAGATATTGCAATCCATCGCGCCTGAACTGGATGAGGCCTTGTTGCGCGACAACCGACCGCTGCGCCTGCAGGTTGATCTGGATTCGATGGACTGGCTCAACTTCCTGATTGGCCTGAGTCAGCGGCTGAAAGTGGCCATTGCCGAGTCGGACTACGGGCAACTCGTCACGCTCAACGACGTGCTGGCCTACCTGCAGGCGAGACTGCCGAAGGGCCACGCAGGGGCTTGAGCAAGTCCGACAAGCCGTTGTGATCAATCTCGTGCATCAGGGCCAGCAAACGACCCAGTTCGGTCTTGGGAAAACCTTCGCGCGCAAACCAGTTGAGGTAGTCGCCCGGCAAATCGGCAATCAGGCGCCCCTGGTATTTTCCGAACGGCATGGTGCGGGTGACAAGCAGTTGCAGGTTCTCGGGGTTCATGCCCGATTATCTCCAAACCTTTCAGGCCTGAAGGGTCATGGGTTTGCGAAAGATTGCCTTCGGTCGCTGTGCCACAATGACCATCAGATCAACCGCGCACCAGGAATTTAGACATGTCCCGTCAAAGTGTTTGGGCGACCAAGGTTGCAGCCCTCGTGCAGGGCGGCAACAGCCAGGCGGCTTTGGCACAAATCAAGGTGGCGCCCACCGTCAAAGACCTGCAACAATTGCGCGAAATGCTGAGCGCCGGCAAGCTGCTGGCACGCCACCCCAATGTGGACTCGGCAACGCGCGACCAGATCGTGGCGCTGTCGTCACCGCGTCTGCACCGTTCCCCCTGATTTCCCTTTTTTCGTCCATGGCAAGGACGGAACCGGCCACTCCAACCAGGAGGTTTTCTTGATGTTTCGCAGCGTTGCCATGGTCTGGGTATCGGTTTGCAGTGTGTTGGCCTGTGCACAAAGTCCAGCAGACGTTTCTTCCCGGGCTTCGCCCCTGCGGGTCATCCTTCAGTTCAACACGCCGGGGCCCTATAGTGACACCGCTTTTCTGAACGAGCTGCAAACCCGGTCTCACGCGCAGGTGCGCTACATCGCTGCAGTGTCCGGCGACACCCACGTCTACAGCGTTCAACCGGATGCAGGGCAAAACCAGACCGTCGTTTTGCAGCGACTGGGTCGCATGCCCATCGTCATACACGTGGAAGTGGACCAAAAGGCCACGGCGCAATAGGTAGTGCCCAGCATGTCTTGCCGAAAAACACTCTCTGCAGTGGCGCTGATGCTGGCGACAACCAGTGTATCGCTAGTCGCTTCCGCCCAGATCATGATGCAGGCTGAGGCACAGCGCATGGGCCAAAGCCGCTCACCGGGACGGGCATTTCCCGGATCCCCAACGCCAGCTGCGGCCACACCCGTCCGAATGAGTCGGCTGATCATCAAATTCAAGGATGACGCCGCTGCGGGAGTCGGCACCCGAGTCAGCCCCCAGGCCACCTTGTCGGGACACGAGCGCATTGCCGCACTCAACGCAAGCGGCAAACTGGCCTACCTCAAGTCCGTCACCCGCCAAACCCATATAGCGCTGACCCGCCATCCCCTCACCCGCGCGGAAATGGTGTCCCTCACCCGACAACTGGCGCAAGACCCACGTGTGGAATACGCAGAGGTGGACGAGAAAGCCTATCCGCACGTTGCCATCAACGACCCCTTGTACAACACCGCCACCATGTGGAACCTTCAGGCCCCAGGCCTGTACGCGGGTGGCGCCAACCTGACCAATGCCTGGAATCGGATGGTCGGAGGAACCCCTGTCAGCGGTGCTGGCGCGGTGATTGCGGTGCTGGACACGGGCTACCTGCCCCATGCCGATTTGATCGCCAACGTCGTTTCGGGATACGACTTTGTCACCGACCCCGCTGACCATGACCCGGTTCCGGGGCGAGACGGAGATGCAAGAGACCCCGGCAACTGGAATGCCGACGCAACCATTGCCGACTGCCCAGTACAGGACTCAACATGGCACGGCACCCGCGTGGCAGGCATTGTCAGCGCTACTGCGAACAACAACACCGGCATTATTGGCGCGGCCTACGGTGCAAAGGTTTTGCCAGTGCGCGTGCTGGGCGCGTGCGGCGGCTATATATCCGACATTGCAGCTGGTATGTACTGGGCGGCGGGGCTGCACGTCGACGGCGTTCCTGACAACACCGCCCACATCGCCAAGGTGATCAACCTGAGTCTGGGTGCCAGTGGAGCATGCTCGAGCACGTTTCAAAGTGCCGTCACGGCCGTGCGAGGCGCCGGTAGCGTGGTCGTAGCATCCACCGGCAATGATGGATCCCCGGACACCATTACCCAGCCCGCCAACTGTGCTGGCGTCATTGCAGTCACCGCCCATACATCGACTGGCGAGAGCCCTTCTTACGCCAACGTTGGCCCGGGCACCACCCTCAGCGCTCCGGGTGGAATCAGCTACCCAATCGGCCCCACAGACGGCAATGCGATCTTCGCCACTGCCAACACGGGCACGACTGTCCCTGTTGCGGATGCGTACTCCTATGGCAGCGGTACCAGTTTCGCAGCGCCGCACGTAGCGGCTGTAGCGGCCTTGTTGTTCCAGACCAAACCCACTATCACCCCCGACGAGTTGCAATCGCGCCTGGCCAGTTCGGCACGGGCATTTCCGACGGGAATCTATTCCTATTGCAGTGGCAAGACCACGTGTGGCGCAGGCCTGCTCGATGCGGATGCAGCCATCGCGCTGGTACAGGCGGACACGGCGCCTTACACGCAGGCATCCGCGAACAGGCCCAATCCGGTGGCGCGAGGTATCTCAGTGCAGCTGACCGGAGTAGCAACGCCAGGCGCCGGGAGCAGTGTGGGCACGACCATTTCAAGCGTAGCCTGGACACAAATTGCGGGCCCTGCGGTAGTCATCACAGGCGGCAACACCACGGTTGCGTCCTTCACCACACCGGCCATCGCAACGGCTTCAGACCTTCTGGTCTTCCGTTTCAGGGCAACCAGTGCGGACCCCGTGAGCCTGGTCACCATGGCATCGGACAGTCTGGTCTTTGTTACTCTGGCGCCTTTCACTGCGCCGCCACCGTCCACTGGCGGTGGTGGGGGCGGCGCCCTGCAATGGGGCGAGTTGCTGGCCCTGCTAACCCTTTGCTCCCCTGTTTGGTTCATGCGCAGACAGTCGGGAACGACGCCACGCCAACGCCAATAGCACGGCAACAGCCCCGCCTGCTGCGCCAGCCTGGTGTGCCGGGTGGTAGGTTGTGAAGCCCAGCCAGCTGACCGCCGAAGAATCTTCGGAGACGCTTTGCACCATCAGCTTGGCGATTAAACCCGCCAACAACACGACGGCCCCAAGACGCAAGAGCTGGCTCCGCTCTCCCACTGGGTGACGCTCCGCCAGTAAAAGCGCAACCACGTTGCCAGCGAAAAAGCCGTGCAAAGCACCCGATGCCCCAGCGTAGTAACTGCATGTGGAATCCAGCGCCACAACCAGCGCCACACCGACGTAGCCACCCACCAACGCCACGAGCTGGATACGCGCATCGACCAGTCGCTCGAACGTAACCAGCATGAGCGCCATGGCAACAGCGTTCACGGCCGCATGGAGAAAATTGAAGTGAACCCACTGCGAGGTGACCAATTGCCACCACGCTCCGGCTGCAAATGTGCTGCGAGCAAACTGCCAGCCTCCGGTTGCGTCTGACGCGAACTGGGAACAGAGGGTTAAAAATGCGAATCCCAGCGACCACCGCCCTGCCGATCCCGCCAACGTGTGGCGAGGGGGCATATCAGGCGATCCAGTCCAGCGCGTGCATGTAGGCGGGCTGAACCATCAGGTCATCCCATTCCACAGCAGGGGTTTGGGGCAGCAACGCCCGGCGCCGCGCTTCGCTGGCCGGGTCTGCTTGCCACTGGCCCTTCACCTCGGCCTCGGTCAGGCCGTCGATGAGTTCATCCAGCGCCTGTCCGCCGCCGTCATTGTTAGCGGTGGACTGGTTGCACAACAGCACCATGTCGCAACCCGCGTTGAGCGCAGCCACAGCCGCCTGCGTATAACTGACCTCGTGGCCGTCAATCAAGCGGGCACCAGCCATCGACAGATCGTCACTGAAGATGGCTCCGCCAAAGCCCATCTGGCCTCTGAGAATGTCACCCAGCCATTTGCTGGAGAAACCTGCCGGACGGGCATCCACCTTGGGGTAAATCACATGGGCGGGCATGACGCTACCCATGGCCGTGTTGAGCCAGCGGTACGGTGCCGCATCGTCGGCCAGAATGGCTTTGAGGCTGCGATTGTCCACGGGAATGTCGGTGTGCGAGTCGGCCTTCACAAAACCGTGACCCGGAAAGTGCTTGCCACAGTTGCCCATGCCGCTGATCTGCAAGCCGTGCATCAGGCTTTTGGCCAGCAGGCTCACCACGCGCGGATCGCGGGCAAAAGCGCGGTCGCCAATGACACTGCTCTCGCCATAATCCAGATCCAGCACCGGTGTGAAGCTCAGGTCTACTCCACAGGCGCGTAGCTCGGCGCCCAGTACATAGCCGCAGGCAGTGGCGGCGTTGGTGGCATCCATCGGGCCCGCCTTCTGGTTCACCTGTTTGCCCGTTGCAGGCTCAGCCATCCACATCTCGCCCAGCGCCCGCATCGGTGGCAGGTGCGTGAAGCCGTCGGTCTTGAAGCGCTGCACCCGCCCGCCTTCATGGTCCACGCAAATCAGCAGATCCGGGCGGACTTTCTTGATGTCGCGGCACAACGCCGTGAGTTGGGCACGGTCCTGCCAGTTGCGCGCGAACAGAATCAGGCCGCCCACCAGGGGATGCTTGAGGCGCTGACGGTCAATTTTGGTCAGGGCAAGGCCAGCGATATCGATGATGAGCGGAGCGTGAAAGGTCATGGTGATGAGGTTCTCAGATATTTTTGCTATGAATTCAATAGCTACCTGCGCATATTCTACGGGGGCTAATGACCGTTTTAATCTAAAGTTTCCACCACGCAGAAGCTGGCGGCGTAATCCGTCTCGTCCGTCACACTGATGTGCACTTTGAGCTTGCGCTGCGAGAACCAGTCTTTGAGGACACCGTGCAGCACCACCACCGGCTGCCCTGCTTGGGGGTGACCCTTGGGTTGGTTGGCAATTTCGCACAGCCGCCAGGTCATTGGCATGCGCATGCCAATGCCAATAGCTTTGCTGAAGGCTTCTTTGGCGCTGAAGCGGGTGGCCAGGTAGCGCTCGCCGCGCTCGGGCCAGCGTGCGCCTCTGGCCTTCCAGACGGCCAGTTCGCTCTCGCACAACACCTTGGCCGCAAAACGCTCACCGTGGCGCGCCAAACTGGCGCGGACGCGGCGCACGTCGCAAATGTCGGTGCCGATGCCGTAAATCACGGTGCTAGGCAGTCCAGATACGCCTGCACAGTGGCCGCGTAACCCAACTCCAGCGCGTCAGCAATCAGGGCATGACCAATGGACACCTCTTGCACCCCTGGCACCTGTTGCACAAAGGCGGCCAGATTGTCACGATTCAGATCATGTCCGGCGTTAATACCCAGGCCCGCATCCAGTGCCGCCTGCGCGGCCCGCGCAAAGCGCTGCAACTGCGCATCTTGCTCAGCCGTGCCCCACGCTGCCGCATACGGCTCGGTATAAAGCTCAACCCGGTCGGCACCCACCGCCTTGGCCGCAGACATGGCCGCCGGGTCAGCGTCCATGAACAGGCTCACGCGCAGGCCCAAGGCATGGGCCTCTGCAATCCGCGGCTGCAGGCCCGCGGCGTCTTGCGGAAACATCCAGCCATGGTCGCTGGTGAACTGGCCTTCGGAGTCGGGAACAAAGGTCACCTGGTGCACCGGTAGCTGACGCTCCCGCAGGTCGCGCACGCAATCCATCAGGTTGTGATGCGGGTTGCCTTCGACGTTGAATTCGCGGTCTGGCCAGTCCTTGAGCAGTGCCGCCAGCTCGCGTACATCGTCGGCCCGAATGTGCCGGGCATCCGGGCGCGGGTGCACCGTAATTCCGCCTGCGCCGGCCTGCAGACACAAGGTGGCTGCGCGCGTGACGCTGGGAATGCCCAGGTGGCGGGTGTTGCGCACCAAAGCCACCTTGTTGAGGTTGACGGAGAGAGATATTTTCATAGCGATTGGATGTCCAGCATCATCTGCCGGGTTCGCAGGGTTTTGACACCGCAATGGTAGTGCAACAAGGTGCGCAGCTGGGGTTTGAGTTCGCTCATCACCGCCGCACAGGCGCGCAGCGTGGTGGTGAAGGGTGTGCGATCCTCCAGCGCAGCCTGCAGGCTGGTCCACTGTGCACCGCTGAGGCTGGCACGGTCGTCCGCATGGGCCTGGCGCAGCCCACCCTCAGGCACCAGGCTGTAACGGTCATCCGGGCGGAGTGCGCCCAATGTCATGGTTTGCACGTCAAGCTGGGGGAGCAGGCCAATTTCGCGCAGCAGCAGCAACTCGTAAGTGCGCAGCGTGGCTTGCAAGGCTTCGCCGTGCTCGCTGGCCAAAACCTGCACCACATTGGCATACACATCAAACAGTCCAGGGTGCGGATCGTCACGCGCCAACAGGGTCAGCAGCAATTCGTTGAGGTACAGACCGGAAAGCAATGCATCGCCCGTGGGCATGACATGGCCGCCCTGCCATTCAGCGCTTTTGAGTGTGCGGATTTCTGCATCGCCGCCAAAAGCCACATGCAGCATCTGCAAGGGCAATAAAACCGGGCGAAAACTGGAGCTGGGTCGTTTGGCACCTTTGGCCACCAGGGCGATACGGCCGTGGTGGCGGGTGAAAACTTCCAGAATCAGGCTGGACTCGCTCCAGTCATATCGGTGCAGGACGTACGCGGGCTCGTCAGAGATGCGTTTGGTGGCCACTACTCAAGGGTCAACAGGTCACTCGTACCCGAACGACCGGACGCGCGCTGCGTCATCGGCCCAACCGGAGCGCACCTTCACCCACAGTTCGATGAACACCTTGGCGTCGGCCAGCTTCTCCAACTCGACACGGGTTTCCATGCCAATGCGCTTGATGCGCTCACCCTTGTCGCCAATCACCATGGCCTTGTGCGTGTCGCGCTCCACCACGATGGTGGCCGCAATGCGCAGCAGGCGCTTCTGGCCTTTGCGCTGGGGTGGCTCTTCTTCAAACTTGTCGATGACCACCGTGGAGGTGTAGGGCAGCTCATCGCCCGTCAGGCGAAAGAGCTTCTCGCGCACCAGTTCACTGGCGAGAAACTTTTCGCTGCGGTCGGTCAGCTCATCCTCGGCATACCACCAGGCTTGCTCGGGCAGGTATTTCTCACAGACGCCGAGCAGACGCTCCACGTCTTTGGCATTGGTGGCCGACATCGGAATATATTCGGCAAAACTGTGTTTGCCCTGCATGGTCTGCAGCCAGGGAGCAATGTCACCTCGACGATGGATGTTGTCGAACTTGTTGGCAATCAGCAGCGTGGGAATGTCCTTGCCCAGCAAGGCCAGCACGCGGGCGTCGGCCGGAGTGAAGCTACCCGCCTCCACCACGAACAGGATCAAATCCACGTCCGCCACGGCGCCCTGCACCGCCTTGTTCAAGGATTTGTTCAGTGCGTTGGCGTGCAGGGTCTGAAACCCGGGCGTATCCACAAACACAAACTGCGTGTTACCCGCGGTGTGCATGCCGGTAATGCGGTGGCGCGTGGTCTGGGCCTTGCGCGAGGTGATGCTGATTTTTTGCCCCACCAGCGCGTTGAGCAAGGTGGACTTGCCCACGTTGGGCTTACCCACAATGGCCACCAGACCGCAGCGCTGGCCATCCGATGCGGTACCGGGCTGCGCCAGCTTGGGCGTATTTTTCAGCAAGCCCTCCAGCATGGAGTCCAGATCAGCTTGAGGGTCATCTTTGCCGCTAGCCCCCGTGGAATCTGCGTGGGCAGCTATTTTTTTAGGAGCAGTCATGATTTGATTTTTGCCTTGATTGTTTGCAGCATTGCGGTCGCTGCGGCCTGTTCGCCGGATCGGCGTGACACGCCAATGCCACGCTCCGACAGCCGCAGTTCGGGTATTTCGCATTCCACGTCAAAGGTTTGCTTGTGCGCAGCGCCCATGGTCCCCACCACCTTGTAGAACGGGAGCTTCATTTTGCGGCCCTGCAGCCACTCTTGCAACTCGGTTTTGGGGTCTTTTCCAATGGCATCCATCTGGGGGTTGATCTCCACCGCTTTGAAAAGCCGGTGGACCAGCGCCTGCGCCGTAGCAAACCCCGCGTCCAGATAGACCGCCCCAATAACGGCTTCCAGCGTGTCGGCCAGAATGGAGGGCCGCTTCTGACCACCGGAACGGACCTCGCCTTCACCGAGGCGCATGACATCGGGCAAACACAGTTCTACGGCAAGTTGATGAAGAGTTTCCTGCTTGACCAGATTAGCGCGTACTCGGGACAGATCACCCTCGGGCAAGGACCCCAGCCGGGCATATAAAAGATCCGACACCGCCAAATTGAGGACGGAATCGCCCAAAAATTCCAGGCGCTCGTAGTGGTCGCTTGAAAAGCTGCGGTGGGTCAGCGCCTGGGTCAGCAGGGAAACATTGGAAAATTGATGTTGCAAACGCTGCTGCAACTCGGCCAGACCATTCGCCACCTTACTTGGATCTACCGGCGTATTTGAGTGTCAACCAGGCAGGACCGGTCAAGTGGATTTCGCGCTCGTAGTCAAAGCTAACCACCACCTTGTCGCCTTCCTTGGTGACCGTGATGTCTTTGCCACTGATGGACTTGATGTCGTCAATCGCTGCGGCCTTGTCAAAAAGCGAACGAATTTCTGCAACGGAAGCGCCCTCTGTCGACTTGTTGACGGCTTTCTTTATGGACTGGTACTCCACAAACGTCGGGAATATCTGTGCCGCCACAACGCCACCCATGGCCAGCACTGCGCCGACAAAAATCAGACCAATGAAAGAGATACCGCGCTGTGTGGACTTACGTTGCACTGTCATGTTTTTTCCCTTGTCAATCAAAAGACCCAATACGCTTGGGGTTGCCAAAGTTCATCCAGACAAAGAAGGCTTTGCCAACGATGTTGCGCTCGGGCACAAACCCCCAATACCGGGAGTCCAGCGAATTATCGCGATTGTCACCCATCATGAAATAGTGCCCCTCAGGCACTTTGCAGGTCACGCCTTCGACGGTATAGCTGCAGCCTCCCCGACCCGCGAAATTATCCGCTCCCGGCACGAAAGCGGGACGATCGTCGTCATTGAGCAAGCGGTGTTTTTTGTTACCCAATGTTTCTTCGAACTGCTTGAAGTAGCGCATGGCGTCTTCGTCAAAGAACTCCGGGACAGTCGTTGTCGCCACAGCCTGACCGTTGATAGTCAATCGCTTGTTGAGATACGCGACCGTATCGCCAGGCACACCGACTACCCGCTTGATGTAATCCAGGCTCGGTTTTGGCGGGTAGCGAAACACCATCACGTCACCGCGCTGGGGCTTGTTGCCCTCGGTAATTTTCGTGTTGATGACTGGCAGGCGCAGACCGTAGGTGAACTTGTTCACCAGAATCAGGTCGCCTACCAGCAGGGTCGGAATCATGGAGCCCGATGGAATCTTGAAGGGCTCAAACAAAAACGAGCGTAGAAAAAATACCGCAATGATCACGGGGAACAGCCCGGCCGTCCAGTCCAGCCACCAGGGCTGCATCAGCAAACGGACTTTGGCCTCTGCGATGTTTCCATCCACCTGGCTGATGCCCATCTTGCCCAGGTCTTCGCGGCGTTTAAGGTCGTTGCTTTCCAGCACGGCTGCGGCACTTTGGCGTTGCGGTGCAAAGTAGAAGCGCTCCGCCAGCCAGTAGACGCCGGTAACCACTGTTGCCAGAAACAAAAGGAGCGCGAAGTTACCCTCGACCAGGCCGAAGTACCACGAACCAGCGTAGAGGGCGAATGCAGCCAGAATGGCGGATGTGAGAACTTGCATCAATCTTCCACCTGCAAAATGGCCAGGAAGGCCTCTTGTGGAACTTCCACGGAACCGATTTGCTTCATGCGTTTCTTGCCTGCTTTTTGCTTTTCAAGGAGTTTCTTCTTGCGCGAAATATCGCCGCCATAACACTTGGCCAACACGTTCTTGCGAAGGGCTTTGATTGTCTCACGCGAAATAATGGTGGCACCAATGGCGGCCTGGATGGCGACGTCAAACATTTGGCGGCTGATGATCTCGCGCATCTTTGCCACCACGGCACGGCCTCGGTATATCGACTGGCTTCGGTGAACGATAACGGACAAGGCATCCACCTTCTCCCCATTCAGCAGAATGTCGATCTTCACGACATCAGACGCCCTGAATTCCTTGAACTCATAGTCCATCGACGCGTAGCCACGGCTCACACTTTTCAGCTTGTCGAAAAAGTCCAGCACGATCTCGCCCAGCGGAATTTCGTAGGTCAGCACGACTTGGCGGCCCTTGTAGGCCATGTTCATCTGCACGCCACGCTTCTGGTTGGCCAGCGTCATGACCACACCGACGTATTCCTGCGGCATATACAGGTGCACCGTCACAATCGGCTCGCGAATTTCCGCCGTGCGGCCAATTTCCGGCATTTTGGACGGGTTCTCGACCATGACCACTTCACCGTCCACTTTGACCACCTGGTACACCACGCTGGGGGCGGTGGTGATCAGGTCCTGGTCAAATTCCCGCTCCAGGCGTTCCTGCACGATTTCCATGTGCAACAGCCCCAGAAAGCCACATCGGAATCCGAAGCCCAGCGCTTGTGAAACTTCAGCTTCGTAATGCAATGACGCGTCATTGAGCTTGAGCTTTTCCAGGCTGTCGCGCAGCGAGTCGTACTCACTGGCTTCCGTCGGGTACAAGCCGGCAAAGACCTGTGGCTGAATTTCCTTGAAACCGGGCAGCGCCTCGGTGGCGGTAAACGCGGCGCCGCCAGTGCCAGGCTTGATCAGCGTGACCGTATCCCCCACCTTCGCCGCCTGCAGTTCCTTGATGCCCGCGATGATGTAACCCACCTCGCCCGCTTCAAGCGACTGGCGCGGCTCATTCGCCGGAGTGAAAACACCCAGGTTGTCGGCGTTGTAGGTTGCGCCCGAGGCCATCATCTTGATTCGCTCGCCTTTGGCCAGTCGGCCATCAACGACCCGCACCAGCATCACGACGCCTACATAGCTGTCAAACCAGCTATCAACAATCATGGCGCGCAGGGGCCCATTGGCATTGCCCCGGGGTGGCGGGATTTTCGCCACGATGGCTTCAAGGATTTCGTCAATGCCGACACCGGTTTTGGCGGAGCAAGGAATTGCGTCCGTCGCGTCGATGCCAATCACGTCTTCAATTTCAGTCCTGGCATTGTCGAGGTCCGCATTGGGCAGATCGATCTTGTTCAGCACTGGCAGTACTTCCACGCCGAGGTCCAGCGCGGTGTAGCAGTTGGCGACGGTTTGCGCTTCAACACCCTGACTGGCATCTACAACCAGAAGCGCGCCTTCGCACGCCGAAAGCGAACGACTGACTTCATAAGAGAAGTCAACGTGCCCCGGTGTATCGATGAGATTGAGGTTGTAAACCTGTCCATCCTTTGCTTTGTATTTCAGCGCGGCAGTCTGTGCCTTGATGGTTATCCCACGTTCTTTTTCGATGTCCATCGAATCCAGAACCTGTGCCTGCATCTCACGTGCTTCAAGTCCGCCACAACGCTGAATCAAACGGTCTGCGAGTGTGGATTTGCCATGATCAATGTGCGCAATGATCGAAAAATTTCTGATGTGATTCATCAACGAAAACACTTAAGTGGTTGAATTAATTTGAGATGGGCAAGAAAAAAGGGCGCGTCTCGTAGCGACGCGCCCTGAACCAACAATCTTTGGCAACTGCGAAGGTTGGAGCTTCATTGTAGGCAAAAAGTCTGGGGAATAAAGCCCAAAAAGTTGAACTCGGACGTCGTTGCAAGTCAGCAACAGTAAATTTATACACAGGTTATCAACAATTCTAAAGGTGAAGCACTGGACAACATGTGGGTGATCTGTGGATCAACTGTGGGTTCTTTGAGCCATTCCATATCATGGATTTTTTATCGATCCATATATCCATAATGGAACCCAGTTCCTCCGTATTCTAACCAAAACCCAAAACGCAACCGGGAAGTTAGCGCATGCCAACATTCCCATTGTTCGGATTCATTCATTTTGAATCGTGATCGCCTTAGCAAAAAATGCGAAAAACCCTAAGTCAAAAAGGGGTTTTTTGCTTCATTTGGCGATCAGCGGCTGACGCGAATGACGGCGTACTGGGTCCACTCGCCACGGCGAAACAGCACATTCAGGGCTTTACTCTTGTCTTGCCTAGACAGAATCGCCTCGAATTCCTTGACCGACAGCACCTCTGTATTGGCAAGCGAAAGGATCACGTCACCCTCTCGCAGACCGGCGCGCGCGGCAGCATCAACAGTCGCGTCCACCTTGACGCCTCCCTTGATTTTGAGCTCTTTCTTTTGCGCATCGGAAAGGTCACTGACGGCTAGGCCAAAGAACTGACCGGCAGAAGACGATTTGGGTTTCTCTTCGCGGTTTGCTGGCTTGACTGCAGGTTTGTCTGCTTCAACCTCCGCGATCACCACACTCAATTCTTTGGATGCACCGCGACGAAACACCGTGATCGTGCTCCTGGTGCCGGGCTTCACGCCACCTACCATGCGCGGCAAATCGCTGGACTTGTCGATCGTCTTGCCATCAAACTTGACAATGATGTCCCCCGCTTCCACCCCGGCTTTTTCAGCGGGTGAACCCGACTCCACCCCCCGGACCAGCGCGCCAACCGGCTTTCCCAATCCAATCGACTCCGCCACCTCTTTGCTGACTTGATCAATCTGGACGCCGATTCGCCCGCGCGAGACCCGACCGACACTACGCAACTGATCGCTCACGCGAACCGCCTCGTCAATAGGAATGGAAAACGAGATGCCCATGTAGCCGCCAGAGCGCGAATAAATCTGGCTGTTGATGCCCACCACTTCACCGCGCATGTTGATCAATGGTCCGCCGGAATTCCCGGGGTTGATCGCCACATCCGTCTGAATGAAGGGCAGATATTCGCCCGTGTCACGCTGTTTCGCACTGACAATGCCGGCGGTTACGGAATTCTCCAGACCGAACGGAGAGCCAATGGCCATGACCCATTCACCAACCTTCAAGCGATTTAAATCACCAATCTTCACAGCGGGCAGGCCAGTAGCTTCAATCTTCACCACAGCCACATCGCTTCGCTTGTCGGCACCAATAATTTTGGCTTTGAATTCACGTTTATCCGTGAGCGTCACAAGCACTTCATCCGCGCCATCAACCACATGCGCATTGGTCATGATGAAGCCATCTGCAGTAAGAACGAAACCGGATCCCACACCGCGCGGCTGATCTTCGTCCTGCTGGGGACGCCCCGGTCGGGGTGACTGCTTTGGAATATTGGGAATCGGCAGGCCAAAGCGTTTAAAAAACTCGAGCATTTCTTCTTCCCCCGGGGCGCCTTGCGCTGAACGGGCCATGACTTTCTCCAGCGTGCGGATGTTGACCACGGAGGGTCCCACCTGATCCACCAGATCCGTGAAGTCCGGCAGAGCGCGAACCTGCGCCACTGCCGACTGCAAAGGAGAACTTGCAATAAAGACCATGCCGGTCAGCGCCATCGCCATGAAGAAGGATCGTAAAGGCCGCATTGCAATTGCAGTAGTTGTCATCATGCTTTTCCCGTTTGAAGTCAGACCAATATGGGTCATATCATTTCTTCCGCTCAAGCCCTTGCGCGAACGCATTCAACGTAGACAGCGGAACTTCGCCGACAGCGGTGACCCACCAGTCGCTGATCCGACGGGTAAGCGTATGGGTAGCACCGCCAAGCTCGGTTGCACCCTCTCGCGCGTGTCGACGGCTGTCATACGGTTCCACGAACAAGGACACCATCGCCAGTCCGTCGGAGAACACCCACTGCATGGCATTTCCAGTCTGCCCCGCACTGCCAGCCAAAACGCCCATCGGGCGCAGGTAACACCCCATGGGTTTGAAACCCGTGACGGCCTTGCGCAAAACCCACCCCTGCGCATCTGCAGTGGTTTTCTGCAGATCGGTTCGCTCCACCCGGTACCCCTCGGTGTGTTCCATCATCTGCGTCAACTTGCCCATGCTGACCGGCGAATCCAGCTGCAGTTCCGAAAAAGCCGCCTGCTCCAGCACATGGCCGTCCAGATCAAGCGTTTGAAGCTGAATCACCAGCCCAGTCCGCCTCTCACTCCAGACGCGGTATCCGTATCGCAACGGGTCTTTGGGCACCAGATGAACCACTTCCGCATCGAACCCGGCAATGCGCTCGCCCGGTTGCTGCCGGAGTTGGTAAAAGTCATCAATAGCGGAATCATTCGATTTGAGCAAATTGGGAAATAGACCCAACGACTCACGCCTCTCTGCCACAGCAACTTTGGAATCTGGAAAAAACGTGACCACCTGATCATTGCGCCGGAATGTAGAGCGCGGCGTCCCGGTCAGCGTTTCCACACGCTCCACTTGCTGATTGCCATCGCAGACATGCCAGATTTTGGCGCTGGCCATGTTGCCGCCTGCCGATACGACAAAGGTTCCTGAATAGGCGCGTTGCCGCGAGGCCTCGTGAACGCGCATCAACCAGGCATTGAGCGGGGTATTCCCTGCAGTCTGCGCCAAGGACTGTGCGTGCACGCCCAGCAGCGAAAGGATGAGTGCCAAAGCAGGCCCGATACGCACCAGACACTTCACCGCGCGCGCCCCGCATAGGTTGCATTGCGCAAAAAGCCCGCTGGCATCTGCAAGGCAGAATGTCCGCCCAACTGTTGGTGTGCGGCCATCAGCGCATCGAGTTGCGGATCCCGAATCATGATACCGGCGCCCGCTTCAGGAACAGTGATCTGAGGTGCAGGAAACGCATTGGTGGACAGTGCCGCCAACTGCGCTGCGCCGGGCGGCGAAGATTGGGTCCACAGCCCCAGTCCGACCACACCTACCAAAGCAGTGAAGGAAAATCCAGCGAGCGCCTTCCATCGAAAAACGGACGCATTGGCACTGGAGATAACAACGTCCGGGAACGGCATCGCCAGCAAGCCGACTTGATCGGTACCATTGGCCTCGGCGATCGCAACCGGTCGCGCAGGTTCCAGGGCCAGTCTGCCCTCCAAGCGCTGCAAAAAGGCAAAACCATCGTCCGACGGCGCCAGCTCTGAACTGCGCAATACATCACCTACGACATGGAAAGCGTGCCATGTTTGCAGGGACTGCGGATGGGACAGTACATCCTCCACAACCCGCGCAAGATCATCACCCTGCAGGCATCCGTCCACCAACGCAGAAATGTGTTCACCGGGTTCGGGAATCGTTTCATTCATATGTTTTTCTCTCACCAGCGTTTGCCCGTCTGCTTGTCCAGAAGCGGCTTCACTTTTGCCGAAATCGCCTCACGGGCCCGGAAAATACGTGAGCGCACCGTGCCAATAGGACAGTCCATGGCCGTTGCAATTTCTTCATAGCTCAAACCCTCAATCTCCCGCAAGGTGACCGCCTGCTTCAAATCATCCGGCAAGTCGTCCATTGCCGCATTGACAACGGCGGCAATCTCCTTGGCCGCGAGCACGGACTCAGGTGTCTCGTCTGTACTTGGTTCGCTTTTTCGCCAGGAAGTTTCATCCTCTTCGTCCGTTGCATGAAAACTATCCGATACCGTCGGATTGCGCTTGAGGTCCAGCAGGGACTTCTTGGCCGTGTTCACCGCAATCCGGTAAAGCCAGGTGTAGAACTGGGCATCACCACGAAACTGGTGCAAGGCACGATAGGCCCGGATGAATGTTTCCTGGGCGATGTCTTCCACCAGATCGACGTCACGCACCATGCGGCCAATCAATCGCTGAATACGTCTTTGGTACTTCAACACCAGCAGTCCGTAGGCCCGCTGATCTCCGGCGACGGTTCTCTGGACGAGTTCCAGATCTGAATCCTGCGGTGTGGTCGGTGGCGCGTTGATCACGGCAAACCTCCGTCAGCCAAGGAGCCACTGGAAGCACTCTCGGCATCGGACGATCGCCTGCTATCCACGATTGCCCGGCGCAGGGCGATCCACCGGACGTCGCCCGGCATCGCTTCCAGCCAAAGGCGCACGGCCCTTTTTTTTGTCTTGTCCGTGACGGAGACCAGGAGCAGTTTCTGGAAATCCAGTTGCAGGACCAGATGACATAACGCGTCTTCATCAAAACCGGACCAGTGCCAGTCCTGGCCATCCCATCGCAGGGTACCCACTGAAGCATGGCGCCACCCGAGGAGTGCAATCAGACCGGCTGCAAGTACGGATAAAGACACCGCAACCACACCAGAAAGTGCCTGATTTTCAGCAAATGCCCACGCGACAGGCAGTCCCGACAGCCAGACAATAGCCAACAGTCGCAGATGCCACTGCGATCGGATTACAGAAAAACGGACCGCGGGGGGTCGGTGCATGTCCTGGATGGGTGACTTGCGCCCGTCAGATGCGCTTGAAAACCAGGCTTCCGTTGGTTCCACCAAAGCCAAAGTTGTTCTTGACCGCCACGTCGATGCGCATGTCGCGCGCCACGTTGGCGCAATAGTCAAGATCACACTCTGGATCCTGGTTGAAAATATTGATGGTGGGTGGACTCTTCTGGTTATAGAGCGCCAGAACCGTGAAAATCGACTCAATGCCCCCGGCACCTCCCAGCAAGTGACCCGTCATGGATTTGGTGGAGTTGACAACGATTTTCTTGGCATGATCACCCAACGCCGCCTTGATGGCATTGGTTTCATTGAGGTCACCCAGGGGAGTAGATGTGCCGTGGGCGTTCAGATAATCAACCTGATCCGCATTGACGCCGGCATTACGCAGTGCGCTCAGCATGGCACGGCGAGGGCCATCCATATTGGGAGCCGTCATGTGCCCGGCATCGGCACTCATGCCAAAACCCGCCAATTCGGCATAAATCTTTGCACCACGCGCTTTGGCATGCTCGTACTCTTCGAGGACCATGACGCCGCCCCCCTCACCCAGTACAAAGCCATCCCGGTCCTTGTCCCAGGGCCGGGATGCAGTAGCCGGATCGTCATTGCGTGTGCTCAATGCCCGCATGGCAGCGAATCCACCGATGCCCAATGGCGACACAGTGGCTTCCGAGCCACCCGCCACCATAACGTCGGCATCACCGTATTCGATCATGCGGCCCGCCGCACCAATGCAGTGCAAACCGGTCGTGCACGCCGTGACGATGGCAATGTTAGGGCCCTTGAAACCGAAGCGCATGGAAACATGGCCTGCGGTCATGTTGATGATGGTCGCAGGCACAAAGAACGGAGATATCCGGCGTGGACCCCGATTCGTGTATTCGGTATGCATGCCCTCAATCATGGGCAAGCCGCCAATGCCCGAGCCGATGACGCAACCAATGCGCGTCGACTCTTCATCTCCCAAGGCATCCCCCGTCGGCAAGCCGGCGTCTGCCACCGCTTGCACTGCGGCTGCGATGCCATAGTGAATAAAGGTATCCATTGCCCGTGCATCTTTTGCACTGATATAGGACTCCAGATCGAAATTGCGAACCTCTCCAGCAATCTTGCAGGAGAAGGCGGACGCATCAAATTTGGTGATCAGATCAATGCCGGACTTGCCAGCGAGCAGATTCGACCAAGCCTCCGTCACCGTATTACCTACGGGACTGACGCAACCTAAACCAGTGACAACAACGCGACGACGGGACATGGCAATCAGTTTTCAGCAGTTTGTCAAAAAAAAGACCGTTGTTAGCGGCGAAATTCCGGACCAGCAGGCGGGTGGCATGGCCGCCTTGCCTGCTGGTCCACGCGACACCCGAGGTGCCGCAAAAGGCTAATTAGGCCTTTTTGTGCGTATTGGCGTAATCAATCGCGTTTTGCACGGTGGTGATTTTTTCCGCGTCTTCGTCAGGAATTTCAATTCCAAACTCGTCTTCCAACGCCATCACCAGCTCCACGGTGTCGAGAGAATCAGCACCCAGATCAGCCACGAAAGCTTTTTCGTTGGTGACTTGAGACTCTTCCACTCCGAGTTGCTCGGCAATGATTTTTTTGACGCGGACTTCGATATCGCTCATGGCTTCCCTCTAAGGGTTGTAAAAGAATCCGTAATTTTACCCGCGCTTAGAGAATGAACTCTAACCGGGTAGCCGAACGGAGAAATCGGCTGATTTTTGGTCGTTACATGTACATGCCACCATTGACGTGCAGTTCCTGCCCCGTCACGTAGCTGGCTTCAGGAGCCGCCAAGTATGCAACAGCATGCGCTATGTCCGCCGGTTTGCCGAGGTGCCCCAGCGGAATCTGGCCCAACAAAGCCTTTTGCTGGTCTTCATGGAGACTGGCGGTCATATCAGTCTCGATAAACCCGGGCGCAATACAGTTGACAGTGATGTTGCGCGAACCCAGTTCACGCGCCAGCGCCCGCGTCATGCCCGCCACGCCGGCTTTGGCCGCTGCGTAATTTGCTTGCCCAGCGTTGCCGGACGCCCCCACCACCGAGGTGATATTGATGATGCGTCCATAGCGCTGCTTCATCATGGTGCGCATGACCGACCGGCTCATGCGGAATACGCCTTTGAGGTTGGTCTCCATTACGGCATCCCAATCCTCGTCTTTCATGCGCATGGCCAGGTTATCGCGGGTAATGCCCGCGTTGTTCACCAGCACCTGCAAACCACCGTACTCTTTGACAATGGCATCCACAAGCGCATCTCCAGCCGCTGCCTGAGTCACATCCAGCGTGCGGCCAGAGCAGCCCTCAAAGGCGGACAAGGCTTCAGCAATCTTCGCTGCGCCAGCTTCCGTGGTTGCGGTGCCAATCACTTTCAGCCCCTGACGAGCCAGATCCAGGGCAATGGCGGCACCAATACCGCGAGACGCCCCGGTGACCAACGCAACCTGACCTTCAAATTTCATGTGATTCATGCCAATGCACCTTTGGTATCTTGCAGGCTCGCAGGATCAAAAAGCGCCAAGCCAGTCAACTCCGGGTCGATCCGCTTGACCAGTCCAGCCAATACCTTTCCCGGACCGCATTCCACAAGGTTCGTCAAACCCCGGGCCTTGATGGCCTGAACGCACTCCACCCAGCGCACAGGACCAAAAGCCTGACGGTACAAGGCGTCACGAATGCGGTCGGCATCAACTTCCACAGCTACGTCGATATTGTTGATCAGCACAATCTGCGGGGATTCAAATTCGATGGACTCCAGACGCTCTTTCAACTTTTCAGCGGCGGGCTGCATCAAACGGGAATGAAAAGGGGCCGATACCGGCAGCGGCAACGCCCGCTTTGCACCGTTGGCCTTGAGCACCTCGCACGCCTTTTCCACCGCAGCCTTGCTTCCGGCAATAACAGTTTGGCCCGGGTCGTTGAAATTGACCGCTTCGACTACTTCACTGGAATCCGGACCAAAAGATTGGGTGACTTCGGCACAACCGGCCAGAACACGGGCGGCGTCCATACCCAGAATGGCAGCCATCGCGCCAACGCCAACGGGCACCGCCTCCTGCATGGCCTGCGCGCGCAACCTCACCAGGGGCGCGGCCTGCGCCAGGGTCAGCGCGCCCGCCGCGACCAGGGCCGTATATTCACCCAGCGAGTGGCCGGCCACCGCCATCGGTGCAATACCCACTTCTGACATCCAGACCCGGTAGGCGGCCACACCGGCAACCAGCATGACGGGCTGGGTGTTGGTCGTCAGGGCCAGCGCTTCCTTCGGACCGTTATGAATCAGCCCGCCAATGTCTTCACCCAATGCGTCGGACGCCTCAAGCAAGGTCTCGGCCACCACGGGATGATCACCCCACGCATCGAGCATTCCAACCGATTGCGATCCCTGCCCAGGAAATACAAAAGCAAACTGTTTCATAATAAAATTTATAGGTAAAAAGGCCTGCAGCCCCCGTCAAACCTGCGCAAGCAGCTACAAAATAAGGAGCAATGCACCCCAGGTGAAACCGCCGCCCACGCCCTCGAGGAGGAGCGTCTCACCCGTCTTCACTTGCCCAGAGCGCACGGCTGCGTCCAGCGCCAACGGAATGGATGCAGCCGACGTGTTGCCATGCTGATCCACTGTCACCACCACTTTGTCCATGGACATCTTGAGCTTGCGGGCCGTGCTCTGCATGATGCGAATATTGGCCTGATGCGGAACCAGCCAGTCAATATCTGCTTCCGTCAAATGCGCTTTTGCAAGCGTCGCGCGAGCCGCATCTTCCAGCAGTCCCACTGCCAGTTTGAAGACGGCTTGCCCGTCCATTTTCAGCAGGGGATTACCCGATATGCCTCCACCCGACACATGCCCTGGAACGCACAGTATGTCCACATACTTGCCGTCCGCATGCAAATCGCTGGCCAAAATGCCGGGCGTCTCGGACGCTTCCAGCACCACGGCGCCCGCTCCATCACCAAACAACACACACGTGGTGCGATCGGTGAAATCCAGAATGCGGGAAAAAACCTCTGCACCAATCACCAAGGCACGGGTGGCTGCACCCGACTTGATCATGGCATCGGCAATGGTCAGCGCATAGACAAAACCACTGCAAACCGCCTGGACATCAAATGCCGCACAGCCATTGGCACCCAGCTTGTTTTGCAGAATACACGCGGTCGACGGAAAAACCATGTCAGGCGTGGAAGTGGCAACAATGATGAGATCAATATCCTGCGCAGTACAACCGGCCGCCTGCAGTGCGTTTTTTGCGGCTTCCAGCCCCAGGTCGCTGCTGAAAACACCTTCGTCGGCGAAATGGCGGGCGCGGATGCCTGTGCGGGCCACGATCCACTCATCGGAGCTTTCAACGCCTTTGCATGCCAGCTCTGCAACCAGATCGGCATTGGTCAACCGACGTGGCGGAAGATAACTGCCTGTGCCTGTAATACGCGAATATCGTTTCATGGTGGGGAGTAGTAGCGCCCGTTGAGGCTATTGCTGGTTGTCAGCTGCCGCCAGAGGCGGTGCTGCGTGCGCAATGCGAACCTGAACGCGGTCGACCAAGTTATTACGGGCTGCATCATACGCCCGACTCAAAGCATTCCCGAACGCAAGCACATCGGCCGAGCCGTGGCTCTTGAACACCAGTCCACGCAGACCCAAAAGCGCGGCACCGTTGTAACGACGGTGGTCAACGCGATTTTTAAGTGCATTTAAAACGGAGTAAGCAGCAATTGCCGCCAGTTTCGTGAAGATGTTGCGCGAAAACTCGGCCTTGAGAAAATTCCCGATCATGGAAGCCAGGCCTTCACTGGTCTTCAGGGCCACATTCCCGACAAATCCGTCGCAAACCACGATATCCACAGTCCCCTTGAATATATCGTTGCCTTCGACGTTCCCAAAAAAGTTCAAATCACCCGATTTGCCGGCAGATCGCAACAACTCACCCGCTTTTTTGATCACTTCGTTACCTTTGATCGCTTCTTCGCCAATGTTGAGCAAACCCACAGTGGGCGACTCTTTTCCATTGAGCACAGAAACCAGGGCCGAACCCATCACGGCAAACTGCAACAAATGCTGAGCCGAGCAGTCCACGTTGGCACCCAAATCCAGCACGGTGGTTGCGCCACCCGTGGCATTGGGAATTTGCCCGGCAATGGCCGGTCGCTCGATACCGTCGATCGTTTTCAGGATATAACGGGAGATAGCCATCAGGGCACCCGTATTGCCGGCAGATACCGCCGCTTGCGCACTCCCATCCTTCACCTGCTGGATGGCAACACGCATAGACGAGTCTTTCTTCTTGCGCAGTGCAATTTCCAGAGGGTCGTCCATCGTGACCACTTCGCTGGCTGTCACGATGCGGGCGCGCGGATGAACAAATGCACCTACCTGGTCAGGCAAACCCACGAGAATCAGACCAGCATCGGGATGCTGATCAAGAAAATTTCTGCACGCGGGAAGCGTCACCTGGGGTCCATGGTCGCCCCCCATGCAGTCAACAGCGATTGTGATCATGGGGGAAACACCCAGAAGTGAGGGAAATCAGGCAATGACCAGAGGCCATAAATAGCAAAAGCCCGTCGCTACAGAAACTGTAGCTTCGGGCTTTGGACAAATCAGCGCGTTCAGGCTTCGGATTTGGTCTTCAGCACCTTGCGTCCACGGTAGAAACCAGTGGGGCTGATGTGGTGACGCAAATGCGTTTCGCCTGTGGTGGATTCCACGGCGATGCCGGGAACTACCAAAGCATTGTGTGAACGGTGCATACCGCGCTTGGAAGGTGACTTTTTGTTTTGTTGGACGGCCATGTTCCGCTCCTGGGCAAAGGTGTTGCGCAGGCCGCAACACTGGGGTTAGTAAAAACGCGTCAACTGGTCCACGCGAAGCCTTAGATTATAGCGCAGAGACGGCAGGTCAGTCTCAGCTCTTTTTCTTCAACTGCTCGAGCACCGCAAACGGATTCGGTTTTTCACTGGATTCCTCAACAAAATCAGGGTCTGCCACGCTCAGCTTGACAGGCTCGGGGCACACGTCGTGCTTGGGCACGGCGGGCAAGGCCATCAACAACTCGTCTTCAATCAACTCCAGCAGATTGAAGTCCCGGCTCAAGACCAGCACATCCTCTTCCGATGCCTCGTCTTCCACTGCGGCCGCTTCTTCGGTTGACACAAAGCGAAATTCCCTCTCAAAAGAAACCGGCACGTCCACCGGGCCCAGGCATCGCTGGCAGATCATGGGCAAAGCAACCTCGGCCGATAGCTGCAGCCAGACTTGCGTGCTGGGGGCGCCGTCCGGGCGCGTCAGGCCAGTCGCCGCGAAATGCAATGGCACCTCACCAGCTTCGCCCTGGGCTTCTTCCATCAGGCGGTCAAAGCGCGCCAGATGCTCCTCTCCTTCGATTATTCCGGCCGATCGGGCGAAGGCATCCATATTCAAGTGCTGGGCGTCGTAGTCATGTTTCATGCGCGCAGTGTAAGAGAATCAGGGCATGCCCGACATTACCAACAGAAAACTCATCCTGGGATCCACCTCCGCTTATCGGCGGGAGTTGCTGGAGCGACTGCGCGTCCCCTTTTCCATCGAATCGCCCCATGTCGATGAATCTCCATTGCCCGGCGAGTGGCCTGCCGACCTGGCCCGCCGTCTGGCATTGGCCAAGGCGCAGGCGGTTGCGGCGCGTTTCCCCGATTGCGTGGTGATTGGATCGGACCAGGTCGCTGACCTCGATGGACAGTCCTTGGGTAAACCCGGCACCCATGAGCGCGCCGTTGCTCAGCTGCGTCAAATGCGCGGCAGAACGGTCATTTTTCAAACCGCAGTCGCCGTGGTGTGTCTGCAAAGTGGCTTTTGCCAGCAGGCACTGGCGCCGGTTCGTGTGACATTTCGCGCGCTCACTGACGAAGAAATCGAGAGCTACCTTGTGACCGAGGAGCCTTACGACTGCGCAGGCAGCGCTAAAAGCGAAGGGCTGGGCATCACGCTTCTGGAGCAAATAGACAACGACGATCCGACTGCACTGGTCGGTTTGCCACTCATTCGTACCAGCCAGATGCTGCGGGCAGCCGGTATCCGCTTGCTACAACCCGTGACGAGAACCGCATGAATACCCCGACACTCCCCACCACGGCACGCGGCGCAACGCCGGGAACCCTGTATCTGGTGCCCGCTCCGCTGGACTTTGGCTGCAGCAGTCAGGTGCCCCTGGACCAGGTCATGCCCTCAGGAACCCTGGAAATCGCTGCAACGCTGAAACACTGGGTGTGTGAAAACGCCAAGTCCACCCGCGCATACCTGAAACGCATCGGTGAAACGCACCCACTCTGTGTGCCGCTGCAATCGATGCAACTGCAGGAATTGCCGCATGAGGTTCACAAGAAGGGAGATCACCAGGGGCACTTTGACGCGCGCCACCTGCTTCAAGCTGCATTGCAGGGTGAGGACGTGGGACTGGTCAGTGAGGCCGGGATGCCCGCCGTTGCCGACCCGGGTTCGTCAGTGGTGCGCGCGGCACACGATCTGGGAATTCGGGTGGTGCCCCTGGTGGGACCCGTTTCGCTCTTGCTGGCACTGGCCGCCAGCGGCCTCAGCGGCCAGAATTTTGCGTTCGTCGGCTACGTGCCCAGCACACCGGCAGAACGCAACCAGCGTATTCGCGAGCTGGAGTCACTGGCGCTCAAGACCGGGCAAACCCAGTTGTTTATTGAAACACCCTACCGCAATGCGGCCTTGCTGCAAGCCCTGCTGCAAAGCCTGCAGCACAACACCCGGCTGGCTACGGCCAGCGGCTTGACGTTGGTGCAGAGCACTTGCCACAGCGACTTGGTCAAGCACTGGAAGCAAAAACCGTGGACTGTGGACAACTCCACTCCCACGGTATTTGCCATCGGCCGCTGAAAGAGGCCCTAGTGGCTGCAGAGGCCGGGTTTAGCGAAGCGCTGGCAACGATCGAATGGCGTGAACGGCGCCCTCGCCCATGGAGGCGCCGAAGCGCTTGACCAGCCGCTCGGCCACGTTATCGCGGCGAGTGTAATCGACCAGATCCTCGGCCTTGACCACTTCCCGTGCCACAAAGTCCAGGTTGCCCAACTGGTCAGCCAGACCCATGTCGATCGCCTGCTGGCCCGTCCAGAACAAGCCGCTGAATGTCTCAGGTGTTTCCTTGAGGCGGCTGCCGCGACCGGCCTTCACCACACTGATAAATTGCTGGTGAATCTGGTCCAGCATGGCTTGGGCGAACACGCGCTGCTTATCAGTCTGCGGGCTGAACGGGTCCATAAACCCCTTGTTTTCACCAGCGGTCATGAGGCGACGCTCAACGCCCAGCTTGTCCATCAAGCCAGTGAATCCGAAACCATCCATCAGCACGCCAATACTGCCCACCACACTGGCTTTATCCACAAATATCTTGTCCGCACCCACGGCGATGTAATAGGCAGCAGAAGCACAGGTTTCTTCCACCACCGCATACAGCGGCTTCTTGTGCAACGCCTTCAGGCGGATAATTTCATCATTGATGATGCCGGCCTGCACCGGGCTGCCGCCGGGCGAGTTAATCAGCAGCACAACCGCCTGCGCACCCTTGTCTTCAAAAGCGCCACGCATGGCGGCGACGATCAGCTCGGCACTGGCCTCGGAGCCGGATGCAATTTCCCCCTGAATTTTGACCACCGCCGTGTGGGGCGTGGTGATGTCCGCACTCGTGCCTCCACGCTCCATGCCAACCCACACCAACAGTGCCAGAAACACCAGCCAGGCCAGGCGAATGCCGTTGCGCCACCGGCGCGCTTGACGCTGCTCGGTGATCCCCGCCATGGCCAACCTTTCCAGGGTTGCGCGCTCCCAGCCAGCTGCTTCGGACACTTCCGAATTTGCTACATTTTTTGTAGCTGCCTGCGCAACACCCATGGGGGCTTGGGGCATATTTGATGCTGAATCAGCAGAAGGGGGCGTATTGAAGTCGGTCATTTCAGAATTCGAGTGGTTTCAGGTTGTGGGCAGTATGCCAGTGGACGACGCCGTCCTGTTCCGTCAGGGCTATCTTGACCAGCCCGCCGCGGCAGGGGCCGCCCCGGCATTCACCCGTGTCTGGGCGGTACATTGCGCCGTGGGTGGCGCACATCAGGCTTCGGCCCGTGCTGTCAAAAAAGCGGTTGGGCTGGTAATCCATTTCCATCGGGACGTGGGCACACTGGTTCAAATAGGCGTGAACACGGCCCTCGAACCGGATGGCAAACCCGCGCGCCGTGCGCCCACAGTACCGGACATCAAAGGGAACGGCGTCCCCACTGTCGATCAAGTCGCGGGAATTGCACAGGGGAATGGCAGCCTGTAGTTCGTTCATGCTTTTTGCCGCTCCCGCACTCAGGCGTTGGCCAATAACCAGGCGTGCAACTCGGCAACCGAGTGCGCGACAAACCGGGGATCCAGCGGTTCAAACGCCGCTGGCTCATGGGCACCGTAGCTCACACCGATACTGGGGCAGCCCGCATTCAATGCCATCTGCAGGTCGTGCGTGGTGTCGCCGATCATCAGGACCCGGTGCGCCTCCACCCCCAATTCCTGCATCAACTCCTGCAGCATCAAAGGGTGGGGCTTGCCTGCCGTTTCATCCGCAGTGCGCGAACTGTCAAACACGCCGTGCAGTTCTACCGCCAGCAAGGTGTCGTCCAGCCCGCGCCGACTCTTTCCGGTAGCCACGGCCAGCAAATGGTTGCGCGTCTTCAAGTCAGCCAGCATGGGCAACACGCCGGCAAACAGGCTGATGTCGTTCTGATGGGCCATGTAATGGTGCTTGTAGCGTTGCCCCAATTCCGGGTACTTGCTGGAAGGCACATCGGGTGCTGCGTGGGCCAGTGCCTGCATCAGACCCAAGCCAATGACGTATGAGGCATCCTGGTCACTGGGCTGCTTGCCGCCCACATCCACCACCGCTAGCTGGATGCAGCGGGTGATGATGGCGGTGGAGTCAAACAGGGTGCCGTCCCAATCAAAGGCAATCAGATCAAATTGGCGGGAACGGTCAGGCGATCGAATGGCTTGCATGGTGTGTGAAGGAATAGAAAAGGTGAAAATTCAGGCCGGGGTGCCCGCTGGCGCTGCTTGCGGCAACACCCGGGTGAGAAATTGCGCCAGCTCGTCAGGCAAGTCTGCCAGCAACTCCATTCGGACGCCCGTGGCGGGATGGTTGCACTGCAGACGCCAGGCATGCAAAAACATGCGTTTGAGCGACACCGCCACACCGGTGCGCGCCAGCGCCTTGTTGTGTTCAAAGTCACCATATTTGTCATCGCCCGCAATCGGCATACCCTCGGACGCCAGGTGCACCCGAATCTGGTGGGTGCGGCCGGTTTTGATGGTCACCTCCAGCAGGGAATAGCCGCGCCTGGGAGGTTCTGCGGGCTTGGTCGCACCCTTGGGGGCTGCTCCATCCACGTCACTGGCCGCGCGGACTTTGACCAGTGTCAAGGACTGCATGCCATCCGGATCGTCTTTGGATACCACCTTGACCCGGCGCTCGCCATCGGGCAACAGGTATTTGTGCAGCGGCTTATCCAGCACCTTTTTGTTGGCAGGCCATTGCCCCAGTACCAATGCCAAGTAGGTTTTGCCCGTTTCACGGTCGCGAAACTGGTCCTGCAGGTTGATCAGGGCACTGCGTTTTTTGGCCACCAGCAAAATACCGCTGGTCTCCCGGTCCAGCCGGTGCACCAGTTCCAGAAACTTGGCTTGGGGGCGTGCCATGCGCAGTTGTTCAATGACGCCAAAGCTTACGCCCGAGCCGCCATGCACGGCTACCCCGGCGGGCTTGTTGATGGCCAGGAAAGACTCGTCTTCGAACAAGATAACAAAATTACGTGCCGGGGCATGGCTGGCAACCTGCTCCGCCATGGCCTGGGCTTTTTCGGCGACGCGCTCCGATATGCGAACCGGTGGCAGGCGCACGACGTCACCCGCGTTCAGGCGCGTATCGGCACTGGCGCGCCCTTTGTTAACCCGTACTTCCCCACTGCGAATGATCCGGTACACGTGGGTCTTGGGCACGCCCTTGAGCTGGCGCATCAAAAAATTATCCAGCCGCTGCCCGGCGCCGTTCTCGTCAACGGTCACCGATTGCACTTGGGGAAGCGGGGTTGGGGTTTGCGTGGGGGTGGCCCGAAGGGGTTTGACCCCTATAATGTGTTTCACTAGCGACGCGCTGTAAGTGGTTGATTTGTCTGGAGTTTAGTCCACACGCCAATGACAGCCGCGCTGGAAGGTCGATGCCGCCGCGTTACACCGCATGCAAATCACACGCCAGATGCCTGTGATGGCATGCACAAGACGCGGTCAAGCCGACGAATTGAAACACTGATACGGAATACCCACAGTTTGCAGACTCTTCGTCTGCAAACGGAATGAAGCGAGATGTTTGTGTTGATGAGCCTGATGAACCTGTGCCTCCGGAGCGTTTACGCCCCGGTTTTTGGCATGAATCAGCCATTAGCCCCCGTTAAACGGGCGCAACCAGCTATTAATTTGATAGCAAATTCACAAACACACCCTCTCGCTCCCCTCCACGCGCCAACGCTTCGCTCACGCATGTGAGTGGAAGTTCTCCGGCAATTCCTCCTCATTTCAGTTCGTCAGTTCAGGTATCAAAAGCCCGCATTGGGCATGTACAACTGATGAAGGACGCACTCCATGAAACGGATGCTTATCAACGCCACGCAGGCTGAAGAACGCCGCCTGGCCATTGTCGACGGACAAAAACTCCTCGACTACGAGATCGAAATCGAAGGGCGCGAACAGCGCAAGGGCAACATCTACAAGGCCGTCGTCACCCGCGTCGAGCCGTCGCTGGAAGCCTGCTTCGTCGACTACGGCGAAGACCGCCACGGCTTCCTGCCGTTCAAGGAAATCTCGAAGATGTATTTCCAGCAGGGTGTGTCGGCTTCTCAAGCCCGCATCCAGGACGCCATCCGCGAAGGCCAGGAACTGCTGGTTCAAGTCGAAAAAGAAGAGCGCGGCAACAAGGGCGCAGCCCTGACCACCTTTGTCTCGCTGGCAGGCCGCTACGTCGTGCTGATGCCCAACAACCCCCGTGGCGGTGGCGTCAGCCGCCGCATCGAGGGTGAAGACCGCGCCGAGCTCAAGGAAAACATGGACCAGTTGGAATACCCCAACGGCATGTCCATCATCGCCCGCACCGCCGGTATCGGCCGCAGCGCACCTGAGTTGCAGTGGGACTTGAACTACCTCTTGAAGCTCTGGACCGCCATCGATGGCGCAGCCAAGGGTGGCAAGGGCGCTTACCTGATTTATCAGGAGTCGAGCCTGGTGATTCGTGCGATTCGTGATTACTTCAACCACGACATCGGTGACATCCTGATCGACACCGACGACGTGTACGAGCAGGCCCAGCAGTTCATGGCCCACGTCATGCCTGAGCACGCGGCCCGCGTGAAGCGCTACCGCGACGACGCACCGCTGTTCAGCCGCTTCCAGATCGAGCACCAGATCGAATCGGCCTACGCCCGCACCGTGCAGTTGCCGTCCGGCGGCGCCATCGTGATTGACCACACCGAAGCACTGGTGTCGGTGGACGTGAACTCGGCTCGCGCCATCAAGGGCAGCGACATCGAAGAGACCGCTACCCGCACCAACCTGGAAGCCGCTGAAGAAGTGGCCCGCCAGATGCGTCTGCGCGACTTGGGTGGCCTGATCGTGATCGACTTTATCGACATGGAAGAAAGCCGCAACCGCCGTGACGTGGAAAACCGCTTGCGCGATGCGCTGCGCCAGGACCGCGCCCGCGTGCAGTTCGGCACCATCAGCAAGTTCGGTCTGATGGAAATGAGCCGCCAGCGCCTGCGCCCGGCTCTCTCCGAAGGTGCCTCCATTCCTTGCCCACGCTGCGGTGGTTCCGGCCACATCCGTGACACGGAATCCAGTGCGCTGCAGATTTTGCGCATCATCCAGGAAGAGTCCCTCAAGGACAGCACGGCCTCCGTGTTGTGCCAGGTTCCGGTCGACGTCGCTTCGTTCCTATTGAACGAAAAACGCTCCGAGATCGCCAAGATTGAGCTCAAGCAGCGCATCAACGTGCTGCTGGTGCCCAACAAGACGCTGGAGACGCCCAACTACCGCCTGGAACGCCTCAAGCATGACGATCCGCGGCTGGACAACATCGAAGCCAGCTACAAGATGGCGGACGAGATTGAAGACCCGACGGGTGTGACCCGTCGCTCGCAAGAGCCAACCAACAAGCAAACGCCCATCATCAAGGGCGTGTTGCCTGATGCGCCGGCTCCGCAAGCGGCGCCGCGCCCTGTGGCTGCGCCGCAGCCGGTCGCTCATGCACCGCAGGCCGCACCGCACCGCGCGGCTCCCGCTGCCGCCGTCAAGGCGCCAGCTGCGCAGGAAAAAGGCTTCTTCGGCTGGATCAAAAATCTGTTTGCAGGCGAGGCAGAAGCACCGGTCAAGCCAGCGCCTGTGGCGCCTGCTGCCAAGCCAGGCGATGCACGCGAAGGACGCAACAACCAGGGTGGCAACCGCACCGGTGGCCGTTCTGCAGAAGGCCAAGGTCGCGCGGATGGCCGTCCGGAAGGCCGTGGCGAGGGTCGTGGTCCCCGTCCTGAAGGTCGCGGCGATGGCCGTGGCGAAGGACGCAACAGCCGCGGTGGCCGCGGTGGCCGGGGTGGCGAACGCCAGGGCGGCGCCCAGCGCGAGCGTTTTGACGCTGAAGGCAAGCCAATGGCTCCTGAAGCGGGAATGCAGGCGATGGCACCCACGGGTGGTGCGCAGGAACCCACACGCCAGGAACAGCGTCCAGACCGCGGTCCCCGCCCTGAACGCGGTGAGCGTGGCAACCGCTCCGGTCGTGGTGGAGAACGCAACGAAGGCGGTGAACGCAATGAGCCGCGTACCGACGGCGGCCGTGCAGACAATGCACCCGCAACAGAAGGTGGCGTACCAGACGGCCGCAACGAAGGGCAGCCGCGTGAGGGGCGCAATGGCCGTGGCGGACGCGGCGGACGCGGTCCGCGCCAGGACGACGGCGCCCGCATGGCGACTGGCGAAGGTCAGCAGCCGCAAATGGGCTTTGCCGATGCCAACACCGCATCGGGCGACATGCCACGGGAGCAACAGCCCGCCATGGACGCAAACGCCCAGCCTGCAGCACCAGGGGCTGAGAACGGCGAGCCCCGTGAAAAGCGGCCACGTGACCGTTACGGCCGTGAGCGCGGCCCACGCGGCGAACGCGAAGAGCGTCCAGACCTGCGCATTCCTTTGCAAAAGGCAGCCATCGTGCCGTCAGACGCAATGGAAGCGCCCGCTGCAGAAGTGCCACCTGTGCCCATGGCAGCACCCGTTGCAGCGCTAGCCGTGGCGGCTGCCGCGCCAGTCGTTGCAGTTGCACCGGCACCTGTAGCGCCACCGGTCGTCCGGACGCCGCCAGCCGCAGCGCCCAAAGCAGCACCGCAAGGCCGCATGCCGGAAGTGACCTCCTATGCATTGCCAACCGATGCATTGGTTCAGGTAGCCCAGGGTTCCGGTTTGCAATGGGTCAATTCTGACTCCGAGCGGATCGCCGCGGTGCAAGCCGCCATTGCCGCCGAGCCCAAGCCGGTCCATGTGCCGCGCGAGCGTCCAGCGCCGGTGTCCATTGACGCGGGACCGCTGGTATTGGTGGAAACCAAGCGTGATCTGGGCAACATGACGCTGCCTTTTGAGCAAACACCAACCGTCTGATCGGGTCAAACCCCTGCTAGCAGGGGTTCAAAGAAAAAGGGGCATCGATGCCCCTTTTTTCATGGAGAAGCCGACGTCAAAACAGATCGACCGCTCCCACTTTTTGCGAGGTACCGAAGAATCCTTTGCGGACCAATTCGCCGTGGCTGATGACCTTGTTGCGGCCATGTTGCTGGGCATAGTCGACCGCACGCTCTGCGCGCTCCAGCGTGGTGCTGGGTGAATCATCGGCCGTAACGCGGGTGAAGCCGGCACACGCAGTAACACGGCCCACCTGCGGAAAATTGAACTTCTCCATATTGGCGCGAAAACGCTCAAAGGCGGCCAGTACCAGTGCCTCGTCCGGGCAATGCATCAAGACGGCAAACTGCTCGCCGCCCAAGCGGTAAATCCGGTCGTAGGTACGAAACGTGTTGTTCATGATTCGCGCGACCAGCAGCAGCACTTCTTCAGCGATCAGGTGACCGTTTTTGTCGTTGATGACGCCGAAGTCATCCACGCTCACGGTTCCGAGCCAGTAATTGGGGGGCACACGATGGCGGCGCTCCTGCCCCGGCGCAACCGGGGCCTCCAGCTCCCTGGTTTTCGCCTGTGCACCTTCATCCAGCTCTTCCAGCACAGCACTGTAAAACGTGTCGTCCAGCGACTTGCGGTTGAGCAATCCGGTCAGCGCATCGCGGTCGCTGTAGGCCAGCAGGTTGTACATATTGAGGAACACATGGTGCACCACGCCGAAAACCTGCATCTGGTCCTCCGTCAGGGCAGATCCCGAATGGATCTCCACCACGCCTTCGTCTTCATTGCGGGAGTCCGCGAACAGCGGCAGGTAGGTAATGCGCGGCCCGTCTTCGCCAGCCCATGCGATCTCGACACGGGTTCGGTTCTGGATGCAATAGAAACGGTCTTTGGAATCTTCAATCGGTCGCAAGGACTGGAAGTCCACCCGCAGGGGATCCACGACCTTGCCGCCACCCCGGGCGTCCAGGGTTGCGAACTCCAGCCAGCGTTTGACGCCCTCTTCGCTGACCACCCGCGCTATGACGACGCGATCAATCGGAAGCAAGTCAATGAGTGCCTTGGATAGGGTGAGTTCCAGAAGATTTCGCTCCCGGTGGTCGGTCAACTTGACGAGGTGTTCTATGAGTGTAGCCATGGCCACATAATAGCCACCTATCCGGGATTCGTCACCTTTTCGCCGCCTCGCGGTAGGCCTCGGTCGCCGCTGCTGCATCCTGTTGCTGCTCGGCCATCTGCGCAAGGGCGAGCCAGGTGTCGCGCTTGAGTTCGCGGTCCTGCACCATTGCAAGCGACTGTTTCAACAATTGGCGCGCCTTGCCCCACAGGCTCAAACGCATGCACACCACCCCCGCCAGGTATTGCAGAACGACATCGCGTGGATTGCCCATTTGCGCAGCCTCAATGCGGGTCAACCACGCCGTATCGGGCGTGCCCTCCAGCGCACCAAAACTTCGATCGAGTACCCGTGCCAACCGGACGCGCTGTTGCAGCGCCAGTGCATCCGCACGCTGAACCATGGCATCCCATACCGGCAACAGCCATTGCCGGGCCAGCACGGACGACCCGCCTTCCGCCAGCAATCGTTCTGCCGCTTCGACGGCAACGTCGGGCATGGTCTGTTCGGCCTTCTCCAGGGAATCCCATGCGCGCTGAATTTGAACCGGGTCGTATGCCGCCTGGATCAGTTCAATTGCAAGGCCCCGCACAATGCTGTTGCCAGCAACCTTGGAGAATGCCCGGTGTTTGGTCAGCAAACGGGCCGTCTCCAGCGCCACCTGCGGTTGCCCCGCCATCTTGGCGGCCTTGAAACGCAGGCGCAGCGCTACCGTGCGTCGGGCAGCGCCCTGCGGCAACTGGTCCAGCCACTGCAAGGCAGCGCCCGCATCGCGGTCTTCCAGCGCCCAACGGGCGGCACGCAACTGAACGCCGTCACGCGCGTCCTGCGCACCCCGGCTACCGGATTGCTCCAACGCACTTTGAAAATGCGCATCCCGCACACTGCGGTCCTGAAGCGCTTGTGCGCTTTCCGCCGCCAGCAGATGCACCAGCGTACGCAAGCGCGCGGCGTACACCAGGTGCTCTCCACCACGCTCCACCGACTTCTCCAGCGAAACGACCAGTTCTGCCGCCTTGCGCGCACGCACAAACCGGCCAGAAACCAGATGGGACAACGAATCCAGCAAAGCACCATGGATGGCACGCTCTTTCTGCAACAAGCGCCAGCGCCGGGCTTGATGCGGGATGCGCATAAGCGCCGACAAGGCCCGCATTGCAAAATGAAAAATGACGAAACTGGCGGCCAGCACCAGCAGCACCAGGTTCAGGGACAGGTCCACCCGGTACGGCGACCAGAACACCGTCACCGTCCCCTGGTTGCTGCCAGCGAACAAGGCGCTCGCGACCGCAATTGCGAACAGCGCCATAAGCCACAATGCCGCGCGCATCGTCAGCGTCCGGCCGCAGCAGTGGACAAGGCTGCCAACGTCTCGTCAACCCGTGGCAACTCCAGCGCCTTCAACTGCGTCTGGACCTGCTGCAACAGGGTCACGGCAGTCTGGGTCTTTCGCGACGAGGCGTCAAAATACCTCTCCAGGGAGACCGATGCCGTCGCTAGGTCAGAGCGTACCGAATCAATCTGTCGGGACAACAAACCCAGCCGCGCATTGAGCAGCTTCAGCTTGAGGTTTTCGCGCAGAAAGAAGGACTGCTCGGGTGACAGCAGCGCCGCTTCAGGCTCTTCGATGCGGCTGACGCGCACCAGGCTGCGGACCTCGTCCCGCACCAACAGCCCCAGCCGCACCCACCAGGTGGTAACGGTTTCCTCGGGCTTGCGCTTGAGCGACTCGTTTGCGCGGGTTACTGCCACAGCATTTGCAATGGGCAAACCGTCGGCCAACAGCACCAGTTCGTCCAGCTTGACCAGCAAGGCAGGCGTGTCCGCCAAGGCCGTTGCCTTGATGCGTGCGATATCCCGCGCAATGGCGCGCTGCAAGGGGGTCAGGCGCGGTTGCGCTGCGCGGATGACCCGCAAGTCTGCACTTTTCAGGGCGGCGAGCAGCGGCTCCAGGCTACCGGTCAATTGGGCCTGCTGCTGTGCCAGACGCACGGCCGATTCAATGTCCACCACCAGATTTTCGTCACGCGAGCGTGACAGGCTTTGCATCAGTTCTTCCAGCTGGGTGCGTTGCATCGACACCTCGCTGAGCCGGGCCTCCGTCACCGCCAATTTGGCCGCGGTTTCCATGGCCAATGCCTGTGCTTGGCGGGCCGTTGCCCGCGCTTCCGTGGCCTGCGCACCTGAATCGGCACTTTGGCGGGCCAGTTGCTCCTGAATGGAGGCCACCTTTTGCCACAGCAATCCGCTGGAAAGCAGACCGACTAGCGCGACCAGCGCGATCGCCCACTGCATGAGCGGCGATGCAGTGCCCTGCGCAGGCTGTTGCAAGGCGGGCGGTGAGCCTTCCATGGGCGAGGACGGCGCGACAGCGGAGGGCTCGGTGTTCATTGCAGCGATTCTATCGATGCCATCAAAGCGGCAAGGGTAGGACGTGACTCGCACACAACAGCAAATCCTGCTGCATGGGCCGCTTGGGCGATTCGCGGATGGGTCACCACTGCCCTGGCCTGCGACCAGGATTGACCGGCGCAGGCACTCACCAGATTGTCAATGGCCTCGGAACTGCTGAACAGCCACACCGAGCCATCTTCGGCCGCCTGACGGGCCAGGCTCCGTTCGCCCTCACCCATTACCGGCTGCAGCCGCTGGTAGGCCACCACAAAATCCACGCTGCCACCGGCTACGCGCACCTGGTTGGCAAACCAGTCACGCCCGACGCCCGCGTCGGCATCAGCGCCAGTTGCCCCCCCGATACCGCGCACGACCAGAACTCGGTATCCCGGCTGGACACGGCGGGAAACCACCGCCCACAACGCCTCCGAGTCAAACTGCCCGGCATCCCGGTCGGGTGCGTCAATCGAGTCGGCATCCACATGGGCACGCAGCAAGGCGGAATGGCTGCCGGGCCCAGTCACAAATGCTCTTGTTTTTATAGCAGCCTGCGCAATAAATACGGGGGCCATGGCCGGTTTCAGTGCAAAAAAATAGTCCACCGCGTTACCACTGACAAACATCGCTGCGTCATAGGTGGGCAAGCGGCTCCATGCGGCGATGACCGCCGCCGCATCGGGCGCCGGTGCCACACCGATCAAGGGCAAAGCGACCGCGTCATAGCCGGCCTCTGCCAGTGCGTGGACCCACTGGCGGGCTTCCTGCTGTGGGCGGGTAACGATCACGCGCATGGTTTCAGCTCCCCGCATGGGTTTGTGCCACTACCCGGGCCTGCAACTGCCGTGCGACCTGCTCACCTACCTGGGTTGCAGCAGCGGCATCGGTGACCACGGCATGCGCGTCGGCATGTACCAGTGGCAAGAGGCCTTGCGGGTCGCCCCAGGCGGCGCGGATCGTGAGCGAATCGCCTTCCAGCGTGGCGTAAGCCGCCAGCGGCATGGAACAGCTGCCGCCCATGACCCGGCTCACTGCGCGCTCGGCCAGCACCGCCAGCCAGGTGGGTGGGTGCAGCAAAGACTGCAACACCTGCGCTACCTCCGCGCGGTCGGAACGCACCTCAATACCCAGCGCACCCTGCCCGGCGGCAGGCAGCATCTGCTCCGGCTCGAACGTCGCGCGAATGCGGGATTCCAGCCCCAATCGCTTTAACCCCGCTGCGGCCAGCACGATGCCGTCATACAGGCCATCGTCGAGTTTCTTGAGTCGGGTATCGAGATTGCCCCGCAGGGGTTCGATCTTCAAATCGGGGCGTAGCGCACGCAATAGCGCCATGCGCCGCAAACTCGATGTGCCCACCACCGCACCCTGCGGCAACGCGTCAATTGATGCGTAACGGTTGGACACCCAGGCGTCCCGCGGATCTTCCCTCTCCATGACGCAGGCCAGGCTGAAGCCGGGCGGCAATTCCATGGGAACGTCCTTCAAGGAATGCACGGCCAGGTCGGCGCGCCCCTCTTCCATCGCGACTTCCAGTTCTTTGACAAACAGCCCCTTGCCGCCCACCTTGCTCAGCGAACGGTCGAGAATCTGGTCACCCCGGGTGGTCATGCCCAGCAACGTGACCGTATGGCCCTGCTGCTCCAGCAAGGCTTTGACATGCTCCGCCTGCCACAGGGCAAGACGGCTTTCGCGCGTGGCGATGGTGAAATTGTGTACGGCCATAGTCCCGATTTCGTAACCTGTTTGTAATCGATCAGTAACCGGCAATGCTAGCATGCGCCTATGAAAAACACTCCTTCTGCCGAGCCAGCCAAGCGTGCCAAAGACAACGAACGACCCCTGGTCGAAGACATCCGGTTTTTAGGCCGGATTCTGGGCGATGTGATACGCGAGCAGGAAGGCGTCGAAGCGTTTGAGCTGATCGAGCAGATCCGCACGCTGTCCGTGGCATTTCGCCGCGACGCCGACCACGAAGCCGATCGCGCGCTGAAGAAGCTGCTGAAAGGCCTCAGTGGTGATCAGACGGTGAGTGTGATCCGCGCCTTCACCTACTTCAGCCATCTGGCCAATCTGGCCGAAGACCGGCACCATATTCGCCGGCGTGCCATCCATGAACGCGCGGGCGACACCCAAGAGGGCAGCATTGAGGTCGCCATGTCGCGCCTGCGCTGGGCCGGCATTTCGACCAAGACCATTTCCAACACCCTGGCGCAAAGCTTTGTGTCGCCGGTGCTCACGGCCCACCCTACCGAGGTGCAGCGCAAGAGCATTCTGGATGCCGAGCGCGACATTGCCCTGCTGCTGACCGAACGCGACGAGATCAAGCTGCGTGGTGCCGCGTATGACAGCAAAAAAGACGCGCTCACCCCCCGCGAGCTGGCCACCAATGAAGCCCAGATGCGCGCCCGCGTTATGCAGCTGTGGCAAACCCGCCTGCTGCGCTTTAGCAAACTTACCGTGGCCGACGAGGTCGAGAATGCGCTGAGCTACTACGAATCCACCTTTCTACGCGAGATCCCCAAGCTCTATGCCAATCTGGAGCACCTGCTGGGCCACCAGCCAGTACACAACTTTCTGCGCATGGGCCAATGGATTGGCGGCGACCGCGACGGTAATCCCAACGTCAGCGCCCAGACGCTCGAATACGCCCTGCGTCGCCAGGCCGAGGTGGCGCTGCGCCACTACCTGACCGAGGTGCACTACCTGGGTGGGGAACTCTCGGTGTCGGCCATGCTGACACAGTGCTCACCCGCGATGCAGGCCCTGGCCGAGCACTCACCCGACACCAACGTGCACCGAATGGACGAGCCCTACCGCCGCGCATTGACCGGCGTGTATGCACGCTTGGCTGAAACCCTCAAGAACCTCACCGGCACCGAGGCGGCCCGCCACGCGGTAGCTCCGCAAAACGCCTATGTGCTGGCGCAAGAATTTGTTGCCGACCTGCGCACCATTGAAGACTCCCTGAATGCCAACCACGGCGCCGCGCTGGTGGCACAGCGCCTGCACCCGTTGATTCGGGCCGTTGAAGTGTTCGGATTTCACCTGGCCACGGTCGATTTGCGCCAGAGCTCTGACAAGCACGAAGAAGTGGTGGCCGAACTCCTGTCCACGGCGCGCATAGAAGCGAACTACAGCAAGCTGGACGAAGCCGGAAAACGCAGCTTGTTGATGGGCTTGCTCAATGACGCCCGTGCATTGCAGGTGCATGGCGCCAACTACTCGGCCCACACCCAGAGCGAGCTAGCCATCTTTGCCATGGCCAAAGTCATGCGCGAGCGCTTTGGCGTAGAAGCCATTCGCCACTACATCATCAGCCACACCGAAACAGTAAGCGACTTGCTGGAAGTTTTGCTGTTGCAAAAAGAAGTGGGCCTGATGCGCGGCACGCTGGACGCGCAGGCCACCAACGACCTGATCGTGGTGCCTCTGTTTGAAACCATTGAAGATTTGCGCAACGCCGCACCCATCATGCGCGAGTTCTATGCCTTGCCCGGCATTGCAGAACTGGTCAAGCGCAGCGGTTCCGAGCAGGACATCATGCTCGGCTACTCCGATAGCAACAAGGACGGCGGTATTTTCACCAGCAACTGGGAGTTGTACCGTGCCGAGATTGCCTTGGTCGAGCTATTCGACGAGGTGGCCTCCAGCCACAAAATCCAGTTGCGCATGTTCCACGGCCGCGGCGGCACCGTGGGACGCGGCGGCGGCCCCAGCTACGAAGCGATTCTTGCCCAGCCCCCCGGCACGGTGCGCGGTCAGATCCGGCTAACGGAGCAGGGCGAAGTGATTGGCTCCAAATACGCCAACCCCGAAATCGGGCGGCGCAATCTGGAGACCCTGGTGGCCGCCACGCTGGAAGCCACGCTCTTGCAGCCCACCAAATCGGCCACCAAAGCATTTCTGGATGCGGCGGCCGAGTTGTCGCAAAACAGCATGGGAGCCTACCGGGCGCTGGTGTACGACACCCCCGGTTTCACCGAATACTTCTTCAGCTCCACCCCCATCCGTGAAATTGCAGAACTCAATATTGGTTCCCGCCCGGCGTCCCGCAAAGCCACGCAGCGCATTGAAGACCTGCGCGCGATTCCGTGGGGCTTCAGCTGGGGTCAGTGCCGTCTAACCCTGCCCGGTTGGTACGGATTTGGCGCAGCCGTGCAGGCCTTTGTCAAAACCGGCACACCTGCGGTGCAAAAAGAACGCACGGCATTGCTGCAAAAAATGTACAAACAGTGGCCCTTCTTTCGCACGCTGTTGTCCAACATGGACATGGTGATGGCCAAGAGCGATCTGGCGCTGGCTTCACGTTATTCCGAGCTGGTGGGCGACGCGCGTCTGCGCAAGAAAATCTTCACTGCCATTGAAGCCGAGTGGCACAGCACGGCGCACGCCCTGGCCACCATCACCGGTGACAAGAACCGCCTGGCCAACAATGCGGCGCTGCAACGCTCCATCAAACACCGCTTTCCCTATATCGACCCCCTGCACCACCTGCAGGTGGAGCTGGTGCGCCGCTACCGTGAGGGCAAGGCGGACGAGCGCGTGCAGCGCGGTATCCATATCTCGATCAACGGCATTGCGGCGGGGCTGCGCAACACGGGTTGATTCCATCTGGCTGTGGGGTTGCCTGGGGGTTCGGTTTCTGCATGCCTCCGTGCGACCCCAAACATGGCGCACCACAACCAGCCAAATCAATAGTCTCAAATTTTGCGGCTTCTAGCCTCTCGCAAAATCGCATTGATCGGTGTCTGGTAACCTTTTCCTGTGGACTGCAACCATGCACACCACGAAAATTCTGTGCGACAACTGACAGACATCGCTTGTCAGTCGTCGTGTATGTGCTGGGTGCATTTTGCCGACACACGCTACCCCTCGCTGGCGGGCGCTTGAGGGCCTCAGCCTTAACAAAACCGGGCGCCCGCCAGCGGCCAGGTCGCGACCCAGGCAGGTAGGTCGCTGGCGGGCATCGGGCGGGCAATGCCGAAGCCCTGCGCCAGCTCACAGCCCAGCGCCAACAGCCGCTCACCATGGGCGGTGGTTTCCACCCCTTCGGCAATCACCTCGCGCTTGAAGGCCGTAGCCAGACCGATGACACCTTTGACAATGGCCAGATCGTCGGGGTCTTCCAGCATGTCGCGCACAAAGCTCTGGTCGATCTTGATCACCGCCGCCGGCAGTCGCTTGAGGTAGGTGAGCGATGAATAGCCAGTGCCGAAGTCATCGAGCGCAAAGCGCACGTCCATCTCGCGGCAGGCATGCATCACGCTAGAAACTTTTACCATGTCTTCAAGCGCACTGGTCTCCAGCACCTCCAGCTCCAGGCCGTGCGCGGGCATCTTGGGGTGGGATGCCAGCATCATCGCCAGGCGCGTCACAAAGTTGCCCTGCTGCAGCTGACGCGCGCCGATGTTCACGCTGACCGGAATTTCCAGTCCTGCCGCACACCAGTCCGTCAGTTGCTTGAGTGCCGTGTTGATCACCCATTCGCCCAAGGCCACGCTGATTGGATGGTCTTCGATGATGGGCAAAAAAAGTCGCCGGGGACAACAGTCCGCGCGTGGGGTGCTGCCACCGAATCAGTGCTTCGGCCCCGGTCACCTGACGAGTCCGCATGTTGACCTTGGGCTGGTAATACAGCACGAACTCTTCGTGCGTGAGTGCGTGTTGAATCTGCTCCAGGCCCTCTTGCTGGGTCTGGATCGCCGCGTCCTGTGCAACGTCAAACAGGTGATACCGGTTGCGGCCCGCATGCTTGGCCGCATACATGGCCTGGTCGGCATGGCGCATCACCAAATCGGCATCGCCGCCATCCTGCGGGTACAGCGTCACGCCAATACTGGCCGATACCCGCAAGGTTTGATCGCGTGTTGTCACGGGGCCAGACGCGGCTTGCAACAGCCGCGCCAGCACCGGCTCACAATCCTGGGGATGTGCCAGATCGCCCAACACCGCGACAAACTCATCGCCGCCGATACGCGCCAGTGTGTCGCCATCGCGCAGTGCCGCTTTCATGCGCCGCGCCAGGACGACCAATAGTTCATCGCCCACGTCGTGGCCGTGGGCATCATTCACCGCCTTGAATCCATCCAGATCCAGAAACAAGACGGCCAGTGAGCTGGCCCGCCGCTGGCACTGAATGAGCGCCTGCTGCAGCCGGTCCGCCAGCAGCACCCGGTTGGGCAGGCTGGTGAGCGCATCAAAATGGGCAATCCGCTCCAGCTGCTGCTCGTGTTCTTTCATCAACGTAATGTCAGAAAACAGCGACACATAATTCTTGACACTACCGTTCGCATCCCGCACTGCACTGATGGTGATCATGACGGCATACAGGTCACCGTTTTTGCGCCGGTTCCAGACTTCACCGTACCAGTGACCTTTGCTGACAAGTGATTGCCAGATGGAGGCAAAGTACTCTGGCGTCTGGCTTGCTGTGTAGGTGAGGTTGAGCTTGCGGCTCAGGGCCTCTTCATGACTGAAGCCCGTGATGCGGGAGAAAGTGTCGTTCACCTCGACAATGGCGCCCGCCCCATCGGTGATCATGATCCCCTCCCGGGCATGGGTGAACACACTGGCGGAGAGTTGCAAACGGTCTTCGGCCGTGGATTTTTCAATCGTAACGGCGACCAGACGCGCTTCGTCCTCGATTAAACGCAGGTCAGCCACAGTCGGATGGTGGACAAAGCGGTGATAAATGGCAAACGTGCCGAGCACAGTGCCCTGCGCCGAGAAAATTGGCTGCGACCAGCAGGCGTGCAAGCCCGCGCGCTGGGTGAGCGCCAACAAATGAGACCACCAAGGATGGGTATCAATGTCCGTCACCACCACGCTCACGGGTAAAGGCAGCCGTACCGCACGAGCCGACTCCCAGCCCGATGCGTACGCCATCAATCGCCTCGTTGTAAAAATCAGGCAAGCTGGGCGCGGCCCCATGGCGCAAGCATTTACCGTCATCGTCAATCAGGTGAATGCTGCACAGCATCACCGGGTTAATAGACTCCACATCGCGGGCGATGGTGTCGAGCACACTCCTTAGCGGCGACTTGGCCGCCAGCATTCGCAGCACCCGGTTGTGATGCTGTTCGCGCAATTCGGCCAGCTTGCGCGTGGTAATGTCTTCATGCGCCACCACCACATTGCCGCTGTTGCCATGAAAGCGCGTCACCCTGGCAATGAACCAGCGCTTCTCGGTAGCACTGTGGCAGGGGTACTCCACTGTGATCTGGTCGTGCTCCCCGTTGATCACCTTGCAGATGTAGGTCAACTCGTAGATGTCTTCAATACCGCGCGAGGCCTTGAACACCGGCGCCTCAAAACCAGGGGTGATGGCCGTGCCCAGCTCCAGGCTCAGCGCCTGGGCGCGTGCAATCACTTCCCCGGGATCGGAAATATCCGCCGGTGTGATCTGGTTGACCACATCCGCAGCCGCATAGCCCAGCATGCGCTCGGCGCCGACGTTAAAGATCTGGATCACGCCCTGGGCGTCAGCGGCAATGCCTGCTCCCGCTGGTCCTCGAAGGTGCTGACCATCAGCCCGCTGGCCAGACGGGCAAAGGCTGATTGAATTCTGGTGAGGGGCATGGCTATCTTGAATCCGGTGGGCGTCGGCTGAACAGCGGCTTGGAATGAAGTCGCTTGCCCTTGAGCGACCATTGGAGCACAGAAAATAGTTCGCCTGACCTGGCTGCGTGTCACGACGGTCAGGTGGGCCGGCTGGTTCAGTCATCGCGCTCTGCGCGCTACGGCACTTATCGAGAAACCAACGCCCGCACTGCGGCGAGCTGGCGGCGCGAGACGGCCAGCAGTTCTTCGACGCCGTTGAGCCGCACCGCCCAACCCTCGCCCTCTTCCGCATCGAAATGCTTTTCCAGGGCGCGCACCGCGTGCCGGGCGATCAAGGCGTTGCGGTGGACGCGCAGGTACTGGGCTTTGTATTTTTCTTCCAGCTCATTGAGAGAGCCGTCCAGAATGTAGCTGCGTGCGGCCGTGCGCACGGTGATGTATTTCAGCTCTGCCTTGAAGTAGATGACGAGGTGCACGGGCACCCGTTCGGTACGGCCACGCTCCTGAATGACCAGCACTTCTTGCGTCAAATCAGCCTCTGCCCCCCGCGAATACTGCACAAGGCGCTCTACTTTTTGTAGCGCAGCCTGCAAGCGTTCCAGCCGAACCGGCTTGGTCAGGTAGTCCACCGCCTCCAGCTCAAACGCCTGCACGGCGTGCTCGGCGTGGGCCGTCACGAAGATCAGCGCAGGCGGGTTTTCCATGGCTTGCAGGTTGCGTGCAAGCGCCAACCCATCGGCGCCCGGCATGTGGATGTCCAGAAGCACCACATCAAAATGCTGGTGTTGCAACAGCTCCATGGCCTGCACCGCGTTGGCAGCCTCGCCGAGCACCTGGGCCTGCGGCGCACTGCAATCCGACAGCAAGGTGCGCATGCGGGCCCGTGCCAAATGCTCGTCATCCACCACCAGTGCTCTCAGTGCACCCCGCATAGCGGGCGCCGCACCCACAGTCCCGTGGATGGCCGCGTTCACAGCGGCACCTCGATGCGCACCTGGTAGACGCCATTCTTCAGCCCGCTTTTGAACTGCCCCTGCACATCGTGCAGCAGGCCCAAACGGTCCTGCACATTGCGCAAGGCCAGCCCATGGCCACCGGCGCCCTGCCCGGCCGGTACGGTATTTGTCACTTTAATCACCACAATGGACCCCCTGCGTTGGGTTGATATTCTGACTTCAGCACCCGTTGCGCTGGGCTCCACGCCGTGGCAAACCGCGTTCTCCACCAGTGGCTGCAGCAGCAAAGGCGGCAGCCGCGCACCGGCCGCTGCCGGGTCCAGCGCCCACTGCACGCGCAGGCGCTCGCCAAAACGCACCTGCTCAATGGCGAGATAACGCCGGGCCAGATTGATCTCTTCTTCCAGCGTGACCGGCTCGCCAGAATCCTTCAAGGCCTGGCGAAACAGGTCGCTCAAATCCTCCAGCAGGGTTTCTGCCTTGGCGGGTTCGGCACGCACCAGGGCAATGGCACTGTTAAGGGTATTGAACAGAAAATGCGGCCGTATCCGTGCCTGCAATTCCGCCAGACGGGCCGAGGTGTCTGCGGGCATACGCCCCTTGGCGCGCATCACCAGTGCGGCTACCAGCACCGAAGACAGCAAAACGCCGCTGCAAGCGCTGGCCACCCAGGGCGGTGACTCCAGCAAACCCGCCATTGCGAGCACGCCGCAGCCATACAAGCCGGCAACCGCCCCCAGCGCGGCCGCCACGGTGTACTGCAGTGCCGGAACCATACGACCCAACAGCCGTTTGGCCATACACGCCGTCAGCAGCCAGGCCAAAGTGGCGGGCAGTGCGCCGCCCGTCGCCAGCGACAGCCGGATGACCCATTCCATGAAATTGGCGGAGGTAAACACCACGGCTACGCCTACGGTGACCTGTACAAACAGCACGGCCCGCAGCACCACACCCGTCTGGCAGGCGTCAAAAACCAGCGCCGTCGCGGTCGAAGCCATCACATCGGTGGCGGGCTGGGACGGCGTCACGTCCTGGAACGCCGATAATATTTGGGTGTCTTTCATGAATCCGGATTTTGACTCCATTATTTGCACCGCTCCCCATGTCACAAAACCAACTCGATAAAAAGTCCCAAGCGTGGTCGGCCCTGTTCTCGGAGCCCATGAGCGATCTGGTCAAGCGCTACACGTCCAGCGTGTTTTTTGACAAGCGCCTCTGGCAGGCCGACATCGCCGGCAGCCTGGCCCACGCCGAGATGCTGGCTGCGCAAAAAATCATCGGTGCCGACGATCACGCTTCCATCGTGCGTGGCATGGCCCAAATCACCGCCGACATCGAATCCGGCAACTTCGAATGGAAACTCGATCTGGAGGATGTGCACCTCAACATCGAAGCCCGCCTGACCCAGCTGGTGGGCGACGCCGGCAAGCGCCTGCACACCGGGCGCTCACGCAACGACCAGGTCGCCACCGACGTGCGCCTGTGGCTGCGCGGAGAGATTGACCTGATCGTCGAACTGCTGGTGGATTTGCAGAAGTCCCTGATTGACGTGGCCAGCAAGAATGTTGAAGTCATCCTGCCCGGGTTCACCCACCTGCAGGTCGCCCAGCCCGTGAGCTTTGGCCATCACATGCTTGCCTACGTCGAGATGTTCAGCCGCGATGCCGAGCGCTTTTCGGAAGTGCGTCGCCGCACCAACCGCTTGCCGCTGGGCTCTGCCGCGCTGGCGGGCACCAGCTACCCGCTGGACCGCGAGCGCGTGGCCCGCACCCTGGGCATGGTTGATGCGGCCGGTAACGCCGAGGTGTGCCAGAACAGCCTGGACGCTGTGAGCGACCGCGACTTTGCCATCGAATTCACCGCCGCTGCCACCCTGACCATGGTGCACATCAGTCGCATGAGCGAAGAGCTGATTTTGTGGATGAGCCAGAACTTTGGCTTCATCAAGATTGCCGACCGTTTCACCACCGGCAGTTCCATCATGCCGCAGAAGAAAAACCCCGACGTACCCGAACTGGCCCGCGGCAAGACCGGCCGCGTGGTCGGCCACCTGATGGGCCTGATCACCCTGATGAAGGGCCAGCCCCTGGCCTACAACAAGGACAACCAGGAAGACAAGGAGCCGCTGTTTGACACAGTGGACACGCTCAAGGACACGTTGCGCATCTTCAGCGAAATGGTCGGCGGGCAGTTGAACCCGGCCAACGGGCAGAAGGAAGGCGGTATCACCGTCAACCCAGTTCCCATGGAGCAAGCGGCCCTGCGCGGCTACGCCACCGCCACCGACCTGGCCGACTACCTGGTCAAAAAAGGCCTGCCTTTCCGCGATGCGCACGAAGTGGTAGCCCACGCGGTCAAGGCCGCTACCTCGCATCAGGTCGATCTATCCGAACTGCCACTGGCGGTGCTGCAGGAATTCAACCCCGGCATCGAGAAAGACGTGTACGAATGCTTGAGCCTGCGCGGCTCATTGAACGCCCGCAACACACTGGGTGGTACCGCACCTGCGCAGGTGCGGGCGCAGATTGCGCGCCACACCGCACGTCTGGCCTGATTCAGAACGAAATGGGGACCTGGCCCCCGTGGAATATGCGTGAGCAGCTATCAAAAACGTAGCGTCGCTATTTTTTTCGCGCCTCGGAAAGCGATGCCAGGTACGCCACTACATCCTCACGGTCCTGCGGCAGGTCCACGCGAAAATTCATTTCCTGGCCCGGCACCACGTCCTGCGGGTTCGTCAACCAGTCCTTGAGCTTTTCAACGCTCCACACGTGGGTTGAGGCAGCCATGGCCTCGGAATAGAAATAGCCCTCGGCCTTGCCCGCCGTACGCCCCACTACGGACCGCAACGCCGGACCCGTGCGATTCGCGTCCAGACTGTGGCAGGCCACGCAGCGCGATTCAAACAGCACCTGCCCACGGTCCACGGACTGAGCCTGGGCCTGGGCCTGGGCCGTCGCGGCCCAGAAGCACAACAGGGCCCAGCATCCCACGGCCAGCGCGTCGACAGCAAGACGTCTAGAAGCACGCCGCAGGCTAGAGGTGCGCGAAGACATTACGCGCCGAACGACAGCGCACCACTGGGCAGCGGCCGACCCAGTGCGTTGGTCAAAACGGTGAAGTGCATCGTTTCGTCCGCAGCCAGACGGGCGGCCACTTTGGCCAGGTCTTTGCTGCCAAAAGCGGGGATCACGCCCAGGTAGGCATTGATGGCACCCAGCTCAAGCCGTGCCGCCAGGTCCAGCACATCGGCCTGGTTGCGCAGGGTGTCTGCCTTCAGCGCCTTGGCATAGTCCTCCAGCTTCTTCTCCATCACGGGCATGCCGCCCATTTTCTGGATCGTGGCTATCAGGGCATCGCGGTGTGCCTTGTGGTGTCCCTGGAACTGCACCGCCACGTCCAGCACGCCTTTTTGCAGCAGCCCGCTACCGGCACCCAGCTGATAGGCGTTGATGGCTTCGTGCTCCAGGCCCAGGGCCACATTGAGAATGCCCACATCTTTGCTGGTATCGCCTGCCATGCCTTGTGCCATGGCGTCCTGGCCCGCGAGCAGGGCCACAGCCACTGCCGACAAGGTACCTGTGCGGCCCATGAAGGCGCGGCGCGAAGAAGCCAGTGGGGAGCCAGAGAGTGTTTGAACGATGGATTGCATGGTGAATTCCTTTGAATGGGTTGCACGGGTTGCAGAGATCGAACTATTTCGCCCTACCCTTTGAATACGCAGGGCAAGGCGCCGCCGGATTCAGCTATTTAAAAAAAATTGATTTTTCTTTTTTTGAATCCGCCGGGCGCTTCGCTGCGTACCCTTGAAGGGAGCTGCAAAAAACCTTGAACCGGAGTGCGCTTCTCGCTCCCAGGCCCCAGTCAAAACGATGGGATCGCAGACAATATTGAAATGAATGCAATGAACCACGATGCAGAACTGATTGAACTGCTGGACCGCGTCGCCAACCGGGATGACGCCGCGCTCAAGGCGCTGTATGACCTGTGTGCTACCAAGTTCTATGGCTTGGCGCTGCGCGTTGTCACCCACCGGGATTGGGCTGAAGACGTGCTGCAGGAAGCATTCCTGTCGATCTGGCGATCTGCTGGCGATTACCGTTCAACGCTGAGCCCACCCATGGCCTGGATGGGCTTGATTGTTCGCAGCCGCGGGCTGGACATGCTGCGCCGCCGCGCGGCCGATCGCAGCCACGTCACACAGGAGCTGGACGACGCGTTGGCCGACACGCTGGAGGGCGACGCACCCTCGCCACTGGACACAGCACAGGCCAGCGAACAGGCGTGGGCGCTGCACCAGTGCCTGGGCCGGCTGGAAGACCGGCAGCGTGAGGTGGTGAGCCTTGCCTATGTGCGCGACCTGAGCCACAGTGAGCTGGCAGAACAATTGCGCCTGCCTTTGGGCACCGTGAAAACCTGGATCCGCCGCGGTCTGGACCAGCTGCGCCTGTGCATGGCGCGTTTTGCGTGAAGGCCGCTCTATGAACCTCACGCAACATCCCGAACTGCTCGACCGACTGGCCAGCAGCTATGCGCTGGGCACCCTGCGCGGTGGCGCACGCCGCCGCTTTGAGGCCATGGCCCGGGACCAGGCACCCGTGCGCGCCGCTGCACTGATATGGCAAAGCCGGCTGTCCAGCCTGAATGAACTGCAATTGCAGGCCACCCCTGACGCCGCCGTGTGGACGCGCATCAACAACCTGGTGCAGGGCGACAGAGCGCACGCCGCCATGCAGGCAGCCCGCGCGGCGCCCATCCGGCAGGCCCCCGCCTGGGGCGACTGGCTGCGCAGCCTGACGCTGTGGCGTGGTGCGACAGCCGCAGGCGCGGTGGCCACCGTTGTGGCGGTCACCGCAGGCTTGGGCTTGCGCCAGGAACTGGGCACTGAAATTGCCCGCCTGCAAACCCAGTTGCAGGCCACCCCGCAAATCGAATACGTGGCCGTACTCGCTGACGACCAGGCAGCGGCTTCCATGCTGGTGACCTTTGACCCCAAGAGCAAGAAACTCACGCTGCAGCGGGTAGGTGCCTACCAGGAAGCTGGGGACCGATCGCTGCAACTCTGGGCGTTGCCACCTGCTGGCGGGCCGAAGTCACTGGGCGTGCTGGGGCGCGAAAAAGTGCTGCGCCTGACGGCGGGCGAAGGCGATGTGCGCGAGGTCCCTACCCTTGCCATCAGCCTTGAGCCCAAGGGTGGCGTACCCAGCGCAATGGGCCCGACCGGGCCCGTACTCTTCAAGGGTGCATTGATCCAGAAGATGCTGTGATCAGAGCCTGCTACCCCGGGACACCACGTTTAACTGGAACGTGATCCTGGTGGGTGCGGCCGACACGCTGGTCTCCAGCGGAGTTTTGTCCACCAACTGCGCTACGTGCCAGACTTTGACGGTCGCAGCCCCTTCCGGCACGTCTTCGATGGTCGCCATGCCATCGGGTCCGGTTTTTACGGTCCAGGGGGATTCGGCCACGTATACCGTGCCTTTCATGGAACTGTGGATATAGCAGCCCAACAACGCCGCTCCGTGGGCGCCAGGCTTGTCAAAGGTCAGCACCGCAGAGCTGGGCGGCTTCCCCTCGGCCTTACCCTCCAGAAGAATGGACTGCCCGTCCACATCCCCCCGTGGCGCGCCTGCGACACCCAGACGCACATGGTGATTCCAGGGGTCGCTGTTGGTAAACCGCACTTTGGCACCCATGGCCACCACGGTGACTTTGGGTACAAACTGCTGCTTTTCCTGGTTCACCATCGCCGTGCCCGGCAAAGATGTTTTGGGCATACCCTTCCCTGTGGGGAAGACCGACACCACGGCATCGGGCGTGGGCTTCCCATCGCGGTCGACCACCAGCACCTCCAGCGTGCCGGCATAAACGGCGCTCGTAGACAGAAACACGGCCGCAACAGCAGTGGCGACAGCCCCAAGGCGGGGCATCTTCACAATGTGATTGAACATGAACCGACTACTTGACGGTAATCACGTCACGGTGCATGGGTGCCAGCAGCGCCAGCAACTTGTTTTGCGTTGCGAAAGGAATATGGCGGGCATCCATCGAGGCCTGCAGTACCTCCACCAAGGCATTGAAGTCAGTCTTGCTGATATCCATGTCGGCATGTGCAGCCTTCATGTTGGCGCCTTTGTATTCACAGGGACCGCCGCTGATCTTGCAAAACTGATCGACCAGCTGTTCCTGGAGACCCTTCGAATTGGTTTCCTTGAAATGGGACCCGGTGCGCGGGTCGGCTTTCAAGCCGGCCACAAAAATGTCCATCAATGATTCCAGGCCGGCCTTTTGGCCCAAAGACTGGTACAGCTGGTCGTTTTTCAGGGGCATGGTGGAGGCAGCGCCGGAAGTGCTTTGCGCAAATGCCGGTGCAGACACAAGACCCAAAGTGGCCAATGAAGAGGTCAACACGAGGGCAATCAATACTTTTTTCATAACGGTTCCTGAAGATGAATGGGGGGCAGGTGGGTCTAGAACGCCAACTGGGCAGACAGGTAATAGCCCGTTTGCTTGCGGCCGGCGGTGACGCCGGGCACGATGCGGCCCAGATCCACATAAGCCAAGGTGATGGAGGTGTTCTTGTTGGGCGCCCACGCGATGAACAGGTCCTTCCAGTCGTCCTCTGCCAGCGCATCACCCAGCCCGGCCGCCCGGCCCAGAGCCTCCAGATTGTTGGGCTTGACGCGGTATTCGGCGCCAATGGCCACGTTCTTGCTCAACAGGTAAGCCACTGAAACCTCCGGCACCCAACTGCCTTCGTTCTTGCCCGGCGCGTTGGAGCCAAACCCCAGCAAACCATTCTGGTTGGCGTTGGTGTAACGCAGCGTGCCGTTGACCAGCACGCTTTGCGCCAAGAACAGCTTGGTCGCGCTCACGTAAAAGTCGGTTCCGCTGGTCTTGGCGCCCAGGAAATTGAGTACGCTGGACAGGGAGCCCGAATCCACCGATTTCTGCTCCACGCCGACGGCCACTTGCGGCATCCACGAATCGCTGTTGAGCACCGCATCACCGGCCACCCTGACCTTCAAACCCACAATGTCCATCTTGATGTGCTGCCCAGGCTGCACGCCAAAGGCCGCAATGCCATTGAGTGCTACGGCGGGCGATGCGTCAAAGTCCTGGCGTGCCAACGACAACTCCACCCGGTCTTTGAATCCGATGGCGGCGCCCATGGTGTTGAGTGCGTAGTCCTGCGTCGTGACGCGGGTCAGGTTGGCAGAAAAGCCGATTTCGCCTTCGGTTGCGTTGGTGCCAATCACCGCCCAGGGAGTCAGCCCGCCACCGGCCGCGCCATCAATGGAGCTTACGCCCCCGGTCAGCAGCAGTTTGCCCGTATCGGCCAGGGCCAGGCCGCTGCAAAGGCCCGCGGCCCCGACGATCAATGCCGTTCGAATGTTCTTCATTGTGTGAAATTCCAGACAGTTGGTTAACAGTTAATTCAGGGTCTATCGCACGCGACTGGCAATGAATATGCCAGACGCTCCCCTTGAATACGCAACCAACGCCGTACTGGATTCAGCTTTTTGAAGAATTTTCTCTATTTTTTAACGGCCTGCCCGTGCCGGGACACCCACAACATGCCGCTGGCGATAGTTACCAGCACGACGACATAAAACAGCAACTGCATGCCCGCTGGCTGGGGGTCATAACCGATCAATCCATGCAGCAACGTACCCATTGCCGAAGATTGTGACAACACGGCCGATGTATCCCACAGCGGTGCGCCCAGGCTGGGCAGCAGGTCCGCCTGAATCAGGAAGCGGGCGGCTTGCGATGCCATGCTGGCCGCCAGCAGCAGAACAAGAATGCCGGTGATCGAAAAAAACCAGCGCAGAGGAACGCGCAGCAAGCCGGCGTACAGCAATGCGCCAACCATCACACCGGCTGCCAAACCACTGACCCCACCCGTGATGGTGGTGCGCAAGCCATCTTCGCTGCTGGTGGCCAGGCTGTAGAGGAACAGGACGGTTTCTGACCCCTCGCGCAAAACGGCAAGAGCCACCACCAGAAAGATCACGGAGCGGGTGCGCGAACCATCATTAATGGCTTTTGCTGCATTTTTTGCTTGGGCCGCCATTTCCCGGCCGTGGGCTGACATCCAGATGTTATGCCACGCCAGCATGCCGACGGCAAGTGTCAGCACACCGACTTGAAACAGCTCTTGGCCCATCCCGCTGGCCAGATTGGAGATGGCTTCCATGCTGGAGGCAACCAGTGCCGCGCCGACCAGCCCGGCCAGCAGCCCGCTGATGATCCAGCGCGCGCGCTGGGGAATACCCCGGGTGGCGGCGACCATGATGCTGATGATCAGCGAGGCTTCCAGCGATTCACGAAAAACGATAAGGGCGGCAGCAAACATGGCGACTCGGGCTCCTTGGATTACTCGACAACGATCGTGCCTTGCGCGGCCGCTTCGGTCTCGTGGTATTCCTCAACAAAGGGGTAACGGCCGGGCTTCAAAGGCCCCAGATTGATCGTGGCACTGGAATTGCCTGCAATGACTTTCTCGCGCCCCAGCGGCTTGCTTTCAAACTCGGCCGGCGTGGCATCTTTGTTCATCACCAGCAGCTTGACCTTTTTGCCCGCGGGAATCTTGATTTCCTTGGGTGTAAATGCATGGTTCTGAAGGGTGAGCGTGAATTCTTCCGTGGCCGCCATGGCCTGGCCAACAACAAATGACAGAAGCACAAGGGACAAAAGACGTTTCATGGAGTTTTCCACTTGATCAAAACGCCAATGATAATGATTCTCATTGAATAACGCAAGTACCCCGCAGGTAAACCCGTTTACCAATTTATTTCAAACGATAACTGGGGGATTTCACAAGGGAGCATCCCCCTTTCCCCTACCATCTGGGCACTACAGGAGACAACAATGTCCGTGATCACCAACATCGAAGACCTGCGCATCCTCGCGCAAAAGCGCGTACCTCGCATGTTTTACGACTACGCCGATTCCGGCAGCTGGACCGAGAGCACCTACCGCGCCAACAGCGCTGATTTTCAGTCCATCAAGCTGCGCCAACGCGTGGCCGTCAACATGGAAAACCGCAGCACCGCCACCACCATGATCGGCCAGAAGGTTGCCATGCCCGTGGCGATTGCCCCCACCGGCCTCACCGGCATGCAGCACGCCGATGGCGAGATCAAGGCGGCACGCGCGGCCAAGAAGTTTGGCGTGCCCTTCACCCTGTCCACCATGAGCATCTGCTCCATTGAAGACGTGGCCAAGGAAACAGGCAACCACCCCTTCTGGTTCCAGCTCTATGTGATGAAAGACCGCGCCTACATCGAGCGCCTGATCGACCGGGCCAAGGCCGCCAACTGCTCGGCGTTGGTGCTCACGCTCGATCTGCAAATTTTGGGTCAGCGCCACAAGGATTTGAAGAATGGCCTGTCTGCGCCGCCCAAGCTCACCATCACCAACATCCTCAACATGATGACCAAACCCCGCTGGGGCCTGGGCATGCTGGGCACCAAGCGCCACGGCTTTGGCAACATCATTGGCCATGTGAGCGGCGTGGATAACATGGGCAGTTTGAGCGAGTGGACCGCCAAGCAGTTCGACCCCGCGCTCAACTGGGGCGATGTGGAGTGGATCAAAAAGCGCTGGGGCGGCAAGCTCATCCTCAAGGGCATTCAGGATGTGGAAGACGCGCGCCTGGCCGTCAACTCCGGCGCCGATGCGCTGATCGTCTCCAACCACGGCGGGCGCCAGCTCGACGGGGCCGAGTCCTCCATCCGCGCGCTGCCAGCCATTGTGGACGCCGTAGGCAAGCAGATTGAAGTGCACATGGACGGCGGCATCCGCAGCGGGCAGGACGTGCTCAAGGCCCGCGCGCTGGGTGCACAGGGCACCTACATTGGCCGCGCGTTTTTGTATGGCCTGGGCGCCATGGGCGAAGAAGGCGTGACCAAAGTGCTGGAAATCATCCACAAGGAACTCGACCTGACCATGGCTTTTGCCGGCCATACCCGGATGGAGACGGTGGACAAGAGTATTCTCTTGCCGGGAACTTTCCCAACTTGACCCCCCCATCTGCATGCCCACCTCTGTAACTGTCCCCACGCCCATTGATTCTCCTTCCAGCGCCCGTCGGGGCGTAAGCCCCTGGTGGCGCGCGCTAGCCATCCTGTTCCTGCTGTTGCTGTCCATTGGCGTGGCCACCGGCATGAGCATGTTCGAGCAGTTCAAGGCCCAGCTTCAGCACGTGCAGGTTCAGCTGAAGAACACGGCGCAGGTCAAGTACATCGCCATCCTCAGTGATGACAAGCAGGCACCCGCCATGCTGGTCACGCTGGCCCTGCAGGACGACGCACTGCAAGTGCAGCGGCTCAATGGCGTGACCGAGGGCGGCGAAGACAGCATGCAGTTGTGGGCCCTGTCCGAAGGCGACCCGGCGCGTTCGCTGGGCGTGCTGCAAAGCAAAGGCAAAACCCTGCGCCTGCCGGTCAGCGAAAGAGACCTCGCCAGCGCCACCAGCCTGGCCATCAGTGTCGAAAACAAGGGCGGCGTCACGCAAACCAAAGGCCCCCGGCTGCCCTACCTGTTCAAGGGACCGGTGATTCAGAAGGCGATGTAAGCCTGGCGCCATGACCGCACCTGCGCCCACGCGCCGCATTGCCCACCTGGACATGGACGCGTTTTACGCGTCGGTGGAACTGCTGCGCTACCCGCAGCTCAAGGGGTTGCCCGTCGTGATTGGCGGTGGACGACGCAACATTCAGGAGGCGCTGGAAGCCCTGCGCACGAACGACCTGAATAACGCCGACCCCGCCGAGCCCGAAACGCCGTGGGACGAAGCTGCCCAACGCGCCGCACTCCGACGCATTCCACTGGATGCCTTTGCACGCCTGGACAGCTATACCGGGCGCGGCGTCATCACCACTGCCACCTATGCAGCGCGCCAGTTTGGCGTGGGCTCGGCCATGGGGCTGATGAAAGCCGCCAAGCTATGCCCCCAGGCCATTTTGTTGCCGGTAGATTTTGAGGAATACCGCAAGTACTCCCGCCTGTTCAAAAATACCATCGCCGAGATTGCCCCGGTGATGGAAAACCGCGGTGTGGACGAGGTCTACATCGACTTTACCGAGGTACCCGGCGGCCAGCGCGAAGGCGGCCGCGTGCTGGCGCGCCTGATCCAGAAAAGCATTTTTGAAGCCACCGGCCTCACCTGCTCGGTGGGCGTGGCTCCCAATAAACTGCTGGCCAAAATGGCGAGTGAATTCAACAAGCCCAACGGCATTGCCATCGTCCACCCGGACGACCTTCAATCCATGATCTGGCCGCTGGCCTGCCGCAAGATCAACGGCATTGGCCCCAAGGCCGACGAAAAGCTCAAGGGCTTTGGGATTGAAACCATTGGCCAGTTGGCCGAGCGCGACCCCACCTGGCTGATGCAGACCTTTGGCCCGCGCACCGGCGCCTGGCTGCATGAAGCCGCCCACGGACGCGACGAACGCCCGGTAGACACCGAGAGCGAACCCGTGAGCATGAGCCGCGAAACCACGTTTGAGCGGGATTTGCACGCGGTGCGCGACAAGACCGAGCTGGGCGCGGTGTTCACCCGGCTGTGCGAGCAGGTGGCCGCCGATCTGCAACGCAAAGGCTATGTGGGCAAAACCATTGGCATCAAGCTGCGCTATGACGACTTCTCGGGCGTGACGCGCGACTTGACGGTGGACTACACGGCCGACGCCGCGCGTATTCGGCAGGTGGCCGGGCAATGCCTGAAGCGGGCACCGTTGCAGAAACGGCTGCGATTGCTGGGAGTGCGGGTGGGTGCCTTGCTCAAAGCTGCTGACCTGCAGGATTCAGAAAAAAAACGATCACTAGCCCCCGTGGAATATGCGCAAGGCGCTATCAATTTGGAAGCAACTACGGGGCAGTTGTTCTGAAGCGGATGGCGACGGCTTAATTTTTTGCACTGTGACTTGACGGCAGCTTACAGTGAACTTACATTGCAATGTCACCACCGGAGATTGCAATGGTCCCATGGCTCACGCAGGCGGTTCCGTTAACCGAGCTGCATCGCATCAGGCAATGGCATCTGGAGCATGCGCTGGATCATCCGGTGGAATACCAGTTATGGGACGCGGTGCTGACCTCCTGGCTGATGGGTTGGGTGGGCTGGCTGCCCACTTGGGTGCTGGATGCCTGGTGGGCCGCCGGGCCGTGCGCGCTGGGCATGCTGGCACCCCGCCTGTATGTCGGCTGGCGCGCACGGGCCCATGCCCGGCACCGGCTGCGCTGCGACTGGCTCAAAGTGCCATAGGCGACTGAGCTGCCCAATCGCCTGCATTACAGTCATGCCCATGAACACATCTGCTTCCCCCCTTACCTGCTTTTCGCTGACGACCGAGAACCATGTTGCCCACCTGGTTCTCAACCAGCCGGAGGCCATGAACACCATGCACCCCACCTTCTGGCGCGAGCTGGACGCGGTGCTGACCCGGCTGCACAAGGACGGCTCGGCGCGCGCGCTGGTTATCAGCAGCACCGGCAAGCATTTCAGCGCCGGCATGGCGCTGGAAACCTTTGCGGGCGCTATTCAAATGGACGACCAGAGCCCGGAAGGCCGCGCCGCCATTTTTGACCTGCTGGGTGACATGCAGGCCACCTTCACCAAGCTGGAAACCCTGCGCATGCCGGTGATTGCGGCCATTCAGGGCGGCTGCATTGGCGGCGCGGTCGATATGGTCAGCGCCTGCTGCCTTCGTTACGCCACGCCACAGACTTTTTTCTGCATCCAGGAAATCAACATCGGCATGGTGGCCGACGTGGGCACCCTGCAGCGCCTGCCCAAGCTCATTCCGCTGGCGATCGTGAAAGAAATGGCCTACACCGGCCGTCGCCTGGGCGCCGACCGTGCTCTGCAATACGGGTTGGTCAATGCCGTGTTCGACACGCCTGAAGCCATGCTGGAAGCCGCACTGGTGTGCGCCGCCGAGATTGCGTCCAAACCGCCCATTGCCATATGGGGGACCAAGCAGGCCATTCACTACACGCGCGACCATTCGGTGGACGACGCGCTCAAACAGATGGGCTGGCTGCAGGGTGCGATCTGGAGCAACCGCCATGTCATGGAAGCCGTGATGGCCATGAAGACCAAGCGCCCGGCTGACTTCCCTGCGCTGGCAGCGCTCAAGTCGTTTAGCGAAATCGGCCTTTAGCCCGCCGCGGAGAGGCGTTCTACATCGGACGCCGTCTCTGCCTCGGCATAGGCCCGCCCACCAAACTTCAGCGCGGTGTGCTCGCGACCGGACTGCAGCACGGGATAGAACATTTCGTTGTACCAACGCTCCTGGCCAAATAACAGATCATCCTGCAGGCCCACCTTGGGCGGAAACTGCTGGGTGATGTGGGCCGAGCCAAACAGCACATCCCAGAAGAACAGCAAATTGCCATAGTTGCCGGTGTAGTGGCCCACGCCGTCGGCATTGGTCAACGCATGGTGCGCATGGTGCGTGGCCGGGGTGGAAATGGTGCGCTGCACCAGCCACATCAGCGGCTTGAGCGCGGGAATGCGGTACAGCGGCTCGTCCCAGCGCCAGGCGCAATGCGCACCCAGAATCACAGCCAGCTTGAATACGATGTAGATGGCGTAGACCTTGAAGAAGCCCAGGTAGAGCAGCACCCCGGCAATCCACAGTCCGGGCATCAGCATGTAGTAGAAAAAGTTGTTGCGGTAGGTAATGCGAATGCTCATGTACTGGGCGCTGTGGTGCGCGCGGTGCAGCGGCCACATCCGCGGTGAATGGGACAGGCGGTGCCACCAGTATTGCGTCATGTCGTCCCCCACCAGCAGAATGCCGACCATGGCCCACCAGGGCAAGTTGGCCCAGGCGCCCTGCATCTCCGGCATCAGCCACATCGCAATTTTTCCAGTCACGAGAATGGCCACAGGCTGGGCAATGGCGATCAGGCTGATGAACATGAAGAGTTCGAGCTTGGTGTCGTCTGCACTGGCATGAACCGTTTTTTTGTATCGGCGGGATGCGAACTCTGCCAAGGCGAATCCGAACATGATGCTCAGAATCAGCAGATTTTGTATCAGGGGGGTCATGGGTTTTGTCTCCTTTTATTGTGTATCCGCGGTCACTGTAAATTTGCGCATGTAATAAGTAAAATGCATTGTCAACATTAAAGCAATGCGTTTTTTGCATTCACATGCCATGGATCTACGACGCCTCGCCCACCTGGTGGCTCTTGATGATGAGCGGCATTTCGCCCGTGCGGCGCAGCGCGTGCACCTGAGCCAGCCCGCCTTCAGCCGCAGCATCCAGACCATAGAAAGCAGCCTGGGCATGCAGGTGTTCGACCGGGACGGCGGCCAGGTTCGCCCCACTGCGGCAGGCGAGTTTTTACTTGAAAAAGCGCGCCGGCTGCTCTTTGACGCACGAAGCCTGCGCCGCGATATTGAGCTGTACCAGGACGGCGCGCTGGGCGACATCGCGTTTGGTGTGGGGCCGTTTCCCATCGCCAGCCTGGTGTCCCCCGTGCTCAGCGAAATGCGCCTTGCGCATGCGCAGGTGTGCCTTCGCGTGGAGGTCAGCAACTGGCAACGGCTGCTGGAGCGGCTGCGCTCGGAGGACATTGAATTTTTTGTGGCCGACGTGAGCACCCTGGCCCACACCGGCGAGCTGGCGATTCAACGGCTGGGACGTCAGATGGGTGCGGCCTATGTCCGAGAAAACCACCCCCTGGCCACGCGTACCTGCACGCTGGCTGAGCTGTGGGTTTATGGTGTCATCAGCACCCGATTGCCTCCGATGGCCCTGCAAGCCCTGGCAAAACGTGCGGCCCTACTGAAGGGGCAAGACACGGCTCTGGCCCTTGAATGCGACGACCTGAACACGCTGAAGGCCGTCACGCTGTCCACCGACTCGGTACTGCTTGCCACTGACGCGGCGGTGCGCGCCGAGTTGCAGTCGGGCGCACTACGTGCGGTGCAGGCGACGGATCTGCCGCCCTTGTCGGTGGAGATGGGGGTGGTCAGCCTGCACAACCGCACCCTGTCACCGATGGCACACCGGGTGATCGACTGCATCGCCCGGGTTGCCAGCCAGATCAACGCCTGACGGCGGCGCCCCTCATTGCCGCGCGGTGCGGATATTGCGCGGCAGTGCCTGCGGGTGGCTGGTGCGAAACGGGTTGATGTCCAGCCCGCCGCGGCGCGTGTAACGGGCATACACGGCGAGGCGCATCGGTTGGCAGCGCGTCCAGATGTCCATGAAGATGCGCTCCACGCATTGCTCGTGAAACTCATTGTGGTTGCGAAAGCTCACCAGGTACTGCAGCAGGCCGCCCTGCTCGATCTGGTCACCCGTGTAGCTGATCTGCACGCTGCCCCAATCGGGCTGCCCGGTGACCAGGCAATTGCTCTTGAGCAGGTTGCTGACGAACACTTCAGACACCGGTGCCTCGTTGCGGGTAGCGGTTAACAGCTCGGGCGCGGGGGTGTACTGCGTGCATTCAATGTCGAGCCGGTCCAAATTCAGGCCATCGAGTTCGTGCACGGGTTCGCGGTCAAACAGGTCGGGTCCCAGCAGCGTGACGCCGATAGATGAGGGCATGACGCCCGCCGCCTCGGCATTGCGCCACACGGCTTCGGTGATGTCGGCGCGCAAGCGGTCACGCACCGCATTGGCATCGGCGAACTTGGTGTTGTTAAAGCTGTTGAGGTAGAGCTTGAACGACTTGCTCTCCACAATGTTCACTGACTCGCAGGGCACCGTGAAGTGCGCCAGCGCCACCTGCGGCTTGCCGCGCGGATTGAGCCAGCTCAGCTCAAACGCGGTCCACATGTCGGCACCAAAGAATGGCGCGGCCCCCGTGATGCCGATTTCGGCCCGCTTGCCCGCGCGGGGAATGGGAAACAACAGGGACACGTCGTACTGGTCGATGTAGGCGGATGCCTTGCCCAACTGGGATTGTTCAGGACGGTTCATGGTGTGATGGCGGGCGTGGTGACGGGTAGTTGGGCGGTCTGCAAATGGGGAATCAGCGCGTCCAGCATCAGCGCCACCGGCTCGGGCGGCAAATCGTGGCCCATGCCATCAATGCCCACCAGTTGCGCCCCGGCAATGCGTTGGGCCGTGTCTTCACCGTGAACAAAGGGCACCAGCGGGTCGGCACGGCCATGCAGCACCAGCGTGGGGCTGACGATGCGCTCCAGTTGCGCGGCGCGCGTGGTGTCCGACACAATGGCCAGCATCTGGCGCAGCGTGCCCACCGGGTGAAAACTGCGCTGCACCCCCACCAAAATGCGCTCGCGCATTTCAGGCTCGGGCGTGGGATACGCCGGGCTGCCGATGGCCTTGAACAACCGGACGTATTGGTCGACTGCCGCAGCCTGCGTGTTGTTGGCCGGACGGCTCAGCAGCGCCCGCATCACTTCAGGGCGGGCCTGCGGCAAACCCCTTGCGCCACTGCTGCTCATGATGCTGGTGAGGCTGATCACGCGCCGGGGCGCGGCGATGGCCACCCGCTGCGCAATCATGCCGCCCATGCTGACGCCCACAATGTGCGCGCGGGCAATGTCCAGCGCATCGAGCACACCCAGGGCGTCGGCCGCCATGTCGTTCACCGTGTAGGGCGGGCGCGTTGGCAGCCCCAGTTTGTATTTGAGGCCGGCCCACAACAGGTTGGGTTTGCCAAGCTGGTCAAAGTACTGACTCAGGCCCACGTCGCGGTTGTCCATGCGCACCACCCGAAAACCCGCGTCCACCAGCGCCTGCACCATCTCGGGTGGCCAGGCCACCAGCTGCATGCCCAGGCCCATGATGAGCAGCACCACGGGGCGCGTCAACACTTCCGTGTCCGACGGGCACAGGCTGGCGGTGTCTTCTATTTCAATATCAATACCGTTTGCTCTTATTTTCATAGCTGTCTGCGCAGGTTTTACGGGGGCTAGAAGCCTTTTTGGCTCTGATTGTTACGGCGGAACACGTAGCGCTCGGTGGACGACAGGGGCAGGCTCCAGGAGTAACCCTCTGCATCAAACGCCCGCAGGTCTTCGGGTTTGACCACCTGGTTCGTAGCGGCAAAACGGGCCATGAGGCCGCGCGCGCGCTTGGCCATGAAGCTGATGATCTTGTAATGGCCGTTTTTGAATTCTTCAAACACGCACTCCACCACCCGTGCCTTGAGCGCGCTGGTGTCTACGGCTTTGAAATACTCTTGCGACGCCAGGTTGATGACGACCGGGCTGATATCCGCCTGCAGTCGGGTGTTGAGGTAGTCGGATATCTGGGTGCCCCAGAACTTGTAGAGGTCACGCCCCAGCGGGTTGGCCAGGCGGGTGCCCATTTCCAGACGGTAGGGTTGCATCAGGTCCATGGGGCGCAGCACGCCGTACATGCCGCTCAGGATGCACACGTGCTCCTGCGTCCAGGCCAAATCCTCAGGGCTCAAGGATTTGGCGTCCAGCCCCTCGTACACATCGCCATTAAAGGCCAGCAGTGCCTGGCGGGCGTTTTTCTCAGTCGCTTTGGGCGACCAGGCCAGGTAGCGGCCCACGTTGAGTGCTGCGAGCTTGTCGCTCAGCGACATGAGGGACGCAATCTGTTGCGGCGACTGCGCCCGCAGCAGTTCCACCAGCTGCTGGGACTGCTTCACAAACAGGGGGGCGGTATGCGGATGGGGACCCACGGGGGTTTCGTAGTCAAGCGACTTGGCGGGCGAGAGAAGAATAAGCATGCCCCCATTATCCTGAAACCCCACCCCATAATGGCGGCGCTATGACCAAACCCCCATCCTCCAACGCCCGTGCAGTGCCATTGCGCTTTGAAAGCAAGCCTTCCAACGGGCGCGCCCTGCTTGGCTCGCTGCTGGCACGCCGGCCGGCGCAAGCCCCGGCTGATGCCCTGAATGTGCACTTTCATGCGGTGTGGAACGGTGCCCAAGCCGACCCCGCCGCGCTGGCAGGCTACCGCGCGGTGTGTGAACTGCCCGACGGTCCGACCTTGCCCCTGCTGTACCTGCATGCCATGGCCATGCCGCTGCACATGGCCATTCTGAGCCACCCGGCGTTTCCCCTGCGCCTGCTGGGGCTGGTGCACTGGACCAACAGCATTGAATCGCTGCAGCCCGTGGCCCATGACGCGGTACTGGCGATGGAATGCGCGCTGAACGGCATTACCGCCACGGACCGGGGTCAGTCGTTCAGCCTGCACACCACCGTGCGCGTGGGGGATGTGAATGGAGATGTGGTGTGGCGCGAGGTCAGCACTTTTTTGGCGCCCCTGGCCAAAAGCAAATCGGCCAAAACCGCACAGACCGGCAGGGTCCGAGCGGCCAGCGATGTGCCAGAGCCCGACTGGGGTACCCCGGTGGCACAGTGGTCCGTTGCGGCCAACGCAGGGCGGCGCTTTGCCAAGCCCTCGGGCGACTGGAACCCCATCCACATCAGCGCCTTCACGGCGCGCCTGTTTGGCTACCCGCGCGCCATTGCCCACGGCCTGTTCAGCGCGGCGCGCTGCCTGGCCTTGCTGGAAAAAGCCTTGCCGCCGGGACAGCCCCTGATGCTGGACCTGCGGTTCAAGCGGCCGTTGCTGATTCCTGGAACGGTGGCGCTGCACACGGCAATAGCGGGCGATTCAACGCGCTTTGTGCTTAAAGTACAGCCCACGGGAGAGCCGCATATTGAGGGCGTCATTCAGCAACTCAATCAGAGATAAAAGTAACTCTAGCCCCCATGGAATATGCGTTTATAGCTATTAAATAAATAGCAATCTCAATGGAGTCCGTTGTGACTGACCCTGCTACTTTGCAGGTGTTCGTGGCCTTATGGGTATGACTGCAATGCGTGCGAAAGCGGAAGTACGCTTGCAAGCGAATAGTCTGTGAGACCCTTTTCCATGACCTCAAAGGAAATTGAAATGCAAAAACTGGTGGTACGGGGTTATGCCCTATCAATCGACGGCTTTAGCTCTGCGCCAGGGCAAAGTTTGGAAAACCCGTTCGGAATGGACGGCCTTGCGCTCATGGACTGGGCATTTCAAACCCGCACCATGAAAACCATGTTTGGTCAGGAAGGCGGTAGTACAGGAACAGATGACAGCTTTCTTGCAAAGGCCATGGAAAATATTGGTGCCAATATTCTGGGGCGCAATATGTTCGGCCCAGTGAGGGGGCCGTGGATCGATGAAGATTGGAAAGGTTGGTGGGGCCCCAATCCGCCCTACCATACGCCCGTTTTTGTAGTGACGCACCACGCGAGGGCGCCATTGCCCATGGAAGGTGGGACAACTTTTCACTTTGTCACTGACGGCATTGAGTCCGCTTTGCAACAAGCCTTTGCAGCGGCCCAAGGGAAGGATGTGCGCTTGGGCGGAGGCGCCACACTGGTTCGCCAATATCTGAGGCTATGTCCTCATTAATTGTTGAAATTAAGCCCAACAATTTGTAGAGTGAAGCGATATCCAGCTTGGGAGGTTGCCATGAATGCCGAGACTTTTATTGGTTTACTGGAAGATGTA